>NZ_JAGIOX010000003.1:0-61609 GCF_017876915.1 Stenotrophomonas sp. PvP093 | reverse complement strand
CTGCGGCCATGTCACCGGACACGATGATGAGTCCGCGCGTATCACGGCCCAGCAGAATTGCGCGCTGGGCCTCTGACAACGGGATGGCTTCAATAGGGCGGATCTGAGCGCGAATAGCGCGAAGGAACAGCACGTCCGTCATGTCCAGCGCCGTCATGATGGTGACGCGGTACATTGCGCCGTCGTGCTCAATCGTGAACTCCGGGTCCTGATGGCGCTCGAAGACGTCCCTGCACATCGCTCGGATCTGCTCAATCTCGTCTAGGCACTCGTCCGGCACCGGCACGCGAGACGCGCCGGTGCCGGGGGCGGTTTTCATATCAGCGTAGCGCTCGCCGATAACGAGCCCTACGAAGGACAACTCATTCAACCGCGAGGGCATATTCAGTTCGCCAGGGTAAAGGCCAGCGAGTTGGTCGCCGAGGTGCACGCCGCCGTCGCAGTGGCAGTATCGACTGGGGTGGTCGACGCCGAACCGCTGTTGATCTTCGTGGTCACACCGCCTGCGGAGCTAACACTCTTAGCTACTGCGATACATGCGTTCGTGGGCAGGCCCGGGGTCGTAACGGTATAGCCGAGGCCGGTCGAAGCGACAGTGACGGTACCACCGTATCGGTTGACCAGCGTGTTGCCGGAAACGGTCATGTCCCCTGGGACGCCACTGGTCGCAATGAGGGACGGGACAAGATTGGTGCCCGAGGCTCCGTAGCCGCTGACCGACTGCAGCTTCTTGGTGTTGGCGATCAGCGTGGTGACATGCTCACCTTCCTTGGTCTCCTTCGAACTGCTCCAGCCGGATGCGATCATGGAAATGGCGCCTCCAATAATCAGGGCGGCGATGGCAAGCCACGCCATGATTTCCAGCATCGTCGCGCCGCGCTGCCTGCCGGCACCGATCAACAGAGCACGGCCCGAGCGGCGGCTGGCAAGGGTGGACTTGATCTTCATTGGTATTCCTTGTTCCTGGTTGTGGGTAGTGGTTTCTGGGGCTATAGGGCTCAGCGTTGAATCTTCTTGGCCACCTCCGTCATCTGGAAGCTAGATACCGCGGTTAGTGCGGCAATCGAGGCGACGCCCAAGATGCTCGCGAAGAAGAAGGCGTTGAGCACTGTTCCGACCCTCTTTACCGTTCGCTTCATCCAGCGCTTCGAGTAGTCGAGGAGCGCCGGCGCAAACCCATCCAGGTCCGACATCATCTCGATGTAGGCGTTAGCCTCGGGGTCGGGAAAGTCGTACTCCGCTTTGCGCAGAGCCTCGCCAAAGCTCCGGCCTCGGGCAATGCCAAGCCGTGCAGCGCTCAGTCGTTCATGCAGGTACGGCGAGGCCTCCCCAATGAGCTGCTCAAGCGCTCGGTCTTGGCTCACGCCGGCGTTGACGAGTGTTGCGTAGGACAGAAGAAACTGAGCTCCCTGGATTCGCCGATACACGGCCCAAGGTCCAAAGCGATCGAAGCGATGCCTCAATGAGCCTGTCCAACGGGGCAAAGAAGCAGCAATAGCGATGCCCCCCAGAACAACGGCCGCACCAACTGGGATGCTGTACGCCTGCGTCGCCTGGGCGAGATGAATCATCAGCCCAGCAGGGCCACTCCAAGCCTCTTGGGGCGCGATGGCCAACATCTGTGGAACCTGCTGATCGGCAAGCATCCAGAGCATGCCAACCGTTGCCGCGAAGAGCGCAACGGGGTAGGGCACCTTGGTCACGAACGTGCTGGCAATCTCGCCCTCAGACTCATGCATGAAGCGCACATTCTCGAAGGCCTTTACCAGGTCGCCGGTCCTCTCGCCAACCGCAATCAGGGTTGTTTCCATTGGAGGCGCCCAGCGCTTCAAAGCGCCGGAGAACTTCTTGCCGGCAGCTGCAGCCTGCTTGAGCTCATAGATGAACTGCGCGCGTGCGGACCCTGCGCCGGCACCGTACTGGCAAGTCACCTCATAGGCCTTGCTCAATGTCTCATTGAGCGACTTGCCGTTCTGGATCATCGCCGAGATCTCTTCGTACAGCTGCGCACGCACCGATGTGGTTACCTGTAGGCGAACCAACTTGTCCGACAGCGCGGGGCTAAGCAATACCATCGTGAAGCTCCTTATCCTCATCCAGCGGGTTCACGTGGTGTTCGCCCACGAGAGGGCAGACCCGGCCATCGTTGACCGCGCGAATGAGCGACTCCGTGCGGGTAATGAAGTTCTGCTCTTGCTTCATGAATCGGCGCGCCGCGACGCGGCCTTCGTCCGCAAATACGGCGAGATTCCTGGTGCTGGTCTCTATGCATTCGGCAATAACTAGGCGGCCTGTCACGCCCCCTTTACACCGACTGCAGCCTGGCCCTTTCACGAACACCGCCTTGGTATGGCAGTGGCGATTGATCCGATCCCTCTGCAGTTGTGGTACTGAAGCTTCGATCTGGGCCCATGGGATACGGCAGTGCTCGCAGAGCACGGGCACCAGCTTCTGGTTGACGAGACCCCGGATCAGGCCTGGATCGGCGAACAGGTCGCGGCTGACACCCTTATTTTTGATGCGCTGCAAGCAAGCAACAGCGTCGTTGGCGTGCACCGTGGTAAGCGAGAGATGGCCAGTAAGGCAGATCTCCATCACGGCCTCCATCGATTCGCGGTCACGCATTTCACCGATCATCGAGTAGTCCGGATCGTGTCGCATCATGTGGCGAATACCCGTTATCCAATCGGCGCGGAGATCGGCGCCGCGCGGGCAAGGAACCTGTGTCCAGCCCTGGATCTCATACTCGGTTGGGTCCTCCAGGGTGATCCCATGGGCTTGATTGTTAGCCTTGCTCATGAGCTCCTCGCAGCAGACCTGCAACGAGGTCGACTTCCCCGAGCCGGTTGGACCAGAGAAGATGTATACCCCCGTCTTGCTGTCGGTCAGGCGCTGGAAGAACCCAGCTTGTTCCGGCAGATAGCCCATGGCTCCAAGCGACTTCGGGCGGTTGCTGGAGTTGTAGAGAAGACGCATCACCAGCGAGTGCCCTGGCGATCGGGGCATGGTGGAAACGCGCGCACCGTAGAGGCCAGCAGGGGCCAGGAACGCCGACTTCAGCCGCGCATCCTGCGGCTTATGAACCTGGAATACCTGCTCGCTCTGATCGCACATGCTTGCGTAGAGCGAAGTTGCAAGTTCAAGGCTGTCGCTAGCCGGAATGGTGTCGAGCGTCTGCACGAGCCCGTTGATACGAGCTCGGATGAATCCCTTGTCATCGTGCGTGACGATGTAAAGATCACTCGCGTCGAGACGCACAGCCTGTTGAATCAGCGCCACGATCTCCTTCTGGCGGTCTGATCCGGCGCCAGCGGCCCGAGAGACCGCGGCAGCGGTCGCGATGCCATACAGCTCCCGGAGTCCAGCAAGATCGGTATCGTGCTCCGTGTAGCGGACCCCAGCCATCTCCAAACGCTGGATGTAGGCCATCACGTCGGGGTCCAGCCTGGTCCCCTTTCGGAGATGAAGCTGTCCGTCGTCCAGAAGGCAGAGCTTGTCGCGCAGGAGCGTGTTGGCCGGGTACTGGCCGCCTTCGTGGCTCAGCGTCAGAGCCGCACGTCTGCGAATACCGAGGTCCGATTGGATATTCATATGCGGGGCGTCGGTGCCGTCTGCAGCAACGGCCCGGCTCCCGCTCAGGTAGCCGGGAGAGTCCATGCTCAGTTCCTCACCTGTCCAGGCAGCGGCAAATAGGGAGCCTGGCCAGCTGCGGGCTGCGCTGCCGGTGCCGGCGTCGGCTCGGCCGGCGGCGAGCCCGAGAAGCCCAGCACGAACGTGCGGCCTTCCTTCACCAGCTCGACGCGGTTCTGCGACACAGAATGCACGCGGTAGCCACCGGGCGCGCTGGTGCCTGCGATGGCCTGCCATTCCAAGCCATTGGAGTACAACAACGTGGCGTAGAGATTCTTGTCGCGTCCGTACACGCCCGAAACCACAGGCAGAGCACTGCCTGTCGCTTGTACTGCCAGGTCGACCGTGGACGTGTCGCCGGTGGCCTTACGGCGCTGCTCCGCAAGTGCAGCCTCCGCCCTAGCAATGACGAGCTGCGCCTGCAGATCTGCCAACCTAGCGGCGCTGGGCGGCGCGCTCGAATCGGATGCGCCGGCGTGGAATGCAATCAGAAGTGTCGCGCCAACCAACAGTGCGCGAGTCTTGTTACCGGCCATACAGCTCTCCTTGAATGTTCCAGCAGATCAGCTCGCTGCTGCAATCGAATTGGGTTTGGGGACGCTCGCTACTGTTGGCGGTTTCGGTACTCGGTACGAACGCGACAATCTTGGTAATGCGCAGCCCGGTGGTATCCAGCCCTTCCAGCAGCAGCTCTGGAGGAAAAGCGGTCCCAATGGTGAACTCGCGCTTGAGCCAGGTCGGTTTCGGTGCCCCTGAATCTGCTGGAGCCACTGCTGCGGCCGCTGTGATTGAGGTAGACACGTATGGTCCGAATGCCTGGAAATAGTTGACAAACGAGTATTCCCGCTCAGCGATGGGGCTGAGCAGGTCACCCTTCTCGGGCGCCAGCTCCAGCTTCGAGTAGATCACCCCGGTGCCGTCATCCAGCCGCTTCCCGCCCGCAGCAGCACCGGCGGAGAGAAATGCGCCGATGGATGTTCCCCCTGGGGCGCGGCGGTAGATCAGTGCGCACTGCTGTGAGTCGCAAGCGGACTCTGCGTACGACCACCCCGCGATGCTAAGCGGAGCGTCCTCAAGCACCATTGCTGCGGCTCCCAGAAGCTTCCGCGCGTCGGGTTGGGAGGTCCACGGCTGCGGTATGGCGCGTGCGGCTTCGAGCTCAAGTCGCTTTTGCTCGGTGGCCTGGGCCAATGCCAGCGCCTCTCTCTCAGCTTGCTCCCGCTTCTCCATCCAGTAGAGGACACCTGCACCTGCTGCAACCACGGCTGCAGCAGCCACACCGCCGAGCACGACCTGCTGCGCAGTCAGCCCTAGGGTGAGCTGACGTAGCAGGTACTCCTTTCTGAACGAATCGGGCCCAATAATCTCCGCGACGGCACGATTGTCGTTGCTGAAGTTGAACGACGCGGGCGCGATGATCTTGCCCTCAAGCTTCGCAGCCTTCACCGGATCAGCTGTCACCAACGAGTACGTCTTGTTGAGCTCCGCAGATATCCGCTCTCGATCGCCGATGATGTCCTGGCCTGGGAGCACTATTCCGTCGATGACGGTCACAAGCGCGTAGCGACCGTCCTCGAGCTCGAACGCTCCCATCCAGCTTTCACCTAGCGAACCGGCGAGGGTGGCGGCCAACGAGTAGTGGCCCTTGAGACGCTCCTTCGTGCGAGGCGCGAAGCCAGCCTGGATGGCTGAATCCGATTTTCGGATTGCAACCATGTCCATCTTGCGCTGCTTGCCGATGCGCTTCGCCTCAGCCATGTAGTTCCGGTAGCTCTCCAGCGGCTCCCACAGCAGGCCGCCGACGAGCTTCCGGCCGTGGACAATGACGGTATTGACGCCGACGTCTGATCCACCACTTGCGCTGGCCTTCGCTGCGGCTCCAAGTGGCGGAATGCCGTTCTTCTTCCTGGCGAACATGTCTATTCCTTGACGATCGGCGTTACCAGGGCGACCAGAACTTCGCGCTCGCGGCTTGTCTTCTTGCCGCCGCCAAACAGGAAGAACCAGGGACGGCCAACACCGCTGCGGGTGTCCTGCAGGGTGACCGTGTCCAAGCCGGAGAGAACCAAGGTCTGACCCGACTTGAGCTTCACCTCTTGGTTCACGATCTGCTTGGCGAGATTCGGAGTCTGAACCGGCGTCTTCTCGTCCACTTTTTCCAGACCGATCAAGTCGGTCATATTGATGGCCAAGCTCAGCAGCACGGTCTTGTTGTCCGGCTGGATGTAGGGAACCAGCGTCATGTTGAAGCCCGCAGTAACCTGGCCCGGTGTCAGCGATTGGGTGACGCCAACATCAGTGGTCTGCGTCGATGAGGCCTGCTGGATGTATCCGGTCTGGGTACCCAGCTGTACCGATACGGACTTCATGTTGAGCGTGCTGGTGCTGGGCGTGCGCTTGTTGACGATCTCGCCCTGCTGGGCCAGCGCCTTGATGACGGCTTCGCTTCCGGAGAAGCGCGAGCTGCCCTCCAACACGTTGATGGACCCGGCGATGGCATTGGAAGCGGCGTTGTAAGAGCTGACCAGCCCCAAGCCATACTGGTTGGCGATGCTCTTGTACGCCAGATTCCAATCGACGCCGAGCTCATTGCTGTTGTTGAGCTTTACCGTAATGAGCTCCACGTTCAGGAGAACGAACTTGGTTCGGAAGTTGTTCTCTGAGGCAACCCAGTCCTCAACAATCTGCAGACGATCCGGGGTATCCGTAACGGTGATAGTGCCCGTTGATGGCGCGAAGGACATGCGGCCAATTCCTGGCGTCAGCAGGCTCTGCACCGCCTCGCGCACGTCCTTGCTCGGGTCAATCGAGATCTCATCTGCAGTCGTGATGCTACTGGTGGAGGCGTCGCTACCGGCACCGGTGCTGGTAGTGCTGCCACCGCCGATGCCAGTCGTCGAGACGCCAGCGGTCATCGTACTGCCGGAACTGGTGGTCGATTTGATGGTTTGCGCCTTGGGCAGCGCGTAAACCTTATAGAACCGCGTTTCGGTAAAGAAAATCGTGATCCGCCCGGAACGGTATCGCCAGGAAAGGCCCAGCCTTGCCGTTGCGGCGTCAAGAAGCCCGGAAAGCTGGCCCTTGTAGCTCACGTCTACCAGATCGCCGCCCATGCCGCCCGATAGCTGCAGCGGCGCCCCGCCGGTTACGGGTGCGGGCAGGCTGATGCCGGCAGGCAACGGGATTCCTGCGGAAGCAAAGGCAGATGTGGGGCTTGGCGCTGGGCCGGCGGGCAAAGCTGCACCAGCCTGTGAGTGCGTACCTCCGCCTGCTGTTGCAGTCATAGCGTCCTGGGTGACCAGCACGGGAATACCGCACGTCCGGGTGACGTACTGGCCGAACGCCTTGATGCTCATCCCAAAGCGAGGGGCATAGGTGATTTCGCATCCGCCAGGAAGTTCCTTATCTGCGTTCAGCAGCATGGGCTCCGGCGGTGCGAACATCTCATCCTCGACTACACGGATGTTGCTGGAGTCGCGCTCCTGGTTGCCCTGTCGCAACGCGGCCAGCGCATCGTCCACCTGGCTACGTGCTTCTTTGATTTCCTGCAGTGCGGATCTCGACTGCGTGCTCGCACAGCCGGCTACCATCGTGATAGCGAGCGCTATTAGAAGTGGACGCATGTTTACTCCGTGACGTGGATGATTTTCTGGTTGGGATACGCATCAACCAGCAACGGCCGCTTCGCGCGGGCATAGGCCTTGAAGAGACCCCGGACGGCGTCAAGGAAATCGCCCTCGAAGCTCAAGGTGCCGGGAACCTGGTAGTCGATTTCCGCATCCCACTGCGGCACAGCCCATCCCGCCTTGCTAGACCAATGAGCCAGGGTCTCCCGAACTGTGCTGCCGGGGTTGGCGACCCATGTTGGTTTCGGCGGCGCTACGGGCTGTGCACTTGGCGTCTGTAGCGGGGAATCAGCGGCTGCCGCGGCGGGCGCCGCCTTCTCTTGCGGTTGGCTCGAAGCCAATGCCGCCGCGCCTGTCGGGGCGGCGGAGGGCGAAGAGGTATCGCCAGACACGACTGTGCTGTCTGGCGACGTAGATACCGGGCGGGGCTTTGCTTCAGTCGCCGGCTGAACCGCCAAGCTTGCCGTTGGGGACGGAGCGGAGCTTGGCGCTACAGAAGAAGTTGGCAGGGTAGGGGACAGGGGAGACGCTGTTTTCACTGGCTGGCGCGCTGGTTCAGAAGCAAGGGCAACTGCCGATACCTCCTGCTGCCTAGCAGTTTCGCCGGCTGGTCTCGCGTTGACGCGTTCCAGCCAGAGGGCCAAATCCTGGTTCATCGGCCGCAGATGACGGTCAGACATTGCAGGCGTCCGAGCCACGCCTGCGCCGGTGGCGCACCCAGAGAGCAGCAGCCCGAAGACCGCAACACCCGCCCATCTTTCGGAAAAACTGCTCACTTTTTCCCCATTGTTTGCCAACTTTTCGGCAATGGTATACATTTCCCGCGCTGTTGCAAGCATCCATACAAGTCCAGTAGAGCCAGCAGGGGGCGCATTGAACGGCGAGGGCGTTATCAGGGGAGTGGCGAAGCTCGCGATCTTGGTCGCGTGCACCTGCGCACCCGCCTGCGCAACGGCAGCGGGGGAGACGTTCGAGCAGCTGGCGGCTCAGTGCGCCCCGGGAATTCATCCCCAGACCCTGGCGGCCGTGGTCGGCCACGAGTCGAATTTCGACCCGCTCGCCATCGGCGTTAAGGGCGTCAGCGTCAGAGTACGTACGCTCGAAGAAGCCGTTAGCTCCGCATCGCGCCTGATTGCAGAGGGCAGATCTGTGGATATGGGGCTCGGCCAGATCAACGCCGCAAACCTCCGGCGGCTGGGGCTATCTGTTCGAGAGGTCTTCGACCCATGCATCAACCTGGCTGCAGCAGCGCGCATCCTCACGGAGAACTATCAAGAGGCGAGGAAGCAGCTCAGTGACGAGCAAGCTGCGCTCAACGCCGCCCTCAGCCAGTACAACACTGGCAATCGCGTTTCCGGGCTGAAGAATGGATATGTGGCGAAGGTGAGGAAGCATGCCGGCCTGCCTCCGCCCATCGTTCCATCGCCACTGGTGGTTGCCACGCCCCTGACTTCAAACACAGCCGCAGAATCGGGCCACGCAAATCCCTACGCCGCGTTCGGGGCCGAGAATCAGGCCAAATACGACGCCTTCTCTAGTCCGCGCGCGACCGCAATCCCCCACGACAGGGGCGTTCAAGACGCGCCTCTCCGCGCAATTCCCCAAACCGCGACCGCAATCCCCCCCACTGACAGAACAGTGGCCAGCCAGGCGCGTCTGCAGGCGACTGGCAGGGCGGACAACGGAAACCTAAGCAGCACAAGGCTTTCGGACGTAGAAGGGAACCGGCAGTGACGGTTCCCGAGCAGCAGGGCACCAGGCATGCGGCGTTGGCGGCGATAGAGCGCAGCCAACTAACGGGCGTCACCTTAAACTACAGGGAGCCCTACCCCTGTTCAGGTGACATTTTGAAGCCCAAGCCCATCACTGAACCCCTGCTGATCTCCTACATGGATCATGGCGCCGTGACCGGCATCACGATCAAGGAGACGGACGAAGGATTCAAGGTCTTGGTGTCGGTCACCTTTGACGACCAAGCGGTGTACGAGCTCCAGACGCAACGGTCGAACAAGCCGAAGCTCTGGAGCAGCCTGAACCGCCTCGTCCAGCAACTCGGCCGGTATCCAAGCCTTCCACCCATCAAGTTGGAAGTGAGGACTACCAAACGTGAAACCGTCAAAGCAAAGAAGCGCGCACCCAAAAAAGCGTGACGCGTCACGGTGGCTTGCTGCGGCCGGACTGAGCCTTCTGGCCGCCGGCCACCTCGGAGCAGCCGAACCGGCATCGACCCAGCCGCCGCCTGCAGCAACCCCGCCGCACATCGTCACCGTGCAGCGTGATTCGCGCTTGCGCGAGATCGATTACAACCCCGATCAGGTAATCGACATAACCGCCCACGTGGGCTACTTCGTACACCTGGTCTTCGCGCCAGGAGAGGAGCCGGTGCATGGGGGCGTGGTGTTGGGTGACAGCGATGCATGGAGCTTTTCCGTCGCTGGCAACAACCTGTTCCTCAAACCCAAGAACACGGATGGCAACACGAATCTGACTGTTGTTACCAACGTCGGGCGTACATACACGTTCATCCTGCTGTACGCGCAGCGCCGCCCGACAGATAGACAGCTCGGTACCGCGCTGAATCTGCGTTACAAGTTCCGATACCCAGCGGAAGAACTCGCAGCTGCCAAGCGAGCAACGGAGAAGCCCGAATCAGTGCAGATCTCGGAGCGTCTAGCGCGCCCGGAGCGCGAGATCAGGAATATTGAGTATTTCGCATGTGGCAGCGACGAGGTGAATCCTGACGTCATCTTCGATGACGGCCGATTTACTTACATGAGATTCCTCGCTAATCGCGAGCTGCCCGCAATTTTCACTGTCGCGGATGACGGATCGGAAGTCCTGGCAAACTCAAGAACGGCCGCTGACGATCCCGAGACAATAATTGTGCAACGCGTTGCAAAGCGCTTCGTTTTCCGACGTGGCCAGACGGTGGGGTGCGCAGTCAACAAAGGCTTCAGTCCCCACGGCCCAGCGCTGCAGACGGGAACGATCGATGAGGGCGTACAGCGCGTTGTAAAGGGCGCACAGACCCCATAACGCCGATCTCACCAACTAGGCCTGAGCTATAGCGCGACCATGAGAATTGCGGCCACCGAGGCGGGCGACGCCTGCGCCCAAACCAATGCTGCGCACGATCCAACGGGCGTGAGCTTGTTCGAAAATCAGTTCTTCAGCATCACGAGCCGCAGAGGCACGCTCCAGATCAAAGCGCTGGGAGTAGCTGGAAATCACGGTGAGGTAGCCATCACACCGGCGACAGTGGAACAGATTTTTGAGGCTGTCAGCTCTCCAGCGATAAGCGAGGTGAGAGCGCTTATCAGAGATCCCTGGGGCATCGGGCCGGAAAGGCCTTGTCTCTACCGGAATGATCTGATCGGGTGGCCGGATGACGACGACGGGTATCAGCATCCCATTCAGTCGACGGAGCCATGCCAGCTGTACCTTGAGGCAACCTTCCCTGGGCGTGGCCGAATCTACTTCGGGGAAGTCCACCAAGAGGCGGCGCAGATCGCAAGCTTCCTGTCGATGAGGAATCCCCTGATCGATCTACTCACGGCAAGGAAAAGTCCGCAGGCGAGGGCAGCGGCGGAACAACGGGCCAGAGCAATCAGCGCTGCTGCCGTGCGAAGTTTCCTGCCTTCCAGCGGATTCTGTTGGACATGCGACCAGGACGTTACGCCCTACCTTGTCGATGAGACGCACATTACCAGCTGCCCATTGTGCTGGCGGTCCTGGGATGACTAATTCATTGACAGCATGCAGGCATGCTGTCATGCTCGCATCGGCACAACGAACGCTTCGACTGAGAAAGATAAACGTTATGAATAGAGCTAAAGAAGCAAACAAGGCTGCCGATAAGAGGCCTGCAGCAGTCCGTATACTTGCCGCTGCCGGCATCATCGTTTCGGCTTTTCTCGTACTGCTGATGTCTCTCGGCTGGACGGGCCATATTGGTGGGCCTATCGGCATTACCCCAGTGATGCTCACGCTACTGCAGTCAGCCGCGCCGGGAGTCGACCCCAGCGTCGGCCACGGTACTGGCTTGCTTGGGATTCCGCTGGCGCATCACGCTGCCGCCCTGTCTTGGCTTGTTGTTGCAGCACTCGCTGCGATCGCATTCAAGGCACTCGCCCGGTTCCTCGCAGCAGACTGACAATTGGAGAACAAAAATGCACATCGTCCTTACCGAAAGCCAGGCTCGCCAGCGACGGATCATCATTCCACTTGTCGCGTACACCGCAATCGCAGCCATTGGCATTTCGGGAGCACTCTACTGGTTTAAGCTCCTTGGACAGGGCAGCGCAATTGCAGCAACCGCCGCTGCTGTATTCGCCCTCTTCTGTGCAATCGTACTTTTCCTTATCGCGTCAATCGCGAGAATCGACCACACACTCGCGACCAGCTACGACGTTGAGCGAGTCCTGGCAATGCTGGAAGCCGGTGTGCCTAACCTTGAAACCATTGCCAATGCAATGCGGAACGGAACTCGGCTAGCGCACAGGGACGTGGTATTCGCCCGCCGCATGGAATCCAAATGGAAGCGGAGCAAGGAGCAGGAGGCACAATCCCAGGCGACGAGCGCCCTATGCGTCAAGCAGGTAGACGCCGCGAGCCGCTATCTGGACGAGCGCCACCAGCTCCGTTGAGCTGGATGCTAGATCAGGGAAACCCCATTGATGTATACACAACGAGGCAAACTGGAGGCATCCATGAACAGCACGGAAGATTCCAAAAACAACTGTGAATCGAAAGTGTCAGATACGACTACAAGACGACGCGGGAATGGGTGGGGTGGGGTGGCCGCCGTTGTCCTAGCATTTGCAATACTGCATTTCTGGCTTGGCTTCACCACAGACAAGCTTGGTTATGTAGTCGGCGGAACTTGTCTCCTCGCCATTACGGCAATACTCCTCGCCGCGCCGCGAACAGGGGAAATCAACCAGAGGCCAGTGAAAACGCCGTCGAAACGAATAGACTGAAATGCTCAACGTCTATGACCTACTCCTGATCGCCCTAGCTGCGAGCATCATCATCATGCTCACCATTTCGTCGCGACGTCGGGGTGAGGCGCTGAGCGCATCCTTATCAGCGGCAAGCATGTCGACCGCGGGCGGGGTATTTTGGTCCATGCTGCCCTATATCTATTACGGCGTAGGCCACGGCCCAGATGCTCAGCTTTGGATTCTTTACGCATTAATTGCCGCGCTGATGCTCTTTGCGTCCTGGTTAACGTACAGATTCTTCTTTGCGCCCCGCAATGATGAATAACCCGCCACAGGAGCCACATGAGCCAGATCAAAGCATCCAATGAGGTCTCCGCCGCCGACCAAGACACGCCCTGGGTGCGTGCGTACGAGCGAATCTGGCCCGATCCTGTGGCCGACGACGATCCGCGGCGCGCCCAAATTGCCCAGGAGATGCGTGAACTGCGTGCTGCGACGACTCTTGCCGAAGGGCTGCAGGCCATCGGCTGGTGGTACAACCACAGCGGCTTCAATGAAGGAGTCCGTAATGCCGAAGTCAGAGACGCCATGCGCCGGCTACGTCGCTCAAAGCGTCTCTCGAGCCTGGCGGGCCAGGTGGACACTAACAATTGAAAGATTGGCCAGGCTGTCCTGAAATCAACAAACATAGTTACATGTGCAACTATTTCGCATAATAGTAATTATGTTATAGTATAACATTGTTAGATTTGGAGCCCCTATTCAGGTTGCCGTTGTTCCTAATTGTTGTCATTTGTCCCTAGCGCGTTTCTCATCCGTTGAGACCCTGATGAATTACCGTCGAGCGCGACAAACATTGCCAGTGCCCGGAGATTGCTGTGAACACCAAAGACTCCTCTAACGTCCATTACCTGAAGAATGCCAAGAGGACCGAAGAAGCGTCTTCCCAGCCTCAACCTGCATCGAAGATACGCAGTAATCTGAATTTTGGCGCCCCGTTGACCGGAGTCGTTTGGGCGGTGATTTTCTATTTCGCTGGTCCGTGGTCTGCATCACTTCTTGACTTCACGCCGGGCCCCGCATGGCTCTACGCTGTGTTCGGATTTGGGATTGGCACTTACATTGGCGTCGATTTGTTCGGCCATTTCCAGGAGCCAATCGAGTAGATCAGGCCCTATCCGGCTCAGCGACCACCAAAGCCGATCAACCAAGCCCTATCTGTATGACCGTGGCTTGCCTACCCGACTCACCCAATCTGGCCAGAGCACACATGCGAATTCCTTCAGTGGGCCGTGAGGGCCCCCCTTCGATCCTCATCTCATACACTGCGGTGATCCTGAGCCCGTTCGCCATCGCCACTGCCGGCTACCTTCTCTATGAGATGAAGTGGCTCCAGGCTGCAGGCCTTCTCCTGGCAACAGCAGGATTCGTCTATTCCGGAATCCGTAACATAAGGCGGCGGCGCCAAGAGCCGAAAGTGTGATGCGCGTCACTTGCATGATTGCATGATTTCATGCCAGCATTGAGCCACAAGGAGGAAGCCATGAACACCAGCGCCGCCGTATCTGAAGAGCCCATCAGCATTGCTGCTGCCGCGACGTTCTACCTCGGCGCCGTTGCCGCGCTGGCCCTGCTCATTGCGGTCAGCTTTGGTGCTCCCTGGGTGCCAATCTGGCTCTTGCCGTTCATGTACCTGGTAGCCGGCTGCATCCTCAATCGGGTCGTCCTCCGCCGCCTGGTAGAGTTCCACCCGCTCTACAACACGGTAGGTGTGGTCGCCAAGACAAAGCTCGTGTATGTCATTTTCTGGCCGATTGCCTACGCATACCTGCTTGTGATGCTGCTCATCGATCGCGTTCTGTAAGAACCACTCCCCTTCCCTGTTGATCAAAGCCCAAGGCCAGAAACCTTGGGCTTTTTCGTGCGTGGCCATCCGTAGGCCGACCTCGCTGCGCGTCGCAATTGCCCCCTCAAGCTTGACCAAGCCAAGCCGATATTGCTGGCACTTATCTCCGCCAGACCTGCCGTATAGCGGCACTTTCTCCTGGCCAACTCCGCCCTAGTTGCAACCTGTTGCACGCTTGCATACACTTGCGCGCAATGCGCACTTTTTCCGAAATAGTGAACACTTTTTCCGAAAAGATGCGTCAATGAGTTGACGCTTTGGTGTTCTTTGCAATCGCCTTCGGGGACAGAAAAATGGCAGCAGCAGCAATCAAGCCGCTCAAGATGTACGCCGTAGCGGGAAAACTTCGCGAGCACAACCGCATCTATGAGGCTGAGCTGACGCAGCTGCTGCAGCAGAAAGCGATCCGCCAACTCGTCATCACCTGCCACCAGGACGACAGCTTTTCGCTGGCCGTGCTGGCAGACCATCGCGCCGATTACGCCTATCGGCCGTATGAACGAGTCGACAGCAAGGTTGTAAAGCTGCGGCGCGTGAGCATCGAGCAGGAGGGGTTTGCGCCCCTGTTCTCGGTGCGCAACCAGGCCCTCCGGAAGTACCGCAGCCTGGACACCCTTGTTGGTGCCCTGAAGCGCTGTGGCCAGCTGCCGCCCATCTATCTCCGCCAAGGAAAATGAACACCATGAACATCGCTGCAAGCTCTGCATTGCCGCAGCCGACGCTGCTGAAGCTGGGGGCCCTTCTGAAGGCCTACGCTCCGATCATCATCATGGCCGCTGTTCTGGCCGTACTGATGCTGTACCCGGACCCCGCGTTTGCCGACGCCAAGGCCAAGGTTGCCGAGAATGGCAAGAAGGGCTTCGATCTGTTCCTCGAATGGGCACAGTACGCGGCCGGCGCAATTATCATTGGCATCGGCCTGATGACGGCAGCTGGCCGCGTCGAGCTGAAAACCTTCGGCTTCGCTGCCCTGGGTTGCGGCATCGTGTTCAGCGCGGCCGTCATCGTCGAATACTTCCGCTAACGGAAGCCGATAAGCATGAGCAGCCAGAGGGACAACGGTTCCGAGGCCGGAGCGGGTCTTCGAGAAGACCCGCTTTTTGCTGCCCTGACGCGGCCCTCGACAGTCTTCGGCATCACTGTCGACGTGTTCGCCTTCATCGTGACATTTGAAATGGCGTTGTTCATGTTCACCAAGAACGTGACCGTCTTCGCTTCAGGCCTCGCGCTCTACGGAATTGCCCGCGCAATGTCGGCAAAAGATCCGAGATTCTTCCGCTACTACCTGCTTGCCCTGCAGACCAAGTGGCGGGGTCAGACTCGTAGGCGCTGGGGCGGAAGTTCCTACTCCACCCACCCCACACGTAAGCGGAGCAAGCCATGATTCGCGCATTGAACGCCTTGCTCCAGGAGGAAAAGAGCGTAGAAGAGATGGTGCCCTACACCATCCATGTGACGCCGCACAATATACGCACCAGTGCGGGTGACATGCTCACGATTATCAAGGTCGATGGCCTGTCGCATCAGACGGCCAACGTCGAAGACCTTCAGTTGTGGCATGACCAGCTCAACAACCTCTTCAAGAACATCGCAGATCCGCAGGTTGCACTGTGGAGGACCACAATTCGGCGCAAGCAGGCGATGTATCCTGGCGGCGAATTTCCGCCGGGCTTCGCGCACGATCTGAACCAGCACTACCGCGAAGTAATGAGCAAGGAGACGATGATGGTCAACGACCATTACCTGACCCTTATTCTGCGTGGTGAACCAAAGTTGGCCAGCCTGTTCCGCAGCCCCAAGCGCACCCAAGCGGAGGTCGACAAAGAGCTCAACGAGCGCTCGGCCGCTCTGGATGAACTTGCGCAGACCGTTACCGCCGCGCTGTCAGACTACAACCCCAAGAGGCTTGGGTTCTACGATCGTCGCGTTGCGAACATAGGCCTGTCCCCTGACCGGCCGCACAGCGCTCCTGCAGAGTTCCTGTCATTCCTCCTCAATGGCGAATGGACACCGGTGCCGGTCCCAAGGCGCCGCCTGTCGGCGATTCTCCCCATCGCCCGCCCCACCTTCGGCGTGGACACGGGGCAGCTGCGCGGAGCTACTGATACCCAGCTATTCGCCATCCTGGGCGTCAATGAGTATCCGGAGACAACGGTGGCCGGGGACCTGAACGAGCTGATGGCCCTGCCGTTCGAGATCGTCACGACTCAAAGCATGTCTTTCTTTGAAAGGCAGAAGTCGCTTGAAATGATGAAGTCTCAGCAGCGCAAGCTCCGCAATGCTGGAGACGCGGCCCGGAGCCAGGTAGAGGAGCTGGACGACGCCATGGACGATCTCGCGTCAGGCCGCATCACGTATGGTGACCATCACCTCAGTGTCATGGTCAAGGCCCCCAACGACGAGGAGCTTGCAAAGAGAGTAGCGAAGCTGCGCAGCGCGCTCACCAATTCTGGCTTCATCGTGGCCCGCGAGGACGTTACGAATGAAGCCGCCTACTGGGCTCAGCTGCCGGGCAATTTTAAGTGGCGCCCCAGGACAGGTCTTATCTCTTCCAGGAATGCGGCAGGGCTGATGGCCATGCACAACTTTCCTCAAGGCAAGGCCGACCGGAACCAGTGGGGCCCTGCCCTGGCACTGCTCAAAACGACTTCAGGGACGCCCTACTTCTTCAACTTCCATCTTCCGATCAAGGGGAAGCGCGAGGACGGTAAGGAATCGGATGACGAACGGGTGGCGGGCAATACCCTGCTGGTAGGTCCCACGGGCGCTGGCAAGACGGTCGTCCAGACGTTCCTCGTCGCTATGGCCGAGAAGTACTCTCCGACCGTTTTCACCTTCGACAAGGACTACGGCCAGGAGAATTTCATTCGGGGTATGGGCGGCGTCTACAGCGTGATCCGCAAGGGTGAGGACACGGGCTTCAACCCGCTGATGCTTCCACCAACGCCCCGAAACGTGCTGTTCGTTGACAACCTGGTCCAGTCGCTGGTCCGTCGCGCTGGAGAGACCCTCACGGCCGACGTCGAATATCAAATCACGCAAGCCGTCACCGCAGTGATGAACATGCCGCGCATGGCCATGAAGCGGTTTGAAACACTGCGGTCCTTCTTCCCGGAGACCGTGGACGGCGTCAACGTGCGCCTGAAGAAGTGGTGTGCCGGCGAGTCGCTGGGCTGGGCTCTGGATTGCGCCACCGACACGCTCAGTACCGAGGGCAACAGGTACTTCGGTTTTGATATGACCGAGGTGCTGGATGATGGGCAAGTGCGATCGCCGATCATCATGTACCTGTTCCATCGCATGGAAGACATGATCCAGGGCCAGCCCTTCATCATGAACATGGATGAATTCTGGAAAATGCTTGACGACATTGATGCTGAAAAGAAAGCGAACGATGTGGTCAAGACCATCCGAAAGCGCAACGGCCTGGGCCTACTCGGCACGCAGAGCCCCAAGGACGTCTTGAAGTCCCGGATCGCACACTCGTTGATAGAGCAATGCGTCACCAAGATCTTCCTGCCTGCACCTATGGCAGAGGAGGCTGACTATATCGGTGGTTTCAAGCTGACCCAGCGCGAATTCGAGTGCGTGAAGTACGACATGCCAATCGCGAAGCTGCGTGGCTTCCTGGTCAAACAGGGCATGACCAGCGCAGTGTGCGAGCTCAACCTGGCAGGGTTTGATGATGAATTGGCCGTGCTGTCCGGCACCACGGCCTCGGTCGATGCCTGTCGTCGCGCGATCGCGAAGGCTGGTAATGATCCGCAGAAGTGGCTGCCGGTATTCCATCAACTGAGGAAGGAATGATGAACAGAGCAAAGAGCACGGCAGCTGGAATCCTGCTGGCCGCAAGCATGGCAGCAGTCGGATCTGCACAGGCGATGACGGTGTTCGATCCGTCGAACTTCGCGCAGAACATCATGCAGGTTCAGCAGATGATCCAGCAGATGAAGAAGCTCAACAACCAGCTGGCCGAAGCCCAGAAGCAGTCGAGGGAAGCTGTCGCCCAGACCGCGGCCATGACGGGCACCCGGGGAATGGAGCGAATCGTCACGGAGGCAACCCGCAACAACCCCGAACTCAATAAGCTGTCGTCCGAGATCGCGAAGCAGGCCCAGCTGTTGAGCAAGCAGGACCTGGGGTCCATCAACTCCGCCTACGGGGACATGGTTGACAAGCGAGGCAAGAACGCTGACGCCGGCATGGCCGCAAGTGCGCAGGTGTTCGCCAACGCCAACGAGCGGTTCACCAATCTGCAGCGCCTGGTCAACAGCATTGGCACCGCTACGGACGACAAGGCCATCCAGGACCTGCAGGCGCGAATCCAAGCCGAACAGGTCATGCTGCAGAATGAGGCCATCCGCGCGCAGGCCATGAACGGGCTTCTGATGCAGCAGAAGGAACAGGAACTGCAGCTGCAGCGTCGCAAGGTGCTCAGCGAGAGGTTCACGCTGTGACCGCGCGTGACACTGGCATGAAGGCCGGCCGCAGCGCATGGCCGATTGCGGGCGGCACGCGTGCCTTGGTGGCATCGGCCATTCTCGCCGGCGCAATCCTTACCGGCTGCGCCGGCCCGGGCTCGGCGGATGAGGATCTCCGCACGGCAAAGCACACTGTCGAGGAATACCGGAAAGTCCCGGAGCTGCGCGAAGCAACCCTGAACGCGTGCAGATCCACTAGCGCGCCCTCGATGGCCGAGCTTCACCAGCAGTATCCCGCATGCGAACGCGCGTTCGAGGCGCACAAGCTGCTGATGGATGAAGCGATGAGCGATGCCATTCGCACATCCAATCAGCGCGAACTCGAACGGCGCGGCGCTGCCAAGAAGCCCACGGAGTGACCCATGATCTCGGCTGCAGTCAACAACCCAATGGTGTTTCAGTTCCTCTTTGAGGACGCGCTCGCTGCCATGAACAACTTCGCCAGCAACGGGTCGGCAAAAATGGCGACCATTGCGGCTGCAGCCGGGATTCCCATGATGGGCATCTACGTGATGCTCTACGGCTTCGGAATTCTCAGCGGGAAAGTCCATACCCCGGTCAGTGAGGGCTTGGAGCGCCTCTTCAAGATGACCCTCATCTTTACCTTTGCTACTTCCGCCGGCGTCTACAACGAATACGTCATCGACTTCTTCAGCCAAGTCCCTGGCGCGATTGGCTCTGAGCTTGCCCAAGAGGGCATGAGCAAGGAGTTCTCCATGTCGGACACCAACAGTACAGCGCAGATGCTCGATGGCGCGTTGGGGGCTGGGCTGAAGGCCGGGCAGGCGGCATGGAACATGAATGCCGGGCTCGATATTCCAGCGGCGGTTGGCTACGCGATCATCGCTATTGCGATCTGGACATTCGTCGGCCTGGTGTGCGCGTTCGGCGGCGCCTTGGTTCTATGCGCGAACATGGGTCTGAACATCATGCTGGCCATCGGACCGCTGTTCATCATCCTGGCGATGTTCAAGGCCACAGCCCAGCTTTTCGTAGCTTGGACGCGACAGCTCATCACTTTCGGCGTCTTCTTCATCGTGATAGCGGCAGCGGTGACCCTCACGTTCGCGTTCTTCAGTCCCTTCGTTACACAGCTGGGCGAAGCCACCAATGAAGGTGGCGCGACTGGAACCTCCATGATCGTGGTGAGCTTTATCAAGCTGCTGTGCTTCTGCGCCACCGCAATTCTCTGCCTGGTGCAATCCATATCCTGGGCTTCCGGCCTGGCTGGCGGCGTCGGCGTAGCGGCTGACGGGCACCTGCGCAGAATGATGGGTTCGGCCATCTCGGCCGCAGGCGGGCCTGTCGCTGCCGCGGGCGGCGCCGCAATCAAGGCGATTCGGAATCGGGAGTCTTCGGGCGGATCTATCCGCAACACTGGCAAGTCGCAGGCCTACCTGCGTGGCACGTCCAAGCGCGTTTGAGGAACACTGCAATGATCGATACCAACAACGACGAATACTTGAAGGCGGCGAGAGAGTTCGAGATCGACCGTGAATCGAGCTCTGAGAAGAACAGACGCGTCGCATGGACGGTAGCGGCGATCGCGATCGCGATCGCCCTGGCCTGCATCGTGTCGATTACGGTAATGCTGCCGCTGAAGACCATTGAGACCGTCGTCATCCGCGTGGACAAGTCCACTGGTTATGCGGACGTCATTCAGAAGGGGGACGACCCCGCCGCGATGCCGCAGGAATCGGAACACAAATTCTGGCTCGCTACTTACGTGAATGCTCGTGAGGAATACAGCGACGCTCAGGGCTTTGCGAACTACCGTCGCGTTGGGCTCATGTCCACACCTGAAGAACAGGTGCGCTACTTCCCCACCATGGACCCGGACAGCCCCAAAAGCATGTTGAACGTGTTCGGGACTCATGGACGGGTGGAAGTGAAGATTCTTAGCATCGCGCTCCCGGATGAAGGGGTTGCGACCGTGCGCTTCCGCAAGATCGTGAAGATGCAGGGGGCGCCGCGGGAGAGCCAGTGGATTGCCACGATCAGTTACAGCTATGAGGGGTTGCCGACGGACGCGGCAGATCGCCTCCTCAACCCTCGCGGTTTCATGGTGAGCGAGTACCGGATCGATCCTGAGAGCAGCACGATGGCTTTCGGGGGGGACCGCTGATGGCCAAGAAGGAAGCCCAGGCGCCCACCGAAGGCGTGAGCGAAGTCGAGGAGATCTCGCCCAAGCGCGGAATTCCAAGCCTGAACGCCGGTGGCAAAGGCTCGATGCCGGCTGCAGTCAAGCTGGTGGTGGGTTGCGCTGTGATTCTAGCCATCCTCGGCGTTGTCGCTACCGTCGCCTTTCAAAAGGCCAAGCAGTCTCGTGACGAGAGGGCAACGGAAAAGGCAGAGGCCACAAAGGCCACGTCAGAGTCGAAACTGAGGCAGCTGAGCGAGAGCGACTTCGAGAAGCCGCCGCTGCCCCCAGCTGCAGGCGGCGAGCTTAACGATCAGCAGGCGCCGCAGGCGACAGCCGACGCGAGCGGCGCCACGGGCGCTCAGTATGCGTCGGCTGCAGGCCAGCCAGCTGACGGCACGACCACAAGTTCCGGCCAGTACGCCGTGCCTGCAATGTCTCCCCAGGAGCAGTACGCAGAAGCCCTGAAAGCGCGCAGGTTGGCGCCGGCTCTCGGCGCATCCATGGCGCCAACGGCCGGCCAGGACAGGCCCGCCGCCGGCGCAGTTAGCGCCCTGCCCGGCCAGCTGCCAACGGACGGAAGCGACCTCGATGCAGCGATGGCGGAGGCGCTTCGCGCGTCTGCCCGGGGGATCGGTCAGGGAGGGGCTGCGGGTGACCAGTAGCAGTCCACTCGCAACAGCCTGGAGGATTCACTTCGCGCAGTGAACCCCACGCTGAGCATCGCCGCTCAGCTATCGGACCCGTCAATGACCATCAGCCAGGGCACGATCCTGCCATGCTCCCTGGACACGGCGATCAACAGCCAGCTGCCCGGAATGGTCAAGTGCACGCTGAGCCTTCCCGTCTACAGCACTGATTCACGCGTTGTCCTGCTCGATCGCGGAACGACCCTCATTGGCCAGTATCAGGGTGGTCAGATGAAGCAGGGCATGAGCCGCATTTTCGTGCTTTGGACGCGTGCAGAGACTCCGCAGCACGTGATCGTACAACTGGACTCTCCTGGTACCGATGGACTCGGCCGTTCTGGCATTGGCGGCAAGGTCAACAACCATTTCTGGCAGAGATTCGGTGCCGGGATGGTACTGAGCGTGGTCAACGACAGCCTCACCTATGCGACGCAGCAGCGCAGCAATCGCGGTGGCGACACGCAGAACTTCCAGTTCGGCTCCACCAGCGAGACAGCTAAGGATGCTGCAGCCATCGCGGTGGAGAACTCGGTGAACATTCCGCCGACCCAGTCAACCGCTCAAGGCAGCACCATCAACGTGTTCATTGCGCGCGACCTGTACTTCGGAGGTGTCTATGGACTCCGCCTCGCAAACCAGTGACCCCCTACCCCACGGCGAAAGCAGCGGCGCCTCCGGCGCCGCTGCGCGCTTTGCGGCCCTGGAGCTGTACCTGAGTCCTGTCAGGGCGTTCATGTCAGCAGAAGTGACGGAGGTCTGTATCAATGCACCAAAGCAAATATGGACCGAAACCCACGAGGGTTGGCGAGTGCATGAGGCGCCCGAGCTGGATTACGGCACCCTGCAGCTACTAGCAAAACAGTGCGCTACGTCCTCGGGCCAAGACATAAGCGTTGCCTCGCCCCTGCTTTCTGCAGCCTTGCCGACAGGCGAACGCGTTCAAGTGGTCATTCCCGGGGCAACTTCCGCAGGCCACGTGTCTTTCACCATTCGCAAGCCGACGCCGCGATCCTTCACTATGGATCAGTATGAAGACCAGGGCTTCTTCGAGTCGGTAAAGGTCACGCACGGGAAGCTGCTGGAGCATGAGATCCGCATGCTGGAGCTGCTCAACGGCGGCAACTATCGCGAGTTCTTGCAGATGGCCGTGCAGACGCGGCAGACAATTGTGGTTTCGGGAGCAACTGGCTCTGGCAAGACCAGTTTCATGAAGACGCTGGTCAACCTGATTCCTGAGCAGGAGCGCCTTATCACGGTTGAAGACACACCTGAGCTCACGATTCAGAAACAGCCCAACCATGTGCGGCTGTTCTACTCCAAAGGCGGCACCAGCGCCTCAAAGCTCACCGCCATGGATCTCATCGAAGCGACGATGCGCATGAAGCCGGATCGTATTCTGCTGGCGGAGATTCGCGACGAAGCCGCGTACTACTTCATCGAGGCCGCGAACACGGGCCATCCCGGTTCGATCACCTCGGTACACGCAAATAGCGAGCGCGACGCGTTCTCCCGCATAGAGACGCTGATGCGCAGAGCCGAGCCGGCGCGAGGCATGAGCGATGCGCTTCTCGCCAAGGTAGTAAGGAACACGGTCGATGTGGTCGTTCACGTCGGGAAAGTAGCAGGAAAACGCCGAATCACAGGAATCTACTATGACCCAGAAAGCAAGCATTCCCTCGTGGGTTAAGTGGCCCATCATCTGCGCCGGCGGCGCAGCGATGTTGTTCATCTGGATTGCCCTGGCCTCGAAAATTTTCGTAGCGATTCTGTTCAAGGGTGACGCCCCATTTAAGGCCGAGACGTTCACGATCATTGAGTACCTCATCGCGTACTACCAGCAGCGCAAGGTTGTGACCATCGCCGTGCTCTCCCTGGCCGCCTCCGGCTTGGTGAGCATCGCTTTCCCTTTGTTGGTCATGGTTCCCAAGCAGCGCAAGCTCCACGGTGAAGCGCGCTTCGCGTCGAAGGCCGAGATTTCCAAGATGGGCTTGAATAGTGGAGACGGCCTGGTCATGGGAAAGGCCCACGGGGAATACCTGACCAGCCCCGGCCAGCACCACGTGATGCTTGCCGCCCCAACGGGCGCCGGCAAGGGTGTAGGTGCTGTGATTCCCGTTCTGTTGACCTGGGATCACTCGGCCATTGTCCTGGACGTGAAGAAGGAGAACTTCCGCCTGACCTCGAAGTTCCGCGAATCCTGTGGCCACCAGGTGTTTTTGTTCGACCCCGGCTCCTCCGATCGCCGGACCCATCGCTGGAACCCTCTCGGGTATGTCCGGGAGGCTCACGCAGACCGCGTCGACGACATTCAGAAGATCGGCGAAAAGATCTATCCGGACGTGGACGGCACTGACCCCATCTGGAGCGGTGGCTGCCGAGGCCTCTTCCTTGGCATCACGCTCTACCTGTTCGAGACTGAAGGCCGCTTGCGCACCATGGGCCAGGTCACGCGTGAGGTTTACGGCCTGGACGACGACAAGCTGCTTGCGCAACTCGACAGCCGGGCCAAGAGCGGTAAGCCCTACTCCACCGAATGCGAGCTTTCGCTCAGGGACTACCTCAAGGCACCAGACAAGACTCGCGAGTCAATTCGCAAGACCTTCACCTCGCGGCTCGAACTGTTCATGAATCCGAACATCGATGCGGCGACCTCGGCCAACGATTTCGATCTGCAGGCACTGCGGAAGGAGCGGATCACCATCTATCTCGGTGTCACGCCCGACAATCTTGATCGGATGCGCCCCCTCTTGTCCCTGTTCTTCCAACAGGTCCTCGATCTGCACACGCGTGAGCTGCCTGAGCACAATCCCGCCCTGAAGCACCAACTGTTGTTGCTTATGGATGAGTTCGTGGCTATGGGCAAGATGCCGACCCTGCTCGGCAGCATCGCCTACATCCGCGGCTACAACATCCGCCTGATGCCCATTTTCCAATCGCCCTCCCAAGTGGAAGCGCTTTACGGGAGAGCCGGCGCCTTGGGCTTCTTCCAGAACCACACCTGCAGGATGATGTTTGAGCCTGCGGACTATGAAACCGCCGAAGCACTGTCCAAAGAACTTGGAACGGAGACGGTAACAAAATGGTCCAAGTCGAAGCCGTTGCTCTTGGGCAAGGGAGGCGGATCGCAAAGCGAGAGCCAACAAGGCCGAGCCCTGCTGATGGCCCAAGAGCTCACCACCATGGGCACCAAAGCCATGATTCTGCTGATTCGTGGCCAGCCCCCGGTGAAGTGCCAAAAGCTCTTCTACTACGATGACCACACGTTCCTTGATCGCTTGAAGAGCGTTGCCCCGTCTCTCGCTGCCCTCGACAACACCTGGTACAACCAGCTGCTGAGCAAGGCAGGGATCGGACCGATTCGCCGCAAGCCGAATAAGCAGCAACTGGACCACGCGCAGTTCAGCGGCGAGCTGTCCAATGAGCCAGCCCCTGTCCCCCTGCCCCAGCAAATCAAGCTGGATCGCCCGTCCGACAAACGGCCGATGCGCAATGTTGAACTGGCGGACCTTGACAATATAGACTCGTTGCCACTATCGGACTTCAACGTAGATTTCTCGCAGGTCGAGATACCTGATGGGGATCTGGATGAGGATCAGATAGAGGCGCTTGCCGATACGGTCTATCGGCAAATGAACAAAAACTAACTCTATAGGGGTTTCCCGTGACCGAACAAAGAACCGCCAGCGCGCCGCGCAGGCCGCAACTCGCCTTGAACGAGATCCGCCGTACCGACGCTCAGGCTTCAGAGAAGCCGAGCTTCATCATCCCGGCGAGCGTTGCTCCGTACTACCACCTGGACGGCCGCGTGATGCGGTCCGCTGCAAGGCCGGACAAGATCGAAGTGGTTGATCGCGGAAGTCGAATGCACGCTTACCGTCCCGTCTCCGCCTTTACCATCCGTTCCATGGTCCAGATGGCTGAAGCACGGGGCTTCCAGGAAATCGCCATCACCGGCGACGCTGCCTTCCAGAGCCGTGCATACATTGAAGCCACGGATCGGAACATTGGGGTGAAAGGCTACACCCCGACTGCCAAGGACATGGAAATCCTCAAGAATCGCGCAGACCGGCGCGAGGCGAAGGAGAATCCGAAGGTCCAGGCCTTCTTGGCGGCTACCGAAAAGAAGCTGATGACTGCGGCCGCGAAGAAGTTCCCGGAGCTCAAGGAAGCATTCGCTGTTCGGGCGGCCACCGACAAGCATGCTGAAACCCTGCAGGGCGACAAGGCGCAGGCGCAGTTCCGCAGCGCGATGAACGATCGGATCGCACTGGCCCTGCACCGCGGCGAACCCTTGCCGGAAGTGAAGATCAGGCAGGAACCTACGAAGGCCACCAGCAAGGACGGCCAGGAACGCTAGTTTCCTTCCCGCATGGCCCGCCCTCCTGGCGGGCCATGCTCTGTCAGAGAGATCATCATGACCGGCATGCCCTACCCCATTGATGGGGTGCAGGAGGGCGACCGTGCCCTGCTTGCACAAATGACCAGGGAACAGCTGACGATCGCCGCTGCCCAAGTCAACCTGCACCATAAACAGCTCCAGCGATCGATTCTCGGAATGGGCGCAGACCAGGAGCTCCTCAACAAACGGAGCTTTCTCTCGCACTCCCAAGCCGAGCTGGATAAATCGCTGGCCAGCAATCCGCAGTTGGCCACCCCATTTCTGCGCGTGGAATCTTGGATCAAGTCTGCTTTGGCAGGCGATGGCTCTGCCCTGCGAGCACTGCAGGGCGTTGCCGGCGCAACGCTCGCCAAACAAGCAGAGGTTGAGCTTGGCGAACGCCCCCAAATCAACTCCCCACCGGAACCATTCGCAAATGCCATTGAGGGCCTCGGGTCGAGCGTCGCTACGCCTGTGGCGAAGCCGCTGTACCAACACCACTATCGACCTGACGGCTCGGTCGACAAGAGCAGCGTCCAGTATCGCGCGGAGGGACAACGCATCGAGTCGAATTTCGATGACGGCGCAACTGTAGCCGCGATGCTGGATCTGGCTGCACGGAGCGGTTGGACGGCCATCAAAACTCGCGGCAGCACCGTATTCCGACAGGCGGTTTTCATCGAAGCCATGGCGCGCGGGATTCAGGTATTCGGGTACAACCCCACCAACGCTGAGTTGGCTGAGGGCCTGCAGCGCGCAGAGGCTCGCGGTAACGCCACTGCGGCTCACCGCTCTCCCGAGGCCCAAGCCTTCATCGAGGCGAAGTCTCAGGAGGAGCGCAAGCGTACCGCAGCCACCTACCCGGAGCTCGGCAAAGCATTCGTTCTGTTGGCCAGCGCCGAAAAATGGGCCAGCTCCGTGCTCCGCCCGCAGGACGCTGCCACCTTTACGGAACGCATCCGAAACAACATCGCGCAAGACCTGGATAGCGGCATCAAGTTGCCTGCAATCCAACTCCGAGAAACGCAGCTGGCTGCCCGCAGCGCACAAGCAAGGTGAATGACCATGAGTATTGAAACCAACCAAATAGCCGCGCCGGCCACTGGCCTGACGGAAATCGATGGCAAGGCCGCAACCTCTGTTTCGTGGTCGCGCGCGGTCGACGGCGAGAAGGTCAGCTACACGCTTATTTTCCGCTCCGGGACCAAGCAGCTGGCCCGACTCAAGGATCTGACCGCCGATCAGGTCGGCGCCGCCCTCGGCGACACGAACGCCCGTAGTACGCACTACTCGACCGAAAGCAAGGGATTGCTCAAGGGCAAACAGCTTCACTATGCGCAAGGCATCTCGCCGCAATTGGCCGCCCAGTACAAGGACAGCCCTGAGAATGCGGCCGCGCAGGTGTATTCAACTACACCGCAGGCTGAGCCTGTCGCGGAAGAAACGAATGTTGATTTCCGGGACGACACCCAGAATGAACGAGCGAAAGAGATCATTGCCAGACAGTCTGGCAACGATCTACGCGAAGACGCCGGCGAGGAAACGTCGCGAGCGAGTGAGGTCGATCAGCCTGCGCCCGGGATGACCCGTCTCTATCACGGCAGCGCCACCCCAGGGCGTTTTGATGGCGATGCGTGGTACTCCACTGACAGAGCGTATGCCGAGAACTACCGCCCCGGGGCTGAGTTGCAGTACGTGGACATGCCTACCGAGTGGGTGAATTCCCAGTTGGACCCCGATGGCTACGGCCAGACCGTCGACAAAGGGCACACGCTCAACATTGAGCTCGGGGACGATGTCGCCGGCATGCGCCAACCAGTGCTGCAACCATCTGGCAGCAAGGAGTCTGCAGGTCACACTGGCGTCGACCAGGACGAAGAAGCGCAGAACGTCGTTGACAAGGATGACGCAGAGCATGCTGGTGAGCCCGCTGTCGATGAAGAATTAGAGGCGCGTGAGGCGTCGCGAAAAGCACTGCAGGAGGAGCTCGATGCAGCTTTCTATCACGTCGACAACAAGTATTACCGCCGCGACAACGACAACAAGCTTGCAATTCTTGAAGCTGGCTCAAAGTTGCGCACGGCTGACTCCGATCCTTACGTAGCTGTGTCGATGGTGAAGTTGGCTGAATCGAAGGGGTGGGATTCCATCAAGGTTGCTGGCACCCCGGAATTCCGCCGCGCAGTTTGGATGGAGGCGGCTCTTCGGGGCATTCAGGTTCGAGGGTACAAGCCTACCGAGGTCGATCTCCTGAAGCTTGCAGAGAAGCATGACGCTCGCCTCAGCAATTCGGTAGAGCAGCTTGAACAGAAGGACCACGCCTCCACGCAACGCAGCGGAAAGGCCACCTTCTCCAGGGAAGCGATGCACTCTCCGAATGAGCCATCGCAAGAGAAGCCCAGCCCGGAAGAGAATGCCCGCAAAGGTACCGTGGGCCTGGTGCTTAGCCATGGTGCCGCCAAGTTCAATTTCGACAAAGACGAATCGCTCAACTACTACGTCCGTCTGCAGACTGATGCTGGCGAGAAGGTGGTCTGGGGCATCGATCTTGAACGAGCAATGGCGAAAGGCGAAGTGCAGAACGGCCAACGTGCTGAGCTGGTTTACCTCGGCCGCCAACCCACGCAAGTGCTGGCCAATAAGAGGGATGAAACGGGTGCTGTTGTCGGCAAGGAATGGATCACCAGCCATCGCAATGCCTGGTCCGCGACACGAATCGAAGCGGACCGCGAGGACGCGGCGGTCAAACCGCAGGCGGTAGCCGTGCCGGATAAGGCAGCGGGCCAGGCGGTGGATGGCCAGAAGTCCTCCGCACCTGGGATTCCTCAGCCAATAGTGCCGCCGTCTGCAGCAAGCGATGTGGCGATACCGGACAAGGATGCGCCTCAGCGAGCTGCCCAGGCCTTCCGTTCCAACCAGCAACCTGAAACCTGGAGCACAGCGGCAAAGCAACATCCGCAACTCACTGCTGCATATGCCCAGCTGAGCGTGCTCAAACGATATGCGCAGGACAGCTTGCCCGAGGCACAGCGTGAGGCTTTCGTCTCTCGCCAAGTTCATAACATCGCCAAAGAGCTTGAGGCCGGGCGTCCACTGAGCGCGATCCAAATTGCGACGCAGATGGAAAAGAAGTCCCAGCAGAAAGAAGCATCCGCCGAACGCTAAACGGACAACCTCAGATGACAAACAACACTCACATTGCACACAACATCGACTTCGATCTCGCCCGCGATCGACTCGATGACCTGGCCGGCGTCCGGTTCCGGTCGTACCTGGAATTGAGGGAGGCCGGCAAGCCCGAGGCAACCATCCACGCTGCCCGCGTGGCCTACCTGGAAACCTCCGCACTCAGGCGCTCGCTGAAGCCAACGGACACCCAGCAGATTGAAAGCATCCTGGAGAGTTCCAATGGCTAAGTCGCGCCTATCGCCCAATGAGATCCACACCATTGCGACTGCCTATGCCGAGCTGGAGATCTACACCAGCGAGCGATCGGACAAGCCGACTGCAGTCCTGCTTCTGGGACAGGAAGGCGCCGGCCGCCACGCGCTAATTTCTGAGGTTGGGTATAACCTCAATCAGCAGGGCGGTTACGTGTCTGCCAACAAGGAGACTGTGCGCCAGCTGCTGCCGTACTACGACGAGTTGAAGCGGGATCAGGGAAACATTGATGCCGTTACACGTGAAGATGTGAAGCTGCTCTCGCGCGAGATTCACCACCAGGCGCTTGAAAGCAAGCGCAACCTGGTCATCGAGGCGGCCCAGCACGACACCAGCGAATCGTTGCACCTGGCCAAGTCGCTCAAAGCGGCCGGGTACCACGTTGAAGTCCACGCGGCCGCGGTCAACGACCAAATAAGCTATGCGCGTGCAGCTCTAAACTACGAAAAGCAGGTCAGTTCCGGGCACCCGGGAACCTACGTTTCGGCGGGCGAGCATGGGCGCAATTTCGCTGACGCATCGGAAACACTTCGACGGATCGAGTATGCCGGCGCTGCAGATCGGATCGTTGTCTACAACCGCCTGAGCGATCCTATCCTCGACAGGAAGCCCGAGCCAGGTCAGCTGACCGCGAGCGAAACTTTCGACAGAGCGCGGGGGCAGCTGTCGGAGTACGAGCGGGTCAACCTAGTGGAGACGTGGGACGCCGTGGTTGAGAGCATGCAGAAGCGCGGCGCCCCGAATGCAGAGATGGATCGTGTCACCGAATCTGTCGAGCGAGCACACTACACCATGCGCCGTTCTGAGCCAGCGCGGGAGTCCTACGAATTCCAGAATCCTACGGAAACCAATAGAAGTCGCGAATTGAGCGAGAACTACGGCGCCAAACTCGCTCATTCGTTCCGAGAGGATCGGCGTGCTGATGCGGCCATCCGGCCTGAGTTGGTCAATGCTTTCGCCCAGATGGCCCAGGCAGCTCGCGTGGCAGAGCAGGCAGAGGCGCAGGTGGGCCAGAAGTTCTTGGAGGCATACAGCAAGCGCGTTGCAGCCGGACTAGAAGCTGGAACGGACTACAAGCCGGTTGTGATCCGCGATAGCAGTGAGAAGCCCAAGACTGCAGAGTTGGAACGATAGGCACGGCGATAACGAAGCCCGGCACCCCCGGGCTTCGTCATTTATGGCATGGGTGAGCGGTGCTCACGATGACCGAACTCCTGCAACGCTGAATCTGTCTTGCACCGGCCTCCAGGTCATCGAGCGGCGCCGCCCACAGCGCGGGTAATCTCTAACGCCGCGCTTCCCACGACGTGCCCCTGCAGCTGAGGCCGGTGCCGGCGAAGCTTCCGGCCCAGCCACCCTATCCTCACGCTGAATCTGTCTTGCGCCGGCCGCCAGGTCATCGACCGGCGCCGCCGACAGCGCGGGCAATCTCTAACGCCCCGCCTGCCGCGACGTGCCCGCTGCAGTGGGCCTGCAGGGAGACTCCGTCTGGCTGGCATCTACCCTACCCCCGTCGCCTTCGGGAAGCGCCAGCGACCGCACACGCGCCCTGGGCATCATTCGCCGCTGCAGGCGGCGCGGGCAATCTCTAACGCCTACCCTCGCCGCGACGTGCGCCCTGCAGCTGAGGCCGGTGCCGGCGAAGCTTCCGGCCCAGCCACCCTACCCTCACGCTGAATCTGTCTTGCGCCGGCCGCCAGGTCATCGACCGGCGCCGCCGACAGCGCGGGCAATCTCTAACGCCCCGCCTGCCGCGACGTGCCCGCTGCAGTGGACCTGCAGGGAGACTCCGTCTGGCTTGGCATCTACCCTACCCCCGTCGCCTTCGGGAGGCGCCAGCGACCGCACACGCGCCCTGGGCATCATTCGCCGCTGCAGGCGGCGCGGGCAATCTCTAACGCCCCGCCCTGCAGGCCCGCTGCAGTGGGCCTGCAGGGAGACTCCGTCTGGCTTGGCATCTACCCTACCCCCGTCGCCTTCGGGAGGCGCCAGCGACCGCACACGCGCCCTGGGCATCATTCGCCGCTGCAGGCGGCGCGGGCAATCTCTAACGCCCCGCCCTGCAGGCCCGCTGCAGTGGGCCTGCAGGGAGACTCCGTCTGGCTTGGCATCTACCCTACCCCCGTCGCCTTCGGGAAGCGCCAGCGGCCGCACAAACGCCCTGGGCGCCATTTGCCGCTGCAGCCGGCGCGGGCAATCTCTAACGCCCACCCTCGCCACGACGTGCGCCCTGCAGCTGGTGCCGGTGCCGGTGCCGGTGCCGGTGCCGGCGAAGCTTCCGGCCCAGCCACCCTACCCTCACGCTGAATCTGTCTTGCGCCGGCCGCCAAATCATCGACCGACGCCGCCGACAGCGCGGGCAATCTCTAACGCCCGCCTGCCGCGACGTGCCCCAACACTCAGCCCTCAATCATTGCTGGTTAGTGGCTGGCCAAGCCGCTTAGGCTTCCCCTGCAACCTACGCCACGCTCCATGCCCTAAGCGCAGCATTGGCCGTTCAATCAGACGATGGACGATCATCGCCACACAGCAGGTGGCAATGAAGCTCATGATGAAAAAGGCCCAATTCCCCAAAGCAGAGCCCGTCATAGCGAAGCTGGCTGCGAGACGTCCGCAGATGGAAAGCACAAATAGATGGGTCAGATACAGTGAGTAAGATGCGTCCCCCAATAGCACAGCGACTCGCGGCACTCGAATCTTGTCGGCCAGTTCAAGCCGAGCCAGACCAGCCACAATCAAAGCAGCTGCGGGCCCGAACGCAAGCGTCCTGGTGCCGGGAGACTCACCATGATTGGGCATATCGATGAGCAGGGCGCAGGCGCCTAGAAGCCACGTAATGCCCACAGCCAACATTCCCCATGCTGCCGCCACAGTGAGTCTGCGCCAGTACAGGCCAGCTAAGGCGCCGGCAATGAACTCAAAGGCCAGAGGACTTGTCACCAGGATGGCCCAAGGTGATTGCGCCGGAAGCAGTTGCGCGAGTGCAAGGCCGACTGCCCAAGCGCCGAGCAACCAAGGCACCGTCCGCTGCGATGCTGCTGCAAGGGCGATAGCTGTCAGGACATAGAAATAGAGCTCGTAGGTCAAGGTCCAGCCGACCACAAGCAGAGGCCCTCCCTGTACGGGCAGGAGAAGCAGAGATTCCATCACGCTTTTCTCAGCCAACGCCGGGTCCAACGCAGACGGCCGAACAGCCAGGACTGCGAGGATGGCAGCAGTGCAGATCCAATAGAGCGGGTAGATCCGAATGACGCGTTTGCCGAGGAAGTCGGCTGCAGCAGTCGGTTTCCCAAAACGCCCGCTCGTCACCGTGGCCATGATGAAGCCAGAAATGACGAAGAACAGGTCGACGCCCGCAAAGCCGAAGTGAGCCAGGCCTCCGAGCACCGATACACCTGCGCCATACACACGTTCCGCGTTGATCTGATGGTAGATGACTACCCAAGCTGCAGCTAAAGCGCGCAGTGCTTGAATGGAATAGAGGGTGTTGGGGGAGCTCCGCTCCATGAATTGTGTATCCGAGTAATTGCAGGTGGGAATTGTAGGGGCCCTGGAAGTGCCCTGCCCTCAGATTGAACGAGACGTGCGGGCTGCGGGCATAGCCACAGTCATCCCCCCTCAGCTACCGAGGCAAAGCAGTCGCCTAGAGGACGCGACTCATCCCCCCCGCGCCCCCGGCGTGCAAGCTCCGCCCGGAAGTCGCGACCCCACTCATCCATTGCTTTCTCCGCCGCAATTTCCTCCGCGAGATCGAAGTCGATCGGGAACAAATCAGCCATAAAACCTCCGTCTAAATAGATGTTTGATTGCTCTATGCGTCCGGCTCATCGCGGGCGATTCTTGGTCTGCTGGCTCCAGCAGTACGGTTGGCCAACTCATCCTGTACGGCTCTGCGTAGCCTCTGGCGTTCGGTTTCGACCGGGGGCAGATCCGCAAGGAATGTCCGAATAGCGACCGCTATCCCCCCCTCCTCCCCGCCTTCGCGCTCCAGCTGGTCTGCCAAACGAGCCCAAGAGCCCCGGATTTGCCGCTGACGCTTCAAGCTTTCAGCCTCCCAAGGGTGCTGCCCCTGCTGAATCTGGCCAGCAATGCTCCGCACCGCGTCCCGCACCTTATCGCGCTGCGCCGTCGAGCTTTTACGGGCATCCAGGTGGAACACAGGTTGAGTCATCGCCTTCTGGACGACCCCCCGCGTGCGCCGAGGCGATGCCTCGGCAAGCAGGCCCTGCCCTCGCAGTTGCTGAGCCAGGTCCTCTCGCCAGAGTCGCAGATCATCCTTCTTGTGCGAAAGCCGCGTGCCGTCGTACCCGAGTGAGCGAACCGACACATGGACGTGCGGATGATCCGTGTCTCGATGCTCGACTAGCAGGTAATCATGATTGTCTCCAAACGCCCTCTCCGCGAACCGTTTTGCACCGACAACAAATTTGTCTCTGTCGGTTTCCGGCGGCATCGACAGCACCAGATTGACGGATTCCTTGGAACCGACTTGGAACTCATCTATGCGATGCGCATGAAGCGCCCCCAGCGTATTGGCTACCCCTCGGGCCAACGCTTCCTTGAACCCCTCCAACTCCGTGCCCAAAGGCAGCCTCAGCGAAAGAACCTGCTTTCTCGGGTCAGGGGAAGCAACCTCCTTGAGCTGCCAGCGCTCTGCCAGGTGGTAGCCGCGCGCCATTGAGGTGATCTCTGCCCGCACTTCGGACAACAAGGCCGCGCGCTCCACGTCGCTACGAACGACAGTGGAGAGCTTGAGGACCTCCGCGGCGGCCTGACGCCGCTGACCGACTGCCTCACCGTTGCTGTCCCACCAAGCCTGCGCAACGGTTGACACCTCTTTGCGCCCGGAAACCTCGCCATGAGGCGTTTCAGCGATGAGCTTTCCGTTTCGTGTGATGTAGTTCAGGTGTTCACCAAGCTGTTCGCGACCGCGCGAGCAACTCGACACCTTCACCATCACTTCTGGATGGCCTTCGGCAATGCGCGTGAGTTTGGCAAGTCCGCCCCCAGAGGCGTCTGACTTCGTCCGCGAAGCGCGATTGCTATCCCCCCTGCTCCGACCGGCCTTGCCTCCACTGCCAGAAAGATCGGAACGATCCTCCGACATGCCGCGTCTGCCACGCTTTGGCACGTCGATGACGATTCCCAGGTCTTCCATCTTCGGCCGTGTCATCAGAATTCACCCCGGCGCAGTCCAGCCTTCTTGATGGCTTGGATTTCCCGTTCTACTGCCCTGACCTGCTGCGACACGGCTTCCATGAGCTTTACCTGCGACATCCACTTTTCTTCTTGATTCAACCGGCGAACGGCAGTGTTGAGATTGCGGCCGAGAGCCATGAGCTGGAGTTGGGCTTGCTGAAGCGCTGCAACTTCCTGGTGCGTGTGGACAGGCGCCGCCGATAGACGTGCGCGCACCAAAGCCGCCAGCCATCCAGAAATGGAATGCCCCTCGACTGCCGCTGCCTTCTTAACGGCCGCGATCTCTTCCAGATAAAGCCTGATCGAGAGGCTAGGGCGCTTGCCGCTCCCAGCTTCTTCGGTTCTCTCCTGCAAACCAACGTCGCCTTGCTCACCGAGTATTTGCCGCATCAGCAGCACCTGTAGGGCTTTCAGGCTTAGCCCGCGGCTCTTGGCGAACGCCTTCCATCGAGAGTGCAAATCAGAAGGCACCTTCAACAACAGGGCCTTTTCAACGCTCTCCGGCTCTTTTATGGCCATTTCAGGGCTCTCACAATCCAGAATATATATTATCACCGCCGCATGGCTATCCTGCCCTAGCTTAATTGCTTCTGCAATCGGTCCGCATGCGGACCGCCCGGCATAGCCGGCTGCTCGGTTGCTCCGGGGGACGCGTTGGCAGGGGCGGACCCTCCGCGCGCGCGGGCCGAAGGCCCCGCCTGGGCATCCAGGCGCAACCCGAAAAGCCCGTCGCTGAAAACGGGCTCGCCGCCGGTGAGAATCCGGCGGCGCCGAGGGAAAAGCGGTTTGGCAGAGGCCGAGGGGATCACGCCCTCGGCGCGGCCCTGGACGACCCCGGGGAACCGACCGGCAAGGAAGTTGTCCTTCGAGCAGCCAGGGCTGGCCCGGGGCGCGGGAGTCACCGTCGGCATCGCCTCGGCCTGCCCAAGCCGGAGGCCACAAGCTGGCCACAAACAGGCGGAGCATCCGTTGATCGGTCCGCATGCGGACCGAGTGGGGGGGGTAGGGGGGGATAGCAGGCGCGCGCATGAGTTGCCAGCACAAGGGGAACAAACGTCTTCTTGGCTCGCTGATAGGCAACAAAAAGGGCGGCCAGTGGCCGCCCGATCCGAGTGCGAATGCCGGTCCTATCAGTCGCGGCTGAATCCAAGAATCCTTAGATCGGCCAACGGGAAGGACGAGATTTCGCCCATGGGCATTTCCACAGAAACGTGGCCCTCGTGCTGTCCCTGGTCGTCCATGACCAACAAGCCGAGAGGGCCTTCGCTGCCGTCCAGGCCAACCACCACGCGCAGGGTGGTAGATGCCTTTTGCTTGCGGCTGGGCTGCACAGCGGGGCTTCCGCCCCTCCCGGAAGCCCCGGCGGGTGCACTGTTCCCGGCGTCGCTATTTGCATCCGGGGACGGCACCAGATTGGAGCCCGAGTCCGATCGCAGGGCCGAGTCGCCGACACCGTCGGAATCTTTGCGCGCGCCCGAATCACCTTCGGCGCCCACCCCGGCAGCATGGGGGACTGTAGTCGCGGGACCCGCCCCGGCGTCACCTGATTGAGGGAGGGAGGTCTCCTGTACCAAGGTGGCAGCCGCTGCAGATTCACTGGCTGCGCGTTCAATCCGGCTCAGTTCCGCGCGGGAAAGAGGTGCATCGCTGGTGGCGCTGGCCAAGGCGTCAAGAACCTGGTCGGGATACTGCTCCAAGAGCTTGTTGATGCCAGCGATGACCGTGTAGTCCCGCAACTTGCCCTCGCGCACGGCGTCTTGGATTTCAGGCGGGAGCTTGAGCATGCCCATGTGGCTGGTCACCCAGGTCTTGCTCTTACCCAAAGACGTCGCGACCTGCTGATAGCTCAGCTTGTGCAGATCGATCAGCGTGCGCAGGCCCTCAGCAGTCTGCAGGGGGGTCAACTCCTTGTGCAGCAGATTCTCGATCAGCGTAGCCTTCGCGCTGTCCTCATCGGTCACATTGCTGAGCACCAGTGAATCGACAGTTCCGCGGCCGAGCTTCACATGGGCTCGCCAGCGATGTTCGCCAGCAATAAGCAGATACCGACCGGGGACCTCAGCATTCGGACGGAGGCGAATTGGATCGCCGAGTCCTTCGGCTTCGATGCTCATCGCGAGCGAGGCGACGTGATCCCAATCAATTTCCCGGTTCTGATGAGGGGAAGGGTCGATCAGGTTCACGTCGATCGCCTGAACGTAAGTCCTGCCGTTCGGCTCATCAACAGCGGCGACCACGGCCTCGAAGCTGTCGGCGCTGTCAGCGCCGAAGCCCTTCAGGCCCCGCTCCCCCATTGCCGCCAAGGTGGCGGCAAAGCCGGACTTCTTCTTCTGTGGCTTGCTCATGCTGCCACCTTGGCTCGCTCACGGGTCGCGACGCGCTGCAAGAGCTCGGCAAACACGAGCTTCATTTCCTTGCCAGCTTCCCGGGCCGCAGATTTCTCGACCTTCCACACAGGGATCTGCTCATCGATCGCTTCACCAATGCTGGTGCGATTACCGATGTACTTGGAAGTGACGAGGCCCTTGTACGCTTCGCGCAAGTGTTCAAGCTTTTCCTTGTGCGCCGGGCTGGTGTTGTTGACGCGGTTGGGTACGATTCCAATGAACTCCAGCCCGCGGCCGCTGTTCTTCTTGAACGTGATGACGCGACGGGTGTTGTCCAGGAACTCGTTCAAACCCTGGATGGCGTAGCTCTCCATATCAACCGGCGTAGCAAAATAGTCGGCAGCGAACAGTGCGGCTTCGTGGGTGCGATTCCAGGCCGGAGACGTATCGATGATGCAGAAATCGAAGCCTTCGGACAGGGTCTCGATCTTGTCCGCGAACTCGCCGACCATCATCAAGTCGCCCTCGAAGAACTTCTTCAATCCCGGATCTGCCTGCAGCAGCGAGATGTTGCCCTCCGTCGCTTCAAGGGCCGGCAGGTCACCCTGTTGGAACAACGCCGTCGACTTGATGCCGGTTGCATGCGCGATCAGCGTGGCGCTGGAGTTGGCCTGGTCGTCCAGGTCCACAAACAGCACCCGCTTCTTCATTACATAGGCAATGAACCATGCCAAGTGGACAGACAAGGTGGATTTCCCAACGCCGCCTTTGCGGTTGGCCATGACGATGGTAATCATTCGGCTTCTCCTTGCGGGTCGAGGGGATCAAGCTTGTTCTTCTTCAGCCACAGGTCGTAGGCCTCCAAAGAGATGGCCTGCATCGATGCCGAGTTGGTCTGCAGCTTGGCCAGCTGCATCTTTTGCCAGTTAGCCGGCGTCAGGCGAATAGGCAGTTGCTTCATCGTCGCCTTCGCTTTAGCCGGTTTCTTAGGCGATGCCATCAGTCTCTTCCTCGTCGGTGTAGACCAGCGATGCCTGATGAGGCCACTCGCCGGTAAGTTGAAAAATGCACTGCAATGCGGCGTCCTCAGCATTGAACCAGGCACTAACTGCATCTGAGTTGGGTGTGGTCAACCCCGTCTCGTCTGTCAGGTCAGCTGCCGCGAGTGCGGCATTCTGGGCTTGTTCGGCAGTGAAACCCTGCGTGTTCAACACCGCTTCTGCTGCCTTACAGGCTGCTTCAATGTCATCAGGCGAATCGTCGCTGTAAAAGAGCCAGAGGCCCATCACAAACTCCTTGCATCAAGGTGCGTCCCCAATGCCACTTTGCCCGCATGCAATCATGCTGTCAAGAGTTAATGAGGGCACGAATCGAACAGGGAACACGGGAGGGGAGGGCGACCCCCTTCCTGCTTACCTGGTTAGGTACTGACCGGGGTGGTTGGCAACGGTTTGCACACAAACCCGGCTGAGCGGCGGCGTTTTGTGCCGGCGCGATTTGTCCGGGCCTTAGCGCCCGCAAGGGGCGCGCGTAGCGCGAGGGCGCAGGCGAAGCCTGCGGGCCGCTTAGGCCGTTGCTGTAGGGACAGCGACGGGTGGGCTTCTACAAGCATCGCTGTCGGCGAGAGCCGACACCTTCTAGCTTCTGTGCGGGCAGGACGCCCGCGCAAAGGCCGTAGCGAAGCGGAGGGGCGACTACAGGGAAGCCGCCGATAGGCGGCGCGTAGGAGGGTAGGCGGGTCCGGTTCAGCTGAAATGATCGAAGCCTGGAACGATGTGGAAAGAGAAGCCTGGGAAAAAGCTATGGGTGAGCTGGAAACGCTTGCAGCGCAAGCGTTTCAGTGGAATTCGCGCGACCGCAGTCCCAAGCGGGCGCGACCGCAACCCCCCGTAAGACGCGACCGCTATCCCGCACCAGGCAGAAAAGCGCGAGCGGAGTCCCCCGCGCGAAGCGCGACGCGAGCGTCAAACAACCGACGTTCTTCGGAAAAAGGAGAGACTTCTTCCGCATCTGTGCGTAACTTTGTGGGTAACAGGAGCGACCGCTATCCCACGGAAAATACCTAAGCTACTGATACTGCTACGCACCCACAGAACGCGACCGCTATCCCCCGCGACCGTCATCCCCCAATGGATGCAAAAAGTAAAAAAGCGCGACCACTGTCCCCACCCACGGGGACTGCAGTCGCGCTTTTGCTGCCGGAAAAATGACTATCGTGCCGTCGGCGGGAGTGGGGCGGGGCCAAATGTTTCGCGGCGTTCCATCCGCACGTTCCCCTTGCGGTCAAACACCAGGAACAGGTTGACACCAGCGGCGCGATTAGCGGCCGCTGCGTCTTCCAACGCCGCCTTGAAGTCCCTCACGCGCTTGTAATTGCTGTTGGACATTTGCATCAGCGATTCGACCTTGAATGTCAGCGGCCGGCTAAGGTCGGATGCGAAGCCGAACAGCCACTTGGCCAGCTGGTTCTTGCCGAGCTTCAGCCGGTTCGCCCAGTTCTGCGTAGAAAAGCCGCTGGAGTAGAGACTGGCCAGCTTCTCGTCCAGGATCAGGTAATGCATCCCCGATCCGGTGGCAGCTTCCTTCTCGCTCTCTACGCGCCCCTGCCGCAAGATGAGAGATCCGATGTATACGGCCGGACCACCCTCACTTAACCGGAACTCGATCGCGCAGGCCTGCATCCTGGCAAGGGATTTCAACAGCCACTCCCGGTCTTTACCGCCCTGGGATCGCCCAAGCTCAGCGAGCATCTGCCGAGTCTTGAATTCCACCGCGCGTCCCAAGGGGATTGCTCTGGCCAGGTGCAGCACCTGCTCGTACACGTCGAGATCGGCTTGATCGAGCTGGATGCCCGTAAAGCGGATTTCATAGGTAGAGACGCTAGCCAGCTTTTCGCGCTGCATCGAACGGCGGGTACCGGACCGCACGGGAGCAAACAGCGCGGAGCGCAGGGCAACCCATGGCACGCCGCGGGTGTGATCGGGCCAGAAGGGCAGACTGCCCTGGTAGGCTTCGGTGTTTCCGAGAGCGTCGCGTAGGCCGCGCTTGCTGCTGGTCACGGGTAGCTCCATCGTCTTGGTGGCGTTTCGTATCGTACGTTCGGGCTTACAGTCACCCCGCTCGGGGTAGCGTACACGTGCACGTCGGTCTGTATGCGTCCATTTCCGACCGGGAGGGTGGGCAGATAGGCTCTCCCCTGCAGAGAATAGTACCCCGTTGAACAGCCACTCAGAGCAAGAACGGCCAGCACGACAGGGATCGCCGATACGGCTCTGTGAAGTCGCATCCGAGTCATGGATTCTTGCTCCTGCGTGCGGCGCGAGCGGCGAGCTCACGCTCGTTCTGGGCGCGGATCTCAGCCTGCAGATCCGCCTGCGAGATGCGATTGGTTGGGGCGTCGATGCCGGCAGCGGCCTGGTTGGTCGGGATGACCTGGTTCGCACAACCAGCCTGCATACCAACGGCCACCAGCAGCATCAGGATCAAATTCAACTTCTTCATGATGTGTCTCCAGGAATGAAAGGGAATGGGCGGTACGATTACTCGGCTGGGGATTCGTGCAGATCAACGGAACATCGGAGGCTCTGCGTTCTCCATCTGGATCAACCCGTGAATTGCCTGCAGTCGCCCTAGGTTGTTCAGATCGAGGCCATCGGTCTCAACATCAGCCAGTACCTTGTCGGCAAGAATCAGTAGCTCCCGGATCTCGGAATAGCGCTCTCGCAGCGTCGGCTTACGCTTCGAGACACATGCTTTGCTAGGCTCCTGAGCCGGCTTTTGCGGTTGCGGTTGATTTCCGGTGACCATGTCATGCTCCTGCGTGTGGGTGACCATGCTTCGCTGAGGACCTTCGCCGTAGAGCGGAAACGGCCGTGCCACGGTGCGAGCGCAAGGGGGAACAGCGCTTGCGCGGCCCTTGCGCTCATCAGCAACGGGGCTAAGGCAGGGTCCAGCGATGGCGATAGGTTCGAGGCGGGTCACCACAGATGGACATGGCCACCGACAAGGAAACGCGCCCGCAAGGCGGGCCTGGCTGCCCTGCAAAGGGCAGCATGCAGAGCCAAGCTCCGCGTGCCTGCGAGAGGCGCGCGTGCCGTGTCTGCGGACAGCCTTGCTGCTCGCTGCAACGCGAGCAGCCGCCGTTGCACTGGCAGTTGCTCGCAGCTTCATGCAAACAAGCTCAGCTGCGCGTCACCGGCATGATGCGCAACGAGGTCAGCTCGACTCGGGATCACGCAAGAATCAGATGCCGGCAGCGGAGCTGCATGGGTGGTGCTTTCATGCGCACCAGCTGGGTCCAGCAGTGAACGCATCGCATCGATGCGGTCGCGATTGCGCAAGCGCTCGCTCCACCCATTGAGTACGTGGACCGGCGTGACCCAACTGCTCCAGACCGTGCCTGGTTGGAGTGCGTTTCCGTGCAGCACGAAAGCAGGTACGCCGCACAAAGAAAGCTGGATGTAGGCCATGTGCACAGCGGTTGAATCAATGTCGGTCACAACCGCATGCATGTGGTCAGCTGGATTAAACCCCTGCTCCAGGAGAGATTCCGCGAACGCGATAACCATCCCCCCTGAGCCGCAAGCGGGCTCGTTCACAGTCAGGAACCCTCGCTGTTCGATCCCCTGCCGATCAACACCCAGCGTCAGTCGAGCCATCAAGGAAGAGACCTGGTAGGGCGTGAAGAATTGGCCCTTCCAGTTGTCCCCAAGGTCAAGGGCCATGAACACCTCGCCCAGGAAATCGCCGAATTGCTGCTCAAGGCCGAGAACGACGCGTGCCGCCATCGCCCCGAATCGCTCGACCTCATCTTTGGTGTAGTGAGCTGCCAGCTGCAGATAGCGCTCTTCGCGTTCACTGTAGTGATGTTGGTCGACCGCATTACTGATCGACAGCGCGTTCATTTCGCAGAAATCGCGGAATACCTCGTGGATTCGTTGGCGGCCACAGTTCGCGCGCGCCAGCTTTACGAATTCCTGCTGGTGCTCTGAAAGATTGGATGGAAGTTTCTTGGCCATCTCGATTCGCGGTGAAATGTCGCCGGGAAGACCGGCGACAGAAGTGGAATGCCTCGCGGCGGCGCTAGATGGATGGGCTATTCCCGCGCCCACGCTCGCTTGAGCTCTGCAAGCGGGGTTGGCTCGAAGTACATGTCGAGTTCCGCGCCGGCGGACAGCAGTACGTTGAGTGGGAAGTAGCCCGCTGCTTCCGGCTCCTCTGACCCCCACCGGCAGACGCCGTAAGCCCGTTCCTGGGCGTGGGACGCGTCACGTGCCAGGACGTACCAATGGCGCGAACCCATGAAGTAGTGAAGGTGCACGGTCTCAGAGTTCGGATCGCAGATCGGCGCGTTGGCTCCCACGCGAGGCATCTGCGCAATGCGATGCGAAAGGTCGTCGATTACCCGGCGGAAGTAGGCGCCTTCCGTGCCGCGCAAAGCGCACGACAGAATCAGGCGCTGGGATGATCCGATGAAGTGATTCAGCTCATAGGAGTTCATGGCCACCTCCTCGATTACGCCGAAAGGCGGTGCAGGGTGTCGGCGACGCGACGCGCTTTCAGATCGCGCGTGTAGAGCTCGATGCAGGACGCGAAGCCGGCCAGCGACAGGACCGCGTTGGGCTGCAGCAGGAACCCGAAATCCTTGACCGCCAATTGCAGCGTTTCTTCATCGCGAGGACCAATGTTGCGGACGGGCTTGGCATGCAGCTTGTTGCCAACTCGGACGATGTGGCCAGCGGGAATTTCCATTGCGCCGAGACGGTTCACGCGGCGGGCGCTGGTCTGCTTTGCGGGCAGGGCAGTGGCGGTCAGAATCATGCGGTGGTGCTCCTGTGTGGGTGTAGGTCGGACGCCGAGCGGCCTTTAGGCCGCGCGTGCTCCGAACGGAAACCCCATAGCCGCGCCGGCCGGTGCGGCGTCAAAGGGCGGCACAGCCGCAGGGAGGGCGCTGGCGCGGCCGCTGGCGTAGCCTGCGGCACGGGCGCCCGAGTGGCCTTTGACGCCGCAGCCGGGCGGTGTGGCAGGGAGGGGGGGCCGCCCTGCCGAGGAGGCAGGGCGGGGGAGGGCGCGCCCTCCCCGGGGGTCGACGTTGCGAGCGGCGGAGCCGCGAGGACAGGGGGCGGTAGCCCCGCAACGTGCCTCTGCGCCGTTCCGGCGGCGGCGCCGACGGCTACGCGCTGCAGCGCGGACTGAGCTAAACCAGGCCGGCGGCAAGGAAATGGGGTACACGGAACACGGCGGGCTGCAGGAGGCTGCGCGTCCGATCAGGACGGCCATGCGCAGTACAGAGCGACGGCTATGCCGGCGACGTTGGCAAGCGGAGCGCGCAGCGGTGGCGGAGCCAGCGCGGAGGGCATAGGTGCCCAGGCCCGAAGGGTCGAGACCCGCAGGGGCTCGATGCGGAGCACCAGCCGAAGGCGCGGCAAAGCCGCGGGGACCGGGCCGAAGGCCGCCCCGGCGGGCACTCGATGTGATTTAGGGGGCTAAACGGGCACTAGACAAAGCTGAATTTCGGCGGTGACACAGCGACTGTCATCGGGTCTATACTCGACCCATGAACGCCGTCCGCTCCGAGCTCGCCTACGATTTTCCGACCGCCCAGGGCGAGTTGGAATACAACGCTTGGCTGCAGAAGAAGGTCGAAAAAAGCATAAGCGACGAACGTCCAACCATCACGCTTGATGAGATGGACATGCGAGTTGCGGCCCGCATTCAGGCGCTGCGCGATCGCAATCAGGTTCGTTGATGCTTCCTGTCGTTTGGCGCGACTCTGCTGCGGCCGACCTGGACGAGATTGTTGATTACGTCGGCGAATTTGATCCAGCAGCTGCTGAGCGATTGTGGCGAGATCTGCGAACGATCGTAGAGCCTCTATCCGAGCATCCTTACCTCTACCCGCCAAGTCAAAGAGCACCTGGATTCAGAGAGCTCGTTGCAACCCGTAGCTATGTGATTCTCTACCGGGTTTGCGAGACCGCTGTGGAGATCGTGGCAGTGGTGCACGCGAGGCGACAGTTCCCTCCTGCTTGACTCGGCCGGAAGCTTGACCACTGCCGCGCGGCGCAAACCGCGCGGTCATGAAAGGCTTCTCAATGCTGCGCCCGCCTGCGGGGCGGGTGCGTCGCGCAAATTGAGGCCGCACAGCAGCCTCACACTGCCTCAGCATTTCCACCAAGGCGAAGCCTGTAACAGGTACGCGCCAGCAACCAACCGTGCTGCCCGCTCGGTTAGCACGTCTGCGATCCAGATCCAGCGCTCTACTTCGTCAAAGGCGTAGATCGCCCAGTAGTGCGGCAGCTCGTGTTCTTCAGGGGGAACAGATTCAACGCTTCCGGACGCGTCTGCGCGATCGACGCGGGCGTCCACAGATGCGCAGCAATCGCCCGTCAAGGTCAGAATCGCGCCATCGGCTACCTAGCCGAGCCGGTTCCGCGCGATCGCGCGGTTGATTTGCTGCTGGTGCTGGCCAACACCAGAACCTGGTCGATGCCGGCAGTGCCAGCGCAGGCCTGCAGGAGCTGGCCTGCGAGGAACGCCCGGCATGCGGTTCAGGCGGGGTTCTGGTCCTGCCGGCGCAGGGGTCAGATGCAGCCGGCGGCCGCTTGAGCCCACTACCACAGATCGGCATCACCGCCGGGAGCGACGCCGAGGAAGCGCCGGGAGCTCACCTGGTCTTACCCTGATCCACGCCTCGATCCAGCGTATAGCCTGGGCACGGCTTCCGGCAGTGCACTCGAACTCCCGGCCCTGCCAACGAAGGACGTGCCTCCATTTTCCGTCCTGGCGAGGCTGCACGTAGGCCACACATCTGTAGTTGAAGTGGAGATACGAGCCCGTATCGGAGTGCGACCACCAGTATGCGGGCGAGAGCATGGCAAGAATGGAGATGTTCGCAGTATGGGACGGGCGAGGCTGGCGGTAACCGCCCACCTCGGGCCGTAGGCAGAGAGTCTGTAGCGAAATAGAAAGCGGCGCCACAAGGCGCCGCATGCATACAATCGAGCCGTTCCAGGGCGAGCTACGGGCCTTCTCTAAGGTCGAGACCGTACTTCGGGGTAGTTCACTTCGCTGACGTCAAGCGAGCTGACCAACTCATGCGGTGGGAGGTTGTCCTGCTGGAGCTGCAAGCCCCTTTCGCAAAAGGCCAAACATCGCGATGCCAATAGCAGCACCAACACCGAAGCCGATCACTGCGAAGATCCATCTGGGTGGAATGGAGAGATGAGTCATCACACAAAACCCAGGGCCCGAATGCCAGAAAATCCCGGCGAAAATAAGACCCATCAATGGGGGTTCAGATCTCATGCGCACCTTCTTATTTGCCGGCTGCGGCGGAGTGGTTTGGTCTCTGGTCACTGAAAGTCTCCAATAGTTGTTGGACTTGTTACTAGGCAAGTCTAGTGGTTTGATTTCTCATGCGGTGAGAACAGCGGGCGTCCAGTGGAGCCAAATCGCGGCCCCAGTGGTGTCAGGTCAAGGTCAAGGTCAGAACATGAAATCCACGCTGGCCAGCTCGTGTAGCTGGACGTTCTCCAGCTGAAAGAACAGGCCAAATGCATCCAACTCGCCCATCGCTTGAGGATCTGCCGTGACCATCTGCCCAGAGTCGTAATCGGCGTCGTCGTCGCGCTCGGGGGTGAGGGTGAACATGTCAGGATCGTAGAGGAACACCCCGAGAGTGACTTCACCGTACACGACACCGACATACTGTGGCTCAGGGCCACGGTGAATCGATTCGACCTGGAGGATGCTCACCCCAGAATAGTTGCCGCCTGCAAAGTCCAAGACGAAACTTGTGACGTGCCCGGGCATCGAAGAGATGTCTACTTCCAATTCATGCATAGTCCCGCAGTTCAGGTGTCGCAGATGGAATGCCGCCGCTATCGCGGCGGTTGCGGTATAGACGTCGGGCAAGGCGATGGATTCTTGCATGGGGTTCCTCGTAAGTCGCAGCGGTATGCCATTCGTGGCCAGGGGGGGACGGTAGGGCAGGGCGGATGCCTAGCTCCCCGTATCAGAACGCCAGATCCACAGTGGCCAACTGGCGAGGACGGCACTTCGGCACCTGGTGGAACATGCCAACGGCATCGAGCTCGTCCATCCTGCGCGGATCGGAGGTCAGCATCTGATCTGAGTCGTAGTCCGCCGACTCATCGCGCCCAGCACTGAGCGTGAAAGTGCGTGGGCTATAGAGGAACACCGTCATGACGCTTTCTCCGTAGAGCACGCCGAGGAAGTGCTGTTCGCGTCCCCGATGAATATCAACCTCGAAGATGGTCAGACCTGCGCAATCGCCTTCGGCGTAATCCAGGTCGAAGCTGCTGGCGTATCCGGGCACCGATGAAAGCTGCCGGGCCAGGGCGGGAATCATTTCACGGCGCTCATGCCACAGATGGAATGCCGCGACTACCGCAGCACATGTTGCATGGGCGGACGGCAGCGATGCGATGGCTTCTTGCATGGGGGTCCTCGTTGGTCGTAGTGCCGGGGCATTCAAGGCCGGTCGGCGCAGCCGGCAGGGCGCCGGATGCTTCGGAACGAAGACAGGAGGCCGTAGCAGGCGCTGGCATCAAGGATGGCGGCCGCAGGCCGCAGGGAATGGCCTGGCGCGGCCCGCAGCGCAGCGAGGACACGGGGCCATTCCCGGCCCTTGAGGCCGGTAAGTGCCTGCGTAGGCATCAGCGGGGCGGCGCCGCCCCGCGGCACCGATGGATGCGCACGCGCCACCCGGAGGCCGCCGGAGCGGCCGGAGTGGTGGGAACACCGGCCCGAAGTGGTGCGCGCAGCGCAGGCCTGCAGGAGCAGGCCAGCGAGGTCGCCCGGCATGCGGCTCGCCGGCCGCCATCGGCAGGCGGCGCGCCCATGTCCATCGCCTTATAGAGCTGCCGGCATCGCCGGCATCGATTCCTGCGAGCACAATGCTGCGGGTGCCGCTCCCACGCGCGGGCACGGCATGCGCCGCCCGCGCGATCGCAGTTGATCGAGAACCATTTCTGCAGGCTGCGATCGCCTGCAAGCCGCCGGCGATCGCAGCCGGTGGACACCACCGGGCAGGCCCGGCCTGACCGGTGCCCGCGCGCCCTGGGCGAGGGGACTGCCGGCGCCGATCGGCGCCGGATCTGCGCACGGCATCGAGGTCGACCAGCGTCAGGCCGGGACGTGGCTGGCGCTGCGATCGCGCTGCTTCCTTCCAGCCCGGCCGCGCTGCAGCTGCAGCGCGCCGGGCGTGCCCTGGACGTTGAAGCTCGGGCAGCTGGCCAGCTCGATGCTGCCGGCATCGAGCTGGCCAGCCGTTGGCTGTGCTCGTCCACGCCTAATCCACGGCCGGCGTGCGGTGCACGCCGCGGCCAGGCCCCGGAGAACCTCTATAGATCGCAGGGGCCGCCGGCAGCGGTGGAGTAGGGGTGGGCGAGGAGCGCCGCGACCTGCAGGGCGGCGGCGCGGTGGGGACCAGGTGGCGGGATTTATCCCGCTACGTCGCTGGCGCTGGCCAGCGCCGGCCACGGCGAGCGCGTAGCGATCGCTACCTGGTCCGGCGGTGCTCCTGGGCGCGCAGGGCGCGGCCTGCCGGCGAAGCCGGTACCGGTCATGCCCGGGGCAAGCAGGCTCGCGGAGCGCGCAGTGCTGCGGAGGCAGCACGGAAAGGCGAGGACCAGGCCCGAAGGGGCGAGACCGCTGCAGGCGGGCTCGATGCGCAGTACCGCAGGCCGAGCGGCGACAGTAGGCTTCTGCGAGGGCCAGAAATGAAAACGCCACCCGAAGGTGGCGTCAGTCAGCGCGGATCGTTCAGGCGCCGAATTGCGCGCCGAGTTCGCCAATGCAGCAGCGCATACAACATGAACGTTACGACGGCAGCACCAAGACAGACCTGATACAACACCACCAGGGCAGTAGGGAGAGGCCCTATCAAGTCCGCTGACATGCCTACGGTACCGAACAAAATCAGAACCACCAAGCAGGTTTTGAGCACGCTGGCACGGATAGTGCCTTCGATAGTACGGGCTATTTCGAGGTCACGAGACTTGTCGTGGTTCATGGTTGAACTCCTGAAGCAACGGCGAAATGATAATTCCTCTGCGTGTCAGCAGATGAGACGCTGAATCGGCGGCCGTACCGAGCTGGGCAGGCCGCCGATTTCTTTACTCAACCGGCAGCGTGACCGTTTTTGCATCGGTCAGGTAGACCTGAACCAGGGCGCCCTGATGCACCACCGAGCGGTAGCGATAGGCGGCGCTGGTGGGGGTAGCCTCTACACGCTGGACGCCCTTGTAATCCCGATGGGTGGCCTTGAATTCAGCGGCAGTCATTTCAACGACGCCCGCGCCTGGGACATTGATGATCGGCCCAAGGAAGAGCTTTGCACCCTTGGCCTCCTCGCCTGCGCCCTCGGCGGGGGCTTGATAGTCGCGCACTTCTTCAACGGGACGGACAGGGACGAACTGCGCATCAGTCCGAACGCTGATGATGCGGCCGCCCCGCTTATTCACACGCACCACCGTGTGCCATGCCCCGCGAACAAGCACAGAGCCGCCTGCCTGAATATTGAAGCGGTCTGCGGGCAGTCCGCCGGCCTCCCCGAGCATCGCGCGCTCGTAGTCCAGGCGCAGGGAATAGTGGGCAATCCAGCGCGTCAGCCGCGCTATGTTGGCTGCATAGGAGGCAGTCGACCGCTGCGCCACCTGATCGGCTGTCCACTGGCCAGATTCCAGCAGCGACCAGGTGGAGCGCTGAACCTTTGCGCCGTCCACTTCAACCGTGAACCACAGGCTGTGCATGGCGGTCAGCTTCAACGCCTGCTCCGCAGGCATGTTGCCCCGTTCCCACATGCCGCAAAGCTGGGTGGCCTCGGCAATTTCCCGCTCTGCGCGGCGCTTGTCCGCCTCGATCTTCTTGATGCGACGTGCGCGAACGTCGGGGCGCTCCTTGTACTTGGCATGCGCGAGCGACGCGGCAGCGCGCTGTGCCCAGTATTCCGACTGCTTCCAGCAATGAACTGCCTTGCGCATACCGTTGTGGATGCGTGCCTGATCGCGGCGCGCAGCGCGCTCGCTGTGGTGCCCAACAAGGATGGGTTGCCCCAGCGGGATGCGATCGCAGATGGCATCTACAGCGCGGTGTGCCGTGTCTGCATCCTTCTGGCGATTGGCGCTGTACTCGGTGAAGCGGTCGGCGCGATCTTCCTGGCGCTCGGTCAGGCTGGTGTCCTCATCGGCGATTTCACCGCACAGGCTCAACAGCAGATCCTCGCGGCCCGGCGTCCACATCGGGGCGACGAACAAGCCTTGCTTGGGTGCCCATTTGAACCCGGCAGCAATCACACGGTCCTTGGTCTCCTGATCGAGTCGACGGGCCGCATACAGCCTCAGCTTGTTGTCGTCCGGGGAATAGGTAGCGGTCAAATCGCTCCGGTAGCTCTCAGCTTCGACAACATCTGCCGGGCGGGCTTCGAGAGCCGGCTCTTCGCTGTGGCTGTTGCTGTCCTGGATGTGCTGCAGGGTCATACGATGCTCCTTGTGGTGGGGTGTATCTGCCAAGCTGGGTTCTTTCGCCGTGAGCGCGTGGAATGCCCGGGCGCAGCCGGTGGAACGGGAAGCGCAGCGACCCTGCAACCGGCTGCGTTTGGGCTAGATTCCAGCGCTGGCGAAAAACACGGCATGGCCACCACCCGGCACAGATCATGACCCGCAGCGGGCTTCCCAGGAAGCGGGCTGGGGAGGAGACGGTTCGGGCAGACGCGGCCGGCGGCCGCCAGAAACTACGGGCGCCGCCGGCGCCCGGCGTGGGCGCGCGGAGCGCGCAGTGCTGCGGAGGCAGCACGGAAAGGCGAGGACCAGGCCCGAAGGGGCGAGACCGCTGCAAGCGGGCTCGATGCGCAGCACCGCAGGCCGTGCGGCCGCACTGCGGTCCGCCGCCATGAATTCGCTCTTGCCTACCACCGTGAAATGCCGTCCATCCCACCGAACATACGCCGGCAGGAACCCGCCACCACTACTACGTGCAGATGCCGACACCGCGCTGCAGGGATTGGCCGCGCGCCTAAGGCGCGCGGCGCGGAGCAGGGCGTTACATCAACCCCCTCGAAGCCATAGAGACAGCCTCGATGCGCGAGACGACAATGTGATCCAGGAGGCGAACATCGATGAGCTGCAGGACGGTCTTGAGCTCAGCGGTAATGTTTATGTCGGCCTGGGATGGCTCCGCGTCTCCGGACGGGTGCACATGGCTGACGATGCAGGCAGCGGCATTGCAGCGCAGGGCGGCGCGAGCGACCTCGCGAGGGAAAACCGGCGCCGAGTTGATCGTGCCCTGGAACAGCGTCTCTTCGTGGATGATCCGGTGGCGATTGTCCAGGAAGAGCGCGTGGAAGACTTCGCGCGAACTGTCGCCAATCCTCAGCTGCAGTAGCTTCATGGCAGTGTCCGGGCTGGCGACCGCTGCGCCGGCAGAGTAGCGGCCCGCGAGAATGTCGCCCGCGAGAGAGATGATCTGATCGGCGGATGGCCGGGCGGGTAGCTTGTAGTTGCGATCGGCGTCTGAAATCGTGGGCATTGCTCGTCTCCGTGGCCGCGCCGGAAGGGCGCTGTGAGGCCAGGAGCGCGGTTCAGGGGCTGCCGGAACCCGGAGGGGCCAAGCACCGCGCAGGCAGCGCGAAGCGCTTGCAGGCAGCACAGGAACCGCGAGGATAGGCCGATGCAAGCGCCTCTCCAGCGCGGCCACGGCGTGATGCATCACGCTAAGAGCGAGCAAAGCGACGGTGCCCCCTATGATCTCGAACGAAGAGGGCGGCCGAAGCCGCCCAAACGTGGCGCCTACCTGGGCGCTGGACCTACGGCTGCAGCTGCAGCAGCGTGACAGGGAGATGGTACTTTCCGAACACGGTTCCTGGACTGCAGCTCGGGTGCCGATGGAGGTCGGCGATGAATCCCTCGAAAGCTTGGTGCAGTGTGTCGAGGAGCTTGCCTGCGTCAGCAGCCATGGCGTTCCGCGCGTCAGCCAGCTGGTCCTTCGTCGGATTCTCGCCGAGGCGCAGCCACTGCACGAGGAAGTCACGGGCGGCCGCTGAGGAGGGCAGGGCGTCGGTGTCGTCCACGCAGCTCAAAACGAAATCTAGCGCAGCATAGACAGTCGGCAGCGGCACGTAGCCCGCAGCATCGCCCGGGGGCGGATACGCGGTGTGCTGGGCGGTGTGCTGATACGGTGGCGGTACTTCGGACATGTCATTACTCCTTGATAAGTGGTTGGGCTACAGAAATCGCCATGGGCTCTAGCGATTGGCTTAAACGCCTTCGAGATCCAGAGACTGGCTTTCAAACCCCTCGATCTCGGGCAACGGCGGCATCGCCTCGTCAGCGCGCCAGAACCACGCCGACAGGGAGCTGTCCTTGACCAGGGCGCTCAACGCAGCGAGGTGATCCTCCTCGGACTCGGGCGCCACAACGTAGAGGGCTACGGGATTAGGGGAGGTATCATTGGTGACCACCGTGGCTAAGGGCTTCTTGTTGGACAAGTTGAAGCGCAGGCCCTTGATGAAACGCCGACCTTCAGCATGCAGACGCTGCAGCAGCAGATGGTCGTCCAAGGTCTCGAAGGGAATCCAGTTCGAGTTGACTGCCATCAGAGCGGCCTCCTCCAGCTGGGGGAACCCGGATTCCAGAACACTGAACGTTCCGACCAACATGAGGTGAGCGCCCTCGTCAGCGTTCCACATGTCGATTTCGTTACCGAAGGTCTTCTGCAGCTTCTCACCGAACTTAGCATCCATGTAGAACGGCTGGCTCGGCAGGTGCTTGAACGTGACCTTCTTGCCGAATCTTGCATCGTCAAACTGCTTGACCTCGGCAACTACGATCATCAGCTTGCGCACGCCGCCCCGCACACCGGCAATACTTCTGAAGAGGCGGCGGGCGCGCTCGGCAATCCCATCGGCCTCCGGCTGCGAGAACGGCTCGGGAATAAACAGACTGTCGGACAGCGGAGCATTCTTCGCTCGCTTGTCCGAGGCGGCCTGCAGCAGATGCCTGCGGACCACAGGATAGGACCGCTTGCCTGCCATGGCCGGGGTCCAGCGGTTGAAGCCAGCCTGGTCCCAAAGATAGTGCAGTACGCTCCGCAGGGTCAGCTTGGTCCCATCCGATTTGACGGTGGTGGTCTCTCCGTCCCCGGGAACCGGCGCATTCCGGCTCGCCCCTTTGCTCATGCTGAAGGCGAGTTTCAGCGTGGTCTCACCATTCTCGGGATCTTCCTTGATTGCCCGATCCATCACTTCACCCAAACCCGACAGCTCTGCGGGCGGATCATAGGATTCACAGTCAGGCGCGTGCTTTGAGCCAGTTCCAGGCATGCGTTTGACGATGAATGCTTCCTGCAGCTTGGCGATATACATCGGTATAGGAGGACGCCTGCACAGGCAAAGCGGACGCTCGTGCGCAGAGTGCGCTGCGGCAAGGCGCCTGCGCGAATCGGGCGCGTGCACGTCCAGGGGCGCGCCGTTGAGCTGGTAGTTCGACATGGTGAATTCCTCTAGATCTTTCGGGAGAGCTGCTCGCGAATCTGCATCGCGGTCAGCCTTAATTGCTTCTCGACCCGCGCCTTGCTGATGAAGCCGATTAGGTAGTAGCGCCTCAGCGTCTGCTGGTCGAACTGGAATGCAGCCTCAAGCATGGGCCGAGGGAACGAGCGAACCGACCTTGGCCGATGCCAGTTGATGAAGACACCGGACGCGATGCAGGCAATGAGAATCAACGGCACATACCAATATTCCTGAAGCAAAGAAACCCAGTCGAGTTGTAGGACACGTGCGACAGTCATCGGAACACTCCTTGATGGTCAGTGCGTTGAAGGGCGGCCATCCAATCCGGTGAGGCCGACCAAGTGCCGGCGCATCAACTCTTGGAAAGCGCCAGGGGGGATGGAATCAATCAATGGGAACGCGCGTTCAGCAAGCTGCGCTTTGCCCTCGAAGCTGGAGAGCTGCACGCCTTGGCTCAGCTCCGCGAATAGGAACTCCGACAGCGGTTGCGCGGCGGCAAGCTGGTCGTGGAATGCCTCGACACCGGCCCCGCGCAGCAGGGAGTCGGGATCTTCCCCGGCGGGCAGGAACACAAAGCCCACTTGGCGCTCGCCGCCCAAGTGGGGCAGGACGGTGCGGGCGGCACTGAATGCAGCGGCGCGTCCGGCCCTGTCAGCGTCGAAACAGAAATAGACCTGGTTGGTGTACTTGAACAACAACTTCGCCTGGCTGTCGGTGAAGCTCGTACCCATGGTGCCAACGGCGGGTGCTGCGTCGAACTCAGCCATGGCCAGCACGTCAAAGAAGCCCTCCACGACGACGATCCGCGGCAGGCGGCGCTGCCGGCGCACGGCCTGCCACAGCCCGTATAGGATCTGCCCTTTGTGGAAGATGGGGGATTCCGGCGAATTCAGGTACTTGGGTGATGCATCACCCAATGCGCGTCCACCGAAGCCGACGACGCGGCCGCGCTCGTCCATGATTGGAAACATGATTCTGTTGCGGAATCGGTCATACAGACGGCCAGGCTTGCGCTCGCTTTTCGACAGCAGGCCCAAGGTCAGCAGATCGCGTTCGGTCGACGCGCCCGGCTTGGCCAGCGTTGCGGCCAGTTTCAAGGCGGACCAGCTATCCGGCGCGTAGCCCAGCTCGTACTCGCTGGCGATGGCCTGGCCGACGCCGCGGCGAGCCAAATAGCTCAGCGCGGAGCCGTCGCCACCGAGCTCATGGACGAAGAACATGCCGGCCCCTTTGCAGTGCCCGTAAAGGCTTGCGTGTTGTGGTGCCGCCGCCTTCGAAGATGTGTTGCTTTGCTCTCGCGGCACTTCCCGCCCAAGCTCGCGAGCAACAATTGAAACTGCACCGAGAAAGTCCACACCCTCGTACTCCATCACGAAGTTGATGGCATTTCCATGAGCGGGGCAGCCGAAGCAGTGATAGAAGCCCTTGGAGGGACTTACGGTGAAGGACGGGGTCTTCTCGCTATGGAACGGACACAGGCCAGTGAATTCACCGCCTGCTGGCTTCAGTGCGATTCTGGCGCCAATGATGGCCACCAGATCCTCCGTTCCGATCAAGTCAAGAAAATGCTGTGGAATCCTGGACATGGTTGCTCCTTACAACGGTCGTTCCAATGCTGCTGCAGCCCGCCTCAAGCGGCGCAACGTGCGCACCTGGTTGGCTCTATCGGGAGATGCCGACAGGAGATGATCGATCAAATCGGCCCCCTGCAGGGAGGCGGTATAAAGCTCTTGCAGCCTGTCGGCGATGATGGCCAGCTGCCCCGCGTCGCAGCGCGATGCAGGCGGACGGCGCAGCCTGGCAAGCGTCGGTAGTTCAGTCACTGCCGCACCGCTCCCAGACCGTCGTCCTCCTGCGACCGAGCGAGAAGCTCTTTTCGCAGGATTCTGGTCTCCGTCGGGGCTTGAATGGCGATCCGAACGTTGCCAAGGGCATCGATTCCGCTGACAACAACGGCAACGTTGTCGCCGATCATGATTGTCTGGCCGACCTTACGAGTGAGCACAAGCATGGAAGCGCTCCTATTAGAGGGTTGAATTGGCGGGCGGAGTGGTGTTCTGCCGGGGACGCGGTGTGAGAATCGCCGGCGCTGGCGCCGGCTGCGCTACGGCCTGCATAGTCCGTAGCGCTCGCACGATTTCAGCCTGGACGTCGCCGGCGTCCGGGTACTGCTCGATGAGCTCCGCCCATTCGCCCAGCGACACGCGCCGGCGATTTGGGAGAAGGCCACCGAAGCTCCTGCAGGCGGTGTCCAGGGCCAGCAAACCGTCCAGCGGTGCGCTGGCCGGGTGGCGGGCTGAAACCTGGCCGTGGACCCGGATGGCCTCGGCCTCGGCGAGCATCGAAAGAATGGAATCCGTCATGGGGTTGAGCTCCTGCAGCCCGAATCAGGCGATGGGACGGATGAAGATGGCCACCGGATCGTTCTCGGTGTCGTACAGGCCCACCAAACGCCAGTTCCCTCCCTCGGGTGCTTCGGGGACCCAATCGGTCAGCGCGTGCGGATCTTCCGCATAGCGCTTCAACAGGGTGGGGTTGTCCGACTCCAGCGGCAGCTGGTAAAGATCGAATCCGGCACGGCGGAATGCGCTCTGGTCATAGGCTCCGGCGACCGTGAACAGGTCCAGGTCAGGGTGAACGGTGAACCCGTACTGGTCGCGGGCGGGTTGGCGATGGGCATCGAAGAAGATCATTGGGTAGCTCCAGGAGAAGATGGGTGGGAGGGCGCGCCGGGGTTACCGGCGCGCCTCTGCATCACTTGGCTTTGGCGCGCTTGGCCGGGGCCTTTGCTGCCTTGCTCACCGGCTTCTTGTCGGCGGCCTTCTTCCCGGCCAGCTTCTTGGCCGGGGTAGTGGCACCCGTCTTCGGTGCCTGATTGGTGCCCGCGCTCTCCTGCGGCACTGCTTGTCGTGCAGGGGAGCGGATCAGTTCTGGGAACCATCCGGTGCCCTTGATGCGACGCTCTGCCTCAGCCGCCAGCTCGTCCTTCTTCATGCCTTCCAAGACTGCACGCTCGTAGTCCTGCCCGGCGTCCTTCAGGGATGACAGAGTGATGGCGATGGGAACGTGCTTGAAGAAGTTGTCCGCAGTGATTTCCATGTGCTCACCGATCTGGAAATCAAGCGCGTCTAGCAGGGCGGCAGTCGCCCCCTTGTGCAACGCATTCACCGACACCGCAGCGCCAACGCCATGCGCGATGATCGCGTCAAGCTCAGCGTCGGACTTCAAAGCGAGGAACGTGAACCGCTCGCTCGGGGTTTCGGGCATTCCCTCAACCAAAGGCGCAAGGGAATTCCGCAGCAGGTCGCGGACAACTTCACCATCAGGCCCAACGAGAGGGTGATCCACGCGAGCGCCGTCGCTGTAGTTGCTGAGGGTCAGGTCGCAGACGCCGCGATCGCGCACACGAAGGCCACGGGGGTTAAACACGACCAGCGAGGCCATCGAAACAGCGAGAAGCACCTTGGCCACGCGAGGGTTATTCGCAACCTGCAGCTGCACCATCGAATTCCTGCGGCCAAGCAGCGAACGCGTGATGGCGTCGGACATGGCCGCCTCTTTCCGACCCGCTGCGGCCTTCTCGCGGCCACCTACCACACCGGTTCCGGTTGCCGCCGAAGCGCTCTTACGATCCACGGTGCGAACCTTGCCGCGCTCGATCATGATTTCGCCATCTTCGAGCCAAACCACGGCACCGCAGTGGGCCTTCTGCTCATCACTGAAAACGGCGCAGGCCACGGCGCGCCGTTCGCCCAGCTCCTCAATCTCGTCTTCCAGCTGGCCGTATTCCGCGTGGAACGCCTCATCGTCCTCCGCCGCCTCGATCTCAGCCATGCGCGCTTGGACGCGAGCAAGCTCTGCGGACAGCGTGGAATGTGCAGCCGCAAACTCCTCATCCGACAGCACGGAGGCTGGTACCGCATCCCCAAGGCGGTGGTAGCCCGGGTCTTGGCCTTCCGGCAGGTAGGAGACCCAGCTCCAGCCCTCGGCCTCCAACTCGGCAATCTTCGATTCGACCACTGCCATCACCAACTGATCCAGCAGGCCTACGTCTTCGCTGACGCCCGACTCCTCCGAGTCCGAGAAGAGGTCGCCGTGGACCACAGCGCCGGCGGCCCGGAATGCGGCGACACCACCGATCAGTTTGATACGCGGGTCGGTGCTGCAATCGATTCGCTGGGCAAGCACCGCCTTTCGGAGCGCCTTCGGCTCGCGCATATTCGGGTAGATTGCAGCTCTCCAAACCTCCAACTGTCGAGCGCGGTCGGTCGTGGTGCACAGCGCGGCCAGCTGACTGGTGGTGATCTTGTCCTCGCGGAATTCCTGGATGAGGTCGGGATGCGCGTTGGACAGCTGGAGACGGCGCTCAACAACCAATGCGCTGACTCCAAGCAGGTCCGAAATTCGGTCTACGCTGTAACCGTGAACCTCAGACATTTCACGGATTGTCTCGTACTCGTCAGCCGGTCGCATGTTCTCGCGCTGCGTGTTCTCCACCAGCGAGGCCATTTTCAGATCGCCTACCAGTTTCAGACAGCGGATTGGATGGTTCGGCTCGATCCGACCTTCCTCCAGGAGCATGTTGTATGCAGCCAGACGGCGACCGCCCAGCACCACACCAAACGGCCTGCCCTCCTCACCCGGATCAACGCCCGGCTCTTCATACACACCCAGATTCTGCAGCAGCCCGACCTGCGTGATGCATTCGGCCAGTGAGCGGACACTCTCGATGCTGTAGTCCTCCTTCTTCCGCGCGTTATGGCGCGAGTGATAGAGGGCCGACAGAGGCAGGATGAGGGTTTCGAGGGATGCAGCATTCATGCGTAAATCTCCAGTAATTGAGGTCGGTCACGGCCCGAGGCCAGCTATCCGGTTTCCCCACCACATCCGCCTTTTGCCTTGCGCAACCTGCTTTGCGAGCTTCTGAGCCGGCTCTTGCTGTTGCGTTTGATTGAGGGCTGGAATGTCGGTGCTTGCCTTAGTGGGTTTGGGAAACCTGCTTCGCTGAGTTCGTCGCCGTAGCAAACAGCGGCCCGACCGGAATGAGCGTCTTTGCAAGTGCGCTCAGCGCGTGCGCTGCACTTGCAAAGACGCGCCGGTCGGGCAGCGTGAAGCGATAGGCGATCGAACGAGGCGGGTTCCCAACCCTGCTGCGAGGCAGCACCGGGCATTCGCCCGGTCAGCGGCAGCAATGAGCCGCGCAAGCGGCACCCCCGCGATAGCGGGTGGAGGGCGTGCCAGGCGCCCTCCCGGCACTCCGGCCTGGCTGGCCGCTGCAGCGGCCACTTGCCTGCAGACGAGGCGGGCGGCAAGCTGCCCGCCCTGAACTGACGCAAGGGCGGCTGCAAGGCGCCCCCGCGGCCGAAAGGCCTGGGCTGGGCTGACCAGCCCCTACCGGCCCACGGAAGCCCCCCTTCCCGCTGGCGTATTGCGCCAGCTTTACTGATACTTCCCCAATGACTATTGGCCTGCGCCTGAACTCCGAATCCCACACGCCAATTACGGTGCAAATCACCGATCGGATAGCGACGCTCATCAGGACCGGGAAGCTGCGGCCAGGTCAGCTCCTGCCCAGCGTCCGCCAGGGGGCGGAAGACTGGAGTGTCAATTTTTCGACCGTCAGCCGCGCCTATAAGGACCTGCAGGCTGAGGGGCTGATTGAGCTGAATAAGTCTCGCAGGATGCAGGTGGCAAAGGTGGCCCCGATGACGCCTGACGATCGGGCGGTTCTGCTCCGGCCGGCGATTCTTGGCCTGAAGGCACGCGCGCGCGAACTCGGTCTGACCGATGGGCAGTTCCAGGCCGAAGTCATTGCCACGCTGGGTTTGAAGGTCGCAGGCAGCTGATCGATTCTGCAGCTGCTGCGGCTGCGAATGGGCCCCTGCCAGGCCGCCTGCGCCAGCGGCCTGGCGGCTTCGGCAAGCGGAGCGCGCAGGGGAGAGGATGGCGCTGCCTAGCCGAGACGCAACGCGGCTCGGGGCGAAGCCCGCCAGCCGTGCCAAAGGCCTCCCCCGACTTGGTAGCTGCTCAGCTGCGATACGCACGAATGCGCCCCGGCACCAGGTCACCACGCCTTTCCCGCTCCACGCGGCGTGCCACACACTGGCTCGCAAGGGCCATCAGGCGATCAGGGCCCGCGTTGTCCACGTGTGTCCACTGCATACTGCCAGGGCTGAGATTCACATATAGCTGCCCCGCCACCTCGCGCAGCAGGCACTCATCAATCAGCAGGATCAGATTGCTCACGCGATCAAAAGCTGGAATCTTGGTCATGGCAGCGGCTATCTGCTGAAATGGAATTCAGGGCTGGATCACAACGCCGTTGGTCTGCGGCAAGCCCCTACCAGCGGGAAGGGAGCCGGTCGGAGCGAACGAGCCCGGCTCATACAACGAACCAGAATTCGACACCAGACACCGATTGCCCTCGGGGCACGCGGCGGCAATGTCGTACGCATCTCTGGCCGACGCAGCCTGATAGGTGACATACGCGTGGCCCTGATAGGAGTAGGCCACAACGCCAAAATGAGGCTGAAACCAGCCAGGCAGCGATGCGGCTGCGTGTGAGATCACCGTGTCGGCGTTTGGATTTGCTCGGCTGAATCGATCGGCATAGGTAGAGAAAATGGCCAGCGATGACGCGACCGCAGACTGCTGAGCCAGCCTCGCCTTGTTGATCGAGGACGTGAGGGCTGACCCTGCGAGGTTCATAACGATGAAGCTGAGCACCAAAACGTAGACAAAAGGATGCATGTCATCGCCCCTGGAGGATGTTGGACAAGTGTTGGGCAACCTTCCGCTGATACTCGATGTTTGGGCACTTCTTGCCCTTCGAGTAGAACCGCTCGCACGGCGTCCGGCTGTTGTATGCCCCGACGTTGGTCCAGTAGTCAGCGCCAGGCTTCGAGAGCTCACGGCTTAGGATGAACGCGCCAATGAAGATGTTGACGCACTCGTTGTGAATCACCATCTCGCGCGAGATGCCGTAGCGCGCGAGCTCAGGGAGGTGGATCTCATTAATCTGCATCAGCCCCAGATCGAGCGAACCATTCCCGTTCGGACGCGACGTGCGGCCGGTCGTACCACCCTCCGTCCTCATTACTGCCAGGAGCAGTGGAGAAGGGACCGCGTAGCGCTCCGCCGCCGCTGCGACGCAGGCGGCGCGCTCGCTGGTGGAGCTCGCGCTCGCAGGGCCCGTGAACCAAAAAGCGCTGGCAGCGGCCACACAGGTCAACGAATATCGAAGAGTGTCGAAGGTACTCATGGCATCAGCGGGCACAGATTGCATAAGCCATGGCGGAAGACTCTTCGATTCGAGCTTCCCAGGCATTGCCAACAGGACGATCCATGGTCGTGAATCGGTACTGCTCATTCTGAGGACGGCAGCTACGCAACCACATCGAGCCACCGCTTATCAGCGTGCTGCCATCAGGACAGTAGGCAAACGATGATCCAGTGGGGCCCGCGCAAGTCGACGCTGCGCCCGTCACAACAAAGGTGCTGATGCCGCCACTGCTGCGCCAGACCCCATCCGTGCAGGAAAGCAGTTTTCCGGAGCCATCTCGACCAACCAGGCCGTTTGGACTGCAGCCAGTGCCCTCCGCGGCACCACCATTGATCTGCACGAACTCGTTGAACGTGGCGCGGCCATTGGCAACCATCTGACCGTTAGATCGCACCAGGCCGGCCTGCATTTCGCCGCCCGTGTAGATGTTCTTGTCATTGGTTGCCCGAATCCACCACGGGTCACCCATGTACCAACCGCCGCCCCATTGATCCCAATACACGCCGCCCGATCCAGTGGCGTGGAAGCTCCCCGAAGCGTAAGCGTCGTTGACCATGACCCCTTGGGCCCGCACGCTCATCGAGGATTTGACGTCGCCCCAGAAGTTCACGTCACGGCCGCCAAACGACATGAGTTCTTGGGTGCCGGACGCGACCCGGAAGTTCATGCCAGGAGCAACCTGGATGGTTTCATAGGGATAGGGCAACGCTCCGAATGAGGCCTTGCCGATGGAAAGAGCAGCCGTTGCCATGCCGCCCTCACTGATCTCGACACCACCGGCCTCGATCCGGTTTCCGGCCACCGTACCGGCGCCGGAGATGTTATTGCCGTCCATGTCGATGCCCGTCGACATGCGGTTCAGTTCCGGCTTGCCCGGGGTGGCATTGCGGTGGAGGTAGGCCCCTCCCTGCGCTGCCATATCGGCGAATACCGCGACAGCCACGACGCCAGTACCGGGACTGCCACCGTAGGCGGCGACCGGACGTTTCCATTGCTGCATCATGCCCACCGCGTTCGCCGGATCATCAGCCGCAACATAGCCGCCCACGAAGCCCATGCTGTTCGCGATTGAGATTAGATTCCCCTTGCTGATTTGCTGGCCACCCCGATAGAAGACCATGCCGTCCAGCCCCGTCCCGTCCCGAACGACGCGAAGCTCCGGCACCTGAGCGTAGGCATTGAACTGTTGGACGCCCTGGCCGAGGTACAACGAACTGGCAGGAACAGTCACAGGACCACCGGCGGCCTGGATGTAGAGATTCTGAAAATTTGCGCGTATGTACGTCTTGGCAGCATCCAGAACCGCCGTGCCATGCTCAGCAGCAAGCTCGTTGCGCTGTTCGCTGGCGCGCCACGTCAACCAGCCGACAAGGCCGGCCAGTAAGAGGGCACCGAGGGCGAGCACAGCCATGGTCTCGATCATCGTTGCACCGCGCTGCTTACGATTCATGGTTACTGATTCCATACCTGGTCCTTGTTCTGCGCATCAATGTCTTGCGTGAGCATGTCGAACTTCATTTCGCGGATCTTGGTACGGATGCCGGACTCCAGCGCCCCGGACACCAGCAGCGATGAAAGGCGCACCCGCACACCGCCGGTCGGCGTACCGTTCGGCAACTGGACTCGATGCAGGCTCTGGTGAATGACGGAAGTCAACCCTGTTGCGAGCATGGCTGCGGCTTTCCCGCTGTCCCCGTGCGATGCAAGATCCACCAACCGCTTCACCGCCTCGATCGGCGTCTTTGAATGCATCGTGGTCACGACGAATAGACCAGCGTTACTCTGTCGAATCGCCTCTACAGCGGTGTCCTCATCACGAATCTCGCCGATCAGAAGCGCACTGACGCCGGTACGAAGGGCCCGCCTCAACTGCTCCCGATAGCTTCCGTGCCGGCGAGAGGCAGGAATCTGGAAGCAGCGCCCCTCGCCGTGCAGGCCATGCAAGACCGCTTCCGGTGGATCTTCAATTGCTACGGCGTCGCTTCCAAAGCCCCTCAATCGAGCCACTAGAATTGACGCAGCAGTGCTGCTCTTA
>NZ_JAGIOX010000002.1:0-62828 GCF_017876915.1 Stenotrophomonas sp. PvP093 | reverse complement strand
CTGGTTGTTGAGCTTGGTGGCTCGCCAGCGACGTTCGCCCGCTACGATCATCCACTTGCCGGGCAGGGCAGGGTGGGGCCTGATTTGGATGGGCTGGATGAGGCCTTGTGCCGCGATGGTCTGGGCCAGTTCCACAAGCTTCTGTTCGTCAATGGTCCGGCGGGGCTGGTCGGGATCGGGATACACGTCCGCTACGGCCACGACACGGTACGGGGTCTCCTCAGCACCAGCTGCGGTCAACGGCAGGTCGTGAAGGCTGCTGGACAGATCCAGGGCGGAAAGCGCGGACTCCAATCCGGTGGGTGCGGGCTTCTTGCTCATACGCTGGCGCTCAACTTGTCGAGGATAAACTTGCAGACGTCGCGCATTTCGTTGCCGGCATCACGGGAACTGCTTCCCATCTTCCAGACAGGGAGACGCGCACTTTGGGAGTCGCCCACCACGGAGCGGGTAGGCATCCAGACCGGCAGAATCTTGTCGCCGTGGGTTTCAAGAAGGGTCTTGGCCGTAGCTTTGTGCCGAGGGTACTGGCGGTTGACGTTGGTCAGCAGAATCCCCAGGAACACAAGAGGCAGGCCGGCTTTCTCCTTGACCATCTTGATGCGACGATGGGTTTGGATCATTTCGGCAACACCTTCAATGGCGTAGGTCTCGGGCGTGATCGGACTGATCAGCGCGTCGCACGCCAGCAAAGCGGCGTGCATCCGATTGCCCAGACTCGGGCCCACGTCGACGATAACCAAATCAAAACCCGCACCAATCGTCTTGACCGCCCGCACGAAATTGGACAGCGTGCTTGCTTCTTCTTTGTCCAGGTCAACCAACTTTTTGTCGGATGCGATCAGGGCTATCTGACCCGCTTCCGCCTGCACCGGCACGCTCGGCACCTGTGCCGCGAACATCATGGATGTCGTGAGGTCTGGAACCGCATACTCCTTGAACGTGGAGCTCGCATTGCCCTGGGGATCCAGATCCAGCAGCAGAACGCTCTGCCCCTGCTCGGCTGCAAACCAGCCCAGATGGGTGGCCATCGTGGTCTTTCCTACGCCGCCCTTCTGATTGGCGACAGCAAGGCTCTTCATTTTGTCCCCTTCTTCTTGGTCTCTGGCGTAGGTGCGGCTTGCGCCTTCAGATGCGCCTTAGCAGCTTCTTCGAGCACTTCCTGGAACGTCTTGCCGCTCTTGATGGCCAACACACGCAGTGACTGCCAAACTTCGGTGTCCATGCGCGCGGTAAAGCGATGGCCGGTCGCGTCTTTATTCGCCTTGGTCGACATAGATCAGTGCGGCTCCGTTGGGCCATTCGCCATTGTCTTGAGACTGCAGATAGGCGAGGGCTTCATATTCGGCCTCATACCAGGCGACAACATGCTTGTCGTTGGGGGTAGGGCCGTCGTAGTCCTCCGCTGCCAGGTCGGCCGCGACTATCGCCGCTTCTTGTGCATCAGTTGCTGATACTTCCGCTTGCTGCAGCGCGATTTCTGCACGCCGGCAAGCCTCCTCCACCTGGTCAGGCGGGCCGTCATAGAACGTCACCCACAAACCCATTTTTGTCTCCTTGTCGAACAGTGTCGCATCAGTGCGACAGTAGCAATTCTACGCCAATGGGCACTGGTGTCAAGATGTCTAGATGCGTAGATGCCTAGATGACACCTTATCCCTTTCGCCCTTTGGCTTCCAGTCGCCGATGGCCTTGGACCCCTTCCTTTCTGCATACCTGTGGGCAATGAGGTCACAGCGTCCGGCGCGAGCCGGTTTGCACACAAACCCGGCTGAGCGCGCGTTAGCGCGCTCTTTGTCCGGGTCTTGCGCCCGGAGGGTCGCGCGTAGCGCGAGGGCGGGCACTTGTGCCCGCGCCGCTTAGACCGGCTCTTCCTGGGAATGACTTGCCGACACGCTTTTAGATGCTGTCGGCGTAGCCGACTCCTTTTTGCTCTTGAGCGGGCATGGATGCCCGCGCAAGGCCGCAGCGAAGCGGAGGGGCGACTACATGGACGTAGGAGGGTAGGCGGCGTTGGATCCGAGCTGGCCAGGTTACCCACAGAAACCCGTGAGAGCTACCGGAACTGTTATAGGCAAAGACAACCGGAGCAACTACCGGTTATGGGCGTGCAAATTCAGCGCAAAATGAACGTGCAGATTCCGCGCACATGCCGTGCAGATTCCGCGCAGGCCGGGGTGCTAATTCCGCGTGGATAACTCGCCAGGCGCACAGCCTTATCCCCAGCCTGGCTGGGGTGCTAATTCCGCGCGCCGCCGCCGAGCGCACGCAGAGGGCGCGGGGGTGCGTATTCCGCGCAGGTTTCCGGCGGCCGCCGGATCCAGTGGGGTGCAGATTCCGCGCAGGTCCGATGGGGCGAGGGGGTGTGGATTCCGCGCATGGCTGGAGTAGGGAAGGGTGCAGATTCCGCGCACGCTCCCCGGTGCTCACTTCCGCCCCGGGGGGGTGCAAATTCCCCGCAGCCCTCGGCACAGGGGGTGTAGATTCCGCGCAGCTGGCGCGCGCGCCAAGCGCTGGCCCCCGTAGCAATGCCGGACGGCCAGGCGCATGACTCCCGGACCTAGCCCGGCCGAGCCGTAGGGGTGCAGATTCCGCGCACCAACGCCAGTCGGGATGATCCCCACACAGAGAAACAAAAAACCCGGCCTGAGCCGGGTTTTGAGTAGGTGGCAAGCAATCAGCCAACGGCAATGAGCTTACGCGGGACGGGCGGCAAAGACGGGTAAATGCGAATTCCGCCGAACACGTCCTGCACCTTGGCGTGCGGGTACACCTGCAGCACGTCACGTAGCGCCTTGACGAAGTTCTTTTTGAAATTGCGAGGGTCGGCGATTTCTTGGCCGAATTGCTCCCTCAGGCTCATCCAGTGCAGGGTAGTCGGGGCGTTCAAACGAGTGAGGCGGTGCGCGAGCCACGCGTACAGGTCCAAGGCAAGCGCGCTGTCCTGGATCGCTTGGATAGCGCGTGCATCCAGAGGCACGCTCGCCTTCTCAATCGAGCTGGCGAATTCAGAAGAGATGAGAAGCGAGCCCGGCCAGAGCGTGCGCTGTCCTCCGACGCCGCCAAGTTCGGGCCATGCTTCAAACTCTTCAACGATCCGCTCAGCTGGCCGCGTGCGCGCCGCCCCGGTGCTGGTGTTGTAGCCAATCACCATGCGGCACGCAGCGAAGGCTTTGATCTGCTCTTTGAAACCGGTCATCCCCCCACGCTTACCGCCGCTGGAATCGATGTTCAGCGTGTCCAGGAAATCGCGCAGGCTGCTGCCCAAGTCAACCGACCTGTCGCCGGTACGCAGATACGTACGAATCAGGTGAAGTAGCAAGAGACGCGGCTTGGTGCCATATGGGAGGTGCTGCTGCACATACTCCGCGCCATTCCATAGCGCGCCGGCCTCCAACCGGATCGCGGCAGTACCGCTGCGCCGCTCGAAGATGTTGGTTTTAGGCTTACTGCGCGGCAGGCCGACCTGACAGAAGGTGGAATGCAGGAACGCAATATCGTCCCCCTCCGGAGCGGATCCCATGATGGCCGCTGAGGTGTCGATCAGCTTCTTGTCCTTACGCCTTTCGGCAGGCATGGCTGTGGTCATTGACGTTACCTGTCAGGAGGCCGCGAGCAGCGGCAATGGACGGATGGCGGCAAGGTCGGCTTTCAGCTCCGCCTGCTGCCGGGCCAGGTCAAAACGCGCTTGCTCGGCCATCCATATTTCAGGGCCATCCCCGAAATACACCCCTAAGCGCAGCGCCATAGGCGGGGTAACCGAACTCAACCCTTTGACCAACTCATAGACGCGAGGCTTCGGGACGTCGATGTCAGCAGCGCAGCGATAGGCAGTAATGCCGCGCTCCTTCAACAACCGCTGTAGACGTGTCCCTGGATGGGCAGGGCGAAGGGAAGCGGGCGAGGTACTCATGGTTTGCAACTTGAAATGGCCTCCTAGAATAGTAACGCCATTTGGTAATACCAGCAATCGTTACTATTGGTGATCGTGGCCACGCCGGTCGAGTGCATCGCTGACCAGCACCATTAGCGCGCCAGCGTCGATACTCAGCGAGTCCGCGCAGCCGCGTTCGTACAGCGTTTTTAGTGTCGGCAATGCCAGGCTCAACAGCTCGGAGACATCGTCAGGCAGCAGCATGGTAGGTGTCCTCGGAAAGCGGCCGGTACCTGAGCACCGGCCGCAATGTTCAGCGTTGGATGGTCAACAACACCGTGCGGACGCCGGTGCCCTCCGCTTGAAACGTCCCGGGGGGGAGCGGCTCCCATGAGCCGCCGTGAAGTGTGAGGGGGCGAAGCTTTTCGTTTTGCCTCGGGCCATCGGCGCAGAGCGCCACCAGCCGCCCACCGTCACGGACAAACTGGAGGGCATGCAGGATGTGACTGATGTCGCTTGCATTGCGAAATGGCGGATTCATCAGCACAACATCAAAGCTTCCGAGCACGTCCCCGCCGAAGTCCAAGAAATCGCCTTGCCGTACGTCGGCGTAGCTCAGTCGCAGCGCTTCGCAGAGGCGCGGGTTGAGTTCAATGGACGTGGAAACGACGGCAGCGCCGCTATCGCGAACGGCCTGCAGGAGGCGCCCGGTGCCGGCGGACGGCTCTAACAAGGTCATGCAATCAGCCAGTCCTGCCAGGTCCACCATGCGCCGCGCCAGGTCTGGGGGAGTCGGGAACAGCTGTTCCGACCGGACAGCTTGAATGCCGCCGCCGCCCAGTTGCGCACGCATTGCGTCGATTGCGGCCTCATCCTCTGAACGGACCGGTGCCGGCCTGGGGGAGGGCGACGGCGCATCAGCCTCAGAGGCATTGAAACCGGAATCCTCTTCGTCGCCGGCGGGCTCGCGGTCGACCAACACGGGGGCGGGGGGATCCTTCCGCTTCTGGTCCGTCAGATACACCGGGCGCAGCGCTCCGCCTTGTACAACCACCCGGATCCGATGACGTCCGACAGCGGGAACCTCCTCCTCCTGGGTGGCCACATCTGGGCGACCAAATCGCGGCCGGACGGCTGCCTGCCCTAGTTCACGCGACCCCTTGTAGTCCTTGTGGATCTTTGCCCATTCTGCCTTTGTCATGCAGACGGCGGCCGCTCCTGGGTAGTTGCACAAAGGCGGGAGCTTGCAAGCCGCCTCGGTGGCGGCGAGCTGGTCCGCACTCGGTTCGCGGTAGTCCTGGACTTCCTCAATGCCGCGCTTTGGCACATAGCGCGCATCGGTGGTGACACTGCTTACCCGTCCGCCGGCACGATTCACCCGCAACACCTTCAGCCACTCGCCGCCAATACGTACAGCACCACCTGCCACGATGTTGAACTTGTCGGCCGTCAAACCGCCCTGTGCGTCCAGCATGGCGCGTTCGTAGGAAAGGCGGTTCTCATAGTGCGCCTGCCAACGCTCCTGCCTGGCGCGTGAGCGCTCAAGCAGAGCCAGCGAATCGGAAATGATCTGCTCGAAGCTCTCCGGGTCGGCATTGAGCTTGCTCCACATTCCATACAGGCAGGGCGTAACGCTGGCGATTGCCTTAGCTTTGGTCGCTGTCATCTCAGAACCTTGGAGAAGCGCCATTGCATCACCGGTCTCGGCAAGGTTGCGCGCTGCCTTTCGAGCGTCGGCCTCGATGCTCTTAATTCGGCGCGCCCTCACGTCGGGAAGTTGCTTGTACTTCGCGTGGCGAAGTGCCCCGGCCGCGCGGGACGCCCAATAGGTGGCCGTGTCCCACATGGAGACGGCTTTGCGCATACCGGTCGAGATACGCTCGGCGTCCTTTCGCGCACGCTTTTCGCTGTGATGTCCGACCAAAATGGGTTGGCCAAGCGGAATGTGCTCAACGATCGCCTCGACACCTTCCCGCGCCGCTTTGGCGTCCTGCAGGCGGCTTTCCCGGTAGTCAACAAAGCGTTCAGCACGTTGCTCCGCTCGGTCAACGAGGGACGTGTCTTCATCACCAATTTCGCCGCACAGATTGAGCAACAGGTCTTCGCGTTCCGGGGTCCACATTGGGGCGACAAATACTGCCTGGACCGCTGCCCAGCGGAAGCCGGCCGCTTTGAGCAGCTCGAAATCGCTGGTGGGCAGCCGGGTTGCGCTGCTCAGGCGCAGCTTGTTGTCTTCGGGCGAGTAAGTGGCGGTCATGTTGGTCATCGCGTTCATTCCATTTCGGGTGTGGGCTGTGCTGCTTTGGCTGGCGGCCTGTTCACAGGCAGGTGTGCCGCGCGCACCTGCATGAGCAACCCCGGCCAGCCGGCCCAGGGGCGGGTCAAGGGGCACAGCGGCGCGCCGCTGTGAGCCGGCGTGGACTGGCGCGGCCCGCAGCCGAAGGCGAGGACACGGGTCCACGGCGCGACCCTTGACGCGCCACAGGGCGGGATGGCTTGCAAGGACGCGGCGTCGCGGCCGCGCAGGCTGCGGGGTACCCGCTGCCGAAGTAACCGTCGAAACTGCCTGCGCGATCACAGGCGCGGTGCCGGCGGCACCGCCGCACTGATCCGAGGCTGGGCAGCAGCAGCTGCTGCAGCGCTGCTGGGGGGCGGTAGCTTCCATCCGGCTTGCATGGATTGTGGATGCAGCTACTGGGGTTGTTACCCGCCCTTTTGGCCGCCTCAGGCGGCCACGCCGCCTACGTGCCGGCGAAGCGCTGGAACGGCCGGCACATCTGCCGCGCAGCGGCCGCCTGCAGGCATGCACCTGGTCGGCGTCGGCTGCAGCCGGCGCGGGCCAGCACCTTGCCGGCGCCGCCGCTGCAGGGCGGCGTCGGCCGCGCCGGGCGCCCCATGCGCCTGGCGCTGGACCTGCAGGCGCGCAGCGCCGGAACGGTCGGCATTCTGGCGGGCGCCGCCCGCCTGCAGACGCACCTGGCCAGCGCCGGCGGCCGCCGGCGCTGGCCAGCTCCGGTCACACGCTCAGGCGCCCTTAGATCCAACTGTAAGCGCCCCCGACCGTAATGGCCGGTGGCGCGCAATCCTCACGAAGTGGGGCAGGGATTCGCCATAACAGCCGTGTAGTGGAGCCTGAAGCTAAATGTGGCGAGCCGCGTCGACGCATGTCCGAAATGGTTGGCCACAAATGCAGGGACCAGGTAGTGCCGCCGGTTCCTCAGATTCTTCGTTCGCAGGCGCGCTTTCATTCTTCGCCCGCCGCGCAGGTCAACCGCTCGCAAAGGGCATCAATGTCGGTGTCACAGATGCGGGGGAGCAACCCGCTATCGGTGAGGATGGCGTCGATGTCGGGCGGCAGCGTGTCGGAATTCTGAAGCAACCGCAGGCCCGCGAGCACCGCCGCCAGATGCAGCGGGTTACTGAGCTGGAATGCGGTCCCGCCGAGGGTGTCGGCGAAGCACTGCATGATGCGCTCCTGCTTCTCTGCCAGCATTTCCCCATTGAGCTTGACCGCAGCAATCCACCGGCCACCCTCGATCAAGGTGTAGTGATTCGCATCGCCATCGGCGTGATAAGTGAATGTCATCCTCTTCTCTCTCGTCATCGGGACCAAATCGCCCGTGGCTGCCTCCTCGCAAGGAGGCAGCGGCCGGCGATCTGACTTACAGCGCGACGGTCACACCGCCGAATGGCACCTCATCTACGGCACCCACCCGCCCGGCGAGCAGTCCCTGCAGGAGCTGTCGCATACGGTTTTTGTCGTAGCAAACGCCATTGCCCCACGCACCCGCGTATGTGAGCTGGCCGCTCACGGCCCCAATTCGCACCTCGACGCCTACCTCTCCGCTTGCAGCGCGGTAGCGCCCCACGACGTGGTAGCCGCAGGCTGAAATAGCCTCAGGGGTGGCCGGTGCGCTGGTGCCGTTCTGGCGAGTGTGCTGAGTGTTCATTCTGGTCCTGTCGGTTCAGTTGAGGGCTGTGCTGCTTGGCTGGCGGCCTGTTCACAGGCAGGTGTGCCGCGCGCACCTGCATGTGCAACCCCGGCCAGCCGGCCCAGGGGCGGGTCAAGGGGCACAGCGGCTTGCCGCTGTGAGTCGACGGGGACTGGCGCGGCCCGCAGCCGCAGGCGAGGACACGGGTCCACGGCGCGACCCTTGACGCGACACAGGGCGGGATGGCTTGCAAGGCCGCGGCGTCGCGGCCGCGCAGGCTGCGGGGCACCCGCGGCCGAAGTAGCGCTCGAAAATGCCCACGCGATCGCCAGGCGCGGTGCCGCCGGCGCCGCTGCAGAAGGCGCCATTCCTCAGTTGGTTGGGCAGGGCATTGGGACGTGCCTGCTGCTGCTTCCGCGTTTCGGACACAGCGGGTACCCGCGCTGGCCAGCACCAGCTGGGAGCCGCTTCACGCCCCGGCCGGCGTCAACCTGGTGGGCGGCGGGTCACGCCGGCATGAGCGGCATCGCTGGCGATGCGGCGCTCATGGCCCACCCTGGAAGCCGTGCCGGCTGAAGCATCCTCGACCCTGCGAGCTTGTGGCTACTTCCGTGAAGAGCGGCGGTTTGGAATCGCGGGAAGGCCACTGCGACAGCTCAGCCACGCTTCAATCCACCGAATGGCTTGCTTTCGGCTCCCAGCCACTCCGTGCAGCTCGCGGCCCTGCCACCGGATGCTGTGCGGCCATTTTCCGTTGACGTCGACGCGCATTGAGGCCACGCCTCGATAGTTGAAACGCAGATATGACCCGGTCGGGTCGTGATCCCAGTGGTAGGCAGCAGGCAACATGCGAGCAGCCTAACCGCCTCCAGTCGCATTGGGCGAAACGTCCCGCCAAGTAGCGGCTCCAAGCGTTTACCGACACACGTCGCGGACTGCCTTGATGCTTGCAAGCGGAGCGCGCAGCACCGGCTGCGCCGGGGCGAAGGGGCGAGGGCAAGGCCCGCAGGGGCGAGACGCCGCAGGCGGCTTGATGCGCAGCACCGCCGACCGTATGGGCGCGCAGCGCCCATCGACCACGCCAGCTGGGTCGGGGTGACTACCCGCAAAAAAAAAAGGCGGCCACAAAGGCCGCCCCCCCCACCGAATACCATCATTAACGACGAGCGAGGATCCATGTGACGAGGCCACTTCCGGCACCCATCATCAACGCCACCAGCAGCATTCCTGGCTTCGTCCATCCCCACAGCTGCATGTACAACGTGAATCGGGTAATCACGAAGTAGTAGACCGGCGTCATAACAGCGGTTGCCGCCAGCGCAATGAGAATTTGTTTGGTTCGGGTAATCATGTGGCCTCTCAGCGGAAGACGCGTTTTGCGGGGCCCGGGCCATGCCGGGCGGTAAGTCTACGACTTCACGTTCGTCCACTGGATCCGCGCAGTGAGGTGTTGAACCACACTAGCGCGGGTGTTGTCCGTCGAAGGCAAGGCGTCCCCGGCGAGGTCGGCCAATTCACCTGCCGACGCTGTTTTCAGGAAGTGCACCGCGAGTGCCTTCGGTTGAGCCAAAAGCGACGCTTCGAGCTTGTCGGCCAGTTGATCCCAAACGTCTGCATTCTGAACTTGAGCATCCATGAGAGTGTCCTGGTTGGGTAATGGAAAGCGGTCAGTCGGCCCGCGCGTGGCAGAACGTCGACGGCACCGCGCGCATGAGTTTGACGGTGGCGTCGGCCACGCGCAGCAGCACGGTGACAGGCGTGTGCCTGGTGAGGCACTTCTTCATGCCCACAGTTGTGGTTTCCTTGAGAACGGCGACGGTCTCGTTCGCTTCGCCTCCGCCGTTGAACACGTCCTCCACCGATCCCAGGTCGATGATGGTGGGAGCGCCTACAACGCCCGAGGCGGGAACTACGCGGATCTCTGCGGCTTCCACAACGCCCTTCTTCTTGTGGACCAACGAAACGGGAACTTCCACGCGCTCCAGGGTGACCGGAATGCTGGGGTTCGGGTTCGTCAGAAGGAGCTGCACACGTCCGTCCACGACGCGGGAATCGCTGTCGACGTTGCCGGCAGCCGCCACTGGGGAGACCAAGACGCAAGCGCATACGGCGAAACGGCGAGCCCACAGCGATGCTGTCTTCTGAATGTTGGTGCTATGCATGAAATCAATCCTTGTTTGATAGCGTTCGAGGCCGTATGTCGGTACTGGCCTTGCGCGTATGGTCATTAGAGCGGGAATGGAAAGTTGATCGTGTCTCAATTCTCGCGCGTGCTGCGCGGCGCTGCCTCCGTATATTCCTTGGCGGTGCCAGGATCCTTCTCAACCCTTTCCACCAGCAGAGTCAGGCGCTGCAAGTCCTCGTCGGAAGGCGACGGGTTCTCGTGGCGCCATTTATCAACCAACGTGCGAGCATCCTCAGTGCCCACGCGTTCCAATCTGGCCAGAAGCGCGCTTTGCGCCTCGGTATGGAGTGCCGGCGTTGTGCTTGCCAGGTAGAACGTTGCGACCACACAGCACAGTCCAGCGAACAGTACGCCCACGGCTAGTTCGAGCACGCGCATCAGCAGTCCCCGAATGGCATGCTGATTTTTTCGCAGAGCCGTGCTTTGGCGGCCGAGCGCGCCGCAGCGGTGTGCTCTTTCGCGGCGCCCGGATCTCTCTCCACCCTTTCCACCAGCAGAGTCAGGCCCTGGATATCGCCGGTGGAAGGAGACGAATGTTCGCGTCGCCACTCGTCGACCACCGTGCGGGCATCATCGGTGCCCACGCGTTCAAGCCTGACCAGCAGCGCAGTCTGTTGGACGTCCCGTTGATCTTGCTGCTGGGCACTCAGGTAGATTCCGATCACTGAAAGAATAAGCAGGCCGAGGAAGATCCAGCGCATACCTTGCTCCTGAGTTGGATTTTTTGAAGATGCCGCGCGGGCGATTAAGCCCGCGCGGCTGGGTTCATCAGAAGGAACCGGTGAAGCTGGCGAACACGGTCAGATCCTGAGAGCGATTCTGACCGAGGGTGCGGAGCAGGCCGATGTTGCTCTGCAGGCCGAAGAGCTCAGTACGCGCGCCGAGGATCGCGGTGCCGTAGCTCTGGTCAAAGTCCATCCCCGGAACCTTGTACATACCAACTTCCGGCATGCTCTGCAGCCATGCGCTGGCCTGCTGGCCATCCTCGAATTCGTGGTCGTAGGTCAGCTGCGCGTACGGCTTGAGGCTGCCGCCGTCAAAGCGGGCCTGCCAGCCGATGCGGCCGACCGTGGAGTCCACGTCCTGGTTGCCATAGCCCAATGCGGTGGCCAGGGTGCCGGCGTCGGCATTTTCGGTATAGCCGTCGATCTTGACCTTCTGCCAGATCACGGACGCGATCGGGCCGTGGCGGAAGCCGCCTTCGGTACCGAACTCGTAACCTGCATTCAGGGCGGCGGTCAGGTTGCTGCCGTCCGGCGAGCCGCTGTGCTGGCGGGTTGCCGGCCCGAGCTGAACCTTGCGGTTCACGTCATAGGACATCCACGTGTAGCTGACCTGGCCATTCACCCAGGCGCGTTCGCCGTACCACCCGGCGAACAGGCCCGCAGTGGTGTCCTGCTGGGTGAAGTCGCCACGGCTGTTTCCGAAGTCCGCGTCGACCTTGCCGAAACCTGCGAAGCCGCCGAGGACGATACCGTCCTGAGCCCAGTCCACGCCGAACAGGCCGGCAGGCGCCGCGCCGTCGTACACGTCGCCATGGTCGAAGCGCTGCAGGTCACCACGAACGCTGCCCCACCACGACAGGCCATCGCCCGCAGGACCAGCGCGATGCAGGTTGACCTGGTCGGCGCGGGAGCGGCCGATGGTCTGCGCCGAGCGGGTCAGAACCTGCTGCAGTCGGGGTGCTTCAAGAACCGACAGGGTGTACTGCCCGAGGATCTGGTGGGTCGCGGTGGTGGGATGGATGGAATCGGCGAACACGTAGGTATTGGCAGCATCCGGGGCGACGTAGTTCAGCGGGTTGCACAGCAGAGCCGACGGCGCGAGGAGGGGATTGCAGGCGGTGTCGCTGACGTTGGTGAAGCCGTAGGTCGTCGGCGCAGCAACGATTTCCTGCAGCATGTGGAAGGTGTCGACGGGGATCACCTGCAGTCCAGCCGCGCTCAACCCGTCGAACAGAGCGTCATTGTAGGCCGTGGCCAGCGCGGTGCCCTGCGCCATTCCGGCCGCGCCCAGCTGACGGAAACGCGGGGTCAGGCCGACATCGGGCAGGGTGGGAACGACCACGTACTGCGCGCCGGCATTCTTCAGGGTCGCGACAATGCCGACCTGGTCGCTCACGGCGGCGCCGATGACGGCCGGGGCCTGGGCGGGGGCAGTGATGGCCAGGAGGTCGTTGGCACCACCCCACACGCTGTACAGCGCGTTGGCGTCGGCCTTGCCGCCGTTCGCGGCCAGGTAGTTGGCGGTCTGCGTCTTGAGCGAAGGAGTGAAGCCGAGCGCGCCGGTCGAATCGGTGCCCACGCGGGCGCCGCCCACGGCGTAGTTGTCGCCGGTCTGGCCGTTACCGTTGGCGGTGGCATTCGTGCCGTAGTAATCCGCCACATGCTGCGCCCACACCCAGCCCGGGTTGGTGGTGAACTGGCCGGTCACCGGCTGCGCGGAGGCCGGCAGCAGCGGACGGAAATAGCCCTGGTCGGTCAGGCTGTCGCCGATGAAGACGGTTTTCGAGTAGGGCGACTGCGCCATTGCCGGCACAGCGGCAAAGGCGACGGCCAGAGCCAGCAGGGTACGAATCGGGCGGTTACGGGAAGTCATGGGAAAGCTCCTGTTTGCTTGTTTTGATGCGGCATTCCAGCCGCGATGGTGAATCGGAATATTGGAGAGAACTGGATATGGTAAGCGGCGGTATCGGCGGAGACCTCCTAAAGTTGAGTGCTGCGCATTCCAGGCGTGACCGGTGTCTCAGACTTGCCACGGCTTTGATGTCTATTGGGCCTGTGTGTGCTTGAACGACCGACCCACCGCTGCGGAACGGGAAATAGCCGTTGTGATCCAGGCTTGAAGGCTTGCAACGCCCGCCGGCAAACAAGCGCCATAGGCGTCCGAGACGTACAGACCGGCCCGATAGCCCTGCACGGTCAGTTCCTCGCCTGCGGGACCACTGACGTGCCCGAGCGCGTACGCAATCAGCTCATCGCTGCATTGCCGGGTGCAGCGGATGTAGAGGACGCTGCCAAACACTTCGCCCCATACGCTGTTGTCGAAAACGTAGCTTTCGGCCTGTCCGTCGTACCGGCCAGCTTTGAAGGGCCGGAGGAGCGCTGCCACGTCCGTCCACGCCGGCCCATCGCCCCAACCGACCACGACCGAGGAGTGCCCCATGCAGCGCACGGAAAACCGCACGCCCGGAAACTGATGCTTGAGGTGACGTCTGATGTTGGCCGCTACCTGTGCGGGCGACGGATCCCGGCCAAGTTGCACCAGATGGGCGTTCTCGACGGCGTCTCGAAGGCTGGCCACCTCGGCATAGCGGGCAGCTGCGGCGGCCGCAGACCTTGCGTCTTCAGCCTTGCAGTATTCGGCTGCTCGCTCGATGCAGGCCTCTACCTCTTCCGTGCATGCAATCTCGTCCAGGAGCCGCCACTGCCGCCCGCGCAGGGAAAAAACGGAGAGGCCATTCTTGGCGCGACCGTCAGAAAAGACGACGTCGTACAACTGGCCCGCCGTGGGATGGGGGCGGCAGCGAACGACAACGCCGGCACCGAACCCGCAAAGGTTGGTGTGAACAATCTGGCCAACGGGGATGAGGTCATTCTGCATTGGGACGACTCCTAATCTGTCTACACCGAGAGAGGGCTTTGCTTGTGGCTGGCGGCCTGTTCACCAGGCAGGTGTGCCGCGCGCACCTGCATGTGCAACCCCGGCCAGCCGGCCCAGGGGCGGGTCAAGGGGCACAGCGGCGTGCCGCTGTGAGTCGACGGGGACTGGCGCGGCCCGCAGCCGAAGGCGAGGACACGGGTCCACGGCGCGACCCTTGACGCGACACAGGGCGGGATGGCTTGCAAGGCCGCGGCGTCGCGGCCGCGCAGGCAGCGGGGCACCCGCTGCCGAAGTAACCGCCGAAATTGCCTGCGCGATCGTCAGGTGCGGTGCCGCCGGCACCGCCGTAACGCACCGATATTCGCTAGCGGGGCGCGGCCGGCATTTGGGACGCTCCCGCGCGTCCGAAGGAGGCGATGGCCACGGCGAGCAGGGCATCGCCGAGCAAGGCGGCGATGAAGCCGCCGCATAAATGCAGCTGGTCGACGTCGGCGAACGCCGGCGGCGGCCAGCACCGAGTCGAGGTCGGCGCCTGCAGGAGCGCGGCCGCCAAGTGGCGGACGTGATACTGGTGGCGCCGGGATCGACCGTGCCGGGCGTACTGCGCGCCCGGCACTGGACCTGGAGGCGCGGAGCGCCGGAATGGTCGACGTTCAGGGCGGCCACCGGCCGCCTGCGGGCGATGCCGCATGGACATTGGCGGCGGCGTCAGCTGCCGGCAACGTCCTGCTCCGGAGTCGCCCGCGTCGCCAGCCAGCGGCGCGGCCGCAACGGCGTGGACGCGGTGCTGGCTGGCGACGTGGGCGACGGTGCCGGGCGCGCCGGCGCACGGCACTGGACCTGCAGGCGCGGACGCGCCGGAACGGTCGGCAATTTGGGCGGCCGCTGGCCGGCTGCTGGCACTGCCGCAAGGACGTCACCGGCGGCGTGAGCTGCCGGCAGCGTCCTGCACCTGGTCGTCCCCGTGGATGACGGCCGCCTTGAAACGGCTGTGGCCGCTCCCTTACTGACCCGGTTCCAGCATGTCTATACCTGCATGTTCAAAGGATTCCACGATCAGTCGGATGCGGTGCTCGGCAGTGTGGGCGCACTGCAAGTCGGTGGTGTCCCGAATGAGCCTGTAGGCGAACAGGTCCGCCGCCAGCTGCTCCGTCAATGGTCCACGTGAGTACGTCTCAAAGGCGCTGTCAGCAATGGCGTGCAGTTCATCGTCATCTTCGTGCCCGGTGAAGCTGAAACGCGGTAGGCCAAGCTCGACTCCGGTCATCTGCGCTCTGTGGAGGTAGAAACCCGCCGCCAGTTCGACATCAACGATGTGCACGAATTTACTCATGGCGTTCAGCAACCTGCTCACGGGTAGATACCCAGCGGTGGAAATCACTCGAAGTCGAAATTTCAGCCCGTGGATGTTGCGCGTAGACGTGCGCCTCAATCAGGTGCACATGGTTTGCAATCGCCACCTGTACGGCATACACAAACTGCATGTGGTCCTCGAAGACCCACGTCTGCACGATGTTGCTCTCCGGCTCCTGGGACACGCTCAGGCCAAACCACTGCGGATCTGCTGCGCTCATGCTCGCGCTCCGGCCGACGCGCGCGCCACTACCGTGCAGAACCGGCCAAAATAGGTGCTGAGGCGGGTTCCGGCTTGCAGCGGAGGATGGTTGTTGTCATTGATGAAGCGCTTCACCCCCTCCCACCCGGCAGCAAACTCGCTCACTTCGTGAACCGTGTACGTGCGAGCGGGATATTTGCGCTTGCTGTCGGTCACTTCGACAGTAAATTCGGTCTTACTCATCTTCAAAATTGCTCCAGCGGGAAAGGGACGGTTGGCGCTCTTGATGTGGCTGGCTGCCTGTTCACAGGCAGGTGTGCCGCGCGCACCTGCATGTGCAACTCCGGCCGGCCGCCCCAGTGGCGGGTCAAGGGGCACAGCGGCGGCGCCGCTGTGAGTCGGCGTGGATTGGCGCGGCCCGCAGCCGAAGGCGAGGACACGGATCCACGGCGCGAACCCTTGACGCGCCACAGGGGTGGATGGCTTGCAAGGACGCGGCACGCGGCCGCGCAGGCGGCGGGACACCCGCTGCCGAAGTAACCGTCGCAAAATGCTCGCGTGATCGAAGGGCGTACTGCCACCGCCGATAAGCAACGCGGCTAGCCTGGTGATTGGGGCCGGCTCCCCGGACCCGAGCATCTGTAGGCGATACCCCTGCACTGACCGGTAGGGTCCGTGCAGCGGATGGCAGGGCGGCGGCTGGCGCCGCCGACAGGGTTATGCAGCTGGCCAGCGTCGGCGCAGCCGATGTCGGCCAGCACCTCGTCGACGTTGGCGCCTGCGGCGGCGCGGCCGTACCGGCTGCGCTGCTGGTGGGGGCAGGGTCGACCCTGCAGGACGCTCATGGCGTCCTGCAGCCTCTCGCAAGCGCAAGCGCGCAGCGCGCCGGCATGGCGCGCGGAGGGCAAAGGTGCCCGGGCCCGGAGGGTCGAGACGCTGGAAGCGGCTCGATGCGCAGCACCAGCCAAAGGCGCAGCGAAGCTGCGGGGACCGGGGCGCAGCCCGCCCCATTAGCTGATGCGTCAGATAATTAAAGGGGTGAATTAGGCCGAGCGGTGCCGCTGGGGCCGCCGTTTGCGGACTTTGGGCGCGCGGAACACCGCCAGCAGGGAACGTAGTTCCTCCTGGTCGGCCTCGGACAATACGTCCTGGTGATGGAGCAGCTCGATCCTGCGTCGCCGCGCACCCTCGTCAATTCGACCCATGACGCGGCCAAAGTCTTTTGACATCGCCTCTTCCGTAAGATCAAGTGGAAGCGCGGCCAAGGTCAGCAAATGCAGGTGGTCACGGTGCGACTCGAAGTGTTCAAGCAGCTGGGCCGGTTCCAGTTCCCGGGATTGGGCGCAGGCATCGATCAGGTCGGCCAGCAGGTCCATACCGGGCAAATTGAGGCAGCGATAAAGGCCGATTCCCTCGGCCCACCCGTGCGCAGCGAGGGCTGGCATGTGGAGAATTAGGGTGATCGCAGTTCGGACGTCGCTCTTGCGGAATGACACCTGGGTAGGTGTTGACCGCATCGCTGCGCGCAGGGTGGGGCTGTCATCGATGCGTAAGCCCGTCAGGCGCTCAACGTGCTGCCATAGCAGCGATCTGTACGCGCCTTCGGGAATCAGTTTGAGGCATGGTCTTGCGCGCTCGGCGAGCCGTGCTTTGCCTTCAATGCTGTCGAGTGAGATGCCATCCCGGAGCCTGTCCAAAAGGAACTGGGACAGGGGAACTGCGGCGCTCAAGACTTGGCTGAAGCCGTCGCGGCCGCGCTCTCGAAGGATGCTGTCGGGATCATGCCCGGATGGCAGGAATGCGAAATCGACCTGCCTGCCCTGCGCCATGTGGGGCAGCACGGCGAGGAGGGCCTTCCATGCTGCCTCCAGCCCGGCACGGTCCCCGTCGAAACAAAAAACAACGTCCTCGGTGTACCGGAAGGCAAGCCGGACCTGGGCGTCGGTAGTTGCAGTCCCCATCGTGGCCACCGCCGCCGTGAATCCGTGCTGGTGTGCAGCCACCACGTCCAAGTAGCCCTCAAGAACGATAAGCCGGGCGGGGCGCTTCTGCGCCTGGAGCACCTGCCACAAGCCGTACAGGTGCTCCCCTTTTCGGAAAAGGTCCGTCTCGGGGCCATTGAGGTACTTCGGTGTCCCCGACGTGGAAATGATTCGCCCCGCGAGCGCGACGGCCCGGCCGCGCGTGTCGTGAATGGGGAAGATCAACCGGCCACGGAACTTGTCATACAGGCGGCCAGAATCGGCGCGACTGACCAATCCAGCCGCTTCTTGCACAGCAGGCGTGACACCGTTCGCACGGAGGGCTGTTTGCAAGCCATCCCAAGAACCTGATGCGTAGCCAAGGTGAAAATCTGTTACGGATGTTTCACCAATTTCGCGTAGTGCCAGGTACTCACGCACTTCCGGCGCAGCGATCGCACGATGGTAGTGGTCAGCAGCGAACGCGCAGGCGCCATATAGCGATGCGCGTGCTTCGTCCTTCGCATCAGCCTGTTTGGTGTCCGGCTGGGGCATCGACACTGCTTGAGCAAGCGCAGATACGGCATCACGGAAAGACAGGCCATCGTGAAACATCAGGAACTGAATGGCGTTGCCGTGCTTGCCGCATCCGAAGCAATGGAAGAACTGCTTGGCGGGCGATACCGTGAAGCTCGGGGTCTCCTCCTTGTGGAATGGGCAGCACGACGTCATTTCCCGGCCCACACGCTTCAACGCCACGCGGCTGCCGATGACTTCGACAAGGTCCGTGCGAGCGAGCACTTCGTCAATGTAGGCGTTGGAAAGGAGGGCCATAGCGATTAGAGGTTGTCGATAACTCGGCGTTCGTCGGGTTCATAGAACCGCCCGCCTTTTGATAGGTGGTACCGCTCAACTGCCGTTTGGTCGCTCTTGCGGAGCCGCAGTCCTTCGGCGGTGTAGGGACGGAGAACTGCGCCGACCTCCGGACGTGCAATAGCGATCTGCGCGATGACCCGCAGGTCGTATGCGTCCAGGTCGCCGCCCTGGTATCGGTAACGCATCAGCAGCAGATACAGGCTCAGGAACGGCACGGTCATGGCAGCAAGATTCAGCAAGCCGCGAAGGAATGGGCCTGCATCGGGCACCGTCCACGCGTAGACCTCGGCAGCGAGCCAAGGCAGAAGCGCAATGACAGTCAGTGGCGCGAGCCAACTCGCGCCCAGACGGGCGACAAGTGATTTGGCTTCCCATGGGGTGTGCTCAAACTGACGGGCCATTGCGAGTCCTCCGGTGGGCTAGGGGAGTAACGAGCCAATCACGTCGGGACTCTTGCCTCCGACCCATTCTTGGCCGAGGCCATGCGCCTCTTCCCCCCGATCTGAGGGGAATTGTCCCTGAACTTCAAGGTCCGCGCCTGTCCAGCAGCGAAACCGCAGCCGACCGTACGGGCAACCTGGTTCTGGATCCACTTCGTAGCGCCTGGCCGCCGCATCGAAAGCTCTCGAAACCCGCCCCTCAAGCCCTTGGCCGCCGCCAACCTCCCGCGCCAGCACTCGGGCAGCGACCGGGATATGGGACAACCACGTTGGACCCAAACGGTCTACCGCCTCGGCCAAGGTCACACCGGCCGTAGGGAGCCATTCTGGCCGGTTAAGAGCGAATGCCGCTGCGATGACGTCGCCAGGAGCGAGGCCCTCCGGCCCGCGCGCAATCGCCTCGCGGGCCAGCTCTACGATGTGGTCGTGGACGGGGTGGGGGTGCTGATTCACCGCAGCTCTCCCCCGTGGGCGAACCACGTCACTGCCGCGATGAGATGCTGCCGCCTAGCGTCCGTGGGCGGCGTATAGCCGGTAGGCAGATACGCCTGCAGCTCATCTGCCACTGCGTGGCACGCATTCTCAATGGCCCGTTTCATCACGGCGTTATCGATCTGCGTCACACCCTGGTACTGGCCCTCCGGCAAGCTCACGCTGCCGCGTGCCTTGAGCGATTCGTATGCTTCCATCCAAAAAACGGTGTCAATCATGGTAGGTCCTAAGCGGGGCAGGCCGGTGGCCGGCCCCGCAGTGGTGGTTACTTCTTCTTGCTGGGGGCCTTCACCGGTGCCTTCTTTGCCGGGGCCTTCTTCGCCGCGCTCTTGCCGGGCTTCGGCGGCTCAATCGGCGCCCGTGCAGGGGTGCGGATGATGGCCGGCACCCAACGCGTGCCCTTCAAACGCTCGGCAGCAAGAGAAGCGAGGTCGCCCTTGCGCAGACCATCGACGTTCACGCCCTCGCCAACCTCGGCTTCCTGGAGAGCGTCGCTGACGATCTTCTTGGTCACCCGGCTGGTGAAGTTCTCAGGGGTAGCCGTGAAGTGGTCGGCCATGTCGAAGCCCAGCGAATCGAGCAGGCAGGCCGTCAGGCCGTCGTGAGCCGCCTTGGGCGCAACCGCCTTGGCGATTGCCATGGCGATGATGGCGTCAAGCTCGGCATCACTTTTGTCCATCAGGCATGCCCACAGCGCGGCTGCATCATCAGGCATCGTACCCACCTGCTTTTCCAGCGCGTCATAGAATTCCTCGGCAGCCTGCTTGACGCCACCGCCGAGCTGCCGCAGCCGACTGCGCAGCGACCAAGTGCTATGGATGCTCATTTCCAGCAGGGAGCTACCCCCGGATATTTCACCAATCGCCCATACGGCCTGCATCACCTTGGCAACCCGTGGATTCTTCGCAAGTTCCTTCTGCACAGCCAGAATGCGGTGCCCGTGGAGTTCATCAACCATCGTCTGCGAGAGCGCATCGGCACGCCTACCAGCGTCGTCGGTTTCACGGCCCCCAATCACCTCGGCACCCTTGGTCTGTCGGGTGGCTTCGTCCATGGAGCGACGATCCTCACGACGCACGTAGCCGCGCTCGACCATCAGTTCGCCATCGTAGTCCAGGAACACCAGTGCGCCCGCATACGACCGCTGCTCAGCCGTGAAATGCAGCAAGCTATCCGGATAGTCATCTACCTCCTGCTCTGCCTCGGAAACGGCGTCGGAAAGCTCGTACTCGTTGTCTTCCGGGAATCCGGCTGCCTCCGCCGCCTCGTAGGCCGCAATGGCAATCCGCACGCGCTCATTGATCGCGTCGAGCCGGGCGATGTCATCGGGCGTCGGATCACGGCGCACGGCGTTGGTGCGACCGTACTTCACCCGGACTTCTTCGATCTTGTCCATCACAACTTCAACCCACGCCCAGCCTTCGGACTGAACCTCAGCGGCTGAGTTCTGCATCTTGGCTTCGACCAGCTGCAGGAAGAGGTCGCCGTTGAGCAGGTAGGCATTATCGCTGAACAGGTCGCTCTGAACTTCACCGCCCGCCGCCTCATATTCGGCCACCGAAACCAACGTGAGGCGCCGGTCGGACTTCACGTTGATCTTGCCGGAGTTCAGGGCATCGCGCAGGTGAGTCGGCCCGTTCATGAAGGAAGAGTATTTCCGGGCATTCCACACCTCAATCTGACGGCCGTGGTCGTCCGTGGAAGCGAGGGCCGACAGTTGCTCCAGGTTCGGCGAATCCGACTCACGGTACGATTCCAGAAGCTCGGGAGCGACCGCCGCCAGCTTGAGGCGTCGTTCCACCGAAAGGGGGGTGGTGCCAAAGGCAAGCGCGATAGCTTCGATGGTCTTCCCCGACTTCACCAGCGACGCATAGGCGCGGAACTCGTCGAGCGGATGCATATCCTCCCGCATCGTGTTTTCGGAGGTCGAGACAATTTCGGCCATTTCCTGCGGTACCACGTCCACATCAATCTCATGGTCCTCAGGCAGGCGTCCATCGGCAATCAGGTGCTGCAGCGCCAACAGTCGGGTACGGCCGGCAACCACGCCGTACACCCCGTCGTCCATCAACTCCACAATGGGGTCATGGATCAAGCAGCCGATGGCGATGATGTTGTCAGCCGTGGCTTCAATCTTGGCAGCGCTCGGCGGTGCGGACTTGTAGCGCACGTTGCGCGGCGAGACGACCAGATCGCTGACCCGAACGGTGATGGTGTTCTTGATGTTGTTGATGTTCTTGCTCATGGGTGTTTCTCCAAAGTTGTTGTTGCTGATGGGTGCGCCGCTGTGTCGCGGCGTCACTTCTTCTCGGCGAGCCAGAAGCTCTCCAGGAAATTGCCAATCCTCGGCCCGCTCCAAAGCAGGCTCCCTGAGGATTCGATACGGACCTTCAAACCTCTGCCTTCCTGCGCCACGATGGCGCGGGAGTTCCACGACGGCCTGTCGGCCCGGGTGATACGTCCATCGGCTGCAATTTCGTAGCCGTACTCAGTGGCGTCGCGCTTCGCGGTGTCCATGAGGGAGGTTGCAGATCGCATAGACTTCTCCGTGCGTCAGGCGGACAGGCGGTGAAGGGTGTCGGCGACGGCGCGGGCCTTGCGGTCGCTGGTATAGAGCTCAATCCGCGAGGCGAAGCCGGAGAGCGTGTCGGTAATGCACGCGGCCATCGGAATGAGGAATCCGAAGTCGTTGACGGCCACCTGCAGGATCTCTGCCGTACGCGGCCCGACTCCACGAATGGGACTCAGCACCAGCTTGCTACCGGTGCGGACGATGTACCCCGGCGGTACGGCCGGCCCAGCGGCCGGACGGGAGGGCGGAGTGGTAGCGGTATTCGCTTTGGGCTTCGGGGTGCGCTTGTTCATTCGTTGGACTCCTTAAACTGTCGACTTCGAGGGAATGGCTTTGCTTGTGGCTGGCGGCCTGTTCACCAGGCAGGTGTGCCGCGCGCACCTGCATGTGCAACCCCGGCCAGCCAGCCCCGTGGCGGGTCAAGGGGCACAGCGGCTCGCCGCTGTGAGTCGACGTGGACTGGCGCGGCCCGCAGCCGAAGGCGAGGACACGGGTCCACGGCGCGACCCTTGACGCGACTCGGGGTTGGATGGCTTGCAAGGCCGCGGCGTCGCGGCCGCGCAGGCAGCGGGGTACCCGCTGCCGAAGTAACCGTCGAAATTGCCTGCGCGATCGTCAGGCGCGGTGCCGCCGGCACCGCCGAAAACCATCGACAACAGCCTGCTGGGCGCGCCCGGCGGTTGGGGCGCGGCTAGCTCTAACGGAGCAGTCACCCCGGAACTGCAACCAGCTCGGATCACCGCAGATGGACTTGCGTGGCCACGGCTGGGAGGTGGAAGTGCACGCATAGTGCAAGCGGAGCGCGCAGCGCTGGCTGGCCAGCGCGGAGGGCAAAGGTGCCCAGGCCCGGAGGGTCGAGACCACGCAGTGGGCTCGATGCGAAGCACCAGCCGAAGGCGCAGCGTAGCTGCGGGGACCGGGGCGCAGCCCGCTCCAGTGGAAAGCGAAGGTTGGTCAACGAGATTCGTTCTGACTTACGGTCCAGCCTCAGACAGAATTCGCCGCCCAGAAACTTTGTCCAGTTGAAACCGTTGCCCAGAAGAAGATCGATCTGAAAGTGACTATGGGTCTGATTGCTCAGAAAAAGGCCCACCAACAGTAAAACGTTTCCCATCAATCGCGCACATGGATTGAGCTAAAAGGCTTGGTCCTCGACAGACGCAACGTTTAGATGGACCGGCCACCAACGCACGCGTTACTGGCACGTCTGGTCGTAGGACATGGGCTGCAGTTGCTGAAGCTGGGCATGCGGTTTGAACCTACTAAACCGACTATGGGCATGAACAGACGGCCCATAATTCAGCACACAAATTTGATCCTGACACAGCGATTTGCAAAGACTAGGCAAGTGCGCGTTCGCTCTGTTGTACCCGTGGCGGTGCGTTCACTTTAGAGGCGTTTTCGCCAATGAAGGCTGATTCGACTTTGCAGCACAGTGGAGCGGTTCTCTCAGGGTTTGAAGTTGATTCTGATTGACGATCGGTTTCAACGATTCCCTACGCTCAAGCTTTTGGTGGAGTTCGCCTGCCTCAATGCGCCTCTGCTGTTGAGACCGCGATAGCAGCGGCAGAGCTGGCTGCTATCGACGATCCGAAGGCAATGAGGACGCAAAGCAGCCTGGCGCGGCCGCCTCGGCGGCGCGCGGCTGCAGGAAAGGGTGCTGTCGGCAACGCCGGCAGCGCCGATCGCCGGCTGCAGGCCGGCCGAGTGCCACCAGCTGCGGTAGCAGCTGCTGGCATTCCTCCGAAGGTTGCGAGGCGGACCCGGCAGCCTGGCGCGGCCGCCGGCCAGCTCCAGGGCAGGCTCCAGCCGGCAACGCCGGCGGCGCCGATTGCCGGCCGCAGGCCGGCCGAGTGACAACAGCTGCGTCAGCAGCTGCTGGCATTCTTCCGAAGATTGCGAGGTGGACCAGGCGGCCGGGTGCGGCCGTCCTGGATGCGGTGGCCAGCTGCAGTGCAGCCCGCTGCCGGCAACGCCGGCAGCGCCGATCGCCGGCTGCAGGCCGGCCGAGTGCCAATAGCTGCGGTAGCAGCTGCTGGCATTCTTCCGAAGGTTGCGAGGCGAACCAGGCAGCCTGGCGCGGCCGCCTTGGCGGCGGTGGCCAGCTGCAGTGCCGCCCGCTGCCGGCAACGCCGGCGGCGCCGATCGCCGGCTGCAGGCCGGCCAGTGCCAACAGCTGCTGGCGCAGCTGCTGGCATTCACCCGAAGGTTGCGAAGTGGACCACGCGGCCGGGTGCGGCCGTCCTGGATGCGGCGGCCAGCTGCAGTGCAGGCCGCTGCCGGCGCAGCCGCGGGCATTCACTCGAAGGTTGCGAGGCGGGCCAGGCGGCGGGGCGCGGCCGCGCGGCGGCCTTGGCCCCGCTGCAGGGCAGACGGCTGCCGGCAGTGCCGGCGGCGCCGATCGCCGGCTGCAGGCCGGCCAGTGCCAACAGCTGCGGCAGCAGCTGCTGGCATTCTCCCGAAGGTTGCGAGGCCAGCCAGGCGGCGGGGCGCGGCCGCCCTGGCGGCCTTGGCCAGCTGCAGGGCAGACGGCTGCCGGCAGCGCCGGCGGCGCCGATCGCCGGCTGCAGGCCGGTCAGTGCCAACAGCTGCGGTAGCAGCTGCTGGCCTTCTCCGGAAGGTTGCGAGGCCAGCCAGGCGGCGGGGCGCGGCCGCCCTGGCGGCGGCGCTGCAGGGCAGACCGCTGCCGGCAACGCCGGCGGCGTCGATCGCCGGCTGCAGGCCGGCCAGTGCCAACAGCTGCGGCCGGAGGTGCTGCGTCCCCCGAAGATTGCGACACGGGCCAGGCGGCGGCGAACTGCAGGGCAGACCACAGTCGGCGAGACCGGCCGGCGGCAAGTGCCTGGCTGCGGGCCGCAGGCTCCCAAGCCTACTCAGCCTGCACGGCCATCGCCGTATCATCGGACGGGTGTCCGGCCATGGTCGTTCAAGCTTCAGCCGCATAGCAGGAAACTAGCTGGAAATCTTCCAGCCCTGCCCCTATTCATGGTCAAATGGCTAGCTCACCTAGCCATCAGCCAATCGGAAAAGAACGAAACGATGTTGCGAATTCACGTCAACGAATCCAGCAACACACCGAGGTCGAAGCAGGTCGCTCAGGCGATACGCGAAGCTGTGTTTGCAGGACAGCTGAAGGCTGGTGACCGGCTGCCGTCCGTTCGTGACGGAGCGGAGCAATGGGGCGTAACGAAGGACAGCGTGCACCGTGCCTACAAACGGCTTGCAGAAGAGGGCCTCATCGCCGACAGCGACGACCGGGGAACACTTCCGCTGTACCAGGTCAGCGAAGAGGTCACCAAGCCGGGCGAAGCCGAACGTCAGCGTCGGCTGGATGGGATCGTGGTAGCCATGATCGCCCAAGCTCGGAAGCTCGGGTTCCAGCATGCCGAGATTCTGCAGACGATCGAGCGTCAGACGGCCAAGCTGAAAAAGCCGGCGCTGGGCAAGGGAACGAACAAAGCCGCGAAGTGAAGCGCGCGGTTAGAAGAGTCTCTCCGCCTCGACCGGCAGCAGGACATACGTAATCCGCAGCTGTGCGTCGGTGCAAACGCTGACGGATGCGGGCGTTGCACCGCCCAGCATAAAGCGCCCCTCGACCAGGATCCCGGCTCGCATCGCCGCGACCATCCGCTCACGCTTCGCTGCCGATACCGCCGGCCAAAGTCCGCGCACGTGCGCACGCACCAAGTCGACAGTCCGCAGCTTCCGGCTGCACAAAAGTTCCAGCGCTGCAGGGCTGACGACGACCAAGCCAGGCGCAAGCACGGGAGCTGCCCGGGCGCCGTCGCAGAGAGGGGGGGAAGAATCAGCAGGTTCAACTACCAGGGAATGGACGCTGGCCACAGAGGGAACCCCTGAAAGGATCGGCCCGTCGCGGAGAGAAGCGCTGGGGAGCCCCGCGACGGGCCTTTCCGGAGAAACGATTAAAGGATTGGCCCGTCGCGGAGGAAACAGGGGGGGAAAACTCCGCGACGGGCCGCACCGGAGAAACAGTGCCGATACCGCATGTAGATCATGCACAAGCGAAGGCCAGCCGAGACTGAACATGTGCGGAAAGTACGCTTAAGTAGCGACCACCGAGCCTATAGCTTGAGCCGTGTAACCATTCACAGCCGGCAGCGGCGGCATTGCGTCTTCTGCCTTCCAGAACCACGGGGACAGGCTGCTAGCCTCGACCACGTCGACAAGTGCAGCAGTGTAATCCTCATCGCCGCCGGCGGGAACCAAATACATGGCCACCGGTTCTGGCGTGGTGTCATTGGTCACCACTGACGCCAATGGTTTGGTGTTGGAGAGATTGAACCGAAGCCCCTTGATAAAACGTCGGTCCTGATCGACAAGCGCGCGCACAAGATCGAGCTCCACGACATTCTCGTAAGGGATCCATTCCTTTGAGACGACCATCAACGCGGCTTCTTCGAGGTTAGGAAGGCCCGACTCGGACACGCTAAAAGTCCCAACCATGACCAGGTGGCCAGCTTCATCTGCGTTGGCCAGCTCTAGCTCGTTCGCGAAAGCTTTCTCCACCTTGGCACCCATTTTTTCGTCCATGTAGAACGGGTGCTCGGGAAGATGCTTGAAGGTCACCTTCTGGCCGAACCGCGCGGATCCAAACTCCTTCACCTCCGCGATCACGATCTTGAGCATCCGCTTGCCGCCCCGCACGCCCTTAATGGATGAAAAGGTCTGACGCACCCGCGCCGCGATTGCGTCCTTCTGGTCGAGCACGAACGCCTCCGGAATGAAGAGCTGGTCGTGTAGCGGAGCACGCTTCGCATTCTTGTTCTGGGCGGCGCTGAGAAGGTGACGTCGCACGGTTGCGTAGCTCCTCTTGCCCTTCATGCCAGGGCTCCACCGGTTGAAGCCGGCTTCATCCCAGAGATAGTGAAGAACGCTGCGAAGCGTGAGCTTCGTGCCGTCCGACTTGACCGTGGTCGTTTCACCGTCTGAGGGTACCGGGGCGGCGCGAGCCGCCCCCTTGGACATGCTGAAAGCCAGCTTGAGGTCAGTAAGGCCGGATTCCGGATCCTCCTTGATCGCAGAATCCATCACCTGGCCGAGCCCGGACAGCTCCGCCGGCGGCTCGTAGCTGTCGCAGTCCGGCGCGTGCTTTACGCCTGAGCCAGGCATTCGCTTTACCTGGTACCCGCCATCGTACTTTGCGATGTACATCGGGATTGCGGGCGTTCGGCATGGGCACAGTGGCCGTTGACCCGCCGCGTGCGCTGCAGCTACCCGGTTGCGCCCTTCTGCAGTCGCCGGATCAACCTGCAAGTTGTTGAGTAGGTACATGCGCGCCTCAGTCCGGGAATACAGTGCAGCCGTAGGCAACCACGGCGTTGTCACCCGCCGCCCTGTTTGCCCAAGCTGCCTCCCCATTGAAGCCGGGGGAGAGCTGCTGGGCGAGCGTTGCGACCTCGATCACCACGTCGAAATTGCCCGAAAGATGGGCAGGGTACGCGCTGGTGCCGGCGTCGCATGTTCCGGAACGGCCGGCATACACCTTCCAGCCCTGACTTGTGCACTGGGTCGTCGAGATCCAGTTGCACATCGCACCGAACGAGCTGACGTTCCACATGATCTGCGCGAACCGCCCCCGATTGTTTGCGGTACAGGCGTCCGGCGGGGTGGCGTAGTTGGGGAAGCGAGCGACGGCAGTCGAGGCTCGGAATGACTTCGCAGCGCCAGCAACGCAGACGGCGGGTTGTTCCGGCTCGGGCTGCGGCACGGGTTCCGGTTCCGGCGGCGGCGGCGGCGGCGGCGGGGGAGGGGCCGTGCAGGAGTTGTTCTGGCTGCGCACGGCACCGGTTGCGGCCCAAGCGCCACCACCGACTCGGCGTTCCTCCGCCTCCCAGGTGTTGGACCCGCTGTATCCTGCCGGGCACCCGCCATTCTGGGCGACCCAACGGGTTTCTACTACAGCGGTACAAGACTCGACATAGCTGCGAACGGCGCCACTGGGTGCCCAGGCGCTCGTGATGGTCGAAATCTCCTCGGCTTCCCAGGTGATGCTGCCGGTGTAGTAGGGCGGGCAGGAGCGGCTCTGTGGGATCCAACGGCTAGTGGCCCCATTCCTAACAACGGTTGGAGCAGCCACAGCGGCGCCCCGGTTGACGTTCACGTCCCCCGCTTTGGGGTTGAGCTGAAGGGTCTGGCGTCCGGTCGAGGTTCCCACTGACAGCTCCCCGGTTGCCGGCGCGACCCAATCCGTTCCGGTCTGGCGCTTACTACTGACGATCACCAGAGGCGGCATCGCGCCTGGCTGAGTGGTACCGGCTGACCGATCCGACTTGCTCACAGCAATTGACCCATCAGCAGTCCGCTGCGTGCTGGCCTGCTGCGCGAGCACAGGCGCGATAATAGCGAGTAGGGCAATGCCCAGTGTCGACCGTTTCATTTCATTCTCCCTTGAGTTGAGCCCAGTAGTACGACGCGAATGCGAGGTCTACGATGTTCGTTGGCGGGTTTGGGTCGGGCTGTGCCGCTCCAACCTCGATGAGGGTGATATTGAGCGGCTTGCCGTCAATCCAGACCACGGATTTGTCCTTGTCGTAAATCTCAAAACGCGCGTCGCGAAACCTCGCATTGCGTACTACGCTGTCGGCGGCGTCGGAAGACCGCACCACCACATCGGCGAAGTGCAAGCGCACCTCCTCGAACTTATCGCCCTCTGGTATCGATGCGACAACTGCACCGTCAGAGAAACGGACGACATTCCCGTACCTCACATCAAAAGCCAGCCCCTCTGACGACGCATGAATCAGCGAGCGGCCGTACCAATAGGTGGCGTTCTTCAGAGCGTGCACGCGCCGCTGCCCGCCTGTGACGCCAACGGCTTCAAAGAACTGGTTCTGCGGCAGTATGAGGAACACAGACACCACGCCTCCTACTACAAGCGCGGTGACGGTCAACCAGTACAGGCGGGGACGGTCGTACCTGAAGTCCGCGACATTCATTGCCACCCCCCCGGCCCCGGCACCAGCACCAGCGCATCACCGCCGACGTCAAAAACGACACGGTCGTCTCGCGCGGCAACTAGTCGAGGTACTACTGTGGAGCCTGCTTCACCGGCCGTAGCAAGCGCCTCAATCGAGGATCCCACCGCGTAGAACTTGCCGGAAATAAAGACGCCCGTGGAGCTGATGCCGTCGACGCGCACGGTAGGGCGCACCAGCTCGGCATAGTTCGGACGCTCCACTACCTCCTCCTGCGCGACCCGACCAGCGAACGCGGCGTCAACGTCGCCGGCTGATTCGGGTGGGTTGGCCCGTGTTGCCCCCTCAACCCAGACGGGGTAGATGGCTTTGACGACAGTTGCCGGCGCTTCCTGGTCGGCCTGCGTGGCTTGCTGAACCGGCAGCTTGGCGAGGTTCTTGTTCAGAGAGTCGGCGACCATCCATACGCCCGCCAACAGCGCCGCAGCCAATCCAATCCGGGTGAGCCCAGAATTCGCGATGCTCATCAATTTGGCTCCACTCGCAGAAGCAGACAGAAGTCCGTGAGAATTGCCTTGGGTCGGTCACCGGTTCCAAGGATCGACATACCACCGACGTAGATGTCCGGCCGCTGCGCCAGGCGACGTACGCCGTCCAGAAGGCCGGCGTACGTAGGCGCATCAACCTGCAATCCCGCCGTACTGTTGGCAGCTGTCGAGGCCAGGCAAATCTTGGCGAGCCTGATGTCAACGCCATTGGCCATGACCGGCGCTTTGCTGATGATCGAAATCGTGTCGGGGCTGGAACCCAGACCGACATCCTGCAGGCGCAAGGAACGATAGAGCCCCAAGGTGTCGTTGAAGTCGGAGAGGTTCGGGTAGCGGGCCTCCCACTGGGAAAGCGAGGCGTCCAATGCGCGGTACGACTGCTTCCAGCGGGCGACGGCCTCCGTCGCTTCTGACTGCTGAGCGGCCTTTGACCGCAAGGTCACGAAGCCCTGGTAGCCCATATAGACAAGCAGGGCGGCCGCAGCCGCACCCAGAATAGTGGTCTTCTTCACTTAATCATTCCTTGGATGGTGAAGGTGCGCGTGCCTGCCGCGTCGTCCTCGCTGGCGCCACCTGGTGCCAGGCGAAGGGCCATACCGCTGGCGGATCCCACCTGCTGCATTACGGCTTTGGCCTGGTCCAGCGCATAGGCGCCCGTCGACGGCACCACGATCACCATTGATACGTCGGGGGACGAAGCGGCGTCCCCCGCTGCACCAGCGTCGGACGAAGCAGGTGCTTCGCTGACCGGACCTGCAGGCGCACCGAACTGGCCCGGCTCATTCCCAGATGCGCCCGCATGGAAAGTCAGCGAGTTGATCTTCACACCAGGCACTGAGGCCACGGCTGACACAATCCGGCGGCTACGCTGTGTCAGCAGTTCTTGCGGGCGCGCGGCCTCCATGAAGAGACGCTGCTGCTGCATTTCCTCAAGTGCAGAATTCGAGATTCCGCCTGACTCCTGCAGCTGCGGGTCAGCCGCCTCCATCTCGTAGGACTTCACCGCGCCGGTATACATATTCCAGCCCACGCCAAGAAAACCTGCGTAGACGGCGACCCCAACGGACGCCACAATCGCGGCGCTTTTTGCGCCAGCCACACTGCTGACCTTCACGCTAAGCGGCGCAAACCGAAGACCACGCAGGGGGGCAAGCCCGAGGTACTCGACGCCTGGATGACCCCAGTCCGGAAGCGGGCTGGCCGCGACAATCCGCGGCTGCGCGTAGCGCTCTGTCAGGGAATCCAGCAGCGTTGCCAGGAAGGCAGAAAAGCGCGCGTCGAGATGACTCGGGAGCTCGTTGCTTTGAACTTCGACAAGCACGTTGTCCTGAAACACGAGTACGTCAAGATATGTATTGCCGCCATCCTGCGCGCCGCCCAGCAACACTGTGGTGCCGCGCCCATGCCGCAGACCCCAAGAGACATAGCCATCGATCGCAAAGGCGAAGCGAGTCCGCTGCCGGTCGAACAGCCTGTGGTCGACGGCAAAAAGCAGCGGCTTTCCGCGCGCCCCAAAAATGCCCTTCAACGCCGGGGCCGTCACCCGAGGCGCCTGCGGGATCATCCTGCCCACCTGGCCCTGAGGATCCACTGCGGCCGCCAAGGCGGTAGAGTCCAACGTGGCCATGATGCAGTCACCACACACCAGCACCTTGCGATGGGTGACGCCGTCGAGCGCACTCGGGTGTGCCAGCACCTGATAATCGCCCGAGCGTTGATGCTCACTGCGGGCGTGACTATCTGCCGGCTTGGTCTTTCGTCGCTTTGAAGGGCGGTCTTCCACGCCGCCGGCGGCAGGAGACTGAGGCGTTGGCTTAGGCCGCTGCCGTTGGAAAAGACCCTTCGACTTGGCGGGACTCGGGGGAGCTGTCGACTCGGTCGCCGCGACCTCTTCATTGGTCGCAACGGGCGGTTGAGCAGTCACGCCCAGGTCAAGGTCAGGCAGGCCGTCAAGAATATCGGCTTGGGCTGGTGGCTTTCGGAGGCGGGCCGGGAGAAGCCGGAGCAGCGAATTGCGATTCATTAGGTCACCGAATGTTCTTGAGGCCGGTCAGCATGGGCATGTAGGTAAGCAGCATCGTCCCGAGAACGAGGAGGCCAGCGAACGCGGTAGCGCCGTGCTTGCTCCACGTAATGGCGTGCTCAAATGAACGTTCGCCGCTGCGTATCAGCTCATCCGAAGCACGAAAAAGCTGCTCCTCCAGACGGCCAGTTTCCTCGCCCTGCATGAACGCATCTGAGACAAATCCGGGCCAGCTCGCTCGGGGATCATTCACCGGCAACTTCTCGGGGTCGACCGAATCGCCGAGGGTTTTGTGGTGCACGGCCAGGTCGCGCACCAAGGCGTCGACGCCAAGGCGGAACGGCGTGGGGAGAACACCCGCCGTCTGCTTTAGGGCATCGGTTGTCGCCATCCCGGCCGAGCAAGACATCGCCACGTAGCGGGTCCACAGTCCGAAGCTGAGGTCCGCGATTGCAGATCGATACAGCGGTGCCGAAACAAGCATTCGGGCCAGTTCCGCCCGAACCTCAGGCGACCTCAACCACGCGTAGACCCCGTACACCAGGATAATCAGGCCCACAAGGCAGGTCATCCAGTTGGCAACCAGCCACTGCTGCGTAGCAAGACCAGCGCCCGCAAACCCGGTCGGCGTCCCAGCATGGCCGCTTGCACGCTGCATTGCAGTGGCAACGGTTGGAATGACGGTCACGAATACCCCGAGGGATATGACCAGGGCGCTAACCACAATCGCGACTGGGTAGTACATCTTCTTTGCGGAGGCGGCGAGACGGCGCCGGAGTTCGATAGAGGCGCAATACTGCTCTAGGACCGCAGGTAGCTTGCCGCTGCTTTCGCCTGCCATAACCACGGCAACGCCTTCTGTTGGCCATACCTCAGACAGGAGCGTAGACAGCATCACACCACTACGCATGCGCTGCGAGGCTGAAGCCCAGAACTGCGCATACTCGGGTTGACGCTTAATCAGCCGAGACGTCGCCGTGGCAAGTGGAATGCCAGTAGTGAGCTGTGAACGGATGAAGTTTGCGCAGTAGCTGAGTTCTTTGAGGTTCATCATCTTTTCCATGACCGGCCTCACAGGTACAGGACAGAGCGAAGGTCCACGACGCCGTCCTTAAGCCGGCGCAGAGCGGACTCCACCATGGTCAGCGTTCGATTCTTGGCCATAGTCGCGCGCGCTTCCTCGATCCCGCTTCCCCGGGACGCAAGTTGGCCTGCGGCAGTTCTGACTTCGCGGTTGAACGGCAACACCTCACAGACCACGGAATACCCCGAGTAGCCGTCCTCACAATGGGGGCATTTCGACTCCGCGTTCTCTACACGGCGTGCAAGCTTGGTGGGTAATTTGTGGCTTTCACCGACCATGTCCATGTAGCTTGCCCACAGCTTTCGGTCGCCCTGGGTGACACCGCTTGTGACCTTGCAATGCCCGCAAAGCGCGGGGACGAGTCGCTGGCTGACTACCAGCGCGACGGCTTCGGATAGCTGAAACCGCTTGTTGGGTGCGACCCACTGGCTGAGCACGTCGAAGGCGAGCACACAGTCCTTTGCGTGAATGGTGGACAGCGAGAGGCACCCCGTCACCGCGCTGGTGACGCAGAAATCAGCCGTTTCATCGTCGCGCACCTCGCCTACCCAGAAGACGTTTACGTCATGGCGCTTCAACCCTCGGAGGAAGATGTTGAAACGATCGCTTCCTTCAACCATCTTGCCGTCCTGGCCGAGCATGACGGGTGGTACGTTGACTTGGATCAGATCAGGAAGGAAGCGCTCGATTGGCTCCTCCACGGTCACGCGCTTGAGCGTTTCGCCGTAGACGTCAACGTGGCGCCCCAGTGCGCCCGCAATGGTGGTGGACTTGCCCGAGTTCATCGGCCCGGCTAGGAGAATCGCTCCGGCTGGCATGCGAATAGCTGCGTCGATCGCGTCCACAACCTCCTCTGGCAGTCCCAAGCTATCGAGGTCAATCTTGCTCTCACTGTGGGAGAACAGACGAATACTGACCGAAGGCCTGGACTTGACCTCGCCTGGATGGTTCAGGGGAACGAATGAGAGCCGCAGAAATGCCTCGCCCACGGTTGATCGGTAGCTGATCTGTCCGTCGCGGGGGGACCGATAAATGGTCTTGCTGGGGTTTGCACCGGACTTGTCCTCAAGCACACCGATGACATCCGCAGCCATCTGCTGGTTCCATTTGCCAGCTGTGCGGGGATCCACCAACGCGCCCCAGCGGCGGATCTTGACGCTGTAGGTGCCATCGCGCCGGGGGACTAGTGCAATGTCGCTTGCGCCCTTTTCAATGGCATGGTCAAGCAGCCGCGCCAGCTCACGCTGCGCCTGGCTACTCTGAGTCTCACTGGAAGATGCGTGCCACACCTGGGCTTGCTCGGCGGCGAAAACTTCCGAGCGGCCGCCTGATTGCGCAATGATTGCCGAGATGTCGTCTCGGGATCCGACCGCAAGCAGTGGCTCTTCGCCAGCCTCCTGTAGCAGCGGGTCCTGCTGCTTATCCTTACGGCCCAAAATACCGAACTGCATCATGCTCTTGTGGCTGGAGAACACGATTACGGGACGGCTGCTCTCAATGAGCATGAGCACGCAGTCAAGGGCCTCGCAGCGCCGTACGACGTTGGGTGCCTTCATTCCAGCGTGTGGGTCAAGCACCTTGAGCTGGGCATAGAATGGCTGGCGGCTGGAAAGGGCCAGCACCTGCTCCACGTAGGGCTGCACCTTGGCTGGCTGCTCAACCACGGCATACTCAATCACGGAGAGGTGGCCAGGCTTAGTCTCTAACAGACGCGCCAGCGTGGCGCGATCCAGGACATCCAGCGATCGAAGCACAGCACCCTGGTCACCTGCTGAATCGTCCGCAATCCGGGCGATGCGAACGACCTCCTCGGGGGGATTGGACCAGCCCCAATGCGCCGTCAGTTGAACGTTGGTCGACAATGTCATTACTCCTGCACGGAAAGCGGGGTTGCGATCACCACCTGGATCCCGTTCGCAGCTCGGAACGGGGTCTCGGTGGTCAACACGATGGATGTGGTGGATTGAAACTGGTAAATCACCGGCGATCCCCAGTGGTCGAACAGCGCGCCGCAGTCGAGCGGGATCCCTTGCCAAACAAAGACGCCCGCGCATGTGGTGGCTGCTCCGGTGAAGCCAGCCAGTTGAGCCAAGCTGCGCTGCTGCCCAGCTCCCAGCCCAGCGCCGTCGTTGCCGGTTGAAGGGAAGGATTGGCGCGCGGTCCAGTGATCAGCGAACAGTTGCAGGGTCCGCATTTGCCTTACGCGCTGCGATGCGATCGCAGTGTTGTAGTCCTCCCGCGTCTCGCGCCTGAACCAGACCCCATCCGCCGCGCCGCACCAGCTCGCGGCCGTCGCCACGCTACCCGTGCCGCAGGCATTCTCGGTCGGGTAGCTGGCCCCTCCGTCCTTGCGGAACGTCGTCCAGGAAGCGGCGCGCTCAAACTGCCACACACCATCGTTCAGGCCATTGCCATTGGCGTACTTCTGCCAGCGGTTTCGGGCACTGCGCAGATGCTCGAAACCGTCCTCCTGGACAAGGGCGTCAAGCGACGCCGGCGGATAGCCCTTTATTGCCATGTACTGCTCGATCCCTTCCGCAATCTTGGCCTGGTCAACCAGCGCTGACTGCTCCTGCATACCCTCGGCCCGCGTGGTCTGGGTAGCCGTGAGCCCGTAAACGCCGGCCGCGATCGCAAGGAAGAGGACGATGACCACCGCAGGAAACACGGTTTACTCCAGGATCACGGTAACGGTTCTGGTTCCACCCGACGCGGCGCTGTAGCGAACAACGTCGCTCGTAGTGTCGGATGCGGCCAAGGCCGTCAAGTTCGTGTTGTACTTCTGCGCCATCGCAAGCGCGACCTCGTCCGGTACTTGCTGATAGATGACGTTGAACTTGGTGCGGGGACCGCCGCCGGTCAGCTGCACCGGGTATTCCTCAATCTTCCAGGCGCTGCCGGAACGGTTGGCCGTTTCACGCAATGCGCGGACAGATGACTCGTAGTAGCAGGCTTGGTAGGCAGAGGAAACGGCGGTGTCGCCCTCGAACACCACGTCCAGAGCGGTTTTGCCGGCAGCCGGAACGGGGTTGCCGGACACGGTGTAGGAGACCCCGCAGGTTCGCGCGACCTGGCCGAAGTTCTGAGTGATCGAGCTGGCGGTCTTGATCAGCATGGCGGCACGGGGGCCGTCGGTGTTGCCGTTCATTGCGCGGACAAAGAGGATTGTGAGCACGGCGATGATGACGACCGCAATCATCAGCTCGAACAGCGTGAAGCCGCGCTGCTTACGGGAGAACGAGTAATTTTTCACTTAGGAATTCCTTTCTTCAGAGGGTGAGTACAACGTTGTTGGAGATGACCATCGGGTCGGGCGGGGAAGCACTAGAGACGTCTGCGTTGAATCGGACTGCTGCGGCGTGGGGTGGGGCGTTCGGTGACTTGTTACCCAGTGGGTCGAAATCGGCGCAGTATTCAAATCGGCCGCCCCAGGCCGTGACGCCGAACTCCTGCTGGGATAGGCCAACCAACGGCAGGATCTGGGTGCTGTCTAAGGCATACCAACCATCCCTACACCCTTGATTGCCAGCCGGGCTCTTGCCTGCTAAGGCGCTGCCGGGATACCAGTTCGTTGTATCGGTCGCGGCCGCCGAGATTTGCTTTCCCCTGTAGTAGGCGAGCAACGCATCGCGCACACGGTCCGCGCGTCGCGCTGTAGCTGACAACATCTCGACTTCATGGGGGAGGGTAGACACGAACTTCGCGCCGATGTCTGGCGCGACTGCGGTCCAGGTGTTTCTGTTTGCAGTGGTGAGGGCAGGGGACGCTCCCGGCCGGCCCGTTGACGGGGACGGATTGCACGAGCCTCCCGAAAGCGGGCATTCCGTCATGTACAGGACGCCGAGGTCGTAGGTCAGCCGTACGGCCGGCCCGGAGCGCACGTATAGCGGCATATCCTTGGTAAGACCGCCCACCCGCTGGTACACCCGGACATTCCTGGCGGCGGTTCCGTCATCGTTGATTGAAGTGCGGGACAGTGACAGGTCGGAGAGTGCTGCACGGAAGCTGACCTCGGCCGCTGATGTTCCGAGCGGGTTGTGCACAGTCATCGTGTAGCCCGCTCCCGTGTAGGGCGCCGGTAGATGTCCGCCATTCGCCTTCGCCCACTGGACCATGGCGTCAGCGATGGCCTGATTGTCCTGCTGCGCCTGCTCGCGATAGGCCGCCCGCGTGGAGGTCACGTACTGGGCGAAGAGCGGGGACAGCAGCAGTATCAGGATGCCGACAATGACGACGGCTATCAGGAGCTCGAACAGAGTGAAGCCACGGACGGCGCTGCGCATGTCAGCGTTCCTCGACGTGCACGCGAAGCGCGAAGTAGTAGGTCTGCTGGTCGCGTGCCGCTGCCTTCTTCCCGGTGATGACGCTCAGAGGATTCCGCCCGACTGGAAGGCCGTCCTCTGACAAGGTGCGGTTCTGCTTGTTCAGGCCGCCCACAATGATGAGGTCGCCATCGCGCAGAAGTGCTTCGCCGTTGTAGGCCATTTCCGTTCCGAGGGGGACGGTGGTTGGAATGGTGGTTACGGAATCGCCCGAGTTGATCGTCTGCTTGATTTCCTGCGTGCCGTTCGGCAGCACGTGATTAAGGTTGATCTGAGCCCGAATCAGACCTGTCGAGTAGTCGAACCTCGGGTTGATGGTCAGCTGGGTGCCGAAAGACTTTGACTGCAGCGTATTTCGCGTTGCGCTCACCGCACCGCCAATGCCGCCGGATGCCGTTTCCTGAGAGACCAGGTTGAAGTACACCGGTGACTTGTTGCTGAACTCAGCAGGCACACCCGACGTCGTAGTGACAACGGGCTCTTCGACGATGGAGACGCGACCGGCCTCCGACAGCCACGCGCTGAATACCTGCAGGGAATCAGCGGCTGATGTCACCCCGATCAGCGCGCCGCCAACGGTCTGCGCCCCTGCGCTGACGGACGGTATGCCGCCTCCGTTTGGCATCGACACGGTGACGCCGCCCAACGCATTGTTCTGGATTACCGCGCCATAGCGTCCCGACGCAAACTTTGCGAAGGAGGAGATGTCGAGACCTTCGGTGTCGCTCCTTTTCCTCGACACCATGAGGATTTCACCTTTGAACGTGATCGAGGCGTTGTACATCGCCTGGACCTTGGTCATGTAGGTGTCCAAGTCTGCAAGGACCCAGGCAGGACCGGAGACGGTCACGGAACCGGTCTCTGGGTTGATTGCATAGGACCCGATCCAGCTGCGCGTGCCTTGGCTGGACCCGGTATCTCCCGCAGGCGCGACTGCTGCGCCGCCCGTAATCGGAGCGGGGGCCAGCGGCGCCGCGGCCGATCCGCTCGCCTGGCCAGCCACCACTCCCTGGCCGGCTGGCGTCCTGACCTGCAGGCGATTGTCCAGCTCGGTCCGGAGCGACTGCCAGAAATTGTCAGCCGAGTAGATCCGGGCACCAACGCCAGCCTGCTGACCATTGGCTCCGCTGGTTGCGCCCATGCCCCTCCCGGAGATACCGCCACTGCCGGCGCTGGTAATGTCCGTGTCGTTGGCGCTCAGGCTGGTCGCGTTCGCCCCGCCGCTGGCAAACGTCGTCGAGCGCGGGCCGACGTTCAAGGTCCACGTCCTGGAACGCACTGGTCGCACCGTTACCAGACGGCGCCCTTCATCAACGTCGTAGTCCAAGCCCACGCCGCCCAGCACGACCCGGAGGACAGTGTCCAGGTCCGCATTGTTGATCCTGCCCGACCACGTGTAGCTGTCGAGGGAGATGTCGCTGACGACGTTCACCCCTTCATCGTTGACCATGTTGAGGACGGTGCTCAGTGGCACCGCGTTGTCCAGCTTGAGGTTGACGCGCTTCGAGGCGAGCCAAGAGCTGCGCTGCTGATTCGCCGTCAGCTTGACCCGACGAACAGGTATGAAGAGCCGTTCGTTGACCTGGACAGAGTGGGTGCTAGGTACCACCGGCTGCTGCGCGAACGCAGACCTGACTTCATGCTCCTGGTTGTCAATCTCGCGCCTGACCTCGGTGGACAGGCAGCCCGAGAGCGCGAGGCTCAGAAGGGTGGCACCGGCAATCTTGATGCTTGTGTGTCGGCGCATTAAAGGTTCTCCTCTTTGCCATCGCTTATGGCTGTCTGCCTACGGGTTGCTTCGCTGACGTGAAGCAGCTTCGGGTTGTTCGCACGGTTGAACGTGAGCGCGATGCCAACCTCTGGCGGTAGGCCTGCAGCGAACTTTCGCGCGGCTTCCTCGAAGTCGTTGGCCCGGAAGGTCACGTCCACCACGGTGACCCAGTCGGTTGTTTCGTCGACCTTGGGCCAGTAGACCTCCCAGCCCTCCTGCCGGGCCCACGTGGCCAACACCTGGCGTAGCGATGTGTCGGCCGGCACCTTCCACTGGGGGATGATTCGCGGCGGCGGAGCTGGTGGTGCCGGCGGCGTGTAGACCGCGTCTTCCACTACTGCGAAGGCTTCGTCTGCAGCTGGCACGGGGGCCACGGTCGCGAACGTCTGGGCAGCGGGGGTCTCGGTCGAGGGTTTGGGGGCAGCAGTTGCTTGGCCGCTGCCGCCTACGCCGAGTGCCAGCGAGAGCATCAACGCGGCGGTTGCACCGAGGCGCCCGCGCGCGACGGAGCCGGTCATATCAGTTCGGGTCATTGGTCGACAGCTCCAGTTTTTGAGCAGCGAGCCGCGACAGCTCGACAGCGGTAAGGATTTCGGATTCGCTCATTTCCAACGCCCGGGCGAGGGCGGCTCGCATCACCAACAGCGCCGTATGGGCCGTCGCGGGGGAGGGGCTCAGGTCATCTGAGATACGGAGAGCGAAGGCCAGGTCGGCGGCCCGGACCGGGTCGCAGAAGAGCTCACTGAGCCACCGGGTGCGGGTTGCGTCATTCATTTTCATGCGGATGACTTCACCGACATCTGCAGCCCCATGACCGACGAATCGGCGATCGCATCGGCATCAGCCTGGTCGATTCCCAGTGCCGTACGGACCACGGGGTCGTCATCGAACCAACCGTTGCCCGTAAGGCCCAGCACGTCCTCCAAGGCGACACACACGGCCACGCCCGCAGTCGCCGGCGAGGCCTCTTCGATGGCCGATTCGATTGCGTTACGCAACACTCCCATTATTGAACTCCTCGGTTTACATAATCCGCATTATGCGAACTAAGCGATTGATTTTAAAAGGTTTTTTGGTTTGACAGCAGCGCTAGCACTGTGCTTGGAAGGCTCCCGCCTTCTGGTGGTCAGTCGGTGATCGGGTAGCGGTGCACCAGCCCCGCCAGCACCTGGCGGTCGGTCGGTTCCAGCGTTGCGACGGTCGTGGGCTCGGCACCAAAGCGATCCACGGTTGTCTTCGCCAACGAGAACGCGCGGCTTACCTGGGCGCTCCTCGATGACACATTGCCGCCGACTAGAGCGTCTGCCGAAATAGCCTCGATTGAGGCGTTGAGCTGCGACACAGCAATCCAGATGTCTGGCTCTGGCTGTGGCTCTTGCGTCGAAGCGATGCGCTCCGCGAGCGCTTGTACGGCCCAAGCGCATGACCGAATGGCGAGGAGTTCGGACGACGCCAGATCCTCGCCTCCGATGCCAACGACCGTTCTTGCTGTGTGTGTCTGCTGCATTCTGTCCCCTCCCCCTACGCCTGACGGCGTCAGGTCAGTTAGCCCTGCCCTCGCCCGCAATCGGGGCTGGAGCGGATGCGAGAGGCAGGGGCGACGCTTGCGGAACGTCGCTCGCGCGTACCTGGATGATCTTTTGCTTCGGAAATGCAAGAACTTGAAGCAAGGTTCCGCTCTCGCCCTTGGGCCCCTTCCACTGCTGACGGGTTGCGGACAAGGCCTTGACGGCATCCATGAAATCGCCACGGACTTGCACGGAAGGCCCTCGCGGATCGCTTGGCGCATCCCATTTCAGCTCCCAACCTTCAGGCAGCCACGTCCGCAAGGTCGCCTGGACCGGTGCGCCCGCCAGCGCCACCCAAGTAGGCGCCGCCGGCGCGCTTGGCGGCTGAAGCGTGTTGCCCATCACATTTTGCGATGCCGCTTGGGCAGCGCCCTCAAGTTCTCGCGCCGGCGGCCGAGTACACACCGGGCGAACTGCCGCCTGGTCGGTGACAAAGATCACCGCATCCTCCGGACAACCTCCAGCGCTGCCGACAAGGCTGAGAGATTCACGATCAATCGATACGGCAACTTGGCCCAGTGCGGGCTGGGATGAAGCTACCAAGGCAAGGAAGAAGGCAGTACGCGTGAAGTTCATGGATGTTGCAGCAGTCGCGCCGAAGAGCTGGCAAGTGCGCGCACGATACCGGAGTTGCGCTAGTGTCGCAACTATGCGACAGTGTTCTACATAACGTCGTTTCTGTAGAAATGTCGCCTGATGAAATGGGGATTCGCCATCGCTCTTCTTGCCGCCTTCGGGACCTTGGTTCCTGGGCGCGGTTTCGCACGCCCGCCTGCAGCCGGTGGAGATGCGGAGAAGGTGGTGGCAGCAGCAATGGCGCGAGCAAACGCGCGCTCCAAGGCCGGCGACGATCCACGCATGATCGAAGCGGAACTCATGTGGACCCTGGGCAAGGCGAACCTTTCCCCGACCGCAGAACAGAGTGACCCGGCACCTTGGGATACCTACGGGCGGGCAAAAGCTCGCGAGGTATACGCGGCGCCTCCACCCCGCCCTGCCCCCGCCCCCCCTGCTGCAGCCGAGCCCGGCTTTGCGCCAAATCAGGCCGACGAGGGGGAGATTTCGACCACTTATCCATTGCAAAACAACGGCTTGACGAATTCGGGTGTCCCGGGCGGCTATTCTTTGCCTCCCGTCAACCCAGCAGAAGGCCGCCATGGCACCGAACAACCAGGTGATCGTCGAACAGGTGCTCGTGTTCGGATCCAAGTACCGACCCAAGGGGGTGATCTATGAGGTCGAGCTGTTGGTACTCCAACAGCGAAAGGCCATCAAGCAGCTGACGGTCACGAAAACCACGGCCGGTTACTGGGTAGCAGTCCTACCAACAGAACGCGTGGAGTTTCGGACCAGAGCAGGTAAGCGGAGCCAGAAGGTAGTTCCTATCCGCCAACCTGCCGAAGAAGGATTCCTGGTTCTGCACGTGATGCGTGGCAGCCAGGTCAGGTACTTCAAGTCGTTGGACACCTTGCTCAACAGCTTGGAGAAGTTCGGCGATCTGCCCTTTGTCCATGTTCGGAACGGGGCGGTCGTCTAAAAGACAACCCCGTTTCGAGGAAAAAATGAACAACGTAGCGAAGATTGAAAAAGCAGTGTTTTGGACCGCCATCGCCTTCACCCTGCTGCTCGCTCTCCTGCCCGAACTGGCACATGCCCAATCCGGTGGCAATATCGTAAAAGGCAAGATTGACGACGCGCGCACGAACTGGGTGTTGCCCATCGGTATCGGCATTCTTGGCGTCGGTGGCACCGTCTCGGTGCTCCTGTGGGCCTTCAAGGTCGTCGAGTGGACCGACATGGCGCGCTGGGTATTCGCCGGCGCAATCGTCGGTGTGATCGTGACTGCAATCGGCATGTACGTCTAACCGGGCCTAGCCTCAATGGCCGGAGATCCCGTGTTTAAAGGCATGACCCGCCCGGTGACGGTCGCGGGCGTGCCCCAAGTCGTGCTGGTGGTGCTGCTTCTCACCATGATCCTGGGGGCCTGCCTGGTCTTCCTACTGGGCCTGTCAGCGTTCTTCGCACTGGCAGTCGTCGGCGTGGTCGTCCTGCTTTGGATCGCCGCACGGGTGGAATGCGAGAGAGACCCTCTCGCATTCCGCTACATGTGGCTGAAGTTTGCAGCATCACGTCGCATCACCACACAGCGGTACTGGGGCGGCAATCGCTCCCTGGCTGCCAACCCGATGAGAAAGCGATGAGCGCAGCTTCAACCACCGCATGGTTCAAGAACGAGGTAAGCCTTGCGAGCTACCTCCCCTACGCGGGCCACATTACCCCTGAAATCGTGCGTCTCGACGGAGGCGCACTTTTCTTCGTGCTGAAAGTAGCCGGAGTCACAGCAGAAACGGCAGGAGACGAGCAACTTGTCATTTGGCATGAGGCGCTACACAACGCCCTGACTGCGATCGGGGCACCGGACGTGTTCATCTGGCGCACGACGTACCACTACCGCATCAGTGACTTTGCCCCCGGCACTTTTGAACCGGGCTTCGCAAATGACCTGAACGAGGCGTACAAGGCGCGCTGTGCCAAGGAGGAGCTATTCGCGAATGACTTGTACATCTCGGTCGGCATTCTTGGGCCCGAGAAGCTCGACAAGCTGTTCAAAAAGAAGAAAGACGCCGAGGGTGCCAACGAAGGCCTAGAGGAACGAATTGAGAGAGTCAATTCCCTCAAGGACCGGTTGATCGCGAGCCTGGCCGTGTACAGACCCTCCGCCTTGTCCTTGTACCGGGAACGCGATGTCGTGTTCTCGGAGGTATACAGCTTCCTCGCACTGATCGCCAACGGCAAGACCTCCAAGGTGCCGCTTACGCCACATCGAGCGGGCGACATCATCGCGCGCTCGCGGCACACGTTCGGCGTCAACGCCTTTGTGCGCGACTTCGCGACTGAGCGCCAATTCGGCGCAATTCTCTCCACGACGACGTACCCCAATCACACCTACGCCGGAAACCTGAACAAAACGCTGAACCTCCCGTTCCCATACCTGATGACCAACAGCTTCACCTTCATGGGTAAGCAAGCAGCAGACCAAGCCGTGATTCTGCAGGCCAAGCGAATGGAGGCGAGCGGAGACGCCGCCAAAGACGAAATCGAGGCCTTCGAGAGCCTTCGTGCAGAGCTGCAGGCGAACAACGTGTCGCTTGGGAGGCACGAACTTCACATGATGGTCCTGGCCGATACACGCGAGGAGCTGAGCAAGCGACTCAGCCAAGCAGAAGAGAACCTCATGGACTGCGGACACGTCGCAGCGCGTGAGGATAGTGCCCTGCTCCCTGCCTACCTCTCGCAATTCCCTGGCATCTTGAAGTGGCGCCCCCGGCCTGCACCGATTACGTCGCGCAACTTCGCAGGCCTCTCTTCCTTCCACGGCCATCCGATGGGCCGAAGGGACGGCAATCAATGGGGCCCTGCCACAACCATGTTCTTGACCGAGGCCGGCACTCCTTTCTTCGCATCGTTTCACGACATGCGCAAGAGCCGCACGAAAGCGGGTACGGAGGCTACTGACGATAAGGCACCCGGAAACACGCTCATTCTTGGTCCCACCGGTGCGGGCAAGACGACTGTTCAAACCTTCATGGTCGCGCAACAGGACAAGAATAAGCCTACCGTCTTCACCTTCGATAAAAGCCGAGGGCAGGAAATTTTCGTTCGTGCCATGGGCGGCAAGTACTCCGTCCTTAAAACGGGCCAGCCAACCGGCTTCAACTTTCTGAAGCTTGACCCGGCCGAGCATCTTGCCTTCGCTATCGAAATGACGCTTCTGCTGGCAGCCGGCGAAGACCGCCTGTCGCCTGACGAACAGAAGAGCATTGTCGAGCGCACACGCTTCGTGATGACCGAAGAAACGTACGAACTGCGAACGCTTACCCATCTTGTCAATGGCCTGGACCAGCGAGCTAACAGCACCATTCGCATGAGGCAGTGGACTGAGGGCCCGCATGCGTGGGCATTCCACGGCGGCGATGACGTCATTGACTTCAGCAAGGGTCGCCATTTTGGATTCGACAATACTGACTTCATGGACAACCCGGTCGTCAGCGGGCCGTTGGTCAAGTACCTGTTCCACCGCGTGGATTCGCACCTCGGCAAAACCCCGTCAATCATCAACATTGACGAACTCAAATCGTTCCTGAGGTACCCCTTCTTCAGGCCGTGGATTGACGCAAAGCTCTTGCTCCTTCGCAAGTTGGACTCGCTGGCGTTCCTGGGAACGCAGATGGCAAGCCAGATTCTGGAATCCGAACTAGCCTCGACGCTGGTCGAACAGACGGTGTCCAAGCTTCTGCTCCCTAACCCCAACGCGAAATACAGCGAGTACGTGGATGGCCTGGGCCTGACGGATGCAGAGTTTGAACTGTTAAAGGTGGAACTACCGCAGTCCAACCCCCGCGGATTCCTCTTCAAGCAGCCTGGTGTAAGTGCAGTTTGTAACCTCAACTTGGCCGGAATGAACAGGCACCTGAACGTGCTTAGCGGAACGGACACTCTTATCGCCCGCTGCGAGAGGGCGCGGCGCGAGGCCAATAGTGACTATCCCGACGACTGGCTCCCCATCTTCTATCAAATGACCGCAGCAGGATAAAAAACGATGAACGCCAAGAAGACTCTTATCGCCCTTGCAACTGCACTGGCTCTCGCAGCACCCCTTGGGGCCGGCGCCCAGCTCGTCACCCTGGACCCCACGAATCTGGTGCAGAACATCGTCCAGGTGCAGCAGGCCATCAAGCAGATGGAAGCCCTGAAGCGCCAGATCGAACAGGCTGAGGACCAGGCGAAGTCGTTCAGCGGTGCGCGCGGCATGGGCAATCTCAAAACAGACCTCAAGCGCGACTACATCCCCAAGAACTGGAAGGAGACACTTAGCGCTGCTGAGCAGGGCTCGGAGTACGCGAATCGACTGAAGGCGATTCGTCAGATGGCCGGCGACATTGGAAAAATTGACCTGGCCACCATGCCCGAATCAGTCCTGAAGGCCGCCGAACGCAGCGCCGACCGCGAAGTCCGCGCGCAAGCATCCGCGAATGCCGTTTACGACCGTGCCAACGAACGCTTCGATGAAATCGGCAAGCTGGGCGCCCGCATCGAGACGGCCCAGGATCCCAAGGCCATCCAAGACCTGACAGCTCGCATTGGGATTGAGGTTGCCAATCTTAACAATGAGCTCGTCCGATTGGTTTCCCAGGGCCAAGCCATTGACGCTGAGCGAAACATGGAGCGCCAGCGCGTCAACCACGATTACCGCAAGGCCTTGAACGGCCTTTAATAGGAGACGATTCATGAACCACAAAATCCTCGCAATCTGCATCCTGGCCACTGCGGGCCTTGCTGGCTGCCAGAAGCCTGCCGACACCCTGCCCCTGGCCGACGGCCGCAGCCTCTCGCTGCCCTCCGACGTGGACGTCAACGCATGGGGTGCCGAGAACATTAAAGACACCGACCTTCAACTGGCGGAGCAGGCCTGCAAGGCCAGGCAGGACAAATCGGACCGGCTTCGCGAGCTCTGCAGCACCGTCGAACGCCGGCATTCCATCAACTCGCTGTGATTGGCGTGCGCGTACAGCTGTTGACCGACGTGGCCGTGCTCGCCGTCGCCGGCGCCTGCGTCGCCCTGCAGGTGCCCCCAAGCTCCCCGCCTGCTTTGCCCGCCGCCCTATGCGTTGGACTGTGGGGCGGCTACGTCTGCTTCACAGCCGCAGCATGGTGGGCCTTCGATACCGCCGAGCGCGCGGGACTGGTGCGGCCCGTCGAAAGGACTGCGGACGGCACCGAAATCGTCTACTTCATCGCAAATGAGTGTGCCTTTCAGCCGCTGGTCCGCCATTACATCCGGACCATGCGATAGCAGGCCTCAACCACGGAACAGGGGAATACGACCATGGCCGAAGCGTGCCAGGTGGATCTAAAAATCGTTGAGTTCCTGACGTCGGACGCCACGATGCAACTGCGCCACCAGGTGGAATCTGGCGCAGCGGCAGTCGGCTCCTGGGCGGCAGGGATTGCGGCCGCCGGCGTGTCCGCATACTCCATCATCTGGGTGCTGAACTTCGCGCGAGGCGGAGCCGGTGGCTCTGTCAGCGACCTAATCTGGTGGTGGGCCAGGGCCATGGTGTTCGCCACGGTGGCCGGCACGGCTTCCTACTACAGCGCCTTCGTCACTGACACGTTCTGGACCGCCCCGTCGCAGCTCGCGCAAGTCGTGGCTGTCGGCAGTTTCAACCCTGCTGATATCCGAATGGACAACGAGGGGCAAATTCAGATGGGGACGGCCCTGGACCTTGCCGCCAACCGTGGTTTCTGCAACGCGACCAATCTGTGGAAGGCAACGTCGTCCTGGGACCCGATTGATGGCATCGGATTCTTCCTGATGGGCCTTCTGCTCATTGCTGCCGTCGTGGTCTTCGTCGCGATCGCAGCCGGCCTGATCTTTATCGGATATGTCAGCCTGGGCATTGTGACCTCCCTCGGTCCGCTCTTCATCATCGCCGGCATATGGGACACAACGAAACCGATGTTCGAGAGCTTCATTCGCACAGCGACCAACTACGCGCTCTACGGTGTGGTGGTGATGATGATTGTCGGCATCACTCTGGGTCTGATCACTGCGTTCAGCAACAGTGCGCTCGGCGCCGCAACCTCGGGGATGGCCATATCGGAAGCGATCGTGCTTGCCGTTCGCACCGCCATCGTCTTCGCCATCGCTGTGGCGATGCTGCTTAAAGCCGACGACATAAGCGCAAGCCTGGTCGGTGGCATCAGCCTGGGCGCCGGCCACACGCTCAAGGCAGCGGCCAAGGGCGCAACGCTGCCGGTCAAGGCTGCAACCTCTGCCGGGCGTTTTGCTATGAACCCGGCCAAAGGCGTCGGCCAGTTCCTCGGTGGCGATTTCCACCGCGATATGCGCAGCGGAAAGATGGTCTACCGATCAGCTGGGCAATCCGCCAACGAGCATGGCGCAGCTCTAGCAAACGCAAGGAAAAAGAACAGTGTCAAGAAAACATAAGCTTCGGATAGCTGTGCTTGTTTGTGGGCTGCTCTGTTTGACCGCCTGCAACCCGTATTACCCGATCAATAAGCCGAGCCCCCCGGGCGGAATGACCCATGCAAACCCCTGACGAAAACCTCAATGGCGTGCGGTCGGACGCCGCCCTGGATCCGTTTACCGCCGCGCTCCTCAAAGACGCGCGGCGCTATGACGCCGACGCCGTAGCGTCCGCACGCCAGCAGGTGAAGAATTCGACCATTGTTACGATCGGCAGCCTTGCGGTCGCGGCGGTGGCCATTGCCGTCGCTGGCTGGCTGGCGGTGACGAAAAAGGAAGTGCAGCCGTTCGTCATGGGTCTGGACTACACCACCGGCGAGGCACGCCAGCTCGTCAAGGTGGAAGAACGTACCCAGACCTGGAACGAAACCCTCGACAGCGCCTTCATCGCTACCTACACCCGTGCCCGGGAGGAGTTCTCTGACCCTACCGTGGAGCACAACTACGAGACCGTGCGTCTGTTCTCCTCGCCCGAGGTCTTCAAGGAATATCAGCTCTGGATCCATCCAGACAATCCGGATAGCCCGATTGCAAAGTATCGAACAGGTATTGTGGACATTCAGATCCGCAACATTTCCTTCATCGGCAAGGGCGCCGCTCAGGTGCGTTACACCCGGCGCGTCAAGGACTCGAAGGGCGGCACTCAGCCTACCTACTGGATCGCCACGATCGCGTATGAGTACCAGAAGCGCGAAATGACAATCGGGGCAAGGACCATCAATCCGCTTGGCATGGTCATTCACGACTACCGTCGAGATGAAGAAATCCTCCAGACGCCGCCGGGGGCAAAGTGATGTCGAGGTTCGGAGCCTGCGTGATGACCGGCCTGCTTGCGGCTCTAATAGCGTGTCCGGCGGCTGCGGCGCCCAGCATCGACGTGAACAAGCGGGAGACCAAGTCACGATTCGACCCACGAATCCGTGTCATCGAGTACAACCCGCTTGCCATCGTGACCATTCGGGGCGTCTTCGGCTATTCGACCCATATCCAGTTCGCAGCTGACGAGGAGGTAACGGATGTTGCCTCGGGCGACTCTCTTGCGTGGGAGATTGCACCAAGTAAGAACCATCTCTTCGTTAAGCCGCGCGAGCCGGATGGCCGGACCAATGCGGCCGTCATCACCAACAAGCGTCTGTACCAGTTTGTACTTGACAGCGTGGACCGCGCGTCGGCAAAGCCAGAAGACATCCCGCTCTTCATCATCTTCACCTACGAATCCGATCCGGCCATCAAGCAGACCGCCCAGGTAGTTGCCAGCCAGGTGAAAGAGACCGTGACCGCGATGGAAGCGAAGCCAGATCCCGTCAACCGGGACTATGCCGGCTGCAGGAAGAACGCCGGTCTCAACCCGGCCGAGGCGTGGGACGACGGTCGCTTCACCTACTTCCGTTTCGGACAGGGCCAACCGCTGCCGGTGATCCACACAACACTCCCTGACGGCTCGACCGCGATCCCGAACGGGCGCATCGACGGGAAAACCATGGTCATTTTTGAGACGTCGCCGAAGTTCATCGTGCGACTGGGTGATGCGGAGTCCTGCATCGTCAACCACGGATACGGCAAGGATCGAGTGGAGCCCGTAAGCGGTTCCTCTGTTGATGGCGTTATGCGTACGCTGCGGAGCGGAAACAATGAGTAAAAAGGCAATGGAGCTGGGTGAGGTTCCGCCGCTTCGGGCGAGTTCCGGCATCTCAGGCAAGACGATCTTCGTCCTGATTCTCATCGTCGGAGTGATCTTCGGCGCTGCCCTCGCGGCGTACATGTGGAAAACGTGGCAGGAAGGGCGCGAGCAGGAGTCGCATGACTCCGTCGGTCAGGAGAAGAAGCAAGCGAGCGCGCTTCCCAGCGACACCGCGCCTCTGCCCGATGACCTGCAGGCGGCGATCGCGAAGGACCTTCCCTTACGCGGTGACGAACCGGCCGGCGACCCGGCCGACGCCGCAGACCCTGCAGAAGGATACGAGAATGGCGTTTCTGCGGCCCCGGGATCGGCCGCAGCAGCCGGCCCGGCCCCTGCACTGACCGAGGCCCAGCAGGCGGAGCTCGACCTGCGTGAACGGCGCATTCGCGCCCCGGTGCTCGCCTTCAGCTCCCAAGGGGCACCAGGAGCAATGGCGGGCCAGAAGGCCCCAGCCGCCGCCCCGGTCTCCGAGGAAGATATGTACATGCAGGCGGTGAACGCGGCGCTCAAGGCCAGTGCCGGCGCCGGTGGCGGTGCGGGCGCAAAGGGGTTGGACTCCGACGCGCCGCCCAGCCTCGCCTCGCAGCTGCAGGGCGACAAGTTCGCCGCCGCGACGGCCAGCATGATGCTCGATCAGAACTTCACCATGCCCCAGGGGACGGTTGCTCGTTGCGTACTGAAAACGGCATTCAACAGCCAACTGTCCGGCTTCGCATCGTGTCAGCTCAGTGAGCCGGTTTACTCCGCCAACGGCAGGTTCGTGTTGCTTGAGGCTGGGTCCGAGGTGGTTGGGACCTATCAGACAGGCCAGATCAAGGCCGGCATGAAACGCGCCTTCGTGCTGTGGAACACCGTCCGCACGCCCTATGGGGTCCGCATCGACCTGGACAGCCCGGCCGCCGATGGCATGGGCAGAACCGGCATCAATGGCAAGGTCAATAACCATTTTTGGCAACGGTTCGGCTCAGCGATGTTGGTCAGCCTGGTTGACGACGTCGCCCGTTTTGCCACGTCCAAGCAGTCCGGCGGCGAGAACACAAACATATCGTTCGGGTCAACGGCTGAGTCGTCACGCGACGCTGCCTCGATCATCGTGGAGAACTCAGTGAACATTCCGCCCACCCTGTCCGCCGAGGCGGGTGCCGTTGTGAACATCTTCGTGGCCAGAGACCTCAACTTCGCCTCGGTCTACGGCTTCAAACTTCAGAACGGCTCAGGCACCAAGCAATGAACGCACAACTGTCAAACGATGCCTGGAACAGCGTTAAAGGATCCATGGCAGAGCTGGCTCCCATCTTGGAGCGTGCAACGGGGGAGGTCATCATCAACCGTCCCCTGGAGGTGCTCACTGAAGGCCCGAATGGGTGGGAGACGATCCATTGCCCTTCCCTCTCGTTCAATCGTCTCAAGGCGCTGGCACAGGCGATTGCGGGCGCCACACAGCAGGCCATCAGCGAACGCGAACCAGTGCTTTCCGCCTCGCTGGATACCGGGGAGCGCGTCCAGATTGTGTTGCCCCCGGCGTGTAGCCCCGAGACGGTGTTGATGGTCTTCCGCAAGCCTACGACCCAAGACTTCCCTTTGGATTTCTACGAGGCTCACAACTACTTCGAGGGTATCCGCCTGTCGGTCGACCTGAGCGAGCAGGCCCTGAACCATCCAGAGCTGCTGGATCACGAACGGCAGCTCCTGGGCCTGCTCGCGGCCGGCCAGTTCACCGACTTCTGGCGGCACGCCATTCTGTCAAAGCAGAACATCGTCATCAGCGGCGCTACCGGCTCGGGCAAGACGACCTTCATGCGGAGCATCGCGAACGTGATCCCTGTTTCGGAGCGCCTGGTCACGATCGAGGACGCCAAGGAGCTTGTACTTCCGAACCACGCCAACGTGGCCAACCTGTTCTACAGCCGTGGCAACCAAGGCGTCAGCAACGCGACGGCAAAATCCCTCCTTGAATCCACGCTTCGCATGTTCCCGGATCGAGTGCTGTTGGCAGAGCTCCGAGGCGAAGAGGCCTGGTACTACGTGCGCAACGTCATGTCCGGGCATCCTGGGAGCATTACTTCCATGCACGCAGCGGACGAACTGACCGTCTTTGACCAATTGACGCTTCTCATCAAGGAGTCCGGTGCTGGTCAGCAGATCGATCGCGACGACTTGAAGCAGATTCTCTTCGGGGCAATCGACGTGACGGCGCAGATTGAACGCACCACCCGCGGTCGCCGCTGCACCGGCATTTACTACAACCCGTTCAGAAAGCGAAGTCTGAAATGACAGATGCCAAACGCCGCTTCATTGCTGCAGCGCTGTGCCTGCCGATCCTTAGCGTGGCTGCTTCCTACGTGGCGGGCTTGATCTTCGTGGCGATGGTCTGGAAGGGGAAGATGCCCTTCGTCGTCACCCCCCTCACAATCTTCACCTACGCGCACGACTACTGGGGGGTTGCCCAGCTCCGGCCGCAGTTCCTCACCGCGATCGCAATTGCCGCGCTCCCGATTGTTGTGCTCCTCCTGCTAATGCTGTTCTACCGTCCACGAGCCACGCTCTACGGCGATGGCCGGTGGGCGAATGGTAGCGAGCTGAAAAAGGCCAAGATGCTGGCTGGTGGTGGGCTTGTGCTGGGGCAGCTGCCGGGCGGAGACGTTGTGTGTGCTCACCCGGAGCACCACGTGGACGTCCGCGCTCCTACCGGGCAGGGCAAAGGTACGGCGATCGTGCTGCCGAACCTCTACACCTGGCCAGGGTCGTTGGTGGTGAACGATATCAAGGGGGAAAACTTTGAAATGTCCTCAAGGTTTCGACAGAAGTTCGGCCAGGACATTTTCGTCTTCAACCCGTCAGATGAGGAGCGGCGAACCCACCGCTGGAATCCATTCACCTACGTCGACCATGACCACATGCTGCGTGGCAAGGGCATCCAGCGAATCGCCGCAATGCTGTGGCCACCAAGCATGGATGATGGAGAGCCGTGGAAGCCAGGCGCCCGCAACCTGTTCTTCGCGTGCTGCGTCTGGCACATGGAAAAAGGGATGGACCTCACTCTGCCTATCATCGGTGCATTCGGCGCCATCATGGACGAGAAGGCGGTAAAGAAGGAGATTGACGATCGGCAGAAGACTGATGATCCCTTCACCGAAGAGCTGGTTGTCTCGATGGCCAAGTTCCTCAAGCTGCCTGACAAGACCAAAGAGTCCATCCGAAACGAGTTCAACACCGGTCTGGAGCTGGTAACGAAAGACCGGCTGCTTTCGCTTGCCCTGAGCGGCAATGACTTCGACTTCCGGGAGCTGCGTTCCAAGGCGATGTCCATCTACGTCGTCACGCCGGGTCCGGACCTGGGTCGCCTGAGAGGGCTGCTGAATCTGTTCTTCCAGCAGGCATCGCAGTGCAATACGGATGTGGAGTTCGGCCAGGACCCATCACACCGTCACCAATTGATGTTCATGCTGGACGAATTCTCGTCTCTCGGCGAGCTCGATGAATTCATGGGCAACATCTCCTTCTACCGAAGCTACGGCGTCAAGCTCATTACGATCTATCAGAGCAAGGGTCAGGTCATCGATATCTACGGCGAGCAGAAGGCTCAGGTGTTCTTCGAGAATCACAAGACCCGAGTCGCGTATACGCCTGTTTCGTACCAAGAGGCGAAGGACATCAGCGAGGAGCTCCCCAAGACCACAAGCTACAGCGTCAGCAAGTCCGGGAAGCCACTGGAACGCAAGTCGGTTACCCACTCCGAGGCGCAGAGAGCGCTGCTCTTGCCGGACGAAGTCCGGTTGTTCCCGGATGACGAGCTGATGGTTTTCGCTCCTGGCATATACCCCGCGCGGCTGCACAAGATGTTCTATTTCAGTCACAGCATGCTGCTGCCGCGCCTCAAGATGACGAGTGCCTACCTGAGTGCCATTAAGGGCATTCCCAAGCACGAAGACTTCAAAAAAGCGCGGATGCTGGGTGAGCTGAAGGTCGAGATACCCCAGCTGGCGATCCCTGCCCGGGCGAAGGCTGCAACCGTCAGCTGGGAGGCGGCGCAGACCGACCAGCCAAAGTTCCGCGCTGTCACGGCCGTGGATGACATCGAGAATATGGACCTGAGCGACGTGCGGGTTAATGGCAAGGAACTACCTCCGGCCCCGCCCAAGGAAGCGACTGACCAAGAAAAGAAGGACTATGCCAATGGCATCTTGGATCGGATGTTCGACTAACGCCAACCATGCCCCCGCGCCATTTGTCAAGGGATCGGGCGCATGGTATCGTGGGAGTGTCGGGATAGTCCCGATGGTCGCTATCGAAACTGCCTGTTCGGTGGCGCTAGACCAACGCCCACGGAGGACGTTCTTATGGCAAGCAACACCCGCAACGCGGCGAGTGCGCCGCTCAATGAAATTGTGCGTACCGATGGCAAGAACTCGCCCGAGGGTATTTTGCCTCTGGCCGCCAAGTACGCGCCGCATTTCATCCGTGACAAGAACAGCTATCGGTCGGCGAACTTCCCCGACCAGATTGAGTTTGTCGACCGCAAAGACCGCATGCACAGCTATGGCAAAGCCACCCCTTTCAAGGTGCGCGCCATGGTGGAAACGGCGGCGGAGCGTGGCTGGGAAAAGATGGAAGTCCGAGGCCGCAACCCGGTCTTCAAGAGCATGGCCTGGCTGGAAGGCACCGTTCGGGGCATTACGGTGGACGGTCACACGCCCAACGACAAGGACATCCAGGCGCTGGAACGTCGGCACACGCGCGAGTCCGCGCAGGCCAATCCGGCCGTCCAGGCATACCAGAACGCCACCACAGCTGCTGACCGCAAGGCCGCCATCAAGGAGTTCCCCGCACTTGCTGACGCATTTGCGGCCCGTGCTGCAGGCGAGAAGGTCATCAAGGGCGCGGTTACGTCCGTCGACCAGCAGAAGGAACTGCTCGCCACGCTCGACGACAAAATCACTCGCAAGATCCACAACAACGAGCCCATGCCTCAGGTCCAGGTGCGATCCGAACACCGCCTGCAGGACGTTGAACGCGAGTAAGCCAGCTCGGCAAACCGATAGCCATTCCCACGCCCGCAGCAGCGGGCGTGCGTCCACGTGCGGGAGAAATTACCCATGAGCAACCTCCAGAACGAACATGGCGGCAATTCGCCGCTGCATTCCCTGTCCAAGGCCCAAGTGGCGCAGCTGGCCCGTCTGGTGCAGCGATCCGAAGCTGCAGCGGCCGCCACGCTGAAGCATCGCGCTACCGTCAAGGAACAGCGCTTTGTCGTATCCAGTGCAATGTCCCCGGCGAAGACGACCGCAGCTGTGAAGCTCATTGAGGCTGCCGAAAAGGCCCTCAGCAAGGCGAGCCTGGAAGATGAAAAGGTCGGAAAGGCCTTGGAAAAGAATCCGATCCTCAAGGAACGATTTTCGCAGTACCAGGAGCTGGTCAAAGCCGCCGCCGGAAACCACCCCGACGCGAAGGCGCTCCTAAAGGAAGTCACGACGGATTTCACCATCGCGACGGCAAAGGACGGCAAGGCCAAGGCCGATCCTCTCCGCGAGGTCGCAGCTGCTGCACTGGTCAACGGGATTTCGGCAGTCGGTCTTCCCGTAGCCGCCCAGGTTGCTGCCGGGCCGCATGCAGCAGCCGTCGCCCCGGTCACGCAGGCGGTTGGGCAGGCAGCGCAAACAGCGAGTTCTTCAGCACAGATCGAGGCCCAGGAGAAGAAAGCCGCCAAGGGCAAGGATGAAGAGAGCGATTCAGCCGATAAGCCCAGCGCCGCCGGCGAACGCCAGCGGAAGGAACCCAACGAGCTGCAGCAACCTGGTCCTCGCTTCCCGCAGCATCTGCTTAACCGTTACCAGATCAGCGGATCGGAAGTGAAAGACAAGCGGACCGACGCCGTGGTCTTCGTTGACAAGGGTAACGAGCTGAAGGCCCCGCTCGCCGTCGACCAGGAAGCTATCAAGGCGATGGTTGATACCGCTGAAACGCGTGGCTGGGGCGCCATCAAGGTCAATGGCACCGAACAGTTCAAGGCCGCGATGTGGATGGAGGCGGCAAGCCGAGGGCTCGAAGTGACTGGCTACAAGCCGAGTCCCGAAGAGGTCTCGTTGGCCGAAGCCAACCGGAAGCTCAATGGGAAGGAAAACTCGATCAGCCAAGGTCCGGCTAAGAGCAGCGATACCCAGAAGCTCAATCCTGCTGCCGAGGTAGTGGAGAAGTTCACCAGCGCACGCACCCAGCGCGACCGCCAAGCCGCTTCCAAGCAATTCCCGGAGCTGGCCAAGGCGTTCGCCATGCAATCTGTCATGGATAAGGCTCTGTCGCAGGCGCTGGGCAAGAACTCCCCTGCATACGACCTCGGCATGCAGGCATTCCGGGAAAAAGTCTCCGATCGACTGCAGAACGGCGAGGTCTTGCCTTCGGTGGAGGTCCGCGATCGGGCCCAAGAACGCGCCCCACAACAGAGCGACGGTCCGGTGCAGTAACACCGGGGTTAAGGCTGGGCTGGCCAATCTCGGTCAGCCCATTCAAGGAGAAATGCCATGACTGACCACAACGAAGACCTTCCCATTTCGCATGGCCTGGCAACTGCGGTCCTTCGCGCCAGGGCGCTGGAATCGATTGGGGCTGCAGGCGGCGCACTTCGCGAGCTGCAGGGTGAAAGCGATCCTGTCGCTCTGGCGAAGGCGGAAGCTGCGCTCAGGCTCACGGTGTCGGGCCTGCGTGCGCAGGCGACGCTCACAGATGACCAGGCGCGTGCAGCGCTCGACCGACAGGGGGTGACCCTGTGCAGCAGATGACAGACATTCCTCACGCGCAGCGCCAGGAACTGGTCGCCTTCACCTACGAGGTGCTGAGCCAAGGGGTAGATCGGTCTGACCGCCCTACCCTCTCCGTCGTCGTCGGCCAGTCGGGCGCGCCGGTACAGCCAGTCATGTACGACATCGCCGAACGCGGTCGGTCTGCAGGCGGCGCGATGGTCATCAGCGCCGGCGACATGCAGCACATCACGGCCGGCTACCTCCGGGGGGCAATGCCCAATCAGGAGTTGGCCAACAGCATGGCCAGCGATGTCGCCGCAATGGCAATGGCGCACGGCCGTAGCGTCGTCTTCAACCCCGCCCCGGGAGTTGAAAATGGGGCTATTCCCGCGATTCAAGAAGCGAAGAAGACCGGGCACCGCGTCGAATTTTCGGCTTTGGCTGTAAATTCGGCCCTGTCGGCGGCCCAAGCTTGGCAGCGCAGCCTGGTGGATGGGCAGGCTCAAAACGGGGCGAGCAACCGTGAGCTGCGTGGCGAGCTGGCGGTTGTTGAGAAGCAGCTGCGCCGAGTGGAAGCAAGCAACATGGTGGATGCAATCTCCATCCTGGATCGCGGCGGCCGCCATATCGAGAACATCCATGGCGAGGCCACGCATTCGGCAACCTTCGCTCGGCAAACCAGCCAGATGAGCGGCGCTGAGAAGATCAGTGCGGCGGCTGCGTGGGAAGAAGTCAATGAGGGGTACGAGAGGGCCGGCCAGAGCCTTCCCGATGCGGCAGAAGTGATGCGGCAGCAGGCGCATTACCAGCTGCGTGCCGACAGGGGTGCTTCTCTCGTTTTCGATGACCGGCACCCGGAGCATTCCCACACGAGCAAGGATCTGGCCGCACAGCATGGCCAGCGCCTCGCGGACCTGTTCCAGCGGGGAGACGCGATGGCGGCGGGAGAGTTCCCGGAGCTGACCGCTGCCTTCGTAAACCAGCGTGTGGCCGAAAGATTGGGCGAGGCGTCAGGTATCAAACTTGGCAGTCAGGCCGCTGACCGCATCGCTGCCAACCTGAGGGACGGCCTGCCAATCAAGGAGGCTAGTTTCGAGATCCTGGATCGGGAACAAGTACAGGAAGCAGTCAACGAGCGGTAGACGGGCCTGCCAGGTCCGCTGGCTGACACCGTTGTAATACCCAAGCCCGGCTTCGCCGGGCTTTTCTTTGGTTCGACCTGCAGGTTCGTTCTCGCTTCCAGCGGCCTAGCTGCCGGGATCATCGGCAACGCGTGCAATCTCTAACGCGGGTCTTGCCCATGCGCGCCCTGCCCCGCCAGCTGCTGCAGGACGCCACAGCGTGCGGTTGGGGCCCGGCCGCGGTGACTGGATCCGCATAGCTGGCGGCCGCTGTGACGGTTCTTTGGCCCGCCGGCGCTGGCGCGGCGCGCTGCTGACCCGTCGCCTCGGCGTGGCCACAGTGCGCTGAATCTGTCTTGCGGGCCAGCGTCAGAGATGCCGGCGCGTACGTCGGCGGGCACTACGGGCGGCACGTGCAATCTCTAACGCCTGGTCTTGGCCAGTCACTACCCCGCCAGCTGCTGCAGGACGCTGCACCTGCCGCTAACGACCTGGCCACTGCCCACTGGCCCTGAATTCCAAGCGGCGGCCCTGGCGGCCGCCGGGGGCGGCTGCGGAACCCGCCCCGCGCGCCAGCAGCACGCTGAATCTGTCTTGCGGGCAGCGCCCGTCTGGACAGGCGCGGTCGCCTGGAGGCTTCACCGTCGGCGCGTGCAATCTCTAACGCCAGGCCTTGCCCCCTACCCCACCAGCTGCAGCACTGTGCCCGCGCACGTGGCCGGCATCACTGGAGAGGCGTTTCGCGCCGTGTTGATCTGGCAACGCTCACGCTGAGCAAGTCACATGAGGCCGCTGAAATGCCCAAGACCCGCCAGCAACTTGAAACTGCCCTATCCGACCTTCAGGCCGAGCTGCCTGAGGTCGGAACGGTTGAGGATGAGCAATTCGACTACCTAGACTTTCAGCAGCGAGCCCAGCTGCTTGTCGAGTCGGCGACGAAGGAAGATCGCACGTACATGCACTCGCGGGTGTCCTGCGTTCTCGCCTCCGCCGGGATCATACCTTCGGAGACGGAGGGAGAACCGTGTCTTCCAGGTTCGCAGCTCGGGCGCATCACCGCCGAGCTAGACAAGCTAGAGCAAGAAATCCCCACACTTCAACGCCAGTATGGGGAGCAGTTCTGGTCAGCTTTCGCGGGGGAAGCGGACGTTATTGAAGATAACGCGGGGCCCCACGGTGACTACGTGGCCACTAGAATTTCTGAAATGCTGGCTCGGCATGGCCTTGATGAGTCGTGACCGCCCAGCAGCACGGGCCAAAGGCCTCTTCCTGAAACATAAGGGGAGCGCGCTGAAGAACCCCCCGCAGCCCGCCCAAGCCTCGTAGCGCGCCGCCTAAGGCCCACCCCGCCACAGGGGTAGCTGCCGGTCGCAACGCCCCCTAGACGGCGCTTGCAGGCGGCAGAACGCCCATTACCTTTCGGATCCGGAATCAGGGTCATCCAAGCCGGGAAGTTCCCGCGTTCGAGTCCGATCCGCTCGGATGGAGAATTGTGGAAGCGGTCGCCGCTCCTCGATCAGCGCAGCCATTTTTTCCATCGCACTGTCGATCTGGTCTTTGGTCGCAGGATGTCCGGCCTCTCGCATCACCGATTCAAAAACGCGCAATGCAGCGTAGCTATCGGCAAGCTTCGGGTACTGCGTGATCGCCTCTCTTGGATCCGATGAGCGAAACGTCTGGGCCATTGCACGACTTTCAGGCGTGCTCCGCGAAGCAACACTGTCAGGCTGGAGGTTGGCAGATTTTCCAGCCGCGTCGTACGTGATCCGAACGCGGTCACCCACCTTCGCATCAACAGCAACGCGCTCTTTGAAATGCGCGATTGCGGTCTTGCTGCTACCGATCTGCTGGATGAGATGTAGGTCAGTCTTAGCCAACACTGGACCCCGGTAGTCGCCACCTGGCTGCGCGACATAAGTCCTCGCATCCGCGCCCAATAGGCCCAGCGTCAGCGCGTGTGCGTGGGCAAAGCTATGGGCCGGCCCGTTCACCCGCTGAGGGGCGAGCTTTTCAAGTTTTTCCTGGTACAAGTCCCGCGCCCAGGACGGGACGTTGGACGCCATTTGCAGATTCCCGCTCTTGAACGCAAGCGCCAAACGGTGATGATCGCCGTACGCGCTGTTGTCGTAGACGAACGCGCGATCAGCTTTAAGGACTGCATCCCGGATCAGAGTTTGACTGCGCTCGTAGCGCTGACGGACTTTGTCGTGATCGACCCCGTGCCCACCCTCTCGAACGCGTGCATCGACACGCTTGATGGCCAGCTCCGGGTTGGCCACATTGACGTGATAAACGAACACGTTGAATCCGCGATCACGTGCCGAGTCCAGCAGGACGTTTTTGGAGGGGTGGCTGAAGACGCTCTCCGTAAAGAAGGACTGCTTCGCCTCGATGAGCTGCTCGCGCCGAGCGTCTGCGAGCTGCTGTCCCTCCTTGGCCTCCTCCTCCGTCACCGCCGGGCGTCCGAGCTTTTCTTCCATCATGACGTCAGCGTTGACGAACGGCAGCCCAGGATGTCGATGGGCCAATTCGTGCTTGTACAAAGTAGATTTGCCGGCCCCATTGGGACCGGCAATCATGTGCAGCGTCGGCTTCGACTTGTTTCCGTTGTTCATCAGGTGCCCTGGTCGATCCGCTTCGTCCCGCCGCCAGGGACTCCTTCCACGAGTCGACCACTGTCATCCAGTCCAACGGCTCCGCCGCGTGCCCTCATTTCAGCAAAGAACTGCTCCGCCTGAGGCATGGGCTTTGCCATCGGGAACAGGTCGTAATACACCTCCTGCTCCACATCGTTGAGGTCTTCAACTGGCATCAGACCGTCCAGCGCAGCCTTGACTCGCAGCATCTCAGTGAACTGTCCCGCGTTTACGTTCCCAGCAAGGGCGTCCTGCAGCGCAGGCGCGGTGGTGCCGCCAAAGGCGTCCAGCGCTTTCCCCAATGCTGCCCAGTAGGTCACTTGGGCGCCCTGGGAACGGTGACTGACCGCGCCTGCCATTTTGGCTGCGCTAGCCAACGCCGAATCAATGCGCACGACAGCAGTATTAGTGACGGCAACGTTCATGGCTTCAACCCTCTTGCGGTGTTACACAATGTAACTCGCCTCGTCCGGTGGCGCAATTCTCTCATGTGGTCCTTGTTGGCGAGGGTTTATGAGTACGGCGGCCGTACCGCCATGGGACATAGCCGCGCCCTGCTCCAGCCACAGCCGCCTCCGCGTGCAATTATTATGACGCGTCAGAAATAACAACGGATTCAATGTCTTCTGGCCGACGCATCTACGCTCCAGGCGCACTACCCGTTCTAGAACGACCCCACGCAACCGCCCCTCCGGAGAACAACAGACATTTCCTGATGCGTCATAAAACATGATATTCTGACGCATCAGATAAGGATGCTGTTATGACCGAGAACGACACGCCTAAGCCAGCACCTCGTAAGCGTGGCAGGCCGCCGATTGCCGACGCCCCGATGACCCCTGCGGAACACAGCCGCCGGTACCGCCAGAAGCGGGCGGCTCAGACGATTGGCAAGCCATCCATTGCGTCCGATATGGCGTTGATTGACGTATTGCGCCGTTCAGTTAGCTCCGGAGATAAGGAGCAGGCGGGGCGTGTGCTTTACTTCCTGCTGGAGCGGTACCCCATCCCTCGCACCTGAGCCCTACTCCCGTTCTTCCACCTGCCGCACGGTTGCGTCCGCCCTGCCCTGCTCCGTTCGGGCAGCGGCGATCAAACGCTCGCGCCGGGTCATAGGTTCGGGCATACGGGCGACCATCTCGCGAATAGCCCCAGCGTCTTTGACAAACAACGCCCCTGACGAATCTCCATCGTCCATAGATTCCAGGACGTCGGCATAGTCCAACCATGCCGCTCGCACACGGGCCTGGCGGTTCTTGGAAGCCACTTCCCACGGCCTCTCACCCGCTTCAATCTGACCTGTGGCGATCGCAACGGCTTCCCTCAGTTCATTGGCACGCCAATCGGATGTGGCGCCCCTGCGCTCAATGTGGAACAGCGCATTACGCGGTCTTAGCTCGACAACGCCGCGCAGGTCGCGAGGCGTCGACTCAGCTTCCACTCCCCTCTCCCGCAGCGCCTCTGCAAACTTGTCCCTCCACGACTGCAGATCCTCTGGACCAGGGTTCAGGCGCTTGCCACTCTTCCCCCGTGACAGCACCGTCAGATGAACATGCGGATTGTCCGTATCCGTGTGCGTCACCATCACGTAGTCGAACTCTTCCCCGAAGATCCGCCCAGCTGCCAACCGAGTCGCCTCCGTGACCGCCAGACGCGGCGTACCTGATGGCATCGAGAACACACAGTTGACCGTGTCCTTCGACCGCCGCTGTCTGTCTCCGACCCCACCTTCCCTCCTGGCAAACCACTCACGCGCCAGCTCAGACACCCCCTCCTTACCGATGACCATGGACCCGTCGGCCATTTCACCCTCAAGCTTTCCCTTCCGGTGAATGTAGGCCAGATGCGCGCCAATGTGCTTCAGGCCTTGCGTGCCGCCGGTGATCCGAACCATGACCTCTGGGGCGCGCCGGACAATGCGGCCTACCGACTCCACTGAGCCGGGCGAACGTTTCTTTCCCCGCCCTCCGCCCAGAGTGACTGCCTTAGCGCCCAGGCGCTTGATCGGTTGAGGACCGATGAACAACCCAAGATCAGGTTTTTTCTTGCGCGTGCTCATAGGTCGTCCGCCCGATCCAATGCCTGAGAAATTACGCCTTCAACCCGGGCCTTGAGTAGCTTCACAGACGCCAAGAGGTCGACGTACAGCTTTTCATTCCCGTACCAGCGACCTTCGCGGTGAAGGCGATGAACCACCGTATTTAGGTTTCGTCCAACCGGCCCCAGTGCCTTGACCGCTTCCAACAGCGCCTCCGTTTCAGGTCGCGCCATCAGCGGGGCTTTTCGGATCAGGGAACGAACGGCAGCCGTCACGTAACCGGTGACGGTATGACCCATGAGCGAGGCATGCGCCGACAGCACCGCGCGATCCTCGTAGCGGATACGCAATGTCACCTTGCTTAGTTCCTTGGCCGATGGCGCGCCGTCACCTGGCGCGGAGGCGGGGAGCGCAACGCCCGATCCGGTGACCCTGCTTCCCATAGCCTCTAGGAGACCGTTGGTCGACACGCCTTGCGCTGAGGCCAGGGCGTCCAATTTCGCCCAAAGGTCGGGGGGCAGACGAATGGAACGCGCAACCCGCTTTGGCTGGGGCTTTGAGGGAGAGGGAGAGGGAGAGGGCACGGGGTGCATAGCGTGATTTTACGCTATGTGATACCACCGTGCCATACAAAACAATATCCGGCCCTCACTCCCTCTCCCTTGCTTGGAAGTACGGCGGCCGTACTTTCAAGCGTGCTTCGGTTGGTTCTTTGCCGTGCAGAGCACGGCTCGCGTCATCAGGGGGGTGAGATGGCGCGCGGGCCGAAAATTTCGGTCCGCGCCAAAGTTGGAAGGGGCATAAACGGCAAGGCGCCCAGGCCATGGGACCGGAGGACGGGCAGGGGACGGTCACCGTTCCCTCCTGCCGCCAGGTGGGTGGCGGTGCATCGAGCGTGAGCCCGTGCCGGCGATGAACCAGGACAACGCGGCGGGCAGTCAGCTGGTGGGATGGAAGCACAAAAAAAAGGCGGCCCGTAGGCCGCCTGGAGAAACCCCAGAGGGGAAATTGATTCAGGCCCGGCGAATCATGCGCAGCATGTCGACCGGGTAGGCGGTGCGCTTGCCATCTTGGGCAACGACGAACACGTGGCCCGGGATGGGGCAGGGCGAGAGGTCGAGAATGCCCGCTTCTTCGTCCTTGCCGGCCTCGGCAACCACAATCTGGACGGCAGCGGCCTTGGGCTTGCCGACGCCGGGGGGCGTAGCAGTTTGTTCGCCGGAGCCGGCGGCAGGGCCCTTGATGTCCTGGTTGGGCGCAACACCGGCGCCCCCGTCTGCTGCCGCACCCGGAGTGCCGCCGCTGTGGAGCTGCTGCCCCTCTCCGCCGCCCGTGCCTTGGCCGCCGTGGGTTTGGGGGCCGTCGTTGGCAAACCCGCTGCCCTGGGTGTGCGCGACAGCGGGCGCGCCGGTCGACACGGGAGGCTGCTGGGCAAGGGCGATGGCCGCACGGACCGCGCTTCGAGAAATGGGGCGTTCCGCAGTGGAGTTCGCGATCAGATCACGCACCAGTTCCGGGTACTGCGTGCGTGCACGCCACAGCTCAACAAGCGGGGAGATGCCTGTCACTCGACCTTCCGCAAGCGCCTGGCGGTACTCGGGATCCATCTCGGCGACAGCGAGATATTCCCCGATGACCTGCTTAGACCGGCCAACCATCTGGGCAATCTTGGTCGCGGTCAGGCCGAAATCCCTGGCCAGCTTGGTGTAGCCATCGACCAGTTCCATCGGCGGCACTTCTTCGCGCTGGACGTTCTCAACGATCTGGATCGCCGTGCGCCTTTCGGCGTCGTCGTTCTCATCAACGATTGCGTTGATCGTTGG
>NZ_JAGIOX010000001.1:7500-442500 GCF_017876915.1 Stenotrophomonas sp. PvP093 | reverse complement strand
CGTTGCCCGCGCGTTGCGCGGTCAACGCCGAAACCCTTATCAATGCAGGGATGCACAGTGGAGACAGGGCAATGAGCATGCAGGTGCGGCGCGCGTGGTGGCGCGATCTTTCGATGCCGGCAATCGTCGCTGGCTTCATTACGGTACTGGTGGGCTTCGCCAGCTCGGCCGTGATCGTGTTCCAGGCGGCACAGGCCGTCGGTGCCGACCAGGCGCAGATCGCCTCCTGGATGTGGGCGCTGGGGCTGGGCATGGGCGTGACCTGCATTGGCCTGTCGCTGCGCTATCGGGTGCCGGTGGTGACAGCGTGGTCGACCCCGGGTGCAGCGATGCTGGTGGTGGGTGCCGGCGGTGCTTCGCTCTCCGAGGCCACGGGCGCATTCCTGCTGGCCGCCGTGCTGGGCCTGCTTGCGGGTTTCTCGGGGGTCTTCGCGCGACTGATGCAACGGGTACCGATGGCGCTGGCCGCCGGCATGCTGGCCGGTGTGCTGCTGCGCTTCGGGCTGGATGTGTTCGTCGCCATGAACACCCAGCTGGTGCTCGCGCTGGCAATGTTCGCCACCTGGCTGGCCGGGCGCCGGCTGTTCCCGCGCTATGCGGTGATCGCCACATTGCTGGTCGGCATCGCCGTCGCCGCGAGCCGTGGCCTGCTGCACGCCCAGCAGGTGCATCTGCAACTGGCGATCCCGCAGTGGGTGACGCCCTCGCTGTCGTGGACCGCCGTGGCCGGCATTGCCCTGCCCCTGTTCGTGGTCACCATGGCCTCGCAGAACATTCCCGGTGTGGCGGTGATGCGCGCGTCCGGCTACGACGCCCCGGTGTCGCCGTTGATCGGCTGGATCGGTGCAGTCAATACGCTGCTGGCGCCGTTCGGTGCGTATGCACTGAACCTGGCGGCGATCACCGCCGCCATCTGCATGGGCCGCGATGCGCACGAGGATCCGGCGCGCCGCTACACCGCAGCGATGGCGGCCGGCGCCTTCTACATTGTCATCGGGCTGTTCGGCGCCACGGTGGCCGCACTGTTCGCGGCCTTCCCCAGGGAGCTGGTGGCCTGCGTGGCCGGTATCGCGCTGTTCGGCACCATCGGCAACAGCCTGGCCAGTGCATTGGCGGTGGAGCGCGACCGCGAGGCGGCGCTGGTCACCTTCCTTGTTACCGCCTCCGGAGTTTCCCTGGCCGGGATCGGCTCGGCGTTCTGGGGACTGCTGGCCGGTGCGCTGTGCCTGCTGGTGTTGCGGGCACGGACAACGGCCTGAGCAACCCTATCAGGCCGGCATGATCAGGCCGCCATGCGGGCGACGGTATTGATCACCGCGTTGGCCGCCATGCCGATCACCACCGCCCACACGCTGGTGCCGCCACGACGCTGCAGTTCGGCACGGATGCGGTTGTGCTGCCCGGCGTGGGCAGCCTTCACTTTGCCCAGCAGTCGCGTGCAGTAGCGCAGGCACAGGGTATTGGCGGTCACCGCGATGGCGAACCGAGGCACCGCCAGCAACGCCACCGTGAGCAGCGGGTTGGCGCGGGCCGCCAGCAGCGCGATGCCGATCAGGACCAGCTCGAAGAGGATGGCTGCCAGGTACATCTTCCGGTGCAGCAGCCAGTACGTCGGCACCAGGAAGGCGGGCCAGTGCCACGGTCGCGGCGGCTTCGGCACCGGGCTGCCCAGGTGCCAGCGCTGGCGATAGAGCGCCGCGTTGGGGCCGACGAGGAGGTTCAGGTAGTCCGCGTCGGACGGAGCGGGCGCGTCGTCCACCTCTGTGGCGGGCGCAAGATAGGGATTGTCATCCGCCGGGGAAACCGGCGGAGTATCCAGATGATTCATGTCGGCGATTCCTTGCCCAGGACGATCCCGCGGTAGCGGCAGCCACCGCTGGATCTGAAGCCTTCCCGGCCTCAGCCTGCCAGCGCCTGCCCCACCAGCATCACCGCAACGACGGCGATGGCCACCACCGCCGCCGCCAGTGCATTGGTGTCACCCCGTCTGGCCAGCTCGCTGCGCAGGCGCGCCTCGTCATCTCCCACCAACGCGCGCGCGCGGGCGATCTCACGCTGGCAATGCGCCAGGTACCAGCGGTTGGCATACACCGCGGCGGTGATGTTGATGACGAGGGTGATGACCGTCGACACGCCTTCCGGAACGCCCAGCAACGCCTCGGCGATGCTGAAGAACACCAGCACGCCGGCCCAGATCGCTGCCAGCCGGTACATCCTGCGGTACACCATCCAGATCACGCCGATCAGGAACGCCGGCCAGTGCCAGGTGCCGTTGCCGTCGGCAATGCCCTGGTCGAGCCGCCAGCGCTGTCGATAGATCGGGAAGTTGCCGCCGACCACGGCGGCGTACAAGGCGATGTCGCCTTCCAGCTGCGGCGCGGTCGCGGCCACCGGCGAAGCTGCCGGCGCACGATAGGGGTCGGACGGATCAGCGGTCGATGCGCCGCTGGCGCTGACGGCCTGCGCCGGTTCAATCGACGGCGGGGTCGGATCCATCGGCGCCACCGAAGGATCCAGCTCGGCCAGCGGCCGCCACGATGCCATTCCTTCCCGCCACATCAGCGTACGGGCGGTTACCGTGCCGTCCTGCTGCAGACGGCGCAGCCCGGCCAGGTCCACCGGCCCTTCGCTCTGCTTGCTGTTGGCGTACCACCACTGTGCGTCCTGCATGCCATCCATTCCTGTCGATCCCATGGTTACTCCGAACACCCCGCCACGGCCTGCAGCGGTTCACTGGCCAGTACCTGCACCAGCTGGTGGCGCGCGCCGGGTGCAAGGGCAATCTGCTCCGGCCCGGCATTGGCTACTTCCAGGCACACGTAATCGTGCCAACCGTCGCCGACATCGGCCATCTTCGCCGCTGCCTCCGCGCCCGGATTCCACGCCACCAGGGTCTGGCTGCCTTCGCTGCGGATCTCGATCCGCCGCTGCAGGACGGGATCGCGAAGCACGTAGTGGCCACCGGCACCGGTATAGATGCGGTCGCTGCGCCCCGGATCGCGCGGGTCACGCAGCGACCAGGGCCCCTGCTGCCGGCGCAGCTGCGTGTAATCCTCGTACTTGTCCAGATAGTGCAGGCCATCGAGGCCATCAACCTCGACACGACGGGCATCGCCTACCCGGAAGTAGCTGTGCAGGGCCTGTGTGAAAGCTACCGGGGACGGGCCGGTGTTCTCGGTGGTCAACTGCTGGCGCAGCTGGCGACCGATGCGCAGCTGCATCTGCAGGCGCAGGCCACACTCGGCAATCGACAGGGGCGCCAGCTGCAGCTCCAGTTCAGCGTCATCGTCCTGGCGGGCCTGCAGCAGCTCCCAGCGCGCGGTGCGTACCAGGCCGTGTGCCGGCACGTCATCACCCTGGCCCTGGCGACCGAACCACGGCCAGCACACTGGAACGCCACCCCGGATCGGCGTGGGCAGCCCGGCCCGTTTTGGCGACAGCCACAGCAGGTCCGGCTGCCCCTCCGGGATGAACGACAGCAGCTGTCCGCCGAACACGCTGATGACCGCGGTGGCGCTGGGCGTGCGTATCTGCCAGGCCTCGAGCCCGTGGTACAGGCCGGTGCTGATGTCCGGGTTCGACTGCATGCTATGACGCTCCTTGAAGACCGCGGCGATGATGTCGCGGCCAGCCTGTGATCGGCAAGGTCTAGCGGGTGGCAGGCGTCCCTGCGGCTGCCTCCTGCTGCAACGCGCGCAGGATGCGCTGGCCGGCGCGCCCATCCGCATTGGCCCAGCCCAGGCGCTGCTGCTCGGCCTGGATCGCGCGACGCGTGGCGGTGCCGATCATGCCGTCCGCGCTGCCGATGTCGTGGCCGCGGGCCAGCAGCAGGGTCTGCAGCTGGCGGCGTTCATCGCGGCCGATGCCGGGATCATCGGTCGGCCAGGCGGTGGCCAGGCCGGTGCCGCCGCGCAGCTGGTCGGCCAGCGTGGCGATGGCCAGTGCATAGCTTTCGGCGGCGTTGTAGCTGTAGATCGCATCGTAGTTGCGGAACACCAGCAGCGCCGGGCCCTTGATGCCGGCCGGCAGCAGCAGGGCGGCGCGCGCGTCGGCCGGCAGATTGGGCGGCCCCAGCGCGCTGCCATCCAGCGCGGTCACGCCCTGCACGCGCCAATCGGCGAGGGCTCGACGTTGGGTGCGGCCCGCCTGGCTGGCATTGAAGCCGGGGGGAACACGGACCTCCATGCCCCACGGTTCGCCACTGCGCCAACCCGCACGCTTGAGGTAGTTGGCGGTGGACGCCAGCGCGTCGGGAATGCTGCCGACCAGATCGCGGCGGCCATCGCCATCACCATCGACCGCGATACGTGCGTAGGTGCTGGGCATGAACTGCGTATGCCCGAAGGCGCCGGCCCAGGAACCGGTGAGCCCCTGGGCCTGCAGGTCGCCGCGGTCGATCAGCTTGAGCAGCGCCAGCAGTTCGCCACGGAAGAAGGCCTGGCGGCGGCCGGCGCAGGACAGCGTGGCCAGCGACTGCAGCAGCGGGCGCTTGCCGAAGACGCGGCCATAGTCGCTCTCCACCCCCCAGACCGCGACGATGGTGGCCGGGTCGACGCCATACTGCGCGGAGACGCGATCGAGCAGATCGCGATGTTGCTGCAGCAGGGTGCGGCCATCATCGACGCGCTGGCGGTCGACCAGCGCGGCCAGGTAATCCCAGATCGGCGTGGTGAATTCCGGCTGTGCGTCCAGCAGTCCGAGCACGCTCGGGTCCGGCGTGAGCCCGGTGGTGATCTCGTTGAAACGGTCGGCGCCGATGCCCTGGGTTGCGGCGGTGGCCTGCAAGCCCGCCAGGCAGCGGCTGAACGCCGGATCGTTGCTGGCGGCGGGGGCCGCAGGCAGCGTCGGGGTCGACGCGAGGGCGGCCGCCAGGCCGAGCGTGGTCAGAATGGGCATGGCGTCCTCCGTGTTGCCGTTGCATGGCCATCTTAGGGGCAGCAGTGCGGCCGAACCTGAAGGGGCACCGGCTGGCCGTCCCCCCTAGGCAACGCGCAGCAGGCGCAGGCCATAGGCGGGACTTTCGGCATCCCAACGCTGTGCGACCTGCAGGCCCGCCTGCTGCAACAGCGCCTCGAAGCTGTCATCGGTGTACTTGTGGCTGTACTCGACGCGGATGGGTTCACCGGCAGCAAAGTGGAAGGTGCGGCCACCGAGGTGGACGTCCTGCGGCCACTGGCTGACCAGGTCGGTTTCGATGCGCAGCCGCGCGGTGTTGTAACGGGCGCGGTGGCGGAATCCATCGAGATCGAAATCGCTTCCGATCTCGCGGTTGAGGCGGGCCAGCAGATTGAGGGTGAATGCCGCAGTGACGCCCTGCGCATCGTTGTAGGCCGCTTCGATCAGCGCCGTGTCCTTGTGCAGGTCGATGCCGATCAGGGCCAGGCCGTCGCGGCCCATCGTCTGGCGCATCGCCCGCAGCAGGGCGACGGCCTCCGCTTCGGCGAAATTGCCCAATGTGGAACCGGGGAAGAACAGCAGCCGTCGCGCGGGTTCGCGTTCGGGCATGGGCACGGCGACGGCGCGGGTGAAGTCCGCGCAGACCGGCAGCATCTCGACCTCGGGCAGCGCCGGCGCCAGGTGGTCGATGCTGGACAGCAGTGCGGCCCGCGAGATCTCGATCGGCGTATAGGCCACCGGATCCTGCAGCGCGGCCAGCAGCAACGCGGTCTTGCGGCCACTGCCGCTGCCCAGCTCCACCACATGCAGGCGCGGGCCGACCACGCGCGCGATATCGGGCAGCACCCGCGCCAGCAGCGCCAGCTCGGTGCGCGTGGGGTAGTACTCGCGGGTCTGGGTGATCTGTTCAAACAGACGCGAGCCGCGGGCATCGTAGAAGTACTTGGAAGGCAGCTGCCGCGATGCGCATGACAGACCGGCCAGCGCATCGGCCAGGATCTGCTGGCGGCTGGGGGTCAGGTCGGTCAGCGCCTGCAGCGCGTCATGCACCGTGCTCATATGAGGTCCCTGGCCAGGCGCAGTCCGGAGAACTGCCAGCGCGCCGGCGGCATGAAGAAATTGCGGTAGCTGGCGCGCACATGGCCACGGGGCGTGGCACAGCTGCCGCCGCGCAGCACCCATTGCCCGCACATGAACTTGCCGTTGTATTCGCCGAGGTTGCCGTCAAAAGAGCGGAAGCCCGGGTAGGCACCATAGGCGCTGGCGGTCCATTCCCAGACATCACCGAACAGCTGCCGCAGCCCACTGCCCCCGGCTGCCTGCGGGTGCAGGTGATCGTCATCGGCGAAATGACCGCGCAGGGGCTGCGACGCGGCGGCCGCTTCCCACTCGAACTCGCTGGGCAGGCGCGCACCGGCCCAGCGGGCGCAGGCATCGGCCTCGTAGTAACTGAGGTGGCAGACCGGCGCATGCGGATCCAGCTCGCGCCAACCACCCAGGGTGTACTCGCGCTGCAGGGCATCATCCCAGTACAGGGGGTGCTGCCAGCCTTCGGCTTCTCGCAGCGCCCAGCCTTCGCTGAGCCACCAGCGCGGTTCGCGGTACCCCCCTGCCTCGATGAAGGTGCGGTACTCGGCATTGCTGACGGGACGCTCGGCCAGGGCATGCGCGGGCAGCAGCACGCGGTGCTGCGGCGATTCGTTGTCGTAGGCAAAGGCGGCGTGCCGGGGCCATGCCGCGGCACCGACGGTGACGATGCGTTCGGGCGATTCGATCCAGCCCTGCGTCGCGGCGGTGCTGGCAACGGGCCGCAGGTCGTCGCGATACGGTGGCTGCAGTGGATTGCACCAGAACGCATGCTTGATGTCGGTCAACAGCAGTTCCTGGTGCTGTTGTTCGTGCTGCAGACCCAACTGCAGGTGGTGCAGCGCCTGCGCGTCGAGGTCACCGGCTGCCAGCCGTGACTGCACCTGCATGTCGACCTGTTGCCGGTAGTCGCTCACCTGCTGCAGCGAGGGCCGCGACAGCAGACCGCGCTGCGGCCGCGCATGCGCCGGGCCGATGCTCTTGTAATAGCTGTTGAACAGATAGTCCCAGGCCGGGTCATGCGCGGGCGTGGTGGCGAAACCGGCCAGCACGAAGCGTTCGAAAAACCAGGTGGTATGGGCCAGGTGCCACTTGCTGGGACTGGCGTCGGCCATGCTCTGCAGCATGGCGTCCTCGGCACTGAGCGGCGCGGCCAGCTGCAGGCTGCGCGCCCGCACCTGTGCAAAGCGGCGGGCGAGATCGCGCTGCGGGGCAGCGACGGCGGTGGGTACGCTGTCCATGCCGGAAGCATCGGCGCAGGACGGTGAGCGCAACGTCATGGCACCACATCACCACGTTCACATGACAGCGGGCACGCGCATTCAAGAAGCGCGTGGGGACGCCGCTAACGGCAATGTTGCGGCCGCATCGTCACCGCACTGGACTTACCGCGTGCCCCTGCATCCGCTCCGCCAGCCTGCGCATTACCTGTTCGTGCTGCCCGCCGTGCTGGTCGTCCTGGTGCTGTGGATGGCGCTGGGCACCGAGGATGTCGCCAGCCCGGCGCAGCGCATCCTGCCCTGGCTGCTGGCCTGTCTCGGTGCAGGCCTGGCCCTGCTCTACCACCAGATGCGCACGTTGTGCCTGCTGCTGGTGGTGGCGGTGGTATTCGCCCTGCTGCACCGGGACGTCGGTGGCTACCTGCGCAGCGGCCATGTCGACGCCCTGACCCCGCTGCGCTTCCACGCGATCTCCGCGTGGGTGCCGCTGCTGTTCGCCGGACTGGCACTATGGCCGGAACGCGGACGCCGACGCCAGGACCTGCTGCTGCGCAGCGTAGTGTGCGGCGCGGCGCTGATGATCTTCCTGCTGCTGGCGGCACAGCAGCCGCAGGGGATGCACGATCTGCTGTCGAACCGTCACTGGGCCTGGATTCCCGCCAACTGGAACGCGTTGGCGCAGTTGCCGGCGCTGCTGTTCCTGCTGGCGACCGCAGCATTGGGCTGGCAGGCGTGGCGGCATCCGAGGCCACTGCACACGGCAATGCTGCTGGCCCTGCTGTGCCTGTGGTGGATGCTGCCGCGGATCTTCCTGCAGCCGGTGCTGCTGCCGGCGCTGAGCAGTGCCGCCCTGCTGCTGATGCTGGGCGCGATGCTGCAGGAATCCTTCCACATGGCCTTCCGCGATGAGCTGACCGGCCTGCCGGGGCGACGGGCGTTCAACGAGACCCTGCAGCGGGCACGCGGTACCTACAGCATCGCGATGGTGGACGTTGACCACTTCAAGTCATTCAACGACACCCATGGTCACGACACCGGCGACGATGTGCTGCGCCTGGTGGCGTCGCGGCTGGCGCGGGTGGGCGACGGTGGCCGTGCGTTCCGCTATGGCGGCGAGGAGTTCGCGGTGGTGTTCCTGGACCGGCCGGCGGCAGCCTGTGTCGATGCCGTGGAAGCATTGCGGCAGAGCATCGAGGACACCCGCATGCAGCTTCGCGACCGCAGCACCCGCAGCCGTGACGACGAAGCCGGCCGCCAGCGGCGGGGACGCGGTGGCAGCGGCCAGGTGGTACAGGTGACGGTGAGCATCGGGCTGGCCGACAGCCGCGTGGATCCGCGGCCGATGGCCGTGGTCAAGGCCGCCGACCAGGCCCTGTATGTGGCCAAGGACGGGGGCCGCAACCAGGTGCGCGCGCACGGCGGCCAGCGCGTTCTGGCAGCGCACAGCGCGTAGTGCTCAGACCGCGTCGAGGTAGTACCAGCGGCCGTCGATGCGTTGGAAGCGGCTGTGCTCGGTCATCCTTACCGCGCTGCCGCCGCCGATGCGGTAGCGCGCGGTGAAGCGGACTTCGGCGCTGTCAGCACCAGTGACAGTGTGCTCGTGCACGGTCAGGCCCAGCCAATGGGTGCGCTGGCCGGGGGCATCGTCCAGCGACAGCTCGGCCGGACGCGTGTCCGGATGCCAGGACTGGCGCAGGTAGTCAGCCAGGCCACGCACATAGGCGCTGTAGCGCGAACGCATCAGGTGCTCTGCATCAGGCGCGGCTTCACCGGCATGGAAACGGCCACAGCAGGCGGCATAGTCGGCGGGAAGGCCACAGGGGCAGGGATCGGCGGGTTTTCGGCTCATGCCGGCATTGTCGCCGGGTTGCCGGGATTGATCCACGCGGGGCCGCAGTCGCCCGGAGCAGGACAGGCGTATGCTGTCGCGCCCCCTCCTTGATTGATCGCCGTGCTGGAACTGGTTCCCCCTGAGTTGTGGTGGCTGGTGGTGATCGCCTTCATCGCCGGCCTTGTGGATGCCGCCGTCGGTGGCGGTGGCCTGGTGCAGCTGCCCGGCCTGTTCACGGTGCTGCCGCAGCAGACGCCGGCGATGCTGTTCGGTACCAACAAGTTCAGTTCGATGTTCGGTACCGGTGCGGCCGCCTGGCGCTATGCGCGCAACGTGCGCTTCCCGTGGAAGCCGGTACTGTTCGCGGCCGGTACCGCCTTCATCTTCTCCTTCGCCGGGGCCACCGCGGTGAGCCTGCTGCCCAAGGACGCGGTGCGCCCACTGGTGCTGGTGCTGCTGATCGCGATGCTGGCCTACACGTTGTGGAAGAAGGACTTCGGCGCGTTGCACCGGCCGCAGGAGATCGGCCGCCGCGAACTGGCGATCGCGCTGGCGATCGGTGCGGCGATCGGCTTCTACGACGGCTTCTTCGGGCCGGGCACCGGCAGCTTCCTGATCTTCCTGTTCGTGCGCTTCTTCGGCCTGGATTTCCTGCGTGCGTCAGCGGCGTCGAAGGTGGTGAACCTGGCGACCAATGTGGCGGCAATCTCGTTCTTCGTACCGACCGGCAACATCCTGTGGCTGTTCGCGCTGCCGATGGCGGCGGCCAACATCATCGGCTCGGTGGTGGGCACGCGCCTGGCGTTGAAGGGCGGCACGCCGTTCATCCGCAAGTTGTTCGTGGGGCTGGTGGTGGTACTGATCGCGCGGATGGCGTGGGATACCTTCCGCGGTGCGTGAATGCGGTTGCCGGCCAGCGGCCGGCACTACCGGGTCATGAACGCTGCCCATGGGTAGTGCCGGCCGCTGGCCGGCATCCCCATTCAATCGACCGGGTCAGGCTTCGGCTTCTTCCGGTTCGTTGGCCTGCTGGCGGCTGCGCTCGGGCAGCTTCAGGCGCTTGCCTTCTTCGTCGTACTCGATCAGCAGCACGCCGGAGTCGTGGCGGCCGCTGATCTCGACGAAGCAGGCGCCACCGATGAACGGCTCCAGCGTCATCACCGACTTCAGCGGGGTGGCGACCACCATCTGGAAACCGAAGTTGTCGAAGATGTTCATCGCCAGCGCGGTGAACTCGTTGTCGGCCTTGTCGAAGGCTTCGTCGAGCACGACGGCGGCGTAGCTGGGCAGCTGGCTGTCGGCGCCGCCGAGCTGGTAGCGCAGTGCCGCAGCCAGGCAGGTGGTGGCCAGTTTCTGGCGCTGGCCACCGGACTTGCCCGCGCCACTACGGTAGATCTCGACCTGCTGGCGCGTTTCCGCATCCAGCTCGACGCCGATGAACTCCACGTGCATGCGTACGTCCAGCACCAGCTCGCGCCAGCGCTTGTCCTCGCCTTCCTGCGAACCCAGGCGGTTGACCAGCTGGCGCAGCACGGTGAACTGCGATTCGGCCAGCTCGCGCTGCTCGGTCTGCTGCTGCGCCAGCACCTCGCGCAGCTGCAGGTGGAACTCGCCGACTTCCGGCAGGCGGCGGTCGCTCAGTTCGATGGTCAGCAGCGTGCCACGGTTGAACGGCACCTGCTCCAGGCTGGCGTTCACTTCGTCCAGGCGCTGGCCGATCGACTTGCGGGCCTCGGCGCTGTGGCGCTGCAGGGCCAGCAGGTTGTTCTTGCTCTGGTTCTGCAGCAGATCGAAGAAGCGCTCTTCGTGCTGCGGCAGGCCGTCGCGCTCCAGGCGCTCGAGACGGGCAAGGAAATCCTCGGCCGAGGCCACCGATACGGTGAAGTCGCCCGATTCCTCCGGCCACTGCTGGATGAAGCGACGGAAGCAACCGATCAGCTGGTTCTCGATGCGGTTGAGGTCCTGCTGCGAGGTCGACAGCTGCTCGTTCAGCGCGTTGCTGACCTGGCGCATGTGCGCCTCCAGCGTTTCCAGGCTGAGCGGGCCCTGCTCCTGCAGGCGCTCGGCGAGCCCGGCTTCCTGCTCCTGGGCCAGGCTCGGCAGCACCAGCGCACGGCTCTGCTGGCGGGCGCGGTCGAGGCGATCGCGCTCCTTGACCAGCTGGCCGCGCTCGACGCGGACGTCTTCATAGGTGCGGCGGGCCTGCTCGATGTCGGCGCGCACGGCGTCGATCTGCTTGGCCAGCTTGGCCAGGTCGGCATTGCCTTCGCGCAGGTCGCGCAGGGTGGCCTCGATATCGCTCAGCCGCTGCTGCGGGGCGGCGATGTCGATCTCGTTCCAGCTGATGCTGACCAGCTCGTGGCAGGCCAGCCGGCGCTCGTTGTCGCGGTCACGCTGGCCGCGCAGGCGCGCGATGTCGGTCTCGCAGCTGGCGATGCGCTTGGCCAGTTCCTGGGCTTCGCGCTCGAAGGCGCCCACCTTGTCGTGGTTGTTGAAGCCGAGGATCCAGCGACGGCGGTCGCCCACCGCACTGCGGTCGTCCTTCTCGAAGCGGTCGCCGGGATGCTTGACCTGGCCTTCTCGGGTGATGCCGCGGTCGACGTTGCGCAGCTGCTTGGCATCCACGCACTCGTAGTCGAAGCGCTTGCCGAGCTCACGGCGCAGCCAGCTTTCGAATACGTGCTCGCGCAGCTCCAGCTTGTGCAGCAGCGACTTCGCCGACGGCTCGCGCGCGAACGCATCATCGTTGCGGCGCACACGGTAGTAGGTGAAGCGCATGCCCAGGTGAGTGCGATTCACCCACTCGGCGACGTCGTTGTAGTGCTTGTCATCGACCAGCAGCGACAGCGCGAAGCCACCCAGCACACGCTCGATGGCACCCTGCCAGCCCTGCTCTTCCGAGCGGACCTGGATCAGCTCGCCGACGAACGGCAGCGCCGCCTCGGCAATGCCGGTTTCCTCGGCCAGGCGCGCGCGCAGCTTCTGCATCGGCGCCGGGATGTTGGAGGGCGTGCGCTGCATCGCTTCGAGTTCCGCACGGACTTCGCCGAAACGGCGCTCGTCATCGCGCTTGCCACCCAGGCGATCGCTGATAGCATCGTCCAGCGCCGACGAGGCACGCTGGCGGTCCTGCAGTTCGTTCTGCGCACGCTCGACCAGCTCGGCGAAGCCGTGTGCGTCGTCCGGAAGTTCAGCCCCGAGCTGCTGCGCGGCCAGGCTTGCCTGCTCGCGCTTGGCTTGGCGGCGGTCACGCTCGGCTTCGGCGCGGCCCTGCTCGCGTTCCAGTTCCTCGATGCGCTCACCGCCCTGCTGGCGACGCTGCAGTTCCAGTTCGGCCAGGCGCTCGGTGTGGTTGTCCAGTGCGGCACGGCGCTGGGCTTCTTCCCCGAGCAGGCCACGGTCACGCACGTCCATCTCGCGCAGGCGCGCCTCGATCAGCGCCTGGCGGCGGCTTTCACGGAAGCTGTCGACGCCAAGCTTGAGGGCTTCGTCGTCGCCGCGCCGGCGGTGCATTTCCTTCAGGTCGTTGTAGTAGGCGCGTGCCGGCAGCAGGGTCTCCACCTGGCGGCGGGCGGTGACCACGGCCTGGTGCGCGCCATCGAGTTCGGCGAAGTCGCTGACCAGGCGCTCGGCGGCGTCGAAGGTCTTCGGCGTGTCGAGCATGAAGTCGCGCAGGAAGACGTTGAGGTCGCCCAGGTTCTTCGCCGACTGCGTCTTGTGCAGCAGGCGCAGCGCCATCTCGTTGTCGATGCCGAGCAGGTCGCGGAAGCGCTCGGCGTAGCCGGAGAAGGTGTCGAAGTGGTGCAGGTCGGACAGCTTCTGCTTGAGCTTGCGCAGGTCCAGGTCGAAGCCGCCAAGATCCTTGGCGATGTCGAACGGACGCTCGGCGATCATGTAGTGCTTGCGCACGTCACCGGCAGAGGTGCCGTTGCCGGAGATCCACAGCAGGCGCACCAGGCTGACCACGCGGCCATCGCCGGCGCGGTACTCCAGCACCAGCGCAGTCCAGGTCGCGCCCTTGCGAAGGTACTGGGTGGCGATTTCGCCGGTGCCGCTGTCCTGCTGGTCGGCCCACGCGCCACGCACGTAGGACACCAGGTTGCGGTCGCGGCCACTGCGCTCGGCTTCACGCGCGGCGGCGTTGAAATCGACGATGGCCGGCGGCGTCAGCAGCGCGGACATGGCATCGAGCAGGGTCGACTTGCCCGAGCCGGAACGGCCGACGAACAGGAAGCCACGCTCGGCAATCGGTACTTCGGTCAGTCCGTTGAACGTGCCCCAGTTGTGTACCTGCAGGCGACGCATGCGGAACTGCTGCAGGCGCGGGTCCGGCAGGCCTTCGTTGAACAGGGCGGGAGTGTGCTTGGAGATAGCCATGCGATGGTCGGGTCTCTCAGGCCTCGGCGGCCGGGGTTTCACGCAGCTGGCGGTAGACCGCCGAAAGCTGGGATACGTCTTCGGCGGAGAACAGCAGCTTCAGCGCCGGCGAGACTTCGTGGCGGTCTTCCTGGCCGCTGAGGCGGGTCAGGATGTGGTTGTCCTTCATCTTCTGCACCGCCGAGGCGACACGGCGGTTGAAGCCGGCGCGGTCGGTGGACAGGTTCTTCTCGTAGATGGCCAGCGCTTCGGCCATCTCGGCGTCGGCGACCACCGCGCGGTTGCCGCGCGCATCGGCCTCGGCCAGCTGCTGGCGCAGGTACAGCAGCAGCACCGAATCGATGAAGGTCAGCGGCGAGGTGCGCAGCAGCACCGGCGCATCCACGTCTTCGGTATCGGCCTGGCGGGTGAAGGCCACGCCGCTGTCACGGTCGAGCACCAGTTCCAGGAACAGGTCCGCCAGCGAGGAGCGGATGGCCGCCTCGCTGCGGATCAGTGCCGGCCACAGCTTGGCGTGGCGCAGCTGGTCGATGCTGGGGCCGATCAGCAGCTGGCACAGCGCGCGGCGTGCATCCAGCGGCAGGCGCCCGGTGTCGCCGAGGTAATACACGTCATTGCCACGGCGGGGCTGCGCCACGGCCGCCACCGGTTCGGCTTCGTAGGCGTCTTCCGCCACGTCGGCCTGCGGTGCGTCGATGGGATCTTCATGCCAGCTCATGGCGTCTCTCCTGGGTGAACCAAACCAGCGGGATGCGGGCGCGACGGACCTGGCCGTCGCCACCACGCCATTCGGCAAGCTCCTGCTCACCAGCGATCACGTTGCCGAAGCGCGTGCCCAGCGACAGGTAGCCGATGACGCTGCCGAGCCCCTGCGGTGCTTCGCGCTGCGACAGTGCCTGGGCGATGCTGAGCCGCGGCTGTGCATCGAGCAGGTCGTGCAGGTCGCGGCGCAGGGTGCGGAAGTCGATTTCAGACGAAGCGACCAGATCACCGACGCTCTCCAGGCTGATGGCTGCGGCGTCGTTGTACTCGACGTTGCCATCGACCTGGGCGCTGCGCGGATCGTGCAGCTTCCACTGCGACCACGAGCGCAGGCGGCTGGTGGTCAGCTGCAGGTCGCGGCCGATGCCGCGTTGTGCGGGGAATTCGTCACGCAGGGCCAGCGCTTCGGACTGCGCCTGCTTCAGCAGCTGGTTGAGGCGGCGCTGTTCCAGATAGCCACGGCTCTGCACGAAGCCACGCAGGCTGCGCGCGAAATTCTGCAGCACGTCGTGCACCTGGCCACCGCGCTCGAGCATGGTGCTGGTGAAGCCGCGCAGGAAGTTGCGTTCATTGCGGTCCAGGCGGCGGGCGAAGCCACGCGCCAGCACCGCTTCCAGCGCGGCATCGAGCTGGGCGCTCTGTTCGGCGTCGTTGAGCAGGCGCCAGAAGGCCTGGAAGCTGCGACCGGCATCGCTCTCGCCGATCACATCCACGCCTTCGAACAGCTGCGACAGCACATCGCCGCGCTCGCCCTCGTCGTCGATGATGCGTTCGCGGAAGTCGCGGTTGAGCTGCTCGAAATCGTCGCGCACGCGACGGAAATCCTCGGTCAGCTCGTCGGCCAGGCCGATGATCTGGCGCGCACGCTCCAGCGCGCGCTTGCCATCCAGCGCGACCACGCGGCCGGCACCGACGCGGGCGATCTCGGCGTCGATGCGGTCGCGCTCGTCGCGCAGTGCTGACAGGCGTGCATCCGGGTCGGACTCGGTCTGCGCGGCCAACTGCGAGAGCTGTTCGATGACCAGCGCCAGGCGGCTTTCGGTGGCGGCCACGCGCGCCTGCTCAAGACCATCGGCGAAGCGGATGGCCTGCAGTGCCGCAGTCGACAGCTCGTACTGCTCCTGGTCGGCGCCTTCGGGCAGGCGGCGTTCCAGCCAGCCCTGGGCCAGCCAGTGCGCGATGTAGGCCTGCGCGGTACGCGGCAGCTCACGCGACAGTTCGTCCCCGTTGAGCTGGTCCAGCGCACGCTGCAGGCGCTCGTTGAGCACCGACGACGGCAGCGTGCGCTCGCCGTCCATCAGCAGCCCCTGCAGCAGGCCGATGATTTCCGGGGCGTGGTCGGCGGCAAGCAGCTTCCACTGGGGCTGTTCGCGCAGATGGCGGTAACGGGAGATGCGTTCGCGGTGCTTCATGCAGCGAAAGGAGTCATGAGGGCTGGCGGGGACGAGCAGCCGCCCGCGGCGGCCGCGCGGGCAGCCGTGGGCATGCCGGCCCGCAGAGGCCGGCGCAGTGCGGTCAAGCGGCTCAGCGCTTGCCGCCCACTTCGATGAAGCGCAGGAACTCGGCGCGGGTACGCGCGTCGTCGCGGAAGCTGCCCAGCATCTTCGAGGTGACCATGCTGACGCCGCGCTTGTGGATGCCGCGGGTGGTCATGCATTCGTGGGCACCTTCGACGACCACACCGACGCCGATCGGCTGCAGCACATCCTGGATGCACTGGGCGATCTGCGCGGTCATCTTCTCCTGCACCTGGAAACGGCGGGCGTAGGCTTCGACGACGCGGGCCAGCTTGCTGATGCCCACCACCTTGCCGGCCGGCAGGTAGCCGACGTGGACGCGGCCGATGATCGGCGCCATGTGGTGCTCGCAGTGGCTTTCGTACTCGATGTCACGCAGGACGATCAGTTCGTCGTAGCCGGCCACTTCCTCGAAGGTCCGCTCCATGTAGGCGCGCGGGTCGTCGCGGTAACCGCTGAACCAGTCGCCATAGGCTTCGGCGACACGGCGGGGGGTATCCAGCAGGCCTTCGCGGGACGGGTCCTCACCGGCCCAGCGCAGCAGGGTGCGCACGGCATCCTCGGCCTGGTCCTGGGTCACGTCGCCCTGCGGGGCGGCCTTTTCGTTGTTCTTGCTCATTGCGTACAGCGTCCCGAACGGGGGGCGAGCATCGTACCCGACCGGGGGGTGGGTCGTCCTGTTGGGACGGTTCATCGGGGGGTTCTTCCGGCGCCTCGTTGCTGCTGAGCGAGAGGGGGGAGGGGCAGGCCGGGCAGGACACGCCGCAAGTACGTCCCTGTAGGCTCGGCCACGGCATCCATGCCGTGGACGGTCCTGCCCGGCCTGCCCCTCCCCCTCTCCGACGGTTTCCTGCGGGCGCGGCCGGACCGCCCGAAAGCGGGGGCAAAAGCGGGGGTTCATGACTTCGGAAGCACCGCGGGCCGCTGCTGCGGTGGGTGCGGGCCGTTGGTCCGCACTGCTCCGGCCTTTAAAGAGCCAACCCACCGCGCTCGCGGGGTGATGGGAGGGCAGCGGGGGCCGGGCGGGGCAGGACCGTCCGCGGCATGGATGCCGCGGCCGAGCCTACAGGGACGTACTTGCGGCGTGTCCTGCACCGTCCGGCCCCCGCTGCCCCACCCGACACCAAGCGGGCGCAACGCTTTCCTCAGTATTCCTGCCCACCCATTCAGCAATACCTATTGATAGGAATGAAATTAGTAGTATCCTATCTATCTCTTATGGACCGACCCCTCGACGAGCGCACCGTGCTGCAGATGCAGCTCAGCTCCGGCCTGCTGTACGCAGGGCGGCAGTGGCAGCGCCTGGCCGACAGCCGGCTCGGCAGCTACGGCATCTCCACCGCCTGCACCATGCCCCTGCTGATGATCGGCCGCTCCGGCGGTGGCATCCGCCAGGTGGCGCTGGCCCAGCAGCTGGGCATGGAGGGTCCTTCCCTGGTGCGCCTGCTGGACAAGCTGTGCGCCAGCGACCTGGTCCGCCGCGAGAGCGACGCCAGCGACCGCCGCGCCAACCTGCTGTGGCTGACCGACGCGGGCCATGCGCTGGTCAGCGAGCTGGAAGACCAGTTGATCGGCCTGCGCCAGGACGTGTTCGGCGAGCTTTCCATGGATGAACTGCACGCCGTGCTGAAGGCATGGCGCCTGCTGGCCGAGGCCGCCGACCGCATCACGTAAGACCGCTGCCCCCGAATACCGCCGCTGCCGTGCACACGCCAGCGGCTTTTACCCGTTGCCGCTGTTTCGTTGTTCCTCCCCTCCCCCATCTCGCCCCCGCCCCTACCGATGCCCGGTGAATTCAGTCTCCACGGAGTGTTCGTCCCGACCCTGCTCGGGCTGATGTTGTTGGCCTACCTGGTCAACAGCGGCCTGCACGCGCTGCTGCAGCGTGCCGGCGCCTATCGCCACGTATGGCACCCGGCGCTGTTCAACCTGGCCCTGTACGGGATCGTGCTTGGCCTGCTGTTCCACCTCCTGCGTTGGATGCAATCGTGAACAAGATCGTGAAGAAGACCCTGCCGGTGCTGCTCACCACCGCAGCCGTGATCATCGCCCTGCTGGTGCTGCGCCAGCTGTGGGTCTATTACATGGATGAGCCGTGGACCCGCGATGCCCATGTCGGCGCCGACGTGGTGCAGGTGGCGCCGGACGTGTCCGGGCTGGTGGAAACGGTGCAGGTGGCCGACAACCAGGCGGTGAAGAAGGGTGACCTGCTGTTCGTGGTCGACCGCGCCCGCTACCGCATCGCGCTGGAGCAGGCCCGCGCCAACCTGGCCGAGCGCCAGGCATCGGTGGCGCAGCTGCGCCGCGAGATCGGCCGTGACCGCAGCCTGCAGGACCTGGTCGCCGCCGAGGACGCCGAAGTGCGCCGCGCCAAGCTGCAGGCCGCACAGGCTGCGCTGGCCACCGCACAGGCGGCGGTCGACCTGGCCGAGCTCAACCTGGGCCGCACCGAAGTGCGCGCACCGGCCGATGGCCGGGTCAACGACCGCACCCTGCGCGTGGGCGACTACGTGGTAGCCGGCAAGCCGGTGCTGGCGCTGCTGGATACCGGCTCGTTCCGCATCGATGGCTACTTCGAGGAAACCCGCCTGCGCGGCGTGGCCCCGGGGCAGCGCGTGGACATCCGCCTGATGGGCGAGTCGGCCCCGCTGCGTGGCCATGTGGAGAGCATCGCCGCCGGCATCGAAGACCGCTACCGCAGCAACGGCAGCACCCTGCTGCCGAACGTGACCCCGGCCTTCGACTGGGTGCGGCTGGCACAACGCATTCCGGTGCGCATCGCCATCGACGAAGTACCCAAGGGCGTGGAACTGATCGCCGGCCGTACCGCCACGGTGACCGTGGACACCGGCCGCCATCCGCACAACGACAAGGCCGGCACTGCGCCGACACAGGCGGGCCTGTGAACGCCGCCCTGCCCCGTCTCGGCCTGATCGTTGCGCTGGCCAGCCTGGCGGCCTGCAAGACCGTCGGCCCGGATTACGCCCTGCCGGAGGGCTCGGCCTTCAAGCGCCCGCAGGCCAATGCGGCCTTCATCGATACGCAGAACCCGCAGGTGGCCGCCAACCAGGCGCTGCCCGATCGCTGGTGGTCGCTGTACAACGACCCGGTGCTGGACGGCCTGATCACGCAGGCGCTGCGTGACAACGTCGAGCTGAAGGCCGCCGATGCACACCTGCGCCGTGCCGCGGCAGTGTACGAGCAGGCGCTGGACGCCGGTGGCTTCGAGTACGAGGCCGAGGCCGGGGTCAGCCGCGCGCAGCTGTCGGCCGAATCGTTCCTGCAGGAGCACGAGCTGCCGGTGATCAACCTGGCCGATGGCAAGTTCGCGGTCAGCTACCAGTTCGACCTGTTCGGCAAGCTCAAGCGCGGCGCCGAGGCAGCGCGTGCCGACGAGCAGTCCGTTGCTGCCGCGCGCGACCTGGCCCAGGTCAGCGTGGTCGCGCAGGTGGCCGACAGCTATCTGGAAATCTGCCATGCCAACCACGAGCTGCACGTGGTCGAACATTCGCTGCAGCTGCAGCAACGCAGCCGTACGGTCACCGAGCGCCTGATCGCGGCTGGCCGTGGCACGCCGCCGGAACTGGCCCGCGCCAATGCCCAGGTGGCGCTGCTGGAGGCGGCACTGCCGCCGCTGCGCGCGCAGCGTTCGGCGGCCGCCTATTCGTTGGCCGCGTTGCTGGGCCAGACCCCGGGCCAGCTGCCGGCCGGCGTGATCGACTGCGCGCACGCGCCCAGCCTGGCGCAGCCGCTGCCGGTCGGTGATGGGCGTGCGCTGCTGCAGCGCCGTCCGGACGTGCGCCAGGCCGAACGCAAGCTGGCCTCGGCCACCGCGCGGATCGGCGTGGCCACCGCCGAGCTGTACCCGGACATCCGCCTGGGTGCCTCGATGGGTGCCGCCGGCCTGCTGGAAGACTTCGGCACGCCGATGACCCAGCAGTGGTCGATCGGCCCGCTGATCTCGTGGACGCTGCCGTCCTCCGGCACGCACGCACGCATCCACGCCGCCGAGGCGGGCGCCGATGCCGCGCTGGCCGAGTTCGACCACACCGTGCTGCAGGCGCTGCGCGAGACCCAGACAGCGCTGGACCGCTATGCGCAGGACCTGCGCCGGCTGCAGTCGCTGCGCATCGCGCAGGAGCAGGCCGCACTGGCCGCCGAGCAGAACCGCCGGCTGTACCAGGGTGGCCGTACGCCGTACCTGTCCAGCCTGGATGCCGACCGCAGCCTGGCCACCAGCGATGCCACCCTGGCGGCCGCCGAAGCGCAGGTCTCGCGCGACCAGATCCATCTGTTCCTGGTGCTGGGCGGTGGCTGGCAGGCAAGCGCCACCGCGCCCAACGCCTCGACCGCAGCGAAGTAAACCATGAACGCGCTGACCGACCGCCAGGCCTGGCTGTTCTCGATCAAGACCTACCTGGCCGCGGTGGCCGCGCTGTACATCGCCATGGCCGGCAACCTGTCGCGCCCGTACTGGGCGATGGGCACGGTGTACATCGTCAGCCAGCCGCTGCTGGGCCCAACCCGCGCCAAGGGCGTGTACCGCATCGTTGGCACCCTGGTGGCCGGCCTGGCCACCCTGCTGGTGCTGCCGGCGCTGGTGGAAACGCCGCTGGTGCTGAGCGCGGCGATGTCGATCTGGCTGGCCGGCTGCCTGTTCATGGCCCTGCTCAACCGCGGCCCGCGCGGCTACGCGTTCCTGCTGGCCGGCTACACCACCGCCTTCATCGGTTTCCCTGCGGTGACTTCGCCGGAGACCATCTTCGACACGGTGGTGGCACGCAGCGAGGAGATCATCCTCGGCACGGTCGTGGCGGTGCTGGCCGCTTCGCTGCTGTTCCCGGCCTCGGTACGCCCGATGCTGCGCGCGCGCATCGGCAACTGGATGGAGGACGCCGCGCAGTGGTGCCGGCAGATCCTTGAACGTGGACGCGCGCACGCGCCGCGCAACCGGCTGGCCGCCGACCTGGTGCAGTTCGAGGCACTGATCGAATTCCTGCGCCGCGATGATCCGCGCCATGCCGGGTCTGCGGTGTCGATGGAGCGCCTGCGTGAGCGCATGCTGCTGCTGTTGCCAGTGCTGTCCTCGATTGCCGATCGCCTGAGTGCGCTGCGCAGCGACGGCCAGGCCCTGCCCGAAGGGCTGCCGGCGCTGGTCGATGACATCCACGATTGGCTGGATGGCCCAACCAACGCCAGTGAATACGCCCGCCTGCGCGCGCGCATCAGTGCCCTGAAGCCGCAGGTGGACCGCGACCTGCAGCATCTGCAGCTGGCCAGCCTGCTGCTGCGCCTGGAGGAACTGGTGGACCTGTGGCAGGACTGCCGCACCCTGCAGCACGCCATCGACCACGGCACCGCGCCGCTGGACCGCGCGCATTACCGCATCCGTACCGAACGCGTAGCCGCTGACAAGCACGTCGACTACGGCATGGCGCTGTTCTCCGCGCTCAGTGCCGGCGTGGCACTGATGAGCTACTGCGTGCTGTGGATCGCGCTGGGTTGGGAGGGCGGTGGCAACGGCGCGATGATGGCCGCGGTGACCGCGGCGTTCTTCGCCGCGCAGGACGACCCGGCACCGAGCATGGTGTCGTTCCTGGTGTGGGCCATGGTCGCCTCGGTGGTGGCCGGCGTGTACCTGTTCGGCGTGTTCCCGGCCGTGCACGACTTCGGCCTGCTGGCGCTGGTGCTGGCGGTGGCGTTCCTGCCGCTGGGGCTGATGCTGCACCACCCCAAGAGCGCGCTGTTCGCACTGCCGCTGACGGTGAACCTGGCCGCGCTGCTGAGCCTGCAGAACACCTACAGCGCCAACATCCAGACCTTCCTCAACTCGTCGATCGCGATGTTCATCGGCATTGGCTTTGCGGTGGTGATGACCCGCCTGTTCCGTTCGGTGGGTGCCGAGTGGACCGCGCGCCGGCTGGTGCGGCAGGGCTGGACTACGCTGGCCGAGGCCGCCGAAGGGCGCGGCCAGCAGGACCGCCAGCGCTTCGCCGCACGCATGCTCGACCTGCTGGGCCTGCTCGCGCCGCGCCTGGCGGCAACCCCGGAGGGCAGCGACATCGCCTCGGTGGATATGCTCAACGAAGCGCGCATTGGCCTGAACATCCTGCAGCTGCGCCGCGCGCGGCTGGAACTGCCCGAGCGCAGCCGCGAAGCGGTCGAGCACATTCTTGAGGAGATCGCCGCGCACTACCGGCGGCAGATTGCCGCACGCAAGCCGATGGTGGCGGCCGACGCATTGCGCGAGCGGCTGGATACCTCGCTGGGACGGGTCGGCAGCGTAGCCGCCTGCAAGGCACGCGACGAGGCGCTGATGGGCCTGATCGGCCTGCGCTTCGCGCTGTTCCCGGAGGCGAAGGCGCTGGCGCCGGGCCTGGCCATGAGTGCAGCCGAACAGCCGTAGCGCGATACCCTGTGCGTCCACAGACCCCGTTGCCGGGGTCGGGTCCTTCGCCGCGGACGAAGGCTCTGACCCCTGCTCTGCACAGGAAGCTCCAATGAGTTACGACATGATGGTGTTCGAGGCCAGCGCCGCGCCACGCGAGGCGGCAGCCTTCATCGCCTGGTTCGAGAAGCAGACGCAGTGGAACGAGCGCCACGAGTACGACGACCCGGCAGTCAGCAGCGCGGCGCTGCAGGCGTGGTTCGCGGAGATGGCGGAGGACTTCCCGCCGTTGAACGGCCCATTGAGCAACGACGATGACGACCGCGCCGAGGTGACCGAGTACAGCATCGGCCAGCAGGTGATCTACGGTGCGTTTGCCTATTCGGTGGCCGAGCGTGCGCATGGCCGCGTGCAGGACTTGGCCGAAAAGCACGGCGTGGGCTTCTTCGACGTGAGTGCCGATGAAGCGGCGATCGTGTTCCCGGATGGGCTGGTGTTGATCGCGGAATAGGTGCGGCGGCAGGGCTGCGCCCTGCACCTGCCGAATCAACGGCAACGTCAAATGCGCGCTATCCGTGGGTTGGCGGGGCGGGTCCACGCCATGCGTGGATGAACGTCGGAATGATCGAAGTACGCATTTGTAGAGTCGAGCCATGCTCGACTGCTTTTGCCTGGCGATCAGGTGAAGGGGTCAGAGCCCGTTCCCGGTGGGAACGGGATCCGACCCCGATTCAGAACAACTGGCCCTGCACCGTGGGCTGTTCGAGGCGCGCCGGTGCTTCGGCCACCGCTTCCGCACCCAGCCGCCAGGCCAGGCCACCCAACCGGCTGGCGTGGCGTTTCAATGCGGCCTGCAGCACCTCTGCGCTGCCCGCCACATGCAGCACCTGGCGGGCGCGGGTGAGGCCGGTGTAGACCAGTTCGCGCGACAGCACGCGGCTGTCCTGGCGTGGCAGCTGCAACCACACTTCATCGAACTCCGAGCCCTGTGCCTTGTGCACGGTCATCGCAAAGGCGCTTTCGTGCGCGGGCAGTGCTGCGGGGTGGAAGGCGCGCGGCTGCTCGACGGTGTCGCCGGGGAACCAGGCCACCATCGCGCCGCTGCGGTCGCGCAGGCAGATGCCGATATCGCCGTTGAACAGGCGGTGCCGGTAGCTGTTCTCGGTCACCAGCAGCAGGCGGCCCTGGAAGTAGCCCGGGGTGTTGCCGGCCAGGAGTTGCTCGATACGGCTGTTGAGGCCACGCGCGCCCTGCGGGCCTTCGCGCAGCGCGGTCAGCACGCGCAGTCGCCCGGCCTGCTGCAGGGCAAGCACCGGATCGGCGGCGTCGGCCAACGCACGCCAATGGCCCAGCAGGTGCTCGCGCTGGCCGCGCAGCGGGTCTGCCTCACCTTCATTGAAATGCACGCCTGCCAGTTCACCGCCGCGCAGCAGCTGCAAAGCGGCGACGGCGTCACCCTCGCGCACGGCATCTGCCAACGGGGCCAGCACCAGTGCATCGCTCTGCCGGTACCCTCGTTGCAGCTGCACGCGGCGGCCGGCGAAGGTGTTCGGTTCGGCCTGGGGCTGCAGCGTGGACGGCGCCAGCAATCCACGCAGCGCCTGCGCGTCATCGGCGCGGGTGCCGATGCCATCACCGCTGGCACGCAGGATCGCACTGAGTACGTCGCCGGCCTCCACCGACGGCAGCTGGTCGGGATCGCCGAGCAGGATCAGCCGCGTGCCGCTGGCGATCGCATCGACCAGCTTGGCCATCATCGGCAGATCGATCATCGAGGCTTCGTCGACCACCACCACGTCTACCGGCAGCGGATTGTCGGCGTGGTGGCGGAAGCGCGGCGAATCCGGGATCACGCCGAGCAGGCGATGCAGGGTGGTGCCGGAACTGGGCAGTGCCGCGCACAGCGCCGGGTCCACGCCGTGCTCCTGCAGGCGCTGCACGGCCAGCCGCAGGCTCTCGGCCATGCGTTCGGCGGCGCGCCCGGTGGGCGCGGCCAGCGCCACCTCGGGCAGCGGCTGGCCAGCGTGCCGGGCCTGTGCGGCCAGCAGCAGCAACAGCCGCGCGATGGTGGTGGTCTTGCCGGTGCCGGGACCGCCGGTGACCAGCGCCAGCGGATGGCGCAGGGTCACGCCGGCGGCGCGTGCCTGGTGATCCTCGCTGCCCAGTGCCTGCGGGAACAGCTGCGCGAACAACGGTGCCAGCGCGGCCATGTCCGGTGCCGGCAGCGGATGCCGGCCGATGCGCTGCAGCCCGGCCGCCAACTGCCGCTCGTACTCGCGATAGCGGCGCAGGTAGAGCAGGCCGTTCTCCAGCACCAGCGGCGCATCCTCGGCGATGGCATCGGCCTGCTCCGGCGTCGCTACCCAGGGCGATGCGCGCAGCTGCGCCAGCCAGTCCTGCGCGGCAGGCCACTCGGGCACGCCGTCCAGCAACCGCTGCGGCTGTGCCGGATCAAACCCGGCGTGGCCCTGCGACACCGCCAGCGAGGCGAGCGCGGCCGCCAGCGCCACACTGTCCGGCGTGTCGTCGCGCAACCGCTGCAGGCTGGTCGCCAACGCGTGATCGAGGGTGCGCAGCAGGCCCTTCTGGTGCAGTTCCTTCAGCAGGCTCATGCGCTGGCCCCACGGGCACGTGCGGCCAGTTCGGCCTGGGCCTGTTCGCCACCTGCGAACAGTGCGTCGAGTGCATCCACCAGCGCGAACGGGAAGCGGTCCACATGCACGCCGTTGCCGGCAGCATCCAGGCCGCGGCAGAACAGGTAGCGGATGCCCCCCATGTCGCGCTCGTAATCGTAGGCCGCGCCCAGACGGAAGCGCAGCCAGCGATGCAGGGCCACGGTATAGATCAGCGCCTGCAGGTCGTACTCGCTGTGGCGCATGGCAATGGCCAGCAGGTCCGGACTGTAGCCGGGCAGCCGGTTGGATTTGTAGTCGAGCACGTACCAGCGCCCGTCGCGCACGTAGGTCAGGTCGATCATGCCGGTCATCAGCCCTTCCAGGCGGCGGCGCTGGCCGAAGCCGCGACGCGCACTGGAAACCCCATGTGCATGCAGCAGCTGCAACAGCGCCGGTACCGTGGTCGGTTCGATGGCGAAATGGAAGTCGATTTCCGCGCGCCGCTCGCCTTCGCCCAGGCTGTGCAGCGCACCGCCCTCGGGCAGTGGCACGGTGAGCGTGTGGCCGACCAACGGCACCAGCACCGCCACGCCATCGTCCAGGTCGACGTCGGCATAGCCTTCATCGTGCAGCGCCTTGCGCAGCACCTCGGCCTGGCCCTCGGGCGCTTCCAGGCCCGGCTGCCAGCCCCCCCACGCAGCGAAGTCGACGTTCTCCATCGCCTCGTGCAGCACGTTGCCGAAGCGGCTGCCCATGAAGCGCGGGTCGACCGGCGGGCTGTCTTCGACGGCGGCGGGTTCCGGCAGCGCGGGCTCCAGCGGCAGTTCCGGGCCCGCGGGTTCGTCGGCGGCGGGCGCCGGCAGCTCGGTGGCGGCGGCTTCAATATCACTGCCAGCGCCCGCGTCGGCATGCGCCAGCTGGGTGAAGCTGTATACCCACCAGTCGTGCGGCACGCGCCGGGTCAGTGCACGCACTGCCGGAAGATCCCCTTCCACTTCGGCCGCCAGCTGCGGCAGCGCGGCCACTGTCTCACTGTCATCGATGTGCACGTCGCCGTGCGCGCGCAGCGCCTGCAGGTCGCCCAGCAGCGGCGCCAGGCGCGTCTTGCCAAGCCCGGCCAGATCACCCACGGCGATCCACAGCGCATGCTCGGCGCGGGTCAGTCCCACATACAGCAGGCGCGCATCCTCGGCCCGCTGCTCACGCTCGCGCTGTGTGCTGGCCGCTTCCCAGGCCTCGTCCCTGTCCAGCTTCCAGTGCAGCTGGCGCTGGCCATCGACGTGCACGGTGCAGTGCGAGGCGGTGTTCGGTGCGCCGCCGTCGATGCCGACGAAGGGCAGGAACACCAGCGGATACTCCAGGCCCTTGCTCTTGTGCAGGGTGATGATCTGCACGCGGCGTGCATCCGATTCCAGGCGCAGCAACTGCTGCTCGTCATCCTGGTCGGCGCTGGCCATCTGCCCCTGCAGCCAGTCCAGCAGGCCATGCATGCCCAGCGCCTGCGCCGAGGCTTCCTGCAGCAGTTCGCCCAGTTGCAGGTAGTTGGTCAGGCGGCGCTCGCCGTCGATCAGCGCCAGCAGGCGTTCGCCGTGCGCGGCACAGACATCGGCGATCACCGCGAACGGACCACCGCGCTGCCAGCGCTCGCGCCAGTGCAGCAGCTGCGCCTGGAACCCGCGCTGCAGGTCGCCCTCGCGCTCCATCGCCGCGATCGCACTGGCCCGCTGGCCCAGCAACACCGTGGCCAGCGCTGCACGCAGGCGGCCTTCGTCTGCCGGTTGCAGCAGCGCCAGCAGCAACGCGCGCAGATCACGTGCCTCACTGGTGGCGAACAGGCTCTGCTTGCCCGCCGCCACTGCGGGTATGCCAACCGCAGCCAGCGCGCGCTGCACCAGCGTGGCCTCGCGATGCGAGCGCACCAGCACCGCGATATCACCAGGCTGCACCGGGCGCCCACGCAACACCGCTTTGCCCGCACGCGCCTCGACCAGGGCCTGGTGGATCGCAGCGACGCAGGCCTGGGTCGCTGCCTCACGCGAGGCATCGGCACTCATCGCCTTGTCACCCCCGCTGCGCAGCACGCGCAGGGTGAGTGCCTTGGCGGCGTGGCCGTCGTGCAGATAGTCCTCATCGGTGCGCACGCCACCGGGACGCACCCGCTCGAACTGGATGTCAGGCTCGAGGAAGGCGTCCTCACCCCCGTTGTCGTACAGCGCCTGCAACGCGCGCAGCACTGACGGTCGCGAGCGGAAGTTCTGGTCCAGCACCGGCGCCTGCTGCGCCACCTGCTTGGCCTTCAGGTAGGTGTGGATGTCGCCGCCGCGGAACCCGTAGATCGCCTGCTTGGGATCGCCGATCAGGAACAGCGCCGGTGCCAGGCCGAGTTCGCGCACCTCCGGCGAATCGCCGAACACGGTGTGGAAGATGTTCCACTGGCGATCATCGGTGTCCTGGAACTCATCGACCAGCGCGATGCGGTACTGCGCGCGCAGCTGCCTTACCAGCGGCAGCCGCTGCGGGCCTTCCAGGGCCAGTGCCACGCCATCGATCAGATCGTCGTAGGTCTGCACCCGGCGCGTGCGCTTCAGCGCCTGCAGGCGCTGCATGGCTTCGGCGCGAAGCGCGTGCAGGAAATTCAGCGCGGTACCACGCAGCCAGGCATCGCGTTCGGCCAGCAGCGCGACATAGCGCGCCAATGGCACCTGCACTGGCGACGACGGCGTGCGGTCGGGGAACTTCTTGTTGGTCTTGTCGGCCAGCACCTCCGGCAGCAGTGCCGGCAGGCGCTCGCTGGCCAGCAGCTCGCGCGGGTCGCCGCGCTCGGCCCAGGCCAGCAGCTGCCGGCCCAGCGAGTGCAGCCAACCCAGCTTGTAGGACACCCCGTTGATCCACTTGTTGTCGACGGCATCGCAGAGGTCGATGAAGAACTGCTCGCCATGCCCGCGCAGCGCCTGCTGCAGTTCGGTGGCGGCGGCCTGCAAAGCCGGCTGTGGATCGGCCAGCGCCACCGGCCGCGGCAACGGGTGCAGAGGCGGCGCAGCCAGCAACGCGCGCAGATCGGTGGCCAGCGCGTCCGGGTTGGACCACAGCCAGGTCAGCGGCTCCAGCGTGGCCGCGTCGTTGGCATGCACCCGCCACAGATCGGCCGCCAGTTCCTCCAACAGCTCACGGTCGCTGGCCAGTAGTTCCGGCGGATCGAAGGTATGGCCGCTCTCCAGCGCATGCTCGCGCAGCACGCGGGTGCAGAAGCCGTGGATGGTGAAGATCGACGCCAGGTCGATCTCATCGGCGGCCACCTGCAGGCGGCGCTTCAGTGCGGCGGCGCTCTCGGTGCCCCCCTGCAGATGGCGCTGCAGCACCTGGCGGGTCAGCCTCGTGTCCGGTGCTTCGCCCTCGGCCGGTTCCAGATCGACCAGGCGCGCGGCCAGCGACAGGCGCTCGCGGATGCGCTTGCGCAGTTCCTGGGTGGCGGCATCGGTGAAGGTCACCGCCAGGATCTGGCCGATGCGCAGGCCCTGCTCCACCACCAGGCGGGTGAACAGCGTGGCCAGGGTGAAGGTCTTGCCGGTACCGGCGCTGGCCTCGATCAGGCGGATACCATCCAGCGGCAGGGCCAGATAGGGATCGCCCGCCATGCGCTGGGAGTCCTCATCGACGATGGCGGTGCTCATGTGCTGCCCTCCTGGCGTGCATCGGCGTCAAGGGTGCGGCCTTCGCGCACCGCGCTGAAGACCACCTGGCTGTTGCGCAGCAGATCGGCATAGCCGGCGTCGGTGGCAAATGGATCGGCACCGCGCAGCAGCAGCTGCCAGGCGTCGCTGCTGGATTCACCCCAACTGCGGTCGCTGCCGTGCCACTGCTTCCAGCCTTCGCTGCGCTGCTTTTCGGCCGGCGCGTTGTACAGCACCCAGCCGGTGTAGGGGGCAAAGCGCAGCGGTTCACGCAGTCCGCGTTGGCGCAACTGCAGCAATGCGCGCAATGCCGCGCGTGCAGCAGGAGCGCTCAGTGCCGGTAGTACATGCGGGCCGGGACCGGCGTCCCCGCCATCATGGAACTGCACCAGCGGCAGGGCATCGCCGGCAGCGTTGGCCAGCAGCCAATCCAGGCCCTGGCGGATCACCGCAGTGCCATTGAGGGTGCCAGCGCGCAGGCGCACCAGCCCGTCGGGGTGTCGATCGGCCACACGGCCATGCAGGCGCACGCCATCGATCTCCACTTCATAGCGGCGGCTTTCCAGCGGCTCGCCCCGCATCCAGCCCAGCAATGCACTGGCATACGGGCGGGTCTTCAACTGCTCCACCTCGAACTGGCGCTCGCCCAGGGGGCCCGACGGCAGCAGGCCACGCGCGCGCAGCCGCGGATACAACGGCTCGGTATCGCCACTGAGCGTGGCGCGTACCACCGCCGCCTGCACGCTGCGCTTTTCCGGCCCGCGCGAGGACAGCACCAGCGGTTCCAGGTCATCGACCTCCTCGACATCGTCGGCCAGGCGCAGGCCCAGCGACTGCGCCAGGAACTGCCCGGCCGGATCGCACAGGAAGCGGCGCAGGGTATCGAGTGCAACGTCGTCTTCCACCGCATCGTCGAGCGGCGGCAACGCGGCATCGAACCACGGCTGCAGGCCTCCGCGCGCGCCGGTGAGGCGACCGGCGGCCGGATGCCATTGGCGGCGATAGCTGAAGCGGCGTGGATCACCGTCACCGAACGCCGCCGGGGAGAACGGCTGCAATGCGTGGCGCACGGTGAAGTCGCGGACCGCCGCAGGCGGATCGAGGTGATACGCAGCGGCGGCATCGATCAGTTCACTGACCAGCACCGATGGCTCACGCGCGCTGCCATCGCGCGGATCGGCACCGAGGTAGCTCAGGTAGAACACCTCCTGCGCGGCGGCGAACAGCTGCAGGAACAGGAAGCGGTCGTCTTCGCGGGTGGAGCGGTCGCCGGGCCGGCGGCGCGGCGTGTCCAGCTCGGCAGTAAGCTGGTTGAGACCGGCAGCCGGGTCACGGCGCGGGAAATCGCCATCATTGAGACCGAGCACGCAGATCACCCGGAACGGCAGCAGGCGCATCGGCACCATGCGGCCAAAGCTGATGCCACCGGTCAGCAGCGGCGCGCGCGTATCGGCCTCGCCCAGTGCTCCGGCGAAGTGCGCGCGCACGACCTCCGGCGGCACCCCGTCCGTGAAGCCGGCCTTGGCGGCATCATCGGCGAACTGGTTGAGCAGCTTGCGCAGGCGCTCCAGGGCACGCTGGCTGTTGGGCGAACTGGGCGCAGTCGGCAGCAGCGCGTCCAGCAGCGACAGCAGGCGTTGCCGCCACTGCGCCGGCGTCAGCAGTTCGCCGAGGCGGCGCTGGTAGACCGCCAACACGCGCAACAGGCGCAGCAGCCGGTCCAGGGCGTCCAATGCGCCGCCCTCCAGCTCGATCCACGGGGCAACACCGGCCAGGTCGGCCTCGCTGCCGGTGGCATGACCGAGCACCAGGCGATCCAGCGCGAACTGCCAGGTGTAGGCGTCGTCGGCCGGGGCCTGGTGCTGGTTGCGGTGCTTCGCATCCAGGCCCCAGCGTGCGCCAGCCTGCTGCAGCCAGCCATGCAGGCGATCAAAGTCCACCGCCTCCAGCCCGGCCGCTTCGGCCAGCGGCGCGCTGGCCAGCAGGTCCAGCACTTCGTTCAGGCCGAAACGCGAGACCGGCAGGCCCAGCAGGTGCACGAACACGTCGGCCAGTGGCTCGCCGGCGAGCGGACTGCTGTCGGCCAGCGCATAGGGAATGTGCTCGTCCTCGCCCCCACGGCCGCCGAACACGGCTTCCAGATACGGCACATAGGGGTCGATGTCCGGTGCAAGCACGGCGATCTCCCGCGCCTGCAGCGGCGGGTCGAAGCGCGGGTCCTGCAGCAGGCTGCGCAGCTGGTCGTGCAGCACCTGCAGTTCGCGCAGGCGGGTATGGCAGGCATGCACCTGCAGGCTGGGATCGTCGCTGCGCAGCCCGTCGCGCAGCTCGCCCGAGGGCAGCGCACGGCGGTGGAACAGATCGCGCTGCAGGCGATGCAGCAGGCTGTCGGACAGTCCACCTTCGGCCAGCGTCGGCCGGGTGTCGTCCTCCGGATCCGAATACGCGGCAATCTCGCCGGCCGGGTGCACCACCTCGTAACTGCCCAGCACCGCCATGAAATCGCGCCCGGCCGCGCCCCAGGCTTCCAGCAGGCGGTTCTCACCGGCCGCTTCACCGAAGGGATCGGGCGCGCCGCTGCGCAGGCGCTCGGCCAGCGTCTGCAGGTCACCCCAGTACGACTGCACCGGCGTGGGCATATAGAAGTGCAGCTCGCCCACCCGCGCCTGGGTGGCCATCACCCGCAGCACATCGGGCGAGATGTTGAGCGTCGCGAACGCGGACATGCGTGGTGGCAGGCCCTGCGGCAACGGCTGGCCGGCGCCCTCGAAGCGGTCCAGGTAAGCCTGGATGCGGCGCGCGCGGTAGTCGTGGCCAGCGGCGATGCTGCGCCAGAGGATGGCCTGCGGGTCGGCCGGGTCGGCGCCGGCCTCCCAGCGCAGCAGCCAGTCGCGGCGCCAGGCCTGGTACTTCTCGAACACCGACGCCAGTTCACCGGCCAACGCCCACGGCTTCAATGCATCGCTACCGGCAAGATAGGACTGCAGCGCGCGCATCGGTGGCTGCGCCAGCAACGCCGGGTCGCGCAGTGCCTGGTACACCTTCCAGTGCAGGCCGGCCGCGTCCAGGTCGTCGCGTTCGCCGGGCACATTGGCGTTGAGTGCACGGGCAACGAACTCGCCCGGGGTCAGGAACTCAAGATTGGCGGCCACGCCATATTCGGCAGCGAGTGTTGCTTGCAGCCAACGCCGCATCGCCACCTGCGGAATCAGCACCACCTCCGGCGCCAGCAGCGGCTGACCCGCAACCGGCGCACGCACGTTGCGCGCCAGCAGCGCGGCCAGCACGTCCAGGGAGTTGGAATGGTAGAGGCGGAAATCGCTGCCCGGGTCACTCATCATGCACAGTGTGCAGCACGGCAGGCAGTATTCAATGGCCGGCCCATCGCCGGTACGGATTGTTCCGGGCTGCCGGCCGATTATCCCGGCCTGGCAGGGATCTTGCCGTGCCACAATACTGGACCGTCCAGTCTGCTTATGTTCAGCCGACGGGCCCGATCCTTCGATGTCTAAAAAACGTTAATGGTGCCCATGTCGGCTTCCACCTCCAGTCTGGTGCAGTTATCCAACGTCCGCATCGACCGGAGCGGGCGCACGATCCTGCGCGACGTGTCGCTGCAGGTGCCCAAAGGCAGCATCACGGCCGTGCTGGGTCCGTCCGGCAGCGGCAAGTCGACCCTGCTGGCGGCACTGACCGGCGAACTGCGCCCGGTGGCTGGCGAGGTCACCCTGTTCGGCAAGCCGATTCCGCAGGACAGCGGCGCGCTGCTGGAAATGCGCAAGAGTGTGGGGGTACTGCTGCAGGGCAACGGCCTGCTGACCGACCTCACTGTGGCCGAAAACGTCGCGCTGCCGCTGCGCACGCATACCCGCCTGCCGACCGCCGTGCTGCGCCGCCTTGTGGAAATGAAGCTGCATGCGGTGGGCCTGCTGGCCGCTGCCGATGCCTGGCCGCGCGAGCTGTCCGGTGGCATGGCGCGCCGCGTCGCACTGGCCCGCGCGCTGGCGCTGGACCCGCCGCTGATGATCTACGACGAGCCACTGACCGGGCTGGACCCGATCGCCTCTGGCGTGATCATGAGCCTGATCCAGCGCCTCAACCACAGCCTGGGCCTGACCAGCATCATCGTCAGCCACCACGTGCACGAGACCCTGCCGATCTGCGACCAGGTGATCGCCATCGCCAATGGCGGCATCGTGTTCCAGGGCACGCCCGAGGCGCTGCAGTCCAGCCAGGACCCGTTGCTGCGGCAGTTCCTGCACGGCCAGCCTGATGGCCCCATCCCGTTCGATGCCGCACCGCGCGCGAGGGTCGCCTGATGCCGTTCGTCCAAGCCACCCGCTCGCTCGGCCGCGCCGGCCTGTTCTCGCTGACCGTGCTGCGTGGTTCGCTGCCGACCCGTGATTTCCTGGCCGAACTGACCCGCGAGATCTACAAGATCGGCGCGCGCTCGCTGCCGATCATCGCCGTCGGTGGCGCCTTCGTCGGCCTGGTGCTGACGCTGCAGGGCTACCGCACGCTGACCACCTTCGGTGCGGCCGACGCGCTGTCGACCCTGCTCGGCCTGTCGCTGTACCGCGAACTGGCACCGGTGCTGACCGCGCTGCTGTTCATCGGCCGCGCCGGCAGCTCGATCGCCGCCGAACTGGGCCTGATGCGCGCCACCGACCAGATCAAGGCACTGGAGCTGATGGCGATCGACCCGGTGGCCAAGGCCGTGGCGCCGCGCTTCTGGGCGGCGGTGCTGACCGTGCCCCTGCTGACCGGCATCTTCTGTTCGCTGGCGATCAGTGCCAGCTACTTCGAAGCGGTACACGTGCTGGGCCTGGACAATGGCGTGTTCTGGTCGGCGCTGCGCAACAGCGTCGATTTCTGGGATGACTTCGGCGTGGCGATGCTGAAGTCGGCGATCTTCGGCGGCACCGCCGCGCTGGTCGCCGCCTACGTTGGTTTCCACGCCGAGCCGACCATCGAGGGCACCTCGGTGGCGACCACCCGTGCGGTGGTCAACGCCTCGCTGCTGGTACTGATGTTCAACTTCGTGCTGTCGGCAATGTTGTTCACCTAACCCCTCCACCGGCGGTGCGCAGGCGCGCGCGGCCACCACGACTCGATCAGGTAATCCACATGGCCATCCGCGGTCCCAGACTCGAATTCTCCGTCGGCGCCTTCCTGCTGCTGGCCCTGGCCTCGCTGATGGTGCTGGCCGTGGCCTCGACCAACCAGCGCTGGAGCTGGGGCAGCCAGGGCTACGAGCTGAAGGCGCGTTTCTCCCAGGTCGGCCAGCTGCGCAAGCAGGCGCCGGTGAAGATCGGCGGCGTCACCGTCGGCCAGGTCGCCTCGATCGACCTGGATCCGGTGAAGTTCGAATCCATCGTGACCCTGCGCATGGACAGCAAGGTCAAGGACCTGCCGGCGGACACCTCGGCCGGCATCTTCACCAGTGGTTTGCTCGGCGAGAGCTATATCGGTCTGCAGCCGGGCGGTGACCCGGACGTGCTCAAGGCCGGTGACGAGATCGTCTTCACCCAGCCGGCGGTGGACCTGATCCAGCTGGTCGGCAAGTACATGTTCAGTGGCGGCGCCGGTGGTGGCGCAGGCCAGAAGCCCAACGATGGCGCGCAGGCGCCTGCAACGGAACCGCAACCATGAAGATGAAACTGATCCCGGCCCTGCTCGCCTCGGCGCTGCTGGCGGCTACTCCATTCCTCGCCCAGGCCCAGGCCACCGCTCCCGCCCCCGCCGCTGCCGCGGCGCAGGGCCAGGCCGGCAAGGTGGTGATCGATGCCAGCACGCGCATCCTCACCACCCTGCAGCAGCGCCGCAGCGAGTTCAGCAGCAACCCGGCCAGCCTGCGCAGCTACATCGACAGCGAACTGAACCGCACCTTCGATCGCGACTATGCCGCGCGCCTGGTGCTGGGCCCGCATGCCCGCGGCGCCTCGGATGCCGACATCAAGCTGTTCGCCGATGCCATGGCCGACAGCCTGATGCAGCGCTACGGTTCGACCCTGCTCAACATCCAGGGCAAGCCGAGCTTCCGCCTGAAGGGTGAAAGCCCGCTGCCGGGCAACCGTGGTGTGCGCGTGAGCACCGAACTGGTGCGCGCCGGCAACGAACCGACCCCGGTCGAATACTGGATGCGCAACGTGAACGGCCAGTGGAAGATCTTCGACGTCAACATCGAAGGCATCTCCTACGTGCAGACCTTCCGCAACCAGTTCGATACCCCGCTGCGCCAGAAGGGCATCAAGCAGGTGGCCAGCGAGCTGCACAGCGGCAGCATGCAGGCCGGGCCCGCGGGCAATGGCAAGTAACGCACTTGCGCTGCTGGAAGGCGACACCCTGCGCCTGCGCGGGGTGCTTGACCGTGCCGCGGTGATCGCACTGTGGCCGCAGCTGCAGGCCCTGCCGGCCAAGCTGGCGCGGCTGGAGCTGGGTGAGGTCGAGCGCGTGGACAGCGCCGGCCTGGCGCTGCTGGCCGAGCTGGCGGCCCGTGCACGCAAGGCGGGCCATGCGCTAGCCATTTCCGGCGCGCCCGCCGGCTTCAACGAGCTGAGCGCAGCCTACCGGCTGTCGCCCGACCTGGATTTCAACGCTACTTCTGCTGCGAGCTGACATGAACGTCGTACGCACTTTCCCCCTGATCCTCCTGGCCACCGCCCTGACCGCCTGTGCCGGCAAGCCCGCGCGCAGCGATGCACCGGTCGCCAGCACCGTGGTTGCGCCCGGCCCTGCTGCTCCGGCCGCAACGGCCGATACCGGCGGGGTCGACGCTGCTCCGGTCGCCTCCGTGGCCAACCCTGCCGCGCCCACCGCTTCAGCGCCGACGGCTGCGCCGCAGGGCGCAGAGGCCAGGCCACCGAAGGCCGCAGCGTCCACCGCCGCCGCCGGCGACGATGATTTCGACGCCCTCTATGGTGGTACCGGCAACACCGGCAACGCGGCGGCCTACGATCCGTGGGAACCGTTCAACCGCAAGGTGCACACCTTCAACAATGCGGTCGACCGCGGCGTGGCGCGCCCGCTGGCCACCGCCTATACCCATGTGGTGCCGCGCTTCGCGCGCACCGGCGTCAGCAACTTCTTCAGCAACCTGCGTGCGCCGGTGACCATCACCAACCAGTTGCTGCAGGGCCGTGGTGCCGATGCGTGGGACAGCCTCGGCCGCTTCCTGATGAACAGCACGCTGGGCATCGGTGGCCTGTTCGATCCAGCCAGCAAGGCGATGGTGCCGCGTCGCAATGAAGACTTCGGCCAGACCCTGGGTGCCTGGGGCTGGCGTCGTTCGCGCTACGTGGAACTGCCGTTCTTCGGCCCGCGTACCGTACGCGACGTGTTCGGCCTGGCCGGTGACATCCCGTTGTCGCCGATCCGGCGCGTCGAGGAAGACAAGATCCGCATCGGCCTGCAGGGCCTGCAGCTGGTCGACACCCGCGCACAGCTGCTGGCGATCGACGATCTGCGCGACACCGCAGTGGACGAATACGCCCTGGTCCGCGATGCCTGGATGCAGCGCCGCAACTACCAGATCGAGAACGATCTGCGCAGCAAGCGCGACCGCGGCCATGACGATGCCAATTCGCCGATCCCGGTCGATGCGATGCCGATGCCGCAGTGGACCCACTGAGGCCGCGCGACGGTGCATGAAAAACCCCGCCTCGGCGGGGTTTTTCTTTTCCGGTGGGTGCCAACCCTGGGTTGGCACGCCGTGCTCAGGCCGCCAGCGCGGCCTCGATGGCCTCGCGCAGGCGCGCGTCATCGGCGGCCACGTCCGGGGCAAAGCGTGCGACGACCTTGCCATCACGGCCGACCAGGAACTTCTCGAAGTTCCACAGCACCGCCGGTGCCGGATGGATCGGGATCTCCTTGCTGGCCAGGCGCTCACGCAGCGGGCCTTCGCCGATCGACTGCGGCTGCGCGGCGGTCAGCTGCTGGTACAGCGGGTGGGTGTCCTCGCCAGCCACGCTGATCTTGGAGAACATCGGGAAACTGACATCGTAGGTGAGCTGGCAGAACTGCTGGATCTCGGCCTCGCTGCCCGGCTCCTGGCCAAGGAAGTTGTTGGCGGGGAAGCCCAGCACTTCCAGGCCCTGCGCGTGCTTTTCCGCATACAGCGCCTGCAGGCCTTCGTACTGCGGGGTCAGGCCGCACTTGGAGGCGACGTTGACCAGCAGCAGCACCTTGCCCTGGTAGTCGGCAAGCGAGGACGGCTGGCCGTCGATGGTGGTGAGGGGAATGTCCTGGATCGGGGTGCTCACGCGGGGGCTCCGGCTACGGCGGGGAATGGCCCACCAGCATAGCGCCGCGCGCGCTGTTGTAGAGCCGAGCCCATGCTCGGCTGATGGCATGGCAGCCGAGCGTGGGCTCGGCTCTACAGGCAGGATTCAGTCCACGCAGATCGTGCCCTGCGCCTTGCCATCATCGATGCGCTGGCGGCACCCGAAGTTCTGGCGCACATCACGCTGGCAGGTACCGGTGGCGGCACTGCCGGCGGCCACCTCGGCTCCGGCCAGGCACTGGCCCGTGCAGTCGCTCTTGCGGCTGCAGGCCTTGCCGGCGTCGGCATAGGGAATCACGCACTGCTCGCGCTGCAGGCGGCCGAGCCGCTGCAGCGTGCCGCCAGCGGCCTGGCAGTCGACGTCACGTGCTTCGCGGTAGGCCTCGCTGGCTTCCGGCGCAGGAGCGGCCGCAGTCGTGTCGGCGACCGGGGGCGTGCTGCTGCATGCAGCCAGCAACGCTGCCAGGACAAGAACGGCACAGGAGCGCAAGCGCATGTCGATACCCGCCACGGACTCAGGGTGCCCAGCATAGCCAGGCGCAGGTGCACGGGACGTGTCAACCCGCATTGCCGTCCTCGTCGTCCTCCGGCGCGCCCAGCTGCTGCATCGGGTCCGGGGTCAGCTCCGGGGGCAGCGCGCGCTTGGCCTTGCTGCCCAGTTCGGCAAGCCGACGGGCGCGGCTGATGGCCGACTGCGGCGAATCGATCAGGCGATTGCGCGCATCGGCGTAGGCCTTGCCGGCATCGTCCAGCTTCTTGCCCATGGCGGTGAAGTCCTGCAGGAACCCGGTCAGGGCGTCCAGCACCAGACCGCCGGCCTCGCTGATCTTCAGCGCCTGCTTCTGCACCTTGTCGCGCGTCCACAGGCGCTCGGCCACGCGCAGCAGCGCCATCAGGGTGTTGGGCGAGGCGAACACCACGCGGTTGTCGAAGGCGAACGCCTGCAGGCTGCCATCGGCGCCCAGTGCGGCTGACAAGGCACCCTCGATGGGAACGAAGGCGATGGTGATGTCCAGCGTCTCGCTGCCCAACGCCTTCGGATAATTCTTCTCGCCCAGGTCCTTAACGTGCTGGCGCAGCGCAACCGCGTGCCTGCGCAACGCGTCTTCCGACTGCTCCGGGGTAGTGGCATTCATGGCTTCCTGCCAGGCGATCAGGTTCACCTTGCTGTCGATCACCACGCTGCGTTCGTCGGGGAACTGCACCACCACGTCCGGTCGCAGGCGCGCACCTTCGTCATCCACGGCATGCTTCTGACGCTGGTAGTGCACGCCCTCTTCCAGCCCCGATCCGCGCAGTACGTTGTCGAGCATCAGCTCGCCCCAGTCGCCGCGGACCTTGGCATTGCCCTTCAGCGCATTCGTCAGCGCCGATGCCTGCGCCGCCATGTCCTGGTTGAGCGTCTTCAGTTCGCCCACCGCACCCAGCAGGCTGGCGCGTTGCCGCGCTTCCTCGCCATACAGCGTATCGACGCGGGTGCGGAAATCGCCCAGCTTGTCGGCGAACGGCTTGAGCAGCCCCTCGATGTCCGCGCGTGACTGCACTGTCGCCTGCCGCACGTTCTTCTCGAACTGCTGTCCGCGTTCGTCGAACACCTTGCCCGCCAGTTCGGCGAAGGCGCCCGACAGCTTTTCCTTGGCGGTATCAAGATAGCTGCGCAGTTCGGCACTGGCCCGTTCGGAGTGCTGCAGATTGGCCACCGCGCGGGCATGTTCACCGTGCAACTGCTGGTAGCGCTGCTGCGCCTGCTGCAACTCGCTGCTGGTCTCCGCAACGGCAGCGCGCGCCTGCGCCAGGGCCGCTTCACGTTCGGCCAGCTGTGCTTCGCGACTGGCCGACAGCGCTGCTTCGCGCTCCACCCGGGCGGTCAGCGTAGTGACGGCCTGTGCGTGCTGCTGGCTGCGGCTCCGTTCGTTCTCCAGTTCAGCGCTCAGCGCATCGAGGCGGCCGCGCAGCTGGCCGGCATCGACCAGGGCGAGGCGATGCTGTTCGCGTTCGCTGTCCAGCAGCCGCTGCAGTTCGTCGGAGGGTGCACCGCCAGCACTGCGACGCCACAGCAGCACCAGCGCGACCAGGGTCGCCAGCAGCAGGACCACTGCCAGGATCATGAGGACTTCGATATTCATGCGATCAGTTTAGCCCCGCTGCGCTAGGCTGGGTCGGTCTGCCCCGGAAGCCCCCAATGCTCGCTCTGTACGGAAAGCCCACCTCCATCAACGTGCGCAAGGTGCTGTGGCTGTGCGTCGGCCTCGACCTGCCACTTCACCACGAGCCAGCGCCGCCGGCGGACCTGCTGGCCACACTGAACCCGAACCGGCAGGTGCCGGTGCTGCGCGATGGCGGCTTCGTGCTGTGGGAATCCAACAGCATCTGCCGCTACCTGGCCGTACGCGCTGGCCGTGATGACCTGCTGCCCCGCGCGGCACAGGATCGTGCGCGGGTCGAACAATGGATGGACTGGCAGGCCAGCGACCTCAACAGTGCCTGGCGGCACGTGTTCATGGCGCGCGTGCGCCAGCACCCGGATTACCCGGATGACGCCCGCGCCGCAGCCAGCCTGGCGCAGTGGAACCGGCTGATGGCTGTCCTTGATGCACAGCTGGCCACTACCGACGGCTACGTGGCGGGCAACACCTTCACTCTGGCCGACATCGTGCTCGGGCTGTCGACCCAACGCTGGCGCAGCACGCCCGGCAACAAGCCCGTGCTGCCACACCTCGCGGCGTGGTTCGAGCGCCTGCGACAGCAGCCGGGTTTCACCACCCACGTCGACAACGGCGTGGCCTGAGGCAGGGGTCAGATCCTTTCCCGGGAAAGATATCTGACCCCAAGGGCGCGGGAACGATCCGGCGTTACCAGCCTTCCAGCACGATCTTGCCCTTGGCGCGGTGGCTCTCCAGCAGCGCGTGGGCGCGCCGCAGGTTGGCCGCGTCGATGCGCCCGAAGTGCTCGCCCAGCGTGGTCTGCAGCACGCCCGTGTCGATCAGCTCGGCCACACGGTTCAGCAGGTCGTGCTGGCGCTGCATGTCGGCGGTGCGGTACAGCGGCCGGGTGAACATCGACTCCCAGTGCAGTGACAACGCCTTGCGCTTGAGCGCCATCACGTCCACCTGGCCAGGATCATCGATCAGCCCCAGCTGGCCCTGCGGCGCCAGCAGTTCCACGATCTGCGCGTAGTACTGGTCGGAGTGGGTCAGGCTGGCCACATGCTGCACTTCGCTGATGCCGAGCCGCGCCAGTCCCTCGGCCAGCGGCAGGCGGTGGTCGATCACGTGGTGCGCGCCCATTGCGTATGCCCAGTCCTGGGTATCCGGACGCGAGGCGGTGCCGATCACGGTCAGCCTGGTCAGCTTCCGCGCCAGCTGCACCAGGATCGAACCGACACCACCGGCAGCACCGATCACCAGCAGGGTCTGGCCCTCGCCACCACCCTCGGGGATGCGCAGGCGGTCGAACAGCAGCTCCCAGGCGGTGATTGCAGTCAATGGCAGCGCCGCGGCGGCGGCATCATCGAGGCTGGCCGGCTTGCGCCCGACGCTGCGCTCGTCCACCAGCTGGTACTCGGCATTGCTGCCCGGGCGGTCGATGACGCCGGCGTAGTAGACCGCGTCGCCGGGCTGGAACAGGGTCACCTCGCTGCCCACCGCGTCGACGATGCCGACCGCATCCCAGCCCAGTACGCGCGGGCCATCGGTGGCCACGCCGCGGCGGACCTTGGTGTCGACCGGGTTCACCGCCACCGCGCGTACCGCCACGCGCAGGTCGCGGGGGCCGGGCTGCGGCAGCTCCAGTTCGATGTCGATCAGGGCCCGGGCATCATCGATCGGCAGGCCGGCGTGGGTATAGGCAATGGCGCGCATGGCAGCGGTCCAGTGGGGAAGGAGGCGACAGGTTGCGCCGCGCGCGCTCCCTCGGAAAGGCGCAGAATCGGGCAGCACTTTCACTCTGGCGATGAAGATGATCCGCTTCGACGATCTGCAGCTGTTCGTCCGCACTGCCGCGCTGGGCAGCTTCTCGCAGGCCGCCCGCGAGGCCGACCTGCTGCCCGGGCAGGTCGCTGCGGCGGTGGCTCGGCTGGAGCGCGAGCTGGACCTGCGCCTGTTCGTGCGCACGACCCGCAGCCTGCGCCTGACCGGCGAGGGCGCGCTCTACCTGCCGTATGCGCAGGAGGTGCTGGCCACCCTGCGCGAAGGCCAGGCCCGCGTGCAGGGCGAGGACACCGAGCTGCACGGCATCCTGCAGCTGTCGGCGCCGTCGGACTTCGGCCGCAACCTGCTGTTGCCCTGGCTGAGCGCGTTCCGCGCCGCGCACCCGCGGCTGCGCCTGCACCTGCGCCTGTCCGACGAGGTCGCCGACGTGTTCCGCGAACCGGTCGACGTGGCCATCCGCATCGGCCACTTCGATGACGCCAACTACGTAGCCCTGCCCCTGCTGGAAGGCAACCGGCGCGTGCTGGCCGCCTCACCCGGCTACCTGCAGCGGCGTGGCCCGCCCACGCGCCTGGAGGATCTGCGCGAGCACGACTGCCTGGTCTATCAACTCAATGGCCGCGCCTACGATCGCTGGTCGTTCGAGGTGGACGGGCGCCGCAGCGTGGTTCCGGTACGCGGCCCGCTGGTCTGCGACGACGCCGACGTGGTGCGGCGCTGGGCCGTGGCCGGCGAAGGCATCACCTACAAGTCCTGGCTGGACCTGCGCGAGGATGTGCTGGCCGGGCGCCTGCAGGTGCTGCTGGACGGCGTTGGCAGCAGCATCCCGCTGCAGCTGGTGTGCCCGCATCGCAAGCAGTTCTCACCCGCCGTGCGGCAGCTGCACGCGCAGCTGCGCCAGCACCTGCAACCGCTGCTGTCCGGGATGCCGGTTGGCCCCACCGGCCCCCTGTCGCCCGCCGCAGCGCTGGCCGACAATGGCGGCCCCCCGTAACAGAAGAGCACCGCCATGCCGTGGATGGGCATCCAGGACCTGTGGACGTTTCTGGTCGCCGTGCTGGTGTTTCTCGCCCTGCCCGGTCCCGGTACCTTCACGCTGCTGACTGCCACCGGCCGTGGCGGCGTGCGCGGCGGCTACACCGCACTGGCCGGCCTGCTGGTCGGCGACCAGATCCTGATGTGGCTGGCGCTGGCCGGCGTGGCGGCGCTGCTCAAGGCCAATCCTCTGGTATTCCACGCCGTGCAGTACCTCGGCGCGGCCTACCTGGTGTGGGTCGGCATCAGCCTGCTGCGCACGCCCAAGCACGAGGGCGGCGACGCCGGCCCGATCCGCATGCAACCCGGCCGCTACTTCCAGCAGGCGATCCTGGTCAGCCTGCTCAACCCGAAGGCGATCCTGTTCTACATGGCCTTCCTGCCGTTGTTCATCGATCCGAAGGCACACCAGGGCATCGCCACCTTCGCCGCGCTGGCCGGCATCATCCTGGTGGTCAGTATCGCCTACTGCTCGATGCTGATCGGCGTGGGCAACCTGGCCCGCCGCCGGTTGATCCAGCACCCGCGGATCAGCGATGCGCTGCGCCGCGTGGCCGGCCTGTTCCTGGTGGGGTTCGGCATCCGCCTGGGGCTGAACGGATGAACGGGCGGCTGCCACTGCTCGGCATGACCCTGCTGCTGGCCGGTGCCGCCTCTGCCGGCACCGTGCAGGACCATCGCTGCCTGACGGGCGGTCGCAACAACAACATCCACCTGGAATGGCGCTGGCTGGAAGACGACCGGGCCGACGTGCGTTACGCCGGCCAGCGCGAGCGCCTGCCCCTGCACCGGATCTCGATGGAGACCACGGTGCTGGCCGAAGATCGCCCGTACCAGTTCGACAGCGTGTGGGAAGAGCGCATCGACGGGCGCCTCAACGGCCGCTACCTGCTGAGCACGCAGGGCGCGCTGGTACTGGATCTGAGCTACGAACGCGCCCGTGATGGCCGTCGCACCACCTTCCACGATGACGGCGAGGCGTGGCAGGAGGATGGCTGCCATTGGCCGGGAGGCGTAGCGGCGCGCGTGGTCGATTGAAGCATGCCAACCAAGGTTGGCTTCTACCGGTCGTGCATCTCCGCGCGCAGGTGGTCGATGAACACCCGCAGCTTGGGCGCCATCTGCTCACGCGCGGGGTAGTACAGGTGGAAGCCGGGGAATGGCGGCTGCCAGTCCTGCAGCACGCTCTGCAGTCGCCCAGCGTTGATGTCGTCGGCCATCAACGAGGCGAAGCCTTGGGCCATTCCCAGACCCGCCAGCACGGCACCATGGGCGACGCCGGCATCGTTGAACACCAGCCGCCCGCTCACTTGCACGTCCAGGTCGTGGCCGTCGCGGCTGAACTCCCAGGGCATCAGCCGGCCGTTGGCCAGCCGGTGCACGATGCAGGCGTGGCCCTGCAGGTCATGCGGGGTCTGCGGCACGCCATGGCGTTCGAAATAGGCCGGCGTGGCCACCACCACCTGCCGCTCGGGTGGCCCGACCGGCACCGCGATCATGCCCTGTGCGAGTGATTCGCCGAGGCGGATGCCGGCGTCGAAGCCCTCGGCCACCAGATCGGTCAGCGCGGGGTCGACGCACAGTTCCACCTGCACCTGCGGGTAACGCGCAAGGAAGTCGGGCAGCCGCGGCAGCACCATGTGATCGGCGACGATGCGCGGCAGGGTCACGCGCAGCCGCCCGGCAGGCACCGAGCGCGCGCTGTCCAGTTCGGCAAATGCCTGGTCGATCTGGTCCAGGCCGCCGCGCACGCGCTGCAGGAAACGCGCGCCGTGCTCGGTCAGGTTGACCCGCCGCGTGGTCCGCTGCAGCAGCCGCACGCCCATCCGCGCTTCCAGCGCGCGCACGCTCTGCGACAGCGCCGAGGTCGACACACCCAGGGCATCGGCGGCGCGGGTAAAGCTGGCGTGCTCGGCCACGTGGACGAAAGCGACCACAGCAGTGAGCGGGACGGATGCATCCATTGTGAAGGCAGCCTTCAAGGTAAGTCCGGTGACACGCAGTTTATCCACATGATGGCGTGGAGGATGCTGTGCCCCTCGCCACTGCCCATCCAGACGTGGCGCCTTCCCCAAGGAGATCCACATGAAGACCCGTACTCTCGGCCCCGCCGGCCCCACCGTGACCGCCCTCGGCCTGGGGTGCATGGGCATGAGCGCGTATTACGGCGGCCGCGGCAGTGACGATGACGGCATTGCCGTCATCCGGCACGCGCTGGACCGTGGCGTGACCCTGCTCGACACCGCCGATGTGTATGGCCCGCACACCAACGAGGTGCTGGTCGGTCGCGCGATTGCCGGCCGCCGCAACCAGGTGTTCCTGGCCAGCAAGTTCGGCATCGGCCTGGACCCGGCTGACCCGAAGGCGCGGCAGATCAACGGCCACCCGGACTATGTGCAGGCCGCCTGCGAGGCCAGCCTGCGTCGCCTGGGCGTGGACCACATCGACCTGTACTACCAGCACCGCGTCGACCCGACCGTGCCGATCGAGGACACCGTGGGTGCCATGGCACGCCTGGTGGAACAGGGCAAGGTGCGCTGGCTGGGCCTGTCCGAGGCCTCGGCGGCCACCCTCCGCCGCGCCCATGCGGTGCACCCGATCACGGCGGTGCAGAGCGAGTACTCGCTGTGGTCGCGCGAGCCGGAGCAGAACGGAGTGCTGGCCACCACGGCGGAGCTGGGCATCGGCTTCGTGCCGTATTCGCCGCTGGGTCGTGGCTTCCTGACCGGCGCCATCCGCAGCCCGGACGACTTCGACGCCGACGATTACCGGCGCACCTCGCCCCGCTTCGAAGGCGAAAACTTCCAGCGCAACCTGGCATTGGTGGACACCGTGCAGGCGCTGGCCGCCGAGCGCGGCATCGCTGCCTCACAGCTGGCGCTGGCCTGGGTGCTGTCGCGCGGCGGGCACATCGTGCCGATCCCGGGCACGACGCGGCGGGCACGGCTGGACGAGAACCTCGCTGCACTGCAGGTGGAACTGGATGCGGCCACGCTGGACGCATTGGATGCGGCCTTCCCGCTGCATGCCGCGGCCGGCGAACGCTATTCGGTCAGCGGCATGGCCAACATCGAGTCCTAGCGGGGGCCGGGACGAACGTACACCGGTGGCTGCCGCCGGATTATGCCGATTCCGGCAGCCTGGCCGGGGCGCAGCGCGTGCCCCGCCATGCATGACCCCCGTCAGTGGTAATGCTGCGCTGCGTTCGGTCACACTCGGGAACTTGTCGTTCTTAGTCACCCCTTCCGAGGCCTGCATGTCCCTGTTCCGGCGCAAGTCCCTAGATTCCGTCACCGTCCACGAAGCCGGCAGGCGCCTGATCCCGACGCTCAGCTGGCCGCACCTGATCGCACTGGGCATCGGTGCCATCGTCGGCACCGGCATCTACACGCTGATCGGCGTCGGTGCCAATCTGGCCGGCCCGGCCGTGCTGATCTCCTTCGCCATCGCCGGTGCGGTCTGCGCCTGTGCGGCGCTGTCCTATGCCGAGCTGTCGACGATGATGCCGGCCGCCGGCAGCGCCTACACCTACAGCTACAGTGCGCTGGGCGAGGTGTTCGCCTGGGTGGTGGGCTGGAGCCTGATCCTGGAGTACTCGCTGGTGGTGAGTACGGTGGCGGTGGGCTGGTCCGGCTACTTCGTCGGCTTCCTCGAATGGGTCCACACCCAGTTCGGCTGGAACGTGCACCTGCCGGCCTGGCTGGCAGCCGGCCCGCACGTGGAAGGCGGCATGATCAACCTGCCGGCGATCATCATCACCTGGCTGGTGGCCGGCATGCTGATGGCCGGGACCAAGGAAAGCGCCACGCTCAATGCCATCCTGGTGGTGTTCAAGCTGATCGCGCTGGCGATCTTCGTGGCCGTGGCCCTGCCTGCGTTCGACAGCGCCAACCTGCAGCCGTTCATGCCGTATGGCTTTGCCAAGTCGATGGGCCCCGATGGCGTCGAGCACGGCGTGATGGCGGCAGCGGCGATCATCTTCTTCGCCTTCTACGGCTTCGATGCGATCTCCACTGCTGCGGAGGAGACCAAGAACCCGGGCCGTGACCTGTCGATCGGCATCATCGGTTCGATGATCGGCTGCACCATTGTCTACGTGCTGGTGGCGCTGGCCGCAGTGGGTGCGATGAGCTACGCCGTGTTCGGGCACAGCGCCGAGCCGCTGGCGCTGATCATGCGCCAGCTGGGCCATCCGACAGCGGCGATGGTGATCGGCGTGATTGCGATCATCGCGCTGCCGACCGTGCTGCTGGCCTTCCTGTACGGCCAGAGCCGCATCTTCTTCGTGATGAGCCGCGACGGCCTGCTGCCGCGTGGCCTGTCCAAGGTCAACGCGCGTACCGGCACGCCGGTGGCGACCACACTGTTCACTGCGGTGGTGGTGTCGGCGCTGGCCGGCGTGGCCCGCCTGGACGAGATCGCCGCGCTGGCCAATGCCGGTACCCTGGCCGCGTTCACTGCAGTGGGCGTCTGCCTGGTGGTGCTGCGCCTGCGCGAGCCGGACCGCGCGCGCACGTTCCGCACGCCGCTGGCCTTCGTGGTTGGCCCGCTGGCCGCGCTGGGTTGCATCTACCTGTTCATCAGCCTGCCGCACACCACCCAGCTGTACTTCCTGTTGTGGAACGTGGCCGGCCTGGTGCTGTACCTGCTGTACAGCCGACGCCATGCGCTGATCGCGAAATAGACCGATCACCGGTAGTGCCGGCCGCTGGCCGGCAACCCGAATCCTGTTGATAGGGGCAATGCCGGCCGCTGGCCGGCACCACCGCAGGGCGGTCAACCGCCCTGCTTTGCGGCGTAATCCTGCGCCTGGCGCATCACCCGCAGCAGGTTGCCGCCCCAGATGCCGGCAATCTGCTGCTCGGTATAGCCCTTGCGCAGCAGCCAGGCGGTGATCTTCGGCAGCTGGCTGACATCGGGCAGGTCACTCAGGCCGCCGCCGCCATCCCAGTCCAGGCCGATACCCACGTGCTCGGGGCCGACCACCTTGAGGATGTGCTCGAAGTGGGCGAAGAAGTCGTCCAGGCTGGCATGCCGCACGGGGTGTTCATGGTCCAGTGCCTGTTCGGCTTTCAGCAGGGCCACGCCCTGCTCGATGCCCATCCCTTCCCAGCCGCCCAGCTGCCTGCTCAGCGCTTCTTCGGCCTGCGTGCGCTCGGGTGTCTTCGCCGTGTCGATCAGGTAGCCGCCATAGGCGTTCACCTGGATCACGCCGCCGGCCTTGGCCAGCTTGCGCAGCCGCGCGTCATCAAGATTGCGCGGGTGGTCGTACACCGCCTTGGCCGAGCTGTGCGACAGCACGAAGGGCACCGGCATCATCGCCAGCAGGTCGTCGAACACCGCGTCCGAGGCATGCGACTGGTCGATCACGATGCCCAGCTTCACTGCCTGCCGCACCAGCTCCTTGCCGGCCGGGCTCAGGCCCTTCCACTCCGCGCCCTTGGGGTCGGTGGCCGAATCGGCGAACTCGTTGTTGGCGAAGTGCACGGTGCTGAGCAGCCGCAGGCCGGCGCGATGGTAGAACGAGAGCAGGCTCGGGTCTTCCACCAGCGGGCTGGCGTTTTCCATGCTGATGTAGACCACGCGCTTGCCGGCGGCCTTGATCCGCGCAGCATCATCGGCGGTCAGTGCCAGCGCGAAGCGCGCGGGATTGGCCGCCAGCATCTCGCGGATTTCCAGCAGTCGCTGCAGGCCGTGGTCACGCTCGACCAGGTGGGCCGCTGCGCTGCGATCGCCCTGGTCGGTGTAGATCGCCCAGAAACCACCATCGAGCGCACCTTCGACCATGCGCGGGTAGTCCACCTGCGAAAGCGCGTTGCGGTCGTGGCGCTGCTCGATGTCGAAGCCGGTCCGGCCGAAATTTGCCGGCGTATCCAGATGGCTGTCGAGCGTGACCAGGCGCTGCTGCAGCGCCTTGGCACGGGCCAGTTCCTCGGCGCTGAACTCGATGGCGTGAGCCGAAAGCGGCGCGCACAGCGCCACGGCGAGCACGACGGACAGGTGGCGCAACGAAGGCATGGGCTCTCACCGGCATTGGGAAGAGCCCGACCATAGCGCTGCACCCGGCCTTTTTGTAGAGCCGAGCCCATGCTCGGCTGCCAGACAGATCAGCCGAGCGTGGGCTCGGCTCTACAGAGATCGGCAGTGACGCGGTCAGTCCACCACGCGGCAGAACACGGCCTTCAGGTAACGCGATTCCTGCACGTGGGCCATGAACGGGTGGTCCGGACCGGCGCCGGCCACCTTCAGGATCTGGATCGTGCGGCCGGAGAAATACGCCGCGCGGCGCAGCATGTCGAGGAACTGGTCCTCGGCCACCAGGCCGGTGCAGGAGAACGTGGCGAACAGGCCGCCCGGCTTGACCACGCCCAGCGCCAGCTTGTTCATGTCCAGGTACTTCTTCAGCGCAGTGATGACCTGGTCGCGGTCGCGGGTCATCTTCGCCGGGTCCAGGATCACCACGTCGTACTGCTCACCACGATTGGCCGCATCACGCAGCCACGGGAAGATGTCGGACTGGACGAACTTCGGGCGCACGTTGTTCAGGCGCGAATTGCCCTTGGCGATCTGGATGACGTCTTCATCGATGTCGATGCCGACCACTTCCGAGGCGCCTCGCGCCGCCGCGTACACCGCAAAACCGCCGGTGTTGCAGCACAGGTCCAGCACGCGCTTGCCTTCCACCTGCTGGCTCAGCCACTCGCGGTTCTCGCGCTGGTCGGCGAAGAAGCCGGTCTTGTGCGCACCGGCCGGGTCGGCGCGGAACTTGATGCCGTACTCGGTGATCACCGACGCTTCGGTGGTGGTATTGCCGTGGAAATCGAAGCTTTCCTGTTTCTGCACGTGCTCATCGGCGAAGCTGTGGAAGCGGCAACCCGGGAACTGCTCGCGCAGGGCGTCGTAGATCCACTCGCGGTGGCGGAACATGCCGGCGGCGAAGAATTCGACCACCACCAGGTCGCCGTAGCGATCCACCACCAGGCCGGACAGGCCGTCGCCTTCGCTGTGCACCACGCGCCAGGCGTCGGAGACCGCGTCGAGCTTGAGCACCTCACGGCGCAGCGACACCGCCTGGGCAATCTTGCGCGAGAACCAGCCGGCATCCACCGGCACGTTCTGGTCGGTCTCAAGGATGCGCACGGCAATGCGCGAATGCCCGTTGTAGAACCCGCGGCCAACGAACTCGCCATCAATGCCGACCACGTCGACGATGGAACCGGGCTTGGGCCGGACGGTCGGCTTCTCGACCAGTTTCTGGAAGATCCACGGGTGGCTGGAGCGCCACGCATTCTTGAGGCGGACAATCGGAAGGGGGGTATTCATCCACCCATTGTAAACCGGGCGCCGGGGTCAGATCCCCGAAGGGGCTCTGACCCCCGCCGGCGTGCCAACCAAGGTTGGCACCCACCAGGCCGGAACGGGCTCGGGAATTGGGTCAGAGCCCCTACGGGGATCCGACCCCTCGTCCCCCATTTGACGTCGGCCCAGCCAGACGGCAGAATCGGCGCCAGAAGGGGAGTAGCTCCCAGACGTTGTCGCCGTCATTTCGAGCCCGCAGGCTCCGGTGCAACGGCAGTTCCAGCCGACTGGAACTGCGAGCGAGACCTTCGCCGTACTGGCGAAGCTCTGTCCCTGGATCCCCCTCCCGATCCTCCGTTGCAGATCCTCGCCGTCCGGCCTGGCATTCATCTTTCCAACGGACATTCCCAATGCAGACGATCGGTAACGTGTGGTTGTGGGGCGGCTTCGCAGCGGTGGTGGTCATCGCCCTGCTGGTCGACCTCGTGTTGATGCGCCATGGTGGACCGCACAAGGTCACCTTCAAGGAAGCCCTGTGGTGGTCGATCGGCTGGGTCGCGCTGGCCCTGCTGTTCAACGCCGGCCTCTGGTACTACCTGAATGAGACCGCCGGCCAGGTGGTGGCCAACAAGGTCGGCCTCGAATTCCTGACCGGCTACCTGGTCGAGAAGGCGCTGGCGGTCGACAACATCTTTGTGTTCCTGATGATCATGAGCTACTTCGCAGTACCGGAGGAGCAGCGCCAGAAGGTGCTGATCATCGGCATCCTGGGTGCGATCGTGCTGCGTACGATCATGATCTTCGCCGGCAGCGTGCTGATCAGCCAGTTCCATTGGCTGCTCTACGTGTTCGGTGCCTTCCTGCTGTTCACCGGCTGGAAGATGTGGTTCGCCGCCGGCCAGGAACCGGATCTGGAAACCAACCCCGCCCTGCGCTGGATGCGCAAGCACCTGCGCCTGCTGCCGGACTACGCCGGCAATGCGCTGAGCGTGAAGCGCGATGGCGTGCGCTGGTTCACCCCGCTGTTCGCGGTGCTGATCCTGATCGCGGTCACCGACGTGATCTTCGCCGTGGACAGCATCCCGGCGATCTTCGCGATCACCACCGACCCGTTCATCGTGCTCACCTCCAACGTGTTCGCGGTGCTGGGCCTGCGTGCGATGTTCTTCCTGCTGGCCGGCATGGCCGACCGCTTCCACCTGCTGCCGTACGGCCTGGCGCTGGTGTTGGCCTTCATCGGCATCAAGATGATGATCATCGACCTGTTCAAGATCCCGACCCCGGTGTCGCTGGGCGTGGTCGCGGTGATCATCGCCGCCACCGTGGTGCTGAGCCTGAAGTACCCGCCGAAGGAAGGCTCGGGCCACGCCTGAGCCTGAGCGGTGGGAAGGCGCGGCCGGCGGGATTGTCCCGCCGGCCGCACCCACTCTCCCGCAACAGTGGCCTTGGTTTCGCGCCAGCCACCGCCATTGCTGAGGTATGGACAACAACACGCCCCTGCCCGCCGGCGACGTGCCGGCCCCCCGCAATGACCGCTCGCGCATCCTGCGGGCGTTCAATGTCAGCCTGGCGGCCGTGCTGGTGCTGGTGGCCGTGTTCGCCCTGCAGGGCACGTTCGACTGGCGACCGTGGGCGGTTGCGCCACTGGAAGCCAAGGGCCTGCTCGGCCTGATCGGCGGCCCGATGCTGCATGCCTCGGTCGAGCACATCGCCGCCAACAGCATCGCCATCCTGATCCTCGGCACCCTGGCCGGCAGTGTGTATCCCAAAGCCACCGTGCGCGCCCTGCCCCTGCTGTGGCTGGGTTCGGGCCTCGGCGCGTGGATGCTGGGCAATCCGGGCAGCGTGCACCTGGGTGCCAGTGGCGTGACCCATGGCCTGATGTTCCTGCTGGCCAGCCTCGGCCTGCTGCGCCGCGACCGTGCGGCAATCGCCACCGGCCTGATCGGCATGCTGTTCTATGGCGGCATGCTGATGACCATCCTGCCGCATGCCGATGGCGTGTCCTGGCAGTCGCACATGGGCGGCGCCTTCGCCGGCATCATCGCCGCGCTGCTGTTCCGCAACGCCGATCCGCTGCCGCCGCGCCAGCGCTACAGCTGGGAAGACGAAGAAGACGAGGCCGAGCCGCTGGCCGACGACGAGCTGGAGCCGCCGTCTCCGCAGCGCGTGCCGGTGTTGTGGCAGCCGCGCGAGGGCCAGGACTACGTGGTGATCCCGTTCCGCCGCCCGGACGAGCCGCGCGGTTGAGGTGACGGTCGTGCCGGCCACTGGCCGGCAACCTCATGAACCGGTAGTGGCCGACCTTGGTCGGCGCGGTTGTTGCGTGCCAACCAAGGTTGGCACCTACCAGAGCACACCGGCCCCCGGGTAGCGCCGGGCCATGCCCGGCGCGTTGATCGCTCAGTTCCCCGCTGTACCCATCCCATCCACCGCCTGCCGGCCCAGCGCCGGATCATCGGTGAAGAAGGCATCGATGCCGGTCGCCAGGTAGGCGCGCATCTCGGCGATCGAGCCTTCGACGTTGCGCGCGTTGTCGGCGCCCTTGCGCAGGTTGCTGGGCTGGAAATGGTTCTCCGGGCGGAAGGTGTACGGAATCACCATCAGGCCGGCCGCATGCGCATCACGTACCAGCGCGGTCGGCGTGCCCAGCGCGCCCTTGGCATCCAGCGGAATGATCGAGCGCAGCTCGGGGCCGATGCCATCGGCGTAGGCGGCGATGTCCTTCAGCCCGGCCGGGGTCATCATCTGTGCGTAGGTCAGCGTGCCGCCGGCCTTGGCGATGTCGGCCGGCTGGGTATCGCCCTTCCACAGCAGCTGCAGCAGGCGGATGTTGCTGCCCCGGCCGATCTTGCCATGCAGGTAGCGCAGGTTGGCGGTCTCGAACGACTGGATCGTGACCGGGCCGACATTGGTGTACGCGTTGCCACGCAGCGCGGCCAGCAGCTTGTCTTCCATCGGCAGGCCGATGGACTGGAAATAGGTCGGGTGCTTGATCTCCGGCACGAGGCCGATGCCACGGTTGGCGCGCCCGGCCTGCTGCACCAGGAAGGCCAGGATCTCGTCCAGGCTGGCGATGCGGAACTGGCCGTCGTAGGCGGTGCTGCGCAGCTCCGGCAGGCGCTCACGGGCGTACAGGGTCTTCAGCTCGGCCAGGGTGAAGTCCTCGGTGAACCAGCCCTCGACCTGCTGCCCATCGATCACCTTGCGGGTACGGCGGTTGGCGAACTCCGGATGCGAGGCGACGTCGGTGGTGCCGCCGATCTCGTTCTCGTGGCGGGCCACCATCACCCCGTCCCGGGTCATCACCAGGTCCGGTTCGATGTAGTCGGCGCCATCGGCGATGGCCTGCGCATACGAGGCCAGGGTGTGCTCGGGCAGCAGTGCGCTTGCCCCGCGATGGCCGTAGACCGACACCTTGGGCACGGCCGGGGTGGAGGATTCAGCACTCATGGCCACCGATGGTGCCACGGCCAGCGACAACAGCAACGCACAACCCCACGACTTCACTGCGACTTCCCCAAGCGGTATGTGATGGGCGTCAGTATGCGGCGGCAATGTGACAGGTGGGGGACCTGGGGTCGGATCCCCGCAGGGGCTCCGACCCCGTGGCGGAACCGTGCAGGGTCAGAGCCCCTTTGGGGATCTGACCCCGTGTCACTTCCCGATGCAGAAACTGGAGAAGATCCTCCCCAGCAGATCATCGGCACTCATCTGCCCGGTGATCTCACCCAGCGCATCGTGGGCCAGCCGCAGTTCCTCGGCGGCCAGCTCCAGGTGCTCGTGCGCCAGCTCGCCATCGGCGCGCTGCGCATGTTCCTGCGCGCGTTCAATCGCATCCACGTGGCGCGTGCGCGCGGAGAACTCGCCGTCCACCTGCTCACCGGCACCGGCCGAAGCAATCGAACGCAGGCGCGCATGCAGATCGTCGAGCCCGGCGCCGGTGGCGGCCGAAACGAACACCCGATCCGGATCAGCCAGCGACGGCAACGCCGCCAGCAGATCCGACTTGTTGTGGATATAGACCTTGTGCGGTACCGCCGCCACGGCCTCGCCCAGCGCCGCTTCACCGGCCGCCGGATCGCGCGCATCCAGCACGATCAGCGCCAGGTCGGTGCGCTCGATTTCCACGTGGGCGCGGCGCATGCCTTCGCGTTCGATGGCGTCGCCGCCGTCGCGCAGGCCGGCGGTGTCGACCAGGGTCAGCTCCAGGCCATCCAGGCGGATGGTTTCGCGCAGGGTGTCGCGGGTGGTGCCGGCGATGTCGGTGACGATGGCGCGTTCGCTGCCGGCCAGCGCGTTGAGCAGTGAACTCTTGCCCGCATTCGGCGGACCGATCAGCACCGCGTGCAGGCCATCGCGCAGGCGACGGCCGCGTTCGGCATCGCGGCGCAGAATGGCCAGATCGCTGCGCGCCTGTTCCAGCCCACGCCGCACCTGCGCGCCGCCGAGGGTATCCAGCGGTTCGTCGGCGAAGTCGATGGCCGCTTCCACGTGGATGCGCAGCATCACCAGCTGCTCGACCACCGCATCGATGCGGCGCGAGAACACGCCATCCAGTGAACGACGCGCCGCGCGTGCGGCACGGTTGTCGCCCGCGGCGATCAGGTCGGCGATGGCCTCGGCCTGGGCCAGGTCCAGCTTGCCGTTGAGGAACGCCCGTTCGCTGAACTCACCCGGCCGCGCCTGGCGCGCACCGAGCGCGATGCAGCGCGCGACCAGCTGCTGCAGCAGCACCGGGCTGCCATGGCCCTGCAGTTCCACCACCTCTTCGCCGGTGAAACTGTTCGGTGCCGGGAACCACAGCACGATGCCATCGTCGATGACCTCGCCGTCGGCATCACGCAGGCGCGCGTAGTGCGCGTGGCGCGGGCGCAGTGCAGGCGCCCCCAGTGCATTGGCAATCGCCGCAGCGCGCGGACCGGACAGGCGCAACAGGCCGACACCGCCGGCGCCGGGGGCGCTGGCGATGGCCACGATGGTGTCGGTGCGGATCGCGTCGTTCATGGCTCAGAGCTTCTCCAGCTGCGCGCGCGCCTGGGCCGCGCCGCTGCCCTGCGGCTGCAGCGCCAGGTAGGTGGTGTAGGCCTGCTTCGCCTTGGCCTTGTCGCCGGCGTTGAAGTAGGCATCGCCCAGGTTCAGATGGGCCACCGCGCGCGACGGGTCGATCTTCAGCGTGTTCTCCAGCCAGCGCGCGGCTTCTTCATAGCGCTGCTGGCGGTAGTAGACGAAGCCGAGGTTGTTGGCGGCCTGGGCGAAATCAGGACGCAGCTTCAGCGCTTCGGCAAACTGCGCGGCTGCCTCGTCGTACTGCTTCTCGCGGTACAGCTGCAGGCCGCGGTCGTTGGCCTGCTGCGCGCGCTGGCGGTCTGACGCCGGGCCAGCGGTGGGCACCACCAGCTTGGCCTTGCCACCCTGCAGGTCGGCCACCGTCACCGGCGCCTGGCTGCCCTTGGCCTCGCTGGCCGCATCCACCTTGTTGTTCAGCGCGATCGCATCGGCGGTCAGCTGGCGCGTATCGGCGTTGAGGAATTCCTGGCTGTCCGGCACCTGGAACACGAACTCGCCGCCCTGCGAACCGGGCAGGCTGCCGAAGGCCGGGGTCTGGTGCGAGACCGCCGATACGGCCGGCGCCACGTAGGCGGCCAGCTCGGTACCGGTGATCAGGCCGTCGCCGTTGAGGTCGCCCTTGCCGGCCAGCGCCTGCAACAGCACCCAGGTGAACACCGAATGGCCGTTGGGGCCAGCATCGGCCACCTGCTGGTCGGCACCACCGGCGGTCAGCATCTGCCGCGCGCTGCGACGCGCGTTCTCGCGCAGGAACGACGACGACGACGGGCCACCGCGGGTCAGGCCCAGGCCGCTGTAGCAGGCATCCATCACGAACATCACATGCTTGGCCTGCATGCTCTCGGCAATGTTCTGGATGTCGGTCATCGCGATGGCGTCGGTGGCGAATTCCTTCGGGTCCGAATCGACCGGAATGATGTAGCCCAGGTCGCGCCCGGAAGCGAGCTGGCGGGTCGCGCCATGGCCGGCGAAGAACACGAACACGCGGTCGTTCTTGCCGGTGCGGTCATCTGCCAGGCGATCGTGGAAGGCCGCGAGGATGTTGTTGCGGGTCGCCTGCTCGTTCTTCAGCACGATCACCTGCGAGGACGGGAAGCCGAACTGCCCGGTCAGGGTATCGGCCACCGCCTGCGCGTCGTGGCTGGCGTACTCCAGCTTCGGCCACTTGGCATAGTTGTCGATGCCGACCACGATCGCCCAGGACTTCTCGTAGCCGGTGGTGACCGTGGCGGCACCGGCTTCACCCTTGCGCGCACGGGCGACAGTGAAGTCACGGCCGTTCCAGCCGGCGAACTGGTAACCATCGGCGATCAGCCGGTCGAGGATCTGCGGCAGCGCCTTCACCGCACGATCGTGGATGTCGTGGAACAGGATGATGCCGCGCTGTTCCTTGTTCACCTGGTCTAGCACGCGCTGCACGATCGATTCCGGTACCGGGTCGGCCCAGTCCATCGAGTCGATGTTCCACATGATCGACTTCAGCCCGGCCTCGTTGAGCAGCTGCAGGCCTTCGGCATTGCGCGCGCCATACGGGAAACGGAACAGCGGCGCGCGCTTGCTGTCGACATCCTTCAGCAGCGTGTCGGTGTCGAGCACCTGCTGGCGCAGCGCGTCACCGGTGGTGCGCGACAGCTGGGCGTGGGTCAGGCTGTGGTTGCCGACCGCATAGCCCTCTTCGATCAGGTTGCGGCTGATCTTCGCCATCGGGCCGAGGCTGACCTTGCCATCGGCCTCGACCTTGCCAAGGTTGCGGCCCACTTCAAAGAACACGCCCGGCACGTCGTAGCGCTTGAGGATGGCCACCACTTCATCGGTATAGGCCTTGTGCGGGCCATCGTCGAAGGTCAGCACCACGGTCTTGGCCGGCAGGTCGCGGCCGAAGATCTCGCGGTCGCTGTCCTTCATCGACATCGGGTAGGGCTCGATCACGCCGTAGTCGCGCAGGATCGCTTCGCGGCTGTAGTCCTTGTGCAGGTGGGCGATGTAGTCGTCCCACTTCTCACGCTTCAGCTCGATGGCACGGGTGCGCTCGAAGCGGCTGAAGATGCGGGTCAGTTCCTGGTTGTAGTTTCGCTCGATCTCGTCGAGTGCCTCCAGGTCCTCGCCGATGCGCTGGTGCAGCTTGACCGCCGGCAGCGACGAATCAGTGCCGACCCGCTCATGCAGATCACGCAGCACTTCGCGGAAGGCCAGGCGGTCGGCGTCGAACAGTTCCGGCGCCGACTCGATGTAGTCCAGCACGGTGCCGAGGGTGGCGAAGCGCTGCGGGCTGGAGCCGCGCAGCAGGGTGTCGAACTGCGCGGCGATCGCCGTGCGCTGTTCCAGGCCATCGTGGAACAGCTGCTGGCCCACACGCGTGGAGGTGCCGCGGTCGGCGGCCGATTGCTGTTCCTCGTCTGCCAGCAGCACGATGATCCGGCGGTAGCCGTCGAGCTGCTTCTGCAGCGCCGCCAGCAACGGCGCGGCGGCCGGATCGGCGGCGGCCGCGGCCTGCGCGCTTGGCTGGGTGACGGTGGTCGCCGGCGCCTTCGCGTCCTTGTCGCCGCAGCCGGCAACAACCAGGGTCAACAACAGCGAGGGCAGGAACAGGCGGAACGACGACGCACGCGGCATGGCGGACTCGAAGGTGGGAGGAACGGTGTGCCGGCGATTCTACCGCCGCATGCGAAAAGCCCGCCTTGCGGCGGGCTTTTGCTGGGGTCAGCCGGCCAGCGGCCGGCTCTACCGATTACTTCTTCTTGACCGGGGCCGGAGCGGTGGTGGCCGCAACCGGCTCGCCGCCATGGCGCTTGGTCATCCACCACTGCTGCAGCAGGCCCAGGCCACCGTTGACCACCCAGTACAGGACCAGGCCGGACGGCATGAAGGCCATCATGACGCCGAACACCAGCGGCATGAACTGCATCATCTTCTGCTGCATCGGGTCCATGCCCGGTGCCGGGGTCAGCTTCTGGGTGAACCACATCACTGCCACGTTGATGACCGGCAGGATGAAGTACGGATCGCGTGCGGTCAGGTCCTGGATCCAGCCGAACCAGGGCGCCTGGCGCAGTTCGACCGATTCCACCAGCACCCAGTACAGGGCGAAGAAGATCGGCATCTGGATGAGGATCGGCAGGCAGCCGCCCATCGGATTGATCTTTTCCTTCTTGTACAGCTCCATCATCGCGGTCTGGAACTTCTGGCGGTCATCGCCATAGCGTTCCTTCAGCTGCGCGATGCGCGGCTGGAAGCGGCGCATCTTGGCACCGCTCTTGTACTGGGTCGCCGACAGCGGGTACAGCACCAGCTTCAGCAGCACCACCAGGCCGACGATCGCCCAGCCCCAGTTGCCGACCAGCTTGTGCACCTGGTTCAGCACCCAGAACAGGCCCTGGCCGATCACCGCCATCATCGAGAAGCGGCTGTAGTCGACCACGCGGTCCAGGCCCGGCACGTCTTCCTTGGCGATCAGGTTGACCAGCTTCGGGCCGACCCACAGGCGGGCCTCGGTGCTGGTGGACTGGCCCGGGGCCACGGTGAAGGCCGGGCCACGCGCTTCAATCAGGTCACGACCGGCCACCTGCGACAGCACGTAGTGCGCGGTCTGGTCCTTCTGCGGGATCCAGGCGGTGAAGAAGTGATGCTGCAGCATCGCCAGCCAGCCGCCGGTGATGTTCTGGTTCAGTGCGCCGTCGTCCAGGTAATCCTTGAACGCACGACGCTGATACTTCTTGTCGTTGTCGTACCAGGTGGCGCCGTTGAAGCTGAACGAATCCGGGTTGGTCATGCTCCGCGACAGGATGGTCGGGGTGCGGTCCAGGGTGCGGTAGACGTAGCCGTTCCACGGTGCGGCGCCGGCATTGCTGACTTCGTCCTTGAAGCGCACGGCGTACTCGTTGCGCGAGACGGTCAGGGTGCGCTTGATGGTCACGCCGTTGTCGGCGGTCCACACGAACGGGATCTGCAGTTCGTTCTGGCCCTTGGCCAGCACGAAGTCCTTGGTATCACCGACCAGCTTGAAGCCGTCAGCGCCGGGAACCGGGGTGTTCTTGTCTTCGCTGGCCCAGCCACTGATCGCGCTGTACGGATGCGCGGGGTCTTCGGTCAGCAGGCGAACCGGCGGGCTGCCTTCGTCCTTGGTCTGCGGGAACTGCAGCAGCTCGGCATCCAGCACACGGCCGCCGTCCAGTACCAGGCGCAGCACGTCGGTGGTGACGGTCACGCGCTGGCTGGCCGGGGTGGCGCTGGCCTGGGCCTGCACAGCGGCCTGGCCCGGCGCACCCGGGACCTGCGCGCTGGGGATGCTGCCCGGGGTCGCGCCCGGAACACTCTGTGCAGCAGCCGGGGCCGACGTGGTCGTCGGTGCCGGGGTCGGAGCAGCCTTTTCACGGCTCCACTCCATCCACAGCAGCACGGCCACCATCAGCCAGGCAAAAATGAGGAATACGCGGGTCTGGTTCATCAGCGGACAGGCTCGGCGGGGCCGGGACGCGATGCCGGCTCGGTCAAAGAAGGAGTTGCGGTGCCATCAGGCGGCGGCATTGTGCCGTCCACGCCCGGCGCGGGCAATGCACGCAGGCGACGCAGCAGGCGCAGGAAGGCCTGGCGGATCTCGTCGTTGCTGGCGGAACGCGCAGCACTACGCGCCACGACGACGAAGTCGCCTGGCTGGATTTCGGTACGTGTCTGACGCAGGATGTCGCGCAGGACGCGCTTGATCCGGTTACGCCCCACGGCGTTCGGATCAACCTTGCGGGAAACCGCCAGACCCAGCCTGGCCGGCCGGTCAGCCGGCAGCCAGTGCAGGGTCATCAGCGGATCGGACACACGGCGGGCGCCGTTGAAGACCGTTGAATATTCGGCACGCGTGCGAACCCGCGCAGAGCGAGGGAATCGCTTGCGCGGGTCTGCAGTATTCACTGTCGAAGGGATTGCGTCTGCCGCGGGGTGCGGCATGGCAATCAGGCGCTCAGGACTTTGCGGCCCTTGGCGCGGCGACGCGACAGGATCTTGCGGCCGTCAGCGGTCTTCATACGGGCACGGAAGCCGTGGTCGCGCTTACGCTTGAGGTTGCTGGGCTGGTAGGTGCGCTTCGTGGCCATTGGGGGCCTCTCGTATGAATGGGACGGAAAGAACCGGAAATTCTAGAGAGGTACCCTACCCCGCGTCAACCCCTGGCAGCTACGCGAATTCACCGGGCTGTGCAATAGCTGTGGATGTTTTTGTGAATAAGTAGGGGACAAGCATTCCGAAGGCGGGCGCTCGGTGGTAGTCTGAGCCATCCATTTCCCCCTTTCCGGCCTGTGTTTGGGCGCCTTGTCGCGTCCATGCCCCGGCCACCGGACGATTATTGCTGATGGATGCCTGGTCCCGTAGTCTCGAGCGCCTCGAAGCGGAGTTCCCGCCGGAAGACGTTCATACCTGGTTGAAGCCGCTGCAGGCCGATCTGCGCGTGGACAGCCTGGTGCTGTATGCACCGAATGCCTTCATCGTCGACCAGGTCCGCGAGCTGTACCTGGCCCGGATCCGCGAGCTGCTGGCGCATTTCGCCGGTTTCAGCGACGTTTTTCTTGAAATCGGCTCGCGCCCGCGCCCTGTGGAGGCGCAGAACGCGCCGGTTTCCACGCCGTCGGCGCATGTGTCCAGCGAACCGCAGGTGCCCTTCGCCGGCAATCTGGACAGCCACTACACGTTCGCCAACTTCGTCGAAGGCCGCAGCAACCAGCTGGGCCTGGCCGCCGCCTTCCAGGCAGCGCAGAAGCCGGGCGACCGGGCGCACAACCCGCTGCTGCTGTACGGAGGCACGGGCCTGGGCAAGACCCACCTGATGTTCGCCGCCGGCAACGCCATGCGCCAGGCCAATCCAGGTGCAAAGGTGTTGTACCTGCGTTCGGAACAGTTCTTCAGCGCGATGATCCGGGCCCTGCAGGAAAAGACCATGGATCAGTTCAAGCGCCAGTTCCAGCAGGTGGATGCGCTGCTGATCGATGACATCCAGTTCTTTGCCGGCAAGGACCGCACCCAGGAAGAGTTCTTCCACACCTTCAACGCGTTGTTCGATGGCAAGCAGCAGATCATCCTGACCTGCGACCGCTATCCGCGCGAAGTCGAGGGCCTGGAAGCGCGCCTGAAGTCGCGGCTTGCCTGGGGCCTGTCGGTCGCGATCGAACCGCCGGACTTCGAGACCCGCGCCGCGATCGTGCTGGCCAAGGCGCGCGAACGCGGTGCCGAGATTCCCGATGATGTTGCGTTCCTGATCGCCAAGAAGATGCGCTCCAACGTGCGCGACCTCGAGGGCGCGCTGAATACCCTGACCGCCCGCGCCAACTTCACCGGCCGCGCGATCACCACCGAATTCGCCCAGGAAACCCTGCGTGACCTGCTGCGCGCCCAGCAGCAGGCGATCAGCATTCCCAACATCCAGAAAACCGTTGCCGACTACTACGGCCTGCAGATCAAGGATCTGCTGTCGAAGCGTCGGACCCGCTCGCTGGCCCGTCCCCGCCAGGTCGCCATGGCCCTGACCAAGGAACTGACCGAGCACAGCCTGCCCGAGATCGGCGACGCCTTTGCCGGTCGCGATCACACCACGGTGCTGCATGCCTGCCGCCAGATCCGGACCCTGATGGAGACCGACGGCAAGCTCCGCGAGGACTGGGACAAGCTGATCCGGAAGCTGAGCGAATGATGCACGGATGCCGATGAGGCGTCATCGCACAAAACGGTGCAGAATCCGGTAGCAAGCGCGGGACACGTTGTGGATAAAAATGCCGTTTGAAATCGCGCCAGATTTATCCACAGCTTTCCCCACCCCTTGGGGGTCGGTAATGCAGAGGGTTTCGAGGTCTGAAATACCTTTAATTACAAAGACTTAGCATTGTTTTCCAGCGATTCTGTCTCTACCAGCACCACCAAGCTTTTGATTTATTCCACATTTTTTAAAGCATAGGGGCACGGAACCACATGCGTTTCACACTGCAGCGCGAAGCCTTTCTCAAGCCGTTGGCACAGGTCGTCAACGTGGTCGAACGCCGCCAGACCCTTCCGGTTCTGGCCAATTTCCTGGTCCAGGTGCAGAACGGCCAGCTGTCGCTGACCGGTACCGACCTGGAAGTGGAGATGGTGTCGCGGATCGCGGTTGAAGATGCCCAGGACGGCGAAACCACCATTCCCGCCCGCAAGCTGTTCGAGATCATCCGCGCCCTGCCCGACGGCAGCCGGATCACCGTCTCGCAGACCGGAGACAAGATCACCGTGCAGGCCGGTCGCAGCCGTTTCACCCTGGCCACGCTGCCTTCGAACGACTTCCCGTCGGTGGATGAAGTGGAAGCCACCGAGCGCGTGGCCATCGGTGAGGCGACCCTGAAGGAGCTGATCGAGCGCACCGCGTTCGCGATGGCCCAGCAGGACGTGCGCTACTACCTCAACGGCCTGCTGTTCGACCTGCGCGGCGATGCCCTGCGTACCGTTGCCACCGACGGCCACCGCCTGGCGCTGTGTGAAACCGATCTGGCCAAGCCCAGCGGGTCCAAGCGCCAGATCATCGTGCCGCGCAAGGGTGTGACCGAACTGCAGCGCCTGCTGGAAAGCGGCGATCGCGAGATCGAGCTGGAAGTCGGCCGCAGCCACGTGCGCGTCAAGCGCGACGATGTCACCTTTACCTCGAAGCTGATCGACGGCCGCTTCCCGGACTACGAAGCGGTGATTCCGATCGGCGCCGACCGTGAAGTGAAGGTTGATCGCGAAGCGCTGCGCGCCTCGCTTCAGCGCGCCGCGATCCTGTCCAACGAGAAGTACCGCGGCATCCGCGTGGAAGTCTCGCCGGGCAACCTGAAGATCAGCGCGCACAACCCGGAACAGGAAGAAGCCCAGGAAGAGATCGAAGCCGACACCACGGTCAGCGATCTGGCCATCGGCTTCAACGTGAACTACCTGCTGGACGCTCTCTCCGCATTGCGCGATGAGGAAGTCATCATCCAGCTGCGCGATTCCAATTCCTCGGCGCTTGTACGTGAGTCCAGCAGCGAGAAGTCGCGCCACGTGGTGATGCCGCTGCGTCTCTGACAGCTGCTGTTCCACGTGGAACCGAACGACGCCCGGGATCTTCCCGGGCGTTTTTTTTGCAGGTTCCACGTGGAGCATCGAGAAGACGCGGTTCTCCGGACGACGTCACTTCCGTCGCTGGGCTCGGTTGAAATCCGTTGCCTTTCCGGGATGTTCGTCTCGATCGTTGAAAACAGGATCGCTGGATCGTAGCAATGACGAGTCGCGATTGATCGAAAGTCCAGGTGCAGGATCCGATACTCGTCGCCTGTCCCCAGATCTGGCCAGACAGGGACCGATGATCCTGCATCGCGCCGCGATGGACTTCCCTCTGCAAACGCCGCTGTCCACAGGGAAGATTCGATGCAGATTGGGGCAAGCCTAGCTTCTAAATCTGGGTATAAATCTAAAGCATGGTGGTGATGGTAGAGCCAGATCTCGTGGAAAAACACCTTATCTGACTGATTTAAAAGAAATTTATGCACCTGAAACCCCCTGTATATCGGCCTCCCAGCCTGGGGGGGAACCTGTGGATAGTTTCGAAGGCATGGCAAAAGGGCTTTTTTATCCACAGATTGCCCATACCTTGTGTATAAGTCATACAGGGCAGCTGTGGACAGCGTGGAACGATCGGTCTGAATTCTTTGAAATCTGTGGAACCGCCCAGGGCATGGGACCGTAGATTTCAAGGAATCTGCAGGTTCATCCGCTGGTACTCGCCGGCGACGAGGCAAGCGCTGTCCACGGCATCGCCTGAAATCGGCGAAATCCAAGGCTCACACCCCCGCTACCCTTCGCAGAATCGAAGGATTTCCGGGCTTGCCGAGACCCGCATCTGCTGGGATGAGGAAACAGCGCCACGTGGAACCAGCGGTCAGGGCGCAGGCAGACCTGCGGTAACTGCTCCATAGCTGGCCGGATAGCTGGCCGGGCACGTCCGGCTTGACCGATGCAGTAAGCTGATGAATTCCCTGCCCCTCTGCCGCCCCGTGCGGATGGTCTTTCGCGCCCCATGCTTATCCGCCGCCTCGCCCTGCACCAACTGCGTCGCTTCAATGCGGTGGAGCTGTCGCCCCAGCCGGGATTGAACCTGCTGACCGGCGACAACGGTGCCGGCAAGACCAGCGTGCTCGAGGCCCTGCACCTGATGGCCTATGGGCGCAGCTTCCGTGGTCGTGTCCGCGATGGATTGGTGCGCCAGGGCCAGGAAGCGCTGGAAATCTTCGTGGAATGGGACGAACAACGTGCCAATCACCCGCCGCACCGCCGAAAGGCCGGCCTGCGGCACAGTGGCCAGGATTGGAAGGGGCGCCTGGACGGCGAAGACGTGGCCCAGCTCGGCAATCTGTGCGCAGCGCTTGCGGTAGTCACATTCGAGCCAGGCAGCCATGCGTTGGTCAGCGGTGGTGGTGAACCCCGCCGCCGATTCCTCGATTGGGGCTTGTTCCACGTGGAACCTGATTTCCTGTCCCTGTGGCGCCGGTATTCGCGGGCACTGAAACAGCGCAATGCCCTGCTCAAGCAAGGTGGCCCGTCGCGGATGCTGGATACCTGGGATCACGAACTGGCTGAAGCCGGCGAACCGTTGACCAGCCGTCGGCAGCACTACCTGGAGCGTCTGCAGCAGCGCACCGTGGCGCTGGCTTCCAGCCTGGCCCCGCAGCTCGGCATCCAGGCACTGGAACTCAGCCCGGGCTGGCGTCGGCACGAGCTCCCTCTGGCCGATGCGCTGCTTCTGGCCCGGGAACGTGACCGCCAGGCCGGATACACCTCGGTCGGTCCGCACCGGGCAGACTGGAGCGTGGATTTCCACAGCATTCCGGGTCGCGATGCGCTGTCCCGCGGCCAGGCCAAGCTGACGGCATTGGCCTGCCTGCTGGCGCAGGCCGAGGACTACGCGGAACAGCGCGGCGAATGGCCGGTGATCGCATTGGACGATCTGGGCTCGGAGCTGGATCGCACCCACCAGGCGCGGGTTCTGCAGCGCCTGCTCGGTGGGCCGGCGCAGATCTTCATCACCGCCACCGAAACGCCGGCGGCGCTGCAGGAACTGACCCACATCGCCCGGTTCCACGTGGAACATGCACAGATCGTGGCTGTGCCATAGTGGGCACACCAGGGCCGCTCGACCCCGGCTGGTATAATTCGGGTTGAAATCCTTTCATTCTCGGCGCATCGCTCCAAGCGGTGGCCGACCTGCGGAGCCTACGGCAAGCGCAATGAGCGACGAACAGAACACCCCGGCAAACAACGGCAATTACGACGCCAACAGCATCACCGCCCTGGAAGGCCTGGAGGCTGTCCGCAAGCGACCCGGCATGTACATCGGCGACGTGCATGACGGCACCGGTCTGCACCACATGGTGTTCGAGGTTGTCGACAACTCGATCGACGAAGCGCTGGCCGGCCATGCCGATCACGTTGCAGTAACGATCCATGCTGACGGCTCGGTCTCGGTGTCCGACAACGGTCGCGGCATTCCGACCGGCAAGCACGAGCAGATGAGCGCCAAGCTCGGTCGCGAAGTGTCGGCCGCCGAAGTGGTGATGACCGTCCTGCACGCAGGCGGCAAGTTCGACGACAACAGCTACAAGGTGTCCGGCGGCCTGCACGGCGTCGGCGTCAGCGTGGTCAACGCGCTGTCGCAGAAGCTGCTGGTGGACGTGTTCCAGAACGGCTTCCACTACCAGCAGGAATTCAGCAACGGCGCCGCCGTGACCGCGCTGGCCAAGCTGGAAACCACCACCAAGCGCGGCACCACCGTGCGCTTCTGGCCGTCGACGGTCGCCTTCCACGACAACGTGGAATTCCACTACGACATCCTGGCTCGCCGCCTGCGCGAGCTGTCGTTCCTGAACTCCGGCGTCAAGATCGTCCTTGCCGACGAACGTGGCGATGGCCGCCGTGATGACTTCCACTACGAAGGCGGCATCCGCAGCTTCGTGGAGCATCTGGCCCAGCTGAAGACCCCGCTGCACCCGAACGTCATCTCGGTCACCGGCGAGCACAACGGCATCGTCGTGGATGTGGCGTTGCAGTGGACCGACTCCTACCAGGAGACGATGTACTGCTTCACCAACAACATTCCGCAGAAGGACGGCGGCACCCACCTTGCCGGCTTCCGCGGTGCGCTGACCCGTGTGCTCAACAACTACATCGAGCAGAACGGCATCGCCAAGCAGGCCAAGATCAACCTGACCGGCGATGACATGCGCGAAGGCATGATCGCGGTGCTGTCGGTGAAGGTGCCGGACCCGAGCTTCTCCAGCCAGACCAAGGAAAAGCTGGTCAGCTCCGACGTGCGCCCGGCGGTGGAAAACGCCTTCGGCGCGCGCCTGGAAGAGTTCCTGCAGGAAAACCCGAACGAAGCCAAGGCGATCGCCGGCAAGATCGTCGACGCTGCGCGTGCACGCGAAGCGGCGCGCAAGGCCCGCGACCTGACGCGCCGCAAGGGCGCGCTGGATATCGCCGGCCTGCCGGGCAAGCTGGCCGACTGCCAGGAAAAGGACCCGGCGCTGTCCGAACTGTTCATCGTCGAGGGTGACTCGGCAGGTGGCTCGGCCAAGCAGGGCCGCAACCGCAAGAACCAGGCGGTGCTGCCGCTGCGCGGCAAGATCCTCAACGTGGAACGCGCACGCTTCGACCGCATGCTGTCCTCCGACCAGGTGGGTACGCTGATCACGGCCCTGGGCACCGGCATCGGCCGTGACGAGTACAACCCGGACAAGCTGCGTTACCACAAGATCATCATCATGACCGACGCCGACGTCGACGGCGCCCACATCCGCACCCTGCTGCTGACCTTCTTCTACCGTCAGATGCCGGAGCTGATCGAGCGCGGTTACGTCTACATCGGCCTGCCGCCGCTGTACAAGATCAAGCAGGGCAAGCAGGAGCTGTACCTGAAGGACGACCCGGCGCTGGACAGTTACCTGGCCAGCAGTGCGGTGGAAAACGCCGCGCTGGTGCCGGCCACCGGCGAACCGGGCATCGAAGGCCTGGCGCTGGAAAAGCTGCTGCTGGCCTATGCCGCCGCGCTCGATTCCATCGAACGCAATGCCCACCGCTATGACCGCAACCTGCTCGAAGCGCTGGTCGATTTCGTGCCGATGGACATGGACAGCCTGCGCAATGCGGGCGAAGGCGAAGGCCTGGATGCGCTGGCCAAGCGCCTCAACCAGGGCAGCCTGGGCAGCCCGCGTTTCAGCCTGGAACTGCAGGAGGCCAACGAGGAGCGCCCCGCCGCCGTGCTGGTGACCCGTCGCCACATGGGCGAGGAGCACATCCAGGTGCTGCCGCTGTCGGCGTTCGAAAGTGGCGAACTGCGCGCGATCCACCAGGCCTCCAAGCTGCTGCACGGGCTGGTGCGCGAAGGTGCAACGATTTCCCGCGGCGCCAAGTCGATCGAAGTCGACAGCTTCGCGAAGGCGCAGAACTGGCTGCTCGAGGAGGCCAAGCGCGGCCGCCAGATCCAGCGATTCAAGGGTCTGGGTGAAATGAATCCGGAGCAGTTGTGGGATACCACGGTGAACCCGGAGACCCGTCGCCTGCTGCAGGTGCGCATCGAGGATGCGGTCGCTGCCGACCAGATCTTCAGCACCCTGATGGGCGATGTGGTCGAACCGCGTCGTGACTTCATCGAAGACAATGCGCTGAAGGTCGCCAACCTGGATATCTGACACAATCGGGACCTGGCCGGTGCGCGGGGAGCTGCACCGGCCTTCGTCCCTTGAACGCAGGTACCTGATGTCCGCATCCGCCCCGGTCTCCGCCGCTCCGCCTCCGGTTCCGCCGCCGTCTACCCCGCCGCGCGCCGTGGCACCGTTGGCAGGTTTCTTCATCGACCTGGGCATCGCCGCCGTCACCCTGGTCGGCCTGAGCATGGTCACCGGACTGTTCTGGGGCTTCTACCGTGCGATCGTGGTCAGCCGCGCCAACGTCGCGGCCAATGGCGGTGCACTCACACCTGACAGCGCCGGCGCGGCAGTGGGCCAGCCCGGGGCCCTGGCCCAGATCCTGATGGCCCTGATCGCCACCGGTGGTGCCGCGCTGCTGCTGTACTTCTGGCGGCGCCCGGCGAACGCCGGCGAACGCCTGGCCTCGCGACAGGCGCTGCAGCGTCCTTCCACCTGGGGCTGGACCCTGCTGGTGGCCACGCTGATCGTGGTTGGCAGCAACGGCGTCGCCTTCCTTTCCAAGCAGTTCGGCATCGAGCCGGTGCCGACCAACGTGGAACTGATGCAGAGCGCGATCGCGCGCTTCCCGTTGTTCCTGGTGCTGTTTGCGGTCGTCCTCGCCCCCGCCTACGAAGAGCTGCTGTTCCGTCGTGTCCTGTTCGGGCGCCTGTGGCAGGCCGGCCGCCCCTGGCTGGGCCTCATCCTCAGCAGCCTGGCGTTCGCCCTGGTCCATGAAGTGCCCGGTGTCAGCAAGAACTCGCTGCTGGGCATGGCGCAGCTGTGGCTGGTCTACGGCGGCATGGGTGCCGCCTTCTGCTGGCTGTACCGCCGCACCGGCACCCTGTGGGCGGCGATCACGGCGCATGCGCTGAACAACGCGGTGGCGCTCGCCGCAATGGTGTTCCTGGGGTCAACGTAACGCCGTGCCCGCTTGACGAAAGATTAAGCAGGTACGCTACACACTGCGCACATGAACACGGGGGCGGACCCATGAAACAACTGCTGCTGGCTCTAGTCATCACCACCGTGGTCAGTGCCTGTGCGACCACCACCTCGCCAACCGGAAGACGGCAGATGGTGGGCGGCGTATCGCAGGCACAGCTTGACCAGCTCGGCGCGCAGGCGTTTGCCGAGACCAAGCAGAAAGAGAAGATCAGCACCGATGGCCGCCAGAACGGCTACGTGCAGTGCGTGGTCAACGCGTTGGTCGCGCAGTTGCCGCCTCAGTACCGTGGCGTACGGTGGGAGACCGCCGTGTTCGTCGACAAGGAACCGAACGCCTTTGCCCTGCCCGGCGGAAAAGTGGGCGTGAACACCGGCATTTTCACCGTCGCCAAGAACCAGGACCAGTTGGCTGCCGTGATCGGCCATGAGATCGGCCATGTCATCGCGCGTCACCACGAAGAACGCATCACCCGGCAGATGGGCGCGCAGACCGGCCTGGCCGTGCTGGGCGCGCTGGCCGGTGCCGCCTATGGCGATGGCGCCGCCAGCACGGTCAACCAGCTGGGTGGGATGGGCGCGCAGGCGGCCTTCCTGCTGCCGGGTTCGCGCACGCAGGAAAGCGAGGCAGACGTGATTGGCCAGCGGCTGATGGCGCAGGCTGGATTCAACCCGGCCCAGGCCGTGGACCTGTGGCAGAACATGATGGCCGCCAGCGGCGGTCGCAGCCCGCAATGGCTGTCCACCCACCCCGATCCGGCCAACCGGATCCAGGAGCTGCGACGTGATGCACCGGGCCTGACGCCGGTCTACCAGCAGGCGCAGGCGGCCGGGCTGCGGCCAAAGTGCGGATGAGTGCGCAGTTCTATGCTGTATTGCAGCACATAAAACGATTTCTCACGCCATCTGTTTCTGATACGTTTGGCGGCTCAGATTTTTCTGACAGTCCGACTTTGCCGCTATCCGGCGGTTCGATCGAGGTGAACGATGATTTTCCGTAACCACAAAGCTGTGCTTTCCGTCCTCGTCGCGACCGCCCTGACCGGCGCCGTGGTCACCGATGCCTTTGCGCAGTCCTCGCGTTCCTCCGACCGTGGCAGCCGCGGCGGTAGCAGCAAGCAGGCCAAGGCCGAACCGCTGTACCCGAATGCGACCCGCCAGGAGCCGACCGCCAAGGCCTCGGCCAAGATGGGCAGCAAGCTGCAGAAAATGATCGACAGCTACAACAAGGAAAAGTTCCCGGAGACGCGCGAACAGGCTGACGCGATCCTGACCGACAGCGCTTCCAACGAGTACGACAAGTCGCTGGCCGCGCAGCTGGCCTCGCAGGCCGCCTACCAGACCGACGACGTGCCGGGCGCCATCGCGTACCTGAAGCAGGTGATCCAGTTCAACGGCCTGGACAACAACGGCCACTTCCAGTCGATGCTGATGCTGGGCCAGCTGCAGCTGCAGGAAGACAAGACCGCCGAAGGCCTGGCCACCCTGGACAAGTACTTCGCAGAGAGCAAGTCGATCAAGCCGGAAGAGCTGATCGCCAAGGGCCAGGCGCTGTACCAGCTGGAGCGCTACCAGGAAGCGATCCCGGTGCTGAAGCAGGCCATCGCCGGCGCCGCCGAGCCGAAGGACAACTGGAACCAGCTGCTGATGGCGGCCCTGTCCGAAGCCGGCCAGACCGGTGAGGCCGTGCAGGCCGCAGAAGCGCTGGCGGCCAAGAACCCGACGGACAAGAAGGCCCAGCTGAATCTGGCCAACATGTACATGCAGGCTGACCAGATGCCGAAGGCCGCCGCGGTGATGGACAAGCTGCGCAGCAGCGGCCAGCTCACCGAAGAGCGCGAGTACAAGCAGCTGTACTCGATCTATGCCAACACCGAGAACAAGGAAAAGGACGTCATCGCGGTCATCAACGAAGGGTTGCAGAAGGGCATCCTGAAGCCGGATTACCAGGTCTACCTGGCGCTGGCCCAGTCCTACTACTACTCCGACCAGGTGCCGCAGGCGATCGATGCGTGGCAGAAGGCTGCCCCGCTCTCCAAGGACGGTGAGACCTACCTGAACCTGGCACGCGTCCTGCATGCCGAAGGTCGCGTCCCCGAGGCCAAGCAGGCCGCCCAGCAGGCGCTGGCGAAGGGCGTGAAGAACCAGGCGGATGCCAAAAAAATCATCAACCTGAAGTAAGTAGGAATAACGCCTGAATGCCTGCTCAGTTGATGCGCAGGCGCTCAGGATTGGTATAAGCTTGGAGGTTCCTGCGGTGTCATGCACCGCTGATCAGGGATCCCGCCCCCGGGATTCCGGCCCCACTATTGAGCTCTTGGCGCATGACGGAACAACTAGTCGTTCACCGGTACGAACAACCCGATGACAAGGGGCTGAGCTGGCCTCGCATCGTCGGCATCGCGTTTGTAATTGCCCTGCATCTGGCCGCCTTCATGATGCTCCTCATTCCCGCCGTGGCTCCCAAGGCCGTCGCGGAGAAGGAGCGCAACGTCATGGTGACCATCGTCGACGCGCCGCCGCCGCCCCCACCGCCGCCGCCGCCGCCGCCGCCGCAGGATACTCCGCCACCGCCGGTGAAGAATCTGTCGCCGCCGAAGCCGTCGCCCGTACCGCCGCCGCCGCAGGCGCCGGTCGTGGACGTGCCGGAGCCGCGCCCGAACGATATCGTCACCCCGCCGTCGCCCCCGTCGCCGCCGGCTCCGCCGACCTCGATCGAGGCCAGCGTGGACATCTCGTCGAAGGCCATGAATCCGCCGCGCTATCCGCCGGCCGCCTTCCGCGCGGGTATCCAGGGCGAAGTGATCCTGATCATTGATGTCGATGCCAACGGCAACGTCACCAATGTCACGGTGGAAAAGTCCAGCCGTAACCGCGACCTGGACCGTGCTGCGATGGAAGCAGCTCGCAAGTGGCGCTTCAACGCCGCTGAATCTGGCGGTAAGAAGGCGGCAGGTCGCGTTCGCGTCCCGGTCAACTTTGCGCTGAACTGATGCGTCCGGGTGGCCCTCCGGCCACCCCCGCTCCCGGTTCGATTGTTTAGCTTAGCTACACCCTTTATCACCACACACAACAAAGGTAAGCGTCATGCTGCAGGAAATTTTCATCGCCGCTGCTGCCGGGGGCAATCCGTCCAACGCCCTGTCGCAGATGGGCTTCGAGCACCTGATCCACGAAATGACCACCAAGCCGGGTGATTTCGCGGTTTCCTGGGTCGTGCTGCTGACCCTGATCGCCATGTCGGCCATGTCCTGGTACTGGACCGTCATCAACATCTTCCGTGCCACCCGCCTGAAGAGCGCCGCTGACCGCGTCGTCAGCCTGTTCTGGGACACCCCGAACGCGCAGGACGCCATCCGTGCGATGGAAGAGCAGCCGGCTTCGGAGCCGTTCTCGAAGATCGCCCTGGACGCTGCCCAGGCCGCTGCCCACCACCAGCGCGCTGAAGGCGGTGCTACCGGCGGCGTCGGTGAGAACCTGAGCCGTTCGGAGTTCGTCGACCGCGCTCTGCGCCAGGCCGTCACCCGCGAAAGCAACAAGCTGCAGTCGGGCATGACCCTGCTGGCCACCGTCGGCGCGACCGCTCCGTTCGTCGGTCTGCTGGGTACCGTGTGGGGCATCTACGGCGCGCTGATCAAGATCGGTGCCACCGGCTCCGCTTCGATCGACGCCGTTGCCGGCCCGGTGGGTGAAGCGCTGATCATGACCGCGATCGGTCTGTTCGTCGCAATCCCGGCCGTGTTCGCCTTCAACTTCTTCAGCAAGATCAACAGCGCGACCATCAGCAAGTTCGATACCTTCGCGCACGACCTGCACGACTTCTTCGCCACCGGTTCGCGCGTCCGCTAATTGCGGCGCGCGTCACCCAGCGACGAAGTAAGTAGTCACCAAGATCTAGACGGAGCCCGTTATGGCTTTCAGTAGTGGTAACAGCGGCGGCCCCATGGCCGACATCAACGTTACGCCCCTCGTGGACGTGATGCTGGTGCTGCTGATCATCTTCATCATCACGGCGCCCCTGATGTCCCACAAGGTCAAGGTGGATCTGCCGGAAGCCAACCTGATCCAGAAGCCGGAAGATGCTGAAAAGCGTCCGAACCCGATCACGCTGGCAGTCAAGGAAGACGGCTCGATCTACTGGAACGACGAAGAAATCAACAAGCAGACTCTCGAGTCCCGCTTGGCGACCGCCGCACAGCAGACCCCGCAGCCGCCGCTGAACCTGCGTGGTGACCGCACCACCAAGATGCGCGTCATCAACGACCTGACCAAGGTCGCGCAGGAACAGGGCATGCTGGACGTCGGCTTCGTTGCGACCAAAGAAAAGGGGCAATAAGCCATGGCATTCAGTAGTGGTGGTGGCAAGGGCCCCATGGCAGACATCAACGTCACGCCCCTCGTGGACGTGATGCTGGTTCTGCTGATCATCTTCATCGTGACCGCGCCGATCATGACGTACCCGATCGCCGTGGACCTGCCGCAGCGCGTGCTCAACCCACCGCCGCAGCTGGTCGAACCGCCGCCGCCGATCGAGCTGAAGATCGACGCCAGCAACCAGGTCTCGTGGAACAACAGCCCGATCAATACCAGCGAGCTGCAGCAGCGGATGGAGCAGGAGGTCCAGCGTGACCCGACCAACCAGCCGGAACTGCGCATCGACGCCAGCCCGGATTCCGAGTACGACGTGATGGCCAAGGTTCTGGCCGCCGCGAAGAATGCTCAGATGAAGAAGATCGGATTTGTGCAGCAGTAAACGCTACACCGCAATACAACAGTCATGACGCGACTGCAGACGCCCCTGGAAACAGGGGCGTTTTTTTGTGTTCTCGTCGTGGCGCACGGGTTGGGGTCAGATCCCTTTTCCTGAGGAAAGGGATCTGACCCCATCCGACCCCATCCGGCAGCAGGCGCCGCTATGATCGGCGGATGCTCGCCCTCTTCGACTCCCTGCGCCATTGGCTCGACGGCATCGCCCACCTCGGCACGATCCTGGCGGTGGCCTACCTGCTCTACCTGTTCGCGCTGGCGGGCTGGATCATGCTGCAGAAGCGCGAGCCGGTGGCCACGCTGAGCTGGATCCTTTCGCTGGCACTGCTGCCCTACCTCGGGCTCTTCATCTACTACCTGCTGGGGCCGCAGAAGGTGAAGCGGCAACGGCTGCGTCGTGGCCGTGCACGCTCGGGCATGGAGCACTACAGCGATGTCTGCCCGCCCGATTCGGACTGCACCGAGCTGGCCAAGGTTGCCCAGGCCACCACCGGACTGGCGCCCAGCAGTGCCACCGAGGCGACCTGGCTGGTCGACGGCGCAGCCACCTATGCCGCGCTGCTCGACGCGATCGCGCAGGCGCGCGACCACGTGCACCTGGAGTACTACATCTTCAACCCCGACCATGCCGGCACCGCACTGCGCGATGCCCTGGTCGAACGTGCGCAGGCCGGTGTGCAGGTGCGCCTGCTGCTGGATGCGGTGGGCTCTTCCGCCCTGCCCCGGCGCTTCCTGCAGCCACTGCTGGACGCCGGCGGCGAAGCGATCTGGTTCCATCCGCGACAGCTGCTGAAGCCGTTCAAGCGCCCGTGGCTGAACCTGCGCACCCACCGCAAGCTGGTGATCGTCGACGGTCGCCTCGCCTTCACCGGCGGCATCAACATCACTGACGAGGAAGACGAGAGCCGCAGGCCCGACGCTTACCGCGACCTGCACATGCGTATCCGCGGCCACGTGGTGCGCAGCCTGCAGCTGGTGTTCGCCGAGGACTGGCTCTATGCCAGTGGCCAGGACCACTCGCGTTTCGACATCGCCCGCCTGTGGCCGGCCGACATGCCGCTGCGTGCGGATGGATCGATCAGCGCCCAGGTGCTGGTGTCCGGGCCCGACTCGGGCTGGGAGACCATCCACCGCCTGCACGTGGCGGCGATCCAGGAAGCACACGAGCGCGTGTGGCTGGTGACGCCCTACTTCGTGCCCGGTGAAGCAGCGAGGATGGCGCTGACCTCGGCCGCGCTGGGCGGCCTGGACGTGCGCCTGCTGGTGCCGAAGATGAGCGACTCCTGGTTCGTCACCCAGGCCGCACGGTCCTACTTCGACGAACTGCTGCACGCGGGCGTGAAGATCTACGAGTACGGCCCGCGCATGCTGCATACCAAGGCGTTCATCGCCGACGACGATGTCTGCATCGTCGGCAGCGCCAACTTCGACCACCGCAGCTTCCGGCTGAACTTCGAACTGTCGATGATGATCAGCGACCGTGACCGCGTCGCTGCACTGGCCGAACTGCTGCAGGGCGAATTCGACCGTTCCACGCGGGTGCACGACCAGGCCGGCCGCTCGCTGTGGCTGCACCGCCTGCCCGAGGCCTTCGCCCGGCTGGCCTCGCCGCTGCTCTGACGCAGCGCTACACTGCGGCGATCATCCGGGGAGCCCGACTATGTACTGGTTGTACCTGCTGCTGGCGCTGGGCTGCTTTGCCTTCGCGCTGAAGACCCCGAGCGCGGGGTTGATGACCCTGTGCCTGCTGGCGGCGCTCGGCTTCCTGCTGGCCTGGGTGCGCGGCCGCTACGTGGCCCGTTTCGGCGACCTGCAGCGCGACCCGGCCACGCTGATCGATGCCGAGGAGCTGCGCCGCCTGCGCGAACAGGCCCAGGCCCGCCGCACTGACGACCACAACGACCACGACCCGTCCACTCTTTCCAAGTAGTTCCGTTCCATGACCCAGCTCAGCGTCAACGTCAACAAGATCGCCGTCCTGCGCAATTCGCGCGGCGGCGCCGAACCGGGCGTGGTGCGTGCCGCCCAGGCCTGCCTGGATGCCGGCGCGCATGGCATCACCGTGCATCCACGGCCGGACCGCCGGCATATCACCGCCGAGGACGTGCTGGCCCTGTCCACGCTGACCCGCGCGCGTGGCGTTGAATTCAACATCGAAGGCAATCCGTTCGCGCCGCCGCGCGAGGGCTACCCGGGGCTGCTGCCGCTGTGCGAACAGACCCGTCCGGCGCAGGCCACCCTGGTCCCCGATGATGACGGCCAGATCACCTCCGACCACGGTTTCGACTTCGAACGCGATGCCGAGCGCCTGCGTCCGCTGGTGGCTGCGCTGAAGGCCATGGGGTGTCGGGTCAGCCTGTTTGTTGACGCGGGCAACCCATTGCTGGAGCAGGCAGCTGAGGTGGGGGCGGACCGCATCGAGCTGTATACCGGGCCCTATGCAGAGGCGCATGCGGCGGGCGATGCCGATGCGATGCTGGCGCTGTTCGCCACTGCTGCCCGACGAGCGCAGGCCGTCGGCCTGGGTGTCAATGCTGGCCACGACCTGTCGCAGGACAACCTGCGCGACTTCCTGGCCCACGTGCCGGAGGTGCTGGAGGTGTCGATCGGTCACGCGCTGATCGGCGAGGCACTGTATGACGGGCTGGATGCCACCGTGCGCGGGTACCTGGCGCTGCTTTGATGCATTGCAGCCGAGCGTAGGCTCGGCTCCACAAGGTCTCTGCATCAACTGTAGAGCCGAGTCCATGCTCGGCTCAGCCTCGCCCTGAACCCTTCAGGCGGCCGTCGCAGCCATTGAGACGGCCACGACGTACCCTGCCGCAATGGGTATTGCGATCAAGGGCCGAGGTTCCACGTCCCACCTTGCCGGGCGCTTTGAAAGCACCGTCAGCGAGGTGGTGGACGACGGCTGGGCGGTCGACGAAAGCGAAGAGTTCCTCGCCCCGCGCCTGCGCACCGAAGTACGCGCCGAAACCGCGCGCAGCATCATCACCCGCAACAACTCGCCCGACGTCGGCTTCAGTCAATCGGTGAATCCCTACCGCGGTTGCGAGCACGGCTGCTCGTACTGCTTCGCCCGCCCTTCGCATGCCTATCTGAACCTGTCGCCGGGGCTGGACTTCGAGACCAAGCTGTTCGCCAAGACCAATGCGCCGCAGCTACTGCGCAAGGAACTGTCGAAACCGGGCTATGTGCCGCAGCCGATCGCACTGGGCATCAACACCGATGCGTACCAGCCGATCGAACGCAAGTTCAAGCTGACCCGCCAGCTGATTGAAGTGATGCTGGAGACCCGGCATCCGTTCTCACTGATCACCAAGAACGCACTGGTCGAGCGCGACATCGATCTGCTCGCGCCGCTGGCCGCGGAGAACCTGGTCAGCGTGCACTTCTCGGTGACCTCGCTGGACCCGCATCTTTCCGCGAAGCTGGAACCGCGTGCATCAGCGCCACATGCACGGCTGCGCGCGATGAAGCGCCTGCATGACGCCGGCATTCCGGTCGGTGTGATGGTGGCACCGGTGATTCCCTGGATCAACGACAGCGAGCTGGAAGCCGTGCTGGAGGCTGCGCACGGCGCAGGTGCGAGCACCGCCGGTTACGTGCTGCTGCGCCTGCCGCTGGAAGTGGCACCGCTGTTCCGCGACTGGCTGGATACGCACCATCCCGATCGCGCTGCGCACGTGATGAGCACCATCCAGCAGCTGCGCGGTGGCAAGGACTACGACAGCCAGTTCGGCACGCGTATGCGTGGCCAGGGCGTGTATGCCGATCTGTTGAACAACCGCTTCAAGCTGGCACGCAAGCGTCTGGGCTTCAATGCACAGAACAGCCATTGGCCGAAGCTGGATTGCAGCCGTTTCCAGAAGCCGCTGCCGCCGAAGAAGGAGTCGCCGCAGGGCAGTCTGTTCTAGGGCTCTGGACCGCAGCGCGATCCACCGGTAACAATCCACACCCTGCCGCATCGCCTGGTGTTGTACACGATGAAATGCAGTCACTGCTTCCGTGCCAGTGGTCTTCTTCTCTGCCTTGCGACCCTGCAAGTCCAGGCCCGCGCCCTGCACGAATGCATCGTCGTTCCGCAGGCCGCGGTCGTCACTGAAATGCCGGCTGGCCTGGACGAGTTCGAACAACGTTTGTGGACAGCAAATGCAGGTCAGGTGGTCAGCAAGGGCACCGACACCCTTCTTCTGCTTCGCCTGTTCTCGGAATCACCGGGCGTGATGGATTCCCAAGAGTTCACCAAGGTCACCGGCACCCTGTCTGGATACACTCCGTCCTCTGAAGGGATTCCGGCCGTGCTCGGCGCACGCCTGAGCAGTGGCAGCGCGGGCTTCGCGCACAAGGGAGACTACTGGTTGTCCGATTCAGCGGATATCGAACTACATCGGCCGCACAAGGGCGACAGTCGGATCGAAGTCAAAGTGACGGCTGTTGGGTGGAACAGCTATCGAAAGGAGGACCGTTCCTTCTATCTCCAGTTCACCTGTCAACTCGAGGAGATCCCCGTCGAGAAGCTCAGTGCCTGGCAAGGCGGCAACGGCAACCTCTTGGGATCCTTTGGACCTGCCAGATAATCGAGCGGATCAACCTTTACCCAATACTGGCTTATTTCGATGTATCTGGAACAATGCGATAACTGAAATGAAGATCATCCACCGGCTCGGCATCGCGTTCCTTTGGATGCTTCCACTGAACTTTCTTCTGCTGACGACTGCCAAGCTGATGTCAGGAAACGCGCTTGGGAACGAAGAACTCGTGGGCTTCGGCGTCGCCCTCTTTGGTCTGATGGCGGGAGGGATTCTCTATCGCCGCCGCCCTCGGTAGAGGTGAGTTCGTTCGACCGTGGTCCGGGTCCATTGCTGAGAAGGCATTGACTGGAGGTCCTGGCATGGCAGCCTTGAAGAGTGGCGGAGCTCTCCTGGGGCATCACAGAGCCAAGGCAGTCAGAATCATTTCTGACTGGACGACCGCTCGCGGCGGATTCAAGGCACTGGGTACATCATCCGCGGTAAGGCGACTGTGCGAGGAACTTATGGCACCGCGAAAAAGCAGGAAAAGAGATCCAGGATTGCCAGTCGTCCAGCACTGGTTTGTGCGATCGCGATTTGGAGAGTGATGAAGATTCTACTTTGGGTACCTGTTGGTTTATTTGCTTTGCTGTCATTGAGAGCAATCGCGTTCGTCGCCTATCAAGGGCTAAATGGAACTGCCTTCGAGGAAGAGGAAATCATTGTCGCGGGGATCGGATTGGTCTGCGGCTGGATCGCCTGGGTCATGCACAAGACCTTGATCAGGCCAGGTAGGAAGCCGAGACCCTGATTCTGAGCCGGTGGTTCCGGGCGAGCTGGTCGGTGTCGACCGCCGTGGTTACGACGCGAGCGATATAAAAAATTCGCACCGTACAAGTAGATGTTTCTGGGGAGCGCGACTGTGCGAACGAGATTGTTGATTGCGCTTGTTCTAGGCTTGAGCTGCAGCGCGTGCGCGTCGCTGCTTCCTGGTAGCCATAAGATCAGCGCCTTCTACGTGTCTAACGCCAACTCTGATGTGACCGGCTGCGAAAGGTCTGACTACAGGGAAATTTCACTTGCGTGCCATCGGATTGTTGATGGCGACAATGTCGTAGTGGCATTGCGCGAGTACACAGCGACCAAGATTGAGAATGAAAGATACAGGAAGCTGACATTGATCCTTCCCCCGAATCTGGCGGAGGGCGATGTCTTCAGTTTGACGGAGGGTGATATCAGGGCGTTCTACAGCACTGGCCTTAGCATGAGACCTGGCAGCACTGGATGCTACGGAAAGGCCGTTTCAGGCAGCGTCGAAATCCTCAGGAAATCCAATGATCTGATGCAGCTTCGCATCAACGCGCGCTTTGATCTCGATAGCCCCGCGGGCTGGAAGGACCACTGCAAGATGCGCGAGCTCAGCTATGAACTGAATGCCATCCGGAGACCGCTGGGTCAGGTGGGCGCCTGGGAAGGCGTGCACGCCCCTGGAGATTCTCTTATCAGCGAGGGCAGCCCGAGTAGCGGATTGCCTTAGGAGATAGCACCAACTGCCCGCACGACAGCACAGGATCTCGGGGGCCCGCTTCTTGATCCGGACAAGATGCTGAGAACATCGAGTGACCAGTTTGCTTCACCCTCCTCCAAACAACTTCTGCGCACTCTGGAACAGGATCCAACTGGTCGCGATGAACTTGTCGCCGCCCTGTGGCCGATTCCCGCGATGGGTGTGGGTGAACGCCGTCGGGGCGATCAACAGGCTGCCGGTACGTGGCGCGATCTTGCGGCCCTGGAACATGAACTCGGTTTCGCCCTCTTCGAATTCGTCGTTGAGGTACAGCGTCCACAGCACATGCCGGTGCAGGGTCTCGGCCTGCGCATCCTTCGGGTACAGCTCGCAGTGCCAGTACGGGTAGCCGCCCTCGCCCGCCGCATACCACTGCAGGTTGATCGCACCCGGGCGCAGGCAGGTGCGGGCCAGGTCGGCCAGCTGCTGCTGCGGCATGTCGGGGAAGTCCTCGGCAGACAGGCGTCGCGGTTGGCCGTTGCTGTCCTGGATCTGCAACATCAGTGGGGCGATCAACGCCTGTGGATAACGGCGTAGATAAGTCAGCAGGCCGTTGAACACCGCAATCTGCAGCTGCTGATCAACATCCTGCCAGCCGTCCAGGCCACTGATGCGCAGATCCTTGCTGTGCTTGAGTTCCGGGAACACGCCACTGCCCACCGCACCGGGCAGCAGGCCACGCGTCGCACGCATGCGCTCGACGATCGCCGCGCAGACCTCGCTGGGGACGGCGTTGTGGATGACTTCGATGAAATCGACCGGGCCCTGCTCGTGCATGCGTGCGTTCCTTCGGCGGCAACGGCTTGATGGTGCCGTTTGCCGCCCTCGGTGTCACCCCACGGTCATGTCATCGATCTGCCATGACCGCTGTCAGGCGATCGGTTGTCAGCCCTGTGCGTCGTCGTGTGCGTGGTGGTAGCGCACGGCCTCGGCCACTTCCTCGCGCGAACCGAGGAACACCGGCACGCGCTGGTGCAGCTGGTCGGGCTGGATGTCGAGGATGCGCTCGCGGCCGGTCCAGGCGGCACCGCCGGCCTGCTCGACCAGCAGGCCCATCGGGTTGGCTTCGTACATCAGGCGCAGCTTGCCGGCCTTGGACGGGTCCTTCTTGTCCCACGGGTAGATGAAGATGCCGCCGCGGGTCAGGATGCGATGCACGTCGGCCACCATGCTGGCGATCCAGCGCATGTTGAAGTTCTTGCCGCGTACGCCTTCCTTGCCCGCCAGCAGGTCGCCGACGTAGGCCTGCATCGGCGCTTCCCAGTGGCGCTGGTTGGACATGTTGATCGCGAATTCCTGGGTGGCCGCCGGGATCTGCATGTTCTCGGTGGTCAGCACGAACTCGCCCTTCTCGCGGTCCAGGGTGAAGGCGTGGGTGCCATGGCCGACGGTCAGCACCAGCTGGGTGCTGGGCCCGTAGATGCAGTAGCCGGCGGCGATCTGCTTGCTGCCCGGCTGCAGGAAGGCGTCGTCGCCCGGCAGCTCGACATTGGTCGGGCAGCGCAGCACGGAGAAGATGGTGCCGACGGAGACGTTGACGTCGATGTTGGAGCTGCCATCGAGGGGATCGAACAGCAGCAGGAAATCACCGCGGGGATAGATGTCCGGCACCGGCTGGCTGTGGTCCATTTCCTCCGAGGCGCAGGCGGCGAGGTGGCCACCCCAGGCGTTGGCTTCGAGCAGGATCTCGTTGCTGATGACGTCGAGCTTCTTCTGCGCTTCACCCTGCACGTTGCCGGTACCGGCGTCGCCGAGCACGCCACCGAGGGCGCCCTTGCTGACGGCGATGGAGATGCTGGTGCAGGCGCGGGCGACGACCGCGATCAGCTGGCGCAGGTCGGCATTGATGCGGCCGGCGTGCTGTTCCTGGATCAGGAAGCGGGTCAACGAAGTACGGGACATGAGCGGGCAGGTCTCGGCAGCGGGAAAACGCCTATTGTCGCCCGTCTGGCGGGGGCGTGCGTGAGCGCGGGAAGGCGTAATCGTTTCCAGATGCGTTGCGCTCGTGGCGCCTTCCTTCTGTAGAGCCGAGCCCGCGCTCGGCTGCTCTTCGTCCTTCATGCCGCACAAGCCGAGCGTAGGCTCGGCTCTACAGAGACCAGGGCGCAAAAAACAAAGGCGCCTTTCGGCGCCTTTGTCCTCAAGCTACTGGAGCGTTGCTTCAGCCCTTGGCGACGGTGGCCACGGCCTTGGCGACGTATTCCAGGTTGTTCTGGTTCAGCGCGGCCACGCAGATACGGCCGGTGCCGACGGCGTAGATGCCGAACTCGTCGCGCAGGCGCTCGACCTGCTCACGGCTCAGGCCGGAGTAGGAGAACATGCCGGCCTGCTCGTTGATGAAACCGAACTGCGGTGCACCGGCAGCGGCCAGCTTCTCGACCAGGCCGTGGCGCAGGGCGTGGATGCGCTCGCGCATCTCGGTCAGCTCCTGCTCCCACATCGCACGCAGTTCCGGGTTGGTCAGCACGCCGGCCACCAGTGCAGCGCCGTGGGTGGATGGGCTGGAGTAGATGGTGCGGATCACGCGCTTGACCTGCGATTGCACGGCCTTGGCGTCAGCGGCGGTCGGCGCCACCATCGACAGCGCACCCACGCGCTCGCCATACAGCGAGAACGACTTGGAGTACGAGTTGGCGACGATGAAGCTGTCGATGCCGGCTTCGGCGATGATGCGCACCGCTGCGCCGTCCTGCTCGATGCCCTTGTCGAAGCCCTGGTAGGCCATGTCGATGAAGGGGAACAGCTGCTTGTCCTTCAGCAGTTGCGCGACCTGCTTCCACTGGGTGACCGTGAGGTCAGCGCCGGTGGGGTTGTGGCAGCAGGCGTGCAGCAGCACCACGGTGCCTGCTTCCAGCTTGCCCAGGTCGGCCAGCATGCCGTCGAAATCGACGCCATGGGTGCCCGGGTCGAAGTAGGTGTAATCCAGCACCTCGAAACCAGCGGCGCTGAACACCGCACGGTGGTTCTCCCAGCTCGGGTTGCTCAGCGCAACGGTGGCGTGCGGCAGCAGCTTCTTCAGCACGTCGGCGCCGACGCGCAGCGCACCGCTGCCACCAACGGTCTGCGCGGTGGTCACGCGGCCGGCGGCCAGCAGCGGCGAATCCTTGCCGAACACCAGCTCACGCGTCGCTTGCGTGTACGCCGGCAGGCCATCGATCGGCAGGTAGCCGCGCGGTTTGGCGTCAGCGGCGAGCTGCTGCTCGATCTGCTTGACGGCGCGCAGCAGCGGAATGCGGCCGCTCTCGTCGTAGTAGATGCCCACACCCAGGTTGACCTTGGTCGGGCGGCTGTCGGCGTTGTACGCCTCGGTCAGGCCCAGGATCGGGTCGCCTGGGACCAGTTCCACGTTTGCAAAGAAGGACACGGCGGTACTCGTTCGGTAGACGGAAAGGGGGAGGAAGTGCGCTACGCGGTCCGCGGCTTTTCGGCCGGAAACAGCCCATCGTAACAAAGCCTGCCGGGGCTGGCCGCCGCCATCGTCATCCGCGGCCCCGTACCATGGCGTGCGTTGCCGCCCGATCCATCAACCTGAATCATGAATCCCGCCGCACGACGCCGTTGCCTGCCGCTGTCCGCCCTGCTGCTGTCGCCTTGGACGGCGGTGGCCGAGCCTGCGCCCACCGCCCTGCCTGCGGTGCAGGTACAGGCCGCCCGGGTGCCGGGCATCGATCCGTTCGCGCTGCCGGCCAGCCAGGACACGGTCTGGATCGACGCCAGCCGCGCGGGCACCGGTGCGCAGCTGTCTGAGGCCTTGGCCGGGGTCCCCGGACTGCTGGCACGTGACCGGCAGAACTTCGCCCAGGACACGCAGCTGTCGATTCGTGGCTTCGGCGCACGCTCGACCTTCGGCGTGCGCGGGGTGCGGGTGCTGATCGACGGCGTGCCGGCCACCATGCCTGACGGCCAGGGCCAGCTGTCGCATGCCAGCCTGTTGGGCGCCGAGCGCATCGAGGTGCTGCGCGGGCCGTTCTCGGCGCTGTACGGCAATTCCTCCGGCGGCGTGCTGCAGGTCTGGAGCGCGCAGGGCCAGGCCGGTGACCCGTGGCGGTTGCGCGTGAATGCCGGCGCCGACAACACCCTCAGTGTCGGCGCACAGCTCAAGGGTGCCGGCCCAGCGCTGGACTACAACATCGCGGCCAACCACTTCCGCACCGATGGCTGGCGGGACCACAGCCGTGCGCGCCGCGAATCGCTCAACGCACGCATTGGTGGTGATCTGGGCGGTGGGCGGCTGGAGCTGCTGCTCAATGCGCTGGATGCCCCCGATGCGCAGGATCCGCTGGGCCTGAGCCGTGCCCAGGTGGCGGCTGATCCGCGCCAGGCCACGGCAGTCGCGCACCAGTACAACACCCGCAAATCGGTGCGCCAGCAGCAGGCTGGCCTGCGCTGGACCCGGGAGACCGGGGCACAGCGCTGGCAATTGATGGGCTATGCCGGCCAACGCACGGTGACCCAATACCTGCCGATTCCGCCGGCACCCCAGACCAACAGCCCGCTGCATGCCGGCGGCGTGATCGATCTGCAGGGCGGGTATGGCGGGCTGGACGCGCGCTGGGGCTGGCACGGCGACCTCGCCGGCCGGCCGCTGGACCTGGTGGCCGGGCTCAGCGCCCACCGCCAGCGCCAGCACCGCACCGGCTACGAGAACTTCGTGGGCAGCGCCCTCGGGGTGCGCGGGCGCCTGCGCCGTGACCAGATCGATACCGTGCAGAACGTGGACCAGTTCGCCCAAGCCTGGTGGCAATGGAGTCCGCGCTGGTCGCTGCTGGCCGGGGTGCGCCACAGCGCGGTGCGTTTCGACTCGGACGATCGCTACATCACCACCCGCAACCCGGATGACAGTGGCCACCGGCGCTACCAGGCGACCACGCCGGTGGCAGGCGTCAGCTTCGAGGCCAGCCCGCAGTGGCGCCTGCATGCCGCCGTGGGGCGTGGATTCGAGACCCCCACCTTCAACGAGCTGGGGTATCGCGCCGATGGTCAGGCGGGTCTGGCGCTGGATCTGGCGGCCGCCCGCAGCCGCAGCCTGGAGCTAGGCAGCAAGTGGCACGCACAGGATGGAACCCAGCTCGATGTCAGCCTGTTCCGTGCAGATACCGACGATGAGCTGGCAGTTGCCAGCAATATCGGCGGTCGCAGCACGTATCGCAACATCGGCCGCACCCGCCGCCAGGGTGTGGAACTGCAGTATCGCCAGCCGCTGGCCGAGCAGCTGGAGCTGCAGCTGGCGTGGACCTGGCTGCAGGCGCAGGCGCGTTCGCCGTACCTCACCTCCAACACCCTGGTTGCCGCCGGCAGCCGCCTGCCCGGGGTACCGCGCCAGCAGGCCTTTGCCCGGCTGCAATGGTCGCCCGGCCAGTGGCAGTGGGCGCTGGAGGCCTCCGCCAGCAGTGATACCGTAGTCAACGACGTGGCGACCGAACGCGCGCCCGGCTTCGCCCTGCTGCATCTGGAAGGCGGCCGTCGCTGGGCCCTGCCGGGTGGCGAGCTGCGCGCCTTCGCCCGGATGGAGAACGTGCTGGACCAGGCCTACATAGGCTCGGTGATCGTCAACGATGGCAACGGGCGCTTCTACGAACCGGGACCGGGACGGCGGGCCAACGTCGGCCTGCAATGGTCGTGGCGTTGAAGGGGTAGTGCCGGCCGCTGGCCGGCATCGCGCCGTGCAGGACGTCAGGAGGTTGCCGGCCAGCGGCCGGCACTACCCGTCAGTCGGGGGCCTTGGCTGGCACGAACGGCGATGTCGGGTCGCTGGCCGGGAAGGTCTCCTCCAGCGCTTCGTCCTGGTTGTCGCTGGCGCGCTGCTTGCGTTCGCGGCGCTTGAGCGGGCTTTCCTGGCCACCGCGATGGCGGTCACCGCCATCCTTGCGGTCCTGCGCCGCCTGTTCAGCCTCGTGCTTCACCGGCAGATGGTCGCTCCCGTGCTCGGCATCGAAGAACGGTGCGCCGGTGCCACGGTAGTCGGCGTTGTCGGCATCGCGCTTGCCGCGCTGCTCGCCGGGAATGGGCGGGTGGTTCTCCCGCAGCGGGTCTCGCGAGGTCTCTCGGCTCATGGTCTGGTACCTGCCCTTGGGGGGATTCCACTACACCGCCCCGCAGGTAAAGCCGTTGCGAACCTGGCGTCATGAACATCTCGCTCACCCCCCGGTAACGGCACCGCGCGTATTCCTGCCCACCCGCCCCCGCTGCAGGAGCCGGCCATGCCCCGTCTTGAACGACCCGCACCGTCCGTGTTCAACGCCCTGCTCGATCCGCTCGGCCAACGTACCGCGCAGCGCCGCACGCGCCGCCATGAGGATCCGCAGGCGGTGGCCCAGGACTATCTGCAGTACATGCTCAGTGACTACGAGGAACGTCGCGGGCAAAGTCATCGCAACTGGCGTGACCTGTGCCCGGTCTATGCCTTCGCGTTGACAACCCATGCTGCCGACTGGCCGCGCGGCGACGCTGCCGATACCTGCGAGGAATTGGCCGAGCACTGGGAACAGATGCGCGGGCAGTCGCGGCTGGGCTGGTCGCAGGCGCGGCCGGTGGTGGAGGACGCCTGGCGCGCGCTGGACCATATTCCGGCGGCGGCGGTGAGGCCGTTGCTGCAGTAGTGCCGGCCGCTGGCCGGAAACCCCAGGACACTTCAGGCCGCGAGCTCTGCTGGCCGGCGGCCGGCACTACCGCACCTGCGTGGAACCCACGTGAACGGTATCGACACGGGTGGTTTACACCGCCCATCCGAAGCTGGGTGCCCTGCCCCATCAAAGGTGCGTCCATGGCCCGCCCGATCTGGACCGGTACGCTGTCCTTCGGACTGCTCAATGTGCCGGTGTCGCTGATGTCCGGCGAACGCAAGGTTGACCTGCAGTTCCGCATGCTCGACTCGCGCGATCGCAAGCCGATCCGTTTCGAAAGGGTCAACGCCGACACCGGCGAGGAAGTGCCCTGGAAGGACATCGTCAAAGCCTATGAGTACGACAAGGGCAGTTATGTCGTGCTGGAGGAAGGCGACATCCGCTCGGCGGCGCCGGAAAGCCACGAAGCGGTGGAGGTGGAATCCTTCGTGGACGCAGCGCAGATCGACCCGCGCTACTACGAGAAGCCGTACCTGCTGGTGCCCGGCAAGAAGGCCGAAAAGGGCTACGTGCTCCTGCGCGAAACGCTGCGCAGTACCGGCAAGGTAGGCATTGCCCGGGTGGTGGTGCGCACGCGCGAGTACCTGTGTGCGGTGATGCCGCATGCGGACGCGCTGGTGCTGATGATCCTGCGCTATCCGCAGGAACTGGTGGATCCCGAGGACTACAAGCTGCCTGCCGGCAAGCTGTCCGACTACCGCATCACCAGCAAGGAAACGGCGATGGCCGAGCAGTTGATCGAGTCGATGTCCGGCGATTGGGACCCATCGCACTACCACGATGAATTCCGCGAGCGCCTGCAGCAGGTGCTGAACAAGCGCATCAAGTCCAAGGGCGGCACCACGCGGGTGGAAGATGAGCCCGCACCACACGAGGATGCGACAACGAACGTTGTCGACTTCATGGCATTGCTGCAGAAGAGCCTGGATGCGAACAAGCGCACGCCGGCGAAGAAGACCGCAACGCGCAAGGCAGCCGCAAAGTCGACGGTGAAGAAGGCCGCAAAGAAGACAACGAAGAAGGCTGCGAAGAAGGCCGCACCACGGCGCAAGGCAGGTTGAACCATGTCGCTGCACCAGTACCGGCGCAAGCGCCGGCTTGGCGGAGGCACAGGGCAGACGCCGGAGCCTGACGACACACCCGCACGCGGTGATCCGCAGCGGCGGCCAACCTTCGTCATCCAGCTGCACCATGCCAGTTCGCGCCACTATGACTTCCGCCTTGAGATGGACGGCGTGCTGAAGAGCTGGGCAGTGCCGAAAGGCCCTTCGCTTCGCGTCGGCGAGAAGCGGCTGGCCGTGGAAGTGGAAGATCACCCGTTGTCCTACGCTGGCTTCGAGGGCGACATTCCCGAAGGCCACTACGGCGCGGGGCACGTGGAGGTGTTCGATCAGGGCACCTGGGCCTGCGAAGGCGATCCACTGCAGGCGCTGGCAGCTGGAAAGATCGACTTCGTACTGCATGGACAACGCCTGGCCGGTGGCTGGAAGCTGGTGCGCACGGCAATGAAGGGACGCCAGGTGCAGTGGCTGCTGATCAAGCGCGACGACGAGCAGGCGCGCGATGCCGAAGCAGACGATCTGCTGGATGCGCACGTGCCCAAGCGCGCATCCACCGTGATGAAGCGCACTGGGGGGAAGGCAGGGCGTGCTGTGCCCGCCGCACGCACGGCTACCCGCAAGGCCGATGCACGCTGGCATGCGCGCGCGCTGAAACTGGACGGCGCACGTGACACGCCCTACCCGCATGGGTTCAAGCCGCAATTGACCGATCATCGCGACAGCGCGCCGGACGGCGCGCGTTGGCTGCACGAGATCAAGTGGGACGGCTATCGCCTGCTGGCCGATCTGCACGACGGCGAGGTGAAGCTCCGCTCCCGCAATGGCCTGGATTGGACCGATGACTTCCCCGAGGTCGTGCAGGCCGTGCAGGCGCTGCCGGTGCGCGATGCGCGCCTGGACGGTGAGCTGGTGGTGCTGGACAAGGAAGGGCGCAGCGATTTCGCAGCGTTGCAGCGCGTGATCGATGGAAGCTCGAAGCAACCGCTGCGCTACATCGTGTTCGATCTTCCGGGTGTGGCCAACGCGGACATCAGTCGTGCGCCATTGCTGGAACGCAAAGCGCTGCTGAAGGATCTCATCGGACCGGTGCCCGGCATCCTGGCCTTCAGCGAACATGTGATCGACCAGGGCCCGCAGGTGTTCGATGCCAGTGGCCAGGCGGGATTCGAAGGCATCGTCAGCAAGCAGGTGGACGCGCCGTACGTGAACACCCGCGCACGCAGCTGGGTGAAGGTGAAGCACGAAGACACCGACGAGTTCGTGATTGTCGGCTACACGGCCCCCAGGGGCTCGCGGGTGGGTTTCGGATCATTGTTGCTGGCAACGCCGGACAAGGAGGGTCTGCGCTATGTGGGCCGCGTCGGTACCGGCTTCGACGACGAGAACCTTCGCGCGCTGCTCAAGGCATTGCAGCCACTGGCAGTAAAGACGCCCGTGCTGCAGCTTCCGGCGCATGTGCCGTTCCGCGCCGCCAGCGTGCGCTGGGTGAAGCCGGTGACGGTGGCGGAAGTGGCGTTCCGTGGCTGGGGCAAGGAAGGCCTGCTGCGCCAGGCCAGTTTCAAGCGGCTGCGCAGCGACAAGCAGAAGGAGGACCTGGGAATGAGCAACGCAACAGCAGTTGCTGAAGCCGGGGGTGAGGTCCAGATCACGCATCCGGAGCGGGTGGTGTTTCCCAGTCAGGGACTGGGCAAAGGCGACGTGGCCGACTATTACCGGCGCATGGCGCGCTGGATCCTGCCCGAAATTGCCGGACGGCCGCTGTCATTGCTGCGCTGCCCCGATGGGGTGGGCAAGGCCTGTTTCTTCCAGAAGCATCATGGCCCCGGCCTGGGCGACGCGGTGCACGCGGTGCCCCTGCAGCAGAAGAGCGGCCGCGAGGACTACGTCTATATCGACGACGCACGGGGCCTGCTGCAGCTGGTGCAGATGAACACGCTGGAGCTGCATCCGTGGGGTGCGACCGTAGCAGACACCGAGCATCCGGATCGACTGGTATTCGATCTCGATCCTGGCAACGGCGTCAGCTGGGCACAGGTGAAATCGGGTGCGCGTGATGTGCGTGATCGTCTGCAGCAGGTGGGCCTGGAGAGCTTCGTGCGGCTGTCTGGCGGCAAGGGGCTGCATGTGGTGGTACCGCTGCAGCCCAAGGCCGGCTGGGACGAGGCGAAGGCGTTCTGCGAGGCCTTTGCGCAGGCAATGGCAAAGGAGCAACCTGATCGCTATGTGGCGACGATGAGCAAGGCCAAGCGCAGCGGCGTCATCTTCATCGACTGGTTGCGCAACACCCGAGGGGCCACCAGCGTGTGCTCGTGGTCGCTGCGCGCGCGCGATTCCGCCGGTGTGGCAGTGCCGCTGCGCTGGGAGGAACTGGCGCGCATCAGTGCTGCCGACGCCTTTCCCATGGGCAAGGCGCTGGCGAGGGCGCCACGCCTGAAGAGTGACCCATGGCAGGGCATCGCGCAGTTGGAGCAGACGCTGCCGCGCATGGACCTGTAGAGCCGAGCCCATGCTCGGCTGCATGTGTCGATGTGCATGAAAGCCGAGCATGGGCTCGGCTCTACAAAGGCGGCGTTACCCTGCGTCGCGCGAGGCGCGGCGGCCGAACCACCAACCGGCCAGCAGTTGCAGCGGCAGCGATGCCAGCAGCGCAATGACGAACCAGAACGGGAAATCCGCACCGGCCGTCCACATCGCGTAGCCACAGCCCAGCGCGATCAGCGACCAGATCGAGAAGCCATGCGAACGCGGCCAGCAGGGGGCGTAATAGGTGGCAAAGGAAACGCCCGCGATGCCACCAAGAACGCTGAAGGTGAGGTCCCAGCCCAGCTGCACGCTGTTGTTGTCCGGCGACAGGCCCAGCAACGGGGGCAGCCAGCTGGCGACGCTGCTGACCAGCGCAAGCGACAGGACGCCGCCGATCAGGGCGACGATGGACAGGAACAGGGTCTTGAGCAGGCCGGGCATGCGCGCATTGTACGGCGGCCACAGAGTGCCCGCGTTGCCGGCCAGCGGCCGGCACTACCGATGAATCGGCATGGCCGCCGCGTCCGTGGGAGAGGGGGACGGAGCGACGACGGCCATGCACGGGCGGTCAGGCGGCGAAGTCGAGTACCACGCGGCCCTCAATGGTGCCCGCGTGCATGCGCGCGAACACGTCGTTGATGTTCTCCAGGCGGTCGGTGCTGACCGTGGCCGCGACCTTGCCTTCGGCGGCGAACTGCAGCGACTCCTGCAGGTCCAGCCGGGTGCCGACGATCGAGCCGCGCACGGTGATGCCGTTGAGCACCATGCCGAAGATGTCCAGCGGGAAATTACCGGGCGGCAGTCCGTTGAGCGAGACGGTGCCGCCACGGCGGACCATGCCCAGCGCCTGCTCGAACGCCTTCGGTGAGACCGCCGTGACCAGGGCGCCGTGCGCGCCGCCGATCTCCTTCCTGAGGAAGGCGGCCGGATCGGTGGTGCGCGCGTTCACGGTGACCTGCGCACCCAGCTGCCGGGCCAATGCCAGCTTGTTGTCGTCCACGTCCACCGCAGCCACGTTCAGGCCCATCGCACGGGCGTACTGCACCGCCATGTGGCCCAGGCCACCGATGCCGGAAATCGCCACCCAGTCGCCGGGCTTGGTGTCGGTGACCTTCAGGCCCTTGTAGACGGTCACGCCGGCGCACAGCACCGGTGCGATCTCGACGAAGCCCACGTCCTTCGGAAGCAGGCCGACATAGTTGGCATCGGCCAGTGCGTACTCGGCGAAGCCGCCGTTGACCGAGTAACCGGTATTGCGCTGTGTCTCGCACAGCGTTTCCCAGCCACCCAGGCAGTGTTCGCAATGGCCACACGCCGAGTACAACCAGGGGATGCCGACCCTGTCGCCTTCCTTGACGTGCCCTACCCCGCCTCCCACGGCCACGACGTGCCCCACGCCCTCGTGGCCGGGGATGAACGGCGGGTTCGGTTTCACCGGCCAGTCGCCCTCGGCGGCGTGCAGGTCGGTGTGGCAGACGCCACAGGCCTCGATCCTGACCAGTACCTCGCCCGCCCCCGGGCGTGGTACCGAGACTTCCTCGATCACCAGTGGCTTGCCGAACTCACGCACGACAGCGGCCTTCATGGTCGAATTCATGTTCGGATCTCCGTAGTGCGCTTGCCCACAGAATGACGCCGGCACGAGGCCGGCGCTTTGATCACGATCAAACCTTTGAAGATTCGCGGAGCAGGTTCAGCTGGCCAGCACGGACGCCTCGCGGGCCAGGCGTTCGATCGCCTCCCAGTCGCGGGTCTGCAGCAGTGCCGGGGTGGTCAGCCACGAACCGCCGACGCACAGCACGTTGGGCAGATGCAGGAACTGCGGCGCGGTCTGCGCACTGATGCCGCCGGTCGGGCAGAAGCGCACATCGGCGAACGGACCGTGCCAGGCCGTCAGCAGTGCAGCGCCGCCGGCCTGCACCGCCGGGAAGAACTTGAAGGTGTCCTGGCCATGCTCCAGGCCCAGGATCAGGTCCGAGGCGGTGGCGGCACCGGGCAGGTACGGCAGGTCGGCATCACGCGCGGCCGCATACAACGCCGGCGTGGCACCGGGGGACACCGCGAATCGCGCGCCGGCCTGCTTTGCTGCCTGCATCTGCGCGGCGTCGAGTACGGTGCCGGCACCGATCACCGCGTCCGGCACGGCCTCGACCATCGCCTTGATCGCATCCAGCGCCTGCGGCGTGCGCAGCGTCACCTCGATTACCGGCAGGCCGCCGCGGAACAGTGCCTGGGCGACGTCGACCGCTTCATTCACATCTTCGGGGGTGTACACCGGGATCACCGGTGCCAGCTTCAACAGCGCGCGCAGGCGCGGATCAGCGCTGGACATGGTCTTGCTCCTTGCCCGACGGGGCATCGCGGATCGCCGCCGGGTACGGCAGCGCAGCGGCGCATGATGCCACGGGGCTCACGAACGTGCTGGCAGCGTCGCCCCGCCCTGCCCCGGTCAGGCCGGGTCGGCCTGCAGTGCCTGGATGCGGCGCTGGTACCAGTCGCCACCGAGCGGGTCGAACACCGCCGAGCGCTCCATCTGCGACTCGTACACGTGCACAGAAATCGCCAATGCGTCGTCGCTGGCGTTGCGCAGGGTGTGGTACTCGTGCGGCGGGATCAGGCTGCCGGCACTGCCGCAGCCTCCGCGCAGCGTGGCGTGGCGGTGGAAACGCCAGCGCTCGCCGGCGCGCTCCAGCAGCTCGTAACGGGTGATCTCCAGTTCGCCCAACCACACTCCCTCCACACACCACATGGCATCGTGGTCGTGCAGCGGCGTGCCCTGCCCTGGGCCCCAGCTCATGGCGATCACGCTGTAGCCGTGTTCGCGGCTGTGGTACAGCGGACGTCGCGCGTAATGATCACTGACCGGCCGATGCACGCATTCGGGCAATTCGATGCAGCTGTCGGTTATGGCTTCCTGCAGCGCCAGCTGCAGGTCGGCGGTGATGCGCCCGGCATCACCGGCGGTCACCGCCGCATCGACCGCAGCGATCAACCGGTCGCGGCCACGGAACGGCGGAAACGGAGAGGTCTGCAGGTCCATGCACCTGACTGTAGCGGAGCATGGTTAAGGGAATGTTGGCGTTCGCGCGCGTCGCGTCCGCATTCAGGGTGAACACGCGCAGAAGAACGGTTCAGATGCAGAGGCACTAGAGCAATCACAAGGGAACCTCGCGCAGCAAAACGTGTCGAACACGACGCGATTCAGATCCGCTGCGACGTTCCGCAACTTCGCATCCGACGGGTGCAAGGCTAGAATTCTCCGACTTACCTGGTTCTATACATGTCAGTGCGAAATATGAGCGATGCCGCGTTGCCGGCATCGAAAGGCAAGGCTGCCACGATCAACGACATCGCACGACTGTCGGGAGTTTCCAAGAAAACGGTTTCAAGAATCATCAACAACTCGCCGCTGGTGCGCAAAGACACCCGCGACAAGGTCGAGGCGTTGATGCGCGAGGTCGGTTACGTGCCCGACCCGCTGGCGCGCGGACTCGCGTTCCGCCGCTCCTTCCTGATCGGCCTGGTGTATGACGACCCCGGCGCCCAATGCATTGTCGACCTGCAGCACGGCGCGCTGGAAGCGCTGCGCGGCACCGGCTATGAGCTGGTGGTGCACCCGTGCAACAGCCAGGATCCGGACTGTGCGGACGGCGTGCGCCGTTTCGTGCAGCAGCAGAAACTGCATGGCGTGATCCTCGGCCCGCGCGCCTCCGAATCGATGGCGCTGGCGCAGATGCTCGACGCGATCGACTGCCGCCACATCCGCATCAACGCGCATGCGTCGGAAGAAGACGTGCAGGCGGTGGTCACCCACGATCGCGATGGTGCGGCGGCGGCTGCGGGCTACCTGCTCTCGCTCGGCCACCGCGACATCGCGGTGATTGCCGGTCCCGGTGACCGGCGCGCTGCCCGCGAGCGGACCCACGGCTTCCTTGATCGGCTGGCCCAGGTCGGCGTGACCCTGCCGGGCGAGCGCGTGCTGGAAGCGGGCGACACCTTCGAGTCCGGCGTGCATGCCGCCGAACGCCTGCTGATGGGCGGACAACGCCCCAGTGCGATCTTCACCGGCAACGACGAAATCGCCGCAGGCGTCTACCAGGTGGCATTGCGTGCGGGCATCGCGGTGCCGCAGCAGTTGTCGATCGTCAGCTACGACGACAGCCCGCTGGCGTCGCGGCTGTGGCCGCCGCTGACGTCGGTACGCCGCCACGTCTCCGACATCGGCCGCATGGCTGCCACGATGCTGGTGCAGACCGACGTACCGGAGGCGCCGGCTGCGGCCAGCGTGCATCCGCAACTGATGGTGCGCGGTTCCTGCCGGGCCGTGGACGGCTGAGTGTCCTGCCCTCGCCTGCGCCGTCGCGACAGAACGGTGCAGGCAACAACGAAAACGGCGCACCAGGGTGCGCCGTTTCCACTGCGGAGCGGTGTGCGTTACGCGCTTACACGTCGCCGCCGTCGGCCCAGCCTTCACCCGTGCCCTTCTGGAACACGCGGTCATCGCCCTGCACATCACCGGCCGGCAGATGCGCCTGGTCGGCCAGTGCCGCGTAGATCGGGGTGAAGTCCGGCGACGTCGCCTGCATCAGCTGTTCGAAGCTGTCGATGACGAAGTAGGTCTTCTGGAAGGTGTCGATGCGGTACTTGGTGCGCATGATCCGCTGCAGGTCGAAACCGATGCGGTTGGGCGCGGGCGATTCCAGCGAGTACAGCGACTCGCCCTTCGACGACACGATGCCGGCGCCGTAGATGCGCAGGCCGTCGGGCGTATCGATCAGGCCGAACTCCACCGTGTACCAGTACAGGCGGGTCAGGTTCTGCAGTGCATCCGGGCCGATCGCGTGGGCCTTGACGCCGCCACGGCCGTACGCCTCCATGTAGTCGGCGAACACCGGGTTCATCAGCAGCGGCACGTGGCCAAACAGATCGTGGAACAGGTCCGGTTCGGCGATGTAGTCGATCTGGTCCGGGCGACGGATCCACCAGGTCACCGGGAAACGGCGGTTGGCCAGGTGGTCGAAGAAATCCAGTTCCGGCAGCAGGCCTTCAACGCCGACCAGGGTCCAGCCGGTGGCGGCGCCCAGTACTTCGTTGAGCTGGTCGAAGCGCGGAATCATGTGTGCGCTCATGCCCATCTCGTCCTGCGCGTCCAGGAACTCCTGGCAGGCGCGGCCGACCAGCAGTTCGCGCTGGCGCTGGTACAGCGTGCTCCAGGTGGCGTGGTCGTCGGCGCTGTAGGTGTCCCACGGCTGCTCGACGAGCGCGGTGGTATACACCGGCACGTAGCCCTTGTCGGTCTGCTGGTGTTCGACGCGGCGGGGCTGGGCGAGGTCCATGGGGCACTCCTTGACGGGATACCCACGATGCTAGGGCAGGGCGCACGCAACAGGGTTGCAAAAGTTGCGTCGATTGGCCTTGTTGGCGCAATATCCTTGCGTACTCACCATGTTGCGGGGCAACAATGGCCGGAGAAGTCCAGTTCGATCGCACGGATATACGTCTACTGGCTGAAATCCAGCGGGATGGGCGCGCCACCAACGCCGAGCTGGCGACACGGGTGAACCTCTCGCCCTCGGCCTGCCTGCGCCGCCTGCAGCGGCTGGAAAGCGAGGGCGTGATCGTCGGCTATGGCGCGCGGCTGGAACCGCGCCAGCTGCGCCTGGGCCTGCAGGCCTTCGTGCGCGTGCAGCTGGAAAAGCATGACCAGGCCGCCATCGGCCACTTCGTGGACAGCGTGCAAGCGTGGGACGAGGTGGTGGCCTGCCATGCGCTGACCGGCGACATGGACTACCTGCTGCACGTCTACGTGCGCGACCTGGAGCACTTCTCGCACTTCCTGCTGGACCGGCTGCTCAACGCCGGCGGCGTGGCCGATGCCAATTCCAGCTTCGTGCTGCGAACGGTGAAGGGTTTCCAGGCGTTGCCGTTGTCGCAGCTGGAGCCCTGAGCAGCCACCAGGCGTGCCCAGTGGCCTGGCATCAATGGATCAGCACTTGTCCTTGCGGCCCATCAGCTTGCCCAGGCGCGAGGCTTCCTCGCACTTTGGTGCGGCCACCGGCGCGGGTGCCGCTGCGGCGGCGCGCGCGCGCTGCAACTGCTGGATCTTCGCGCGGATCTGCGGCATGGCCGCCATTGCGGCCTTCTCGCCTTCCAGGATCGCGGTGCCGCGCTGGCTGAAATCGGCGGCGCCGATGTCCAGTACCTTCGGACGGATGACGATGTCGGCGCGCGCCAGCTCCTGCTCGCCCAGGCGCTGGCCCATGATCGAGATGGACTGGTTGACGATGCCCAGCATGTCCGTCGGTGCCTTGCCGCTGGCCTTGCTGGAGATGTCCACGGCGATCACGAAGTCGGCGCCGAGCTGGCGCGCGGCATCCACCGGCACCGGGCTGACCACGCCGCCGTCGATGTAATTGCGGCCGCCGATCTTCACCGGCTCGAACACACCGGGGATGCTGCTCGACGCGCGCACCGCCTGGCCGACGTTGCCGCGCACGAAGATCGCGCGCTCGCCCGTTTCCAGCTGGGTGGCAACGGCGGCGAACGGTTTCTTCAGGCGCTCGGCGGGACGGTTGGCGACCTGCTCGTTGACGTAGTCCTGCAGCTTCTGGCCCTGCACCAGGCCACCGGAGAACAGGCGTACGTCGCGGATGCTGGCTTCGTCCAGCGCGACTGCCTTGCTCTGCATCTGGAAGGCGTCCATGCCGCTGGCATACAGCGCACCGACCACGCTGCCGGCGCTGGTGCCGGAGACCACGGCCGGCTCGAAGCCGTTGGCTTCCAGCATCTTGATCACGCCGATATGCGCGAAGCCCTTGGCCGCGCCGCCACCGAGGGCGATGCCGATCCTGATCGGCTTGGCCTGCGGCACCACGGTCGGCGCCGGCGGCGGCGTGGGGCGGACCGGGTCGCCACCGCAGCCGGCCAGCAGGCCGATCAGGGCGACGGACAGCAGCATGCGGGGGCGGAACAGGCTCATCGGCAGTGCGCTCGCGGCGCTGGATTCAGGAAAGGGCGCCAGCATACCGAAGCCGTGGCGGGGCGGGCAGGGTGGGGGGAACTCCCTATTCAGCAAAAAAAACGTGAATCGCTTCTGGTGGGTGCGGACCTTGGTCCGCACAAATGCCTGGTCGCGCGCTGAAGGAATGTGCCAACCAAGGTTGGCACCTACCAAACGAGTGGGTCAGAACCGGTTGTCACCATCCAGCATCCGGCCCAGGCCGCCCAGCACCGAGCCTTCGCCGCGGCTCTGGCCGCCGCCCTGCGGTGCGGCCATCCACATGCGGCCGGCCAGGCGCGAGAACGGCAGCGACTGAAGCCAGACCTTGCCGGGGCCGGTCAGCGTGGCCAGGAACACGCCTTCGCCGCCGAACAGCATGCTCTTGATGCCGGCCACCCGGCGCACGTCCATGTCCACGCTGGAGTGGTAGGCCACCACGCAGCCGGTATCCACGTCCAGGCGCTCGCCGGCGGCCAGCTCGCGCTCGATCACGCAGCCACCGGCGTGGATGAACACCCAGCCGTCGCCTTCCAGCTTCTGCATGATGAAGCCCTCGCCGCCGAACAGGCCGGTCATGATCCTGCGCTGGAACTGCACGCCGATCTGCACGCCGCGCGCGCCGGCCAGGAAGCTGTCCTTCTGGCAGATCAGGCGGCCGCCGTGCTGGTCCAGTTTCATCGCCAGCACCGTGCCGGGGTAGGGCGCGGCGAAGGCGACCTTGCCCTTGCCATGCCCGCTCTGGGTGTAGACGGTGGCGAACAGGCTCTCGCCGGTCAGCACACGGCGGCCGGCGGCCATCACCTTGCCCATGAAGCCGCCCTGGTCACCGTTGGCAGCGCCAAACACCGTGTCCATCTGCACCGTGGCGTCCTTGAACATCAAGGCGCCGGCCTCGGCGATGGCGCTCTCGCCGGGGTCGAGCTCGATCTCCACGAACTGCATTTCATGGCCGACGATGCGGAACTCGATGTCGTCGGCGCGGCCGCCGGCGCCGGCGGGGACCGGGACCGGCGGCGGCGTGTTGGGCATGCCCGGGGCCGGAGCCTGCAGCTCGGCCACCTCGGCGATCGGCGTCCACCCGCTCATGCCCTGGCACCATGCCAGGGCGCGTGGATTGGCCTGCGCGTAGCGGCGTGCGGCCCCGTCATCAAGCGGGCCGATGCGCTCGGCCTGGGCGGAGGCATGGAAGTACCACTGGGTCATGGCGGCGGGTCCGTCGCTTGGAAACCCCGAGTCTAGCGAGCGCCCGGGGGTGCCGGCGACGGGGCCATGAACGGCGGGCATTTGCGGCGTAGGTGCTGTATTGCAACAATTATCTGGTAGCGCCGTTTTACCACCCCTCCAAACACAGCCTACCGCCATGTCCCCGACCCGCACTTCCCGTGGCCGATTTCCGGTCGCGCGCCCCCTCGTTGCCGCTCTTTCCGCCCTGCTGCCGCTGGTAGCAGCCGCCCAGGAAACCCCCGCTGCCAAGGATCCGGTTGCCCTCGACGCCCTGCAGGTGACCGCGCAGCGCCGTGTCGAGAACGCCAAGGACGTGCCGGTCGCGCTCTCCGCGATCCAGGGCGAGAAGCTGGATGTGCTCGGTTCGGCCGGCGATGACATCCGTTTCCTGGCCGCACGCGTGCCCAGCCTCAACATCGAGTCGTCCTACGGCCGTGCCTTCCCGCGCTTCTACATCCGCGGCCTGGGCAACACCGATTTCGACCTCAATGCGTCGCAGCCGGTGTCGCTGGTGTATGACGACGTGGTGCAGGAAAGCCCGCTGCTGAAGGGCTTCCCGCTGTTCGACCTGGCCAACGTGGAAGTGCTGCGTGGCCCGCAGGGCACGCTGTTCGGCCGCAACACCCCGGCCGGCGTGGTCAAGTTCGATTCGGCGCGACCGTCGCAGGATGCCGACGGCTACGTGCGCGTGGGCTACGGCAGCTACAACAGCTGGAACGTGCAGGGCGCCTACGGCGGCCCGCTGACCGATCGCTGGTCGGCACGCGTCTCGGCGATCTACCAGCGCCGCGATGACTGGGTCGACAACACCCGCGTCGGCGCTCCCAACAGTGGCTTCGAAGGCTATGACGAAGCCGCCGGCCGCGTGCAGTTCCTGTACGAAGGCGATGACTTCGAAGCGCTGTTCAACCTGCACAAGCGCAAGCTCAATGGCACCGCCCGCCTGTTCCGCGCCAACATCATCGAGAAGGGTGGCAACTCGCTGGTCGAGAACTTCGACCGCGACAAGGTGGCCAACGACGGCGTCAACTTCTCCGACCTGAAGACCTGGGGTGGCAGCGCGCGCCTGCAGTGGAACCTCGGCTCGGTGACGCTGCACTCGATCACCGGCTACGAAACCGCCGAATCGCTCAACCGCGGTGACATCGACGGTGGCTACGGCGCGGCGTTCCTTGGCGCCGGCAACTACGGCCCCGGCCTGATTCCGTTCTCGTCGGAGTCGGCTGACGGCCTGCCGCATCATCGCCAGTGGACGCAGGAAGTCCGCATCGAGTCCAACGAGTGGGGCCGCTTCGACTGGCAGGCCGGCGTCTTCTACTTCGATGAAGACGTGACCATCAACAACTTCAACTACGACTCGCTGGCCCCGGGCAATCCGCAGACCGGCCATGTGGTGCAGAACCAGCGCAACAAGGCCTGGGCGGTGTTCGCCTCGGGTGACTTCGATGTCACCGACCGCTTCAAGCTGCGTGCCGGCGTGCGCTACACCCAAGACAAGAAGGACTTCAGCGCCAGCGTGCTGCAGGCCGTTCCGTTCGGCACCCCGGTCAGTGGCCCGTACCTGGCCAACACCGACGTCAACGACGTCAGCTGGGACCTCAGCGGCGTCTACAAGCTGACCGACGACATCAACGCCTATGCCCGCGTGGCCAAGGGCTTCCGCGCGCCGTCGATCCAGGGCCGCCTGGCCTTCGCGCCAGGCCTGTCGCAGGCCGATTCGGAGAAGGTGATCTCGTACGAGGCCGGCATCAAGGCCGACCTGTTCGAGCGCCGCGCGCGCCTGGGCCTGAGCGTGTTCCGCTACAACGTCGATGGCCAGCAGCTGATCGCGGTGGGCGGCAGCAACAACACCGCCACCCTGCTCAACGCCGACAAGACCATCGGCCAGGGCGTCGAGCTGGACCTGGAGGCCTACCTGGCCGACAACGTCCTGCTGACCTTCGGCAGCAGCTACAACGACACCGAGATCAAGGACAAGAACCTGGCGGTGGCGATCTGCGGCGGTGGCTGCACCATCACCGACCCGACCACGGTGATCAACGGCCAGACCTATGCGCTGGTGAACGGCAACCCGCTGCCGCAGGCGCCGAAGTGGATCCACAACGCGACCCTGCGCGTGGGCTTCCCGCTCAGCGATGGCAGCGAGCTGTACGCCTACACCGACTGGGCCTACCGCAGTGCGGTGAACTTCTTCATCTACGAGTCGCCGGAATTCCGCGGCCGCAGTTCGCTGGAAGGCGGCCTGCGCCTGGGCTACAACTGGGATTACGGCCAGTACGACGTGGCGGTGTTCGGTCGCAACCTGACCAACCAGACCCGCGTGGTCGGCGCGATCGACTTCAACAACCTGACCGGCTTCCTCAACGAGCCGCGTACCTGGGGCGTGGAGTTCACCGCGAAGTTCTGATGCGGTGGCTGCGTTGATGCAATGCAGAAGGGCCGGCGCAATGCCGGCCCTTCTGGTTTCCTGCTTCGTGTAGAGCCGAGCCTGCGCTCGGCTGCTCTGAGCCGAGCATGGCTCGGCTCTACAGAGGCGTGACCTACAGCGCGCTCTGCGGGCGCACCTTCAGCACCGCATTCTCGGTGGCGCAGTCGCGGCTGGAGTGCCGACCGGCCTTGCGCGCCGCCTCGATCTCCTTGCGTGCGGCCAGCAGGTCCTTGTTGAAGGCAGCGTTGTCATGCAGGCGGGCCACGGCGGCCGCGCCCATGAAGCGGCCTTCGAGGATGTCGCTCTGCCAGTGCACGTTGCACACCAGGCGGCTCTCGCCGTAGTTGCGGCCGCGGGCCTGGATGGCATCGGCGCGGTCCGGCGCGATCTCCGACAGGATCAGGGCCCAGGCCCAGCCGATCGACGTGTGGCCGGACGGATAGGAACCGTTCTTGCGCAGGCCGTCCTCGTCCTTCGGCGAGCAGGTCGGCTCACCGTTGACCATGAACGGGCGCGGGCGCTGGTAGTGGTTCTTGGCCGCCTTGGTGGCGGCGCTGGCGTCGATCCGGCTGCGCTCCAGCAGTCGGTACAGCGCCGGGGTCTTCACTGCATCGACGTCGATGTCGGCGGCACAGGAGAAGTGGTTGGCGCCTTCGGGGAAGCCGAGTTCCGCATCGACGCCGGCCTGGGCGAAGCGCGGGCTGCCACGCAGCGCGCGGGCTTCACGGCTGACCTGTTCGTCCAGGGCGAGGGCGGCCGAACCGGCCGCCGGTGGTGCCGGCACCAGGTCCAGGCTGGCCGGAACCGCGCTCGTGTCCAGATAGCCCACCGCCTTGGTGGTGATGTTGGCTTCGACGGCGGTCGGCTTGCTGGCGGTGGCTGCGCAGCCAGCCAGGACCGCGACAACGGTGAGACCGAGCAGTGGGCGGGCGGTGTGGGAAATCAGCGACATGGACGGCTCCAGAGGAAAAACATCGCGTCATGATCGCAGCCCGTATGCGACACCGCAGTGGCCATCGGTCATACGGCCAGACCCGGCATGGTCATCGGGGCAGTATGAAAAACGTCATCGAGTGTCGTCAGTCTCCTGAATCCGGGCGCAGCGCACGGACTTTCACGCGCCTGCGCCGCGAGCATCGACACAACGGGGTCGAGAGGCCGTCCAGTTCCAGCCGGGTCGGGGGGATCCGCTGACAGAGGGAGAGAAGCGATGCGCAGCACCGCAACAGGAAGTACCGTCCTGGCCCTGCTCCTCGGGCTGGCAATCGCGCCGACGCAGGCCGCCGACGTGGTTGGCGTGGCCTTCGTGCATGGCACCGGCGCGCAGACCAATGCCACCCAGGACTACTGGCAGCCGGCGATCATCGACACCGTGCGCCAGGGCCTGCCGAACAGCAGCAACTACGTCGTCATCAACTGTGACTTCACCCAGTACATGTGGAAGCCGGAAGCCGCCGGCTGCCTGGCCAACCAGTTGACCAGCTTCATCGACAGCCGTGGCATCACCCAGCTGGTGGTGATCACCCACTCCAACGGCGGCAATGTGATGCGCTGGATCCTGTCCAACCCGACCTACGACAGCCGCTATCCGAAGATCATCCGCACGGTGCGCAAGGTCAATGCGCTGGCTCCGTCCTCGGCCGGTACACCGCTGGCCGATGCAGTGCTCAACGGCAATACCTTCGAAACGTCGCTGGGCTGGCTGCTGGGCTACAAGAACGACGCGGTACGCCAGCAGCAGGTGGCGAGCATGGCCACCTACAACGCGCAGAACCTGTACGGCACGGCCGGTCGCCCGGCGCTGCCCAAACCGTTCCGTGCGGTGGTCGGCAGCGATGTGGAATCGGCGGTGTGGGACAGCAACAGTTACTGCGGTGGCTACGCCGCCAATGTCGGCCTGGAGTTCACCCAGAACTGGCTGTCGTCCTGCTCCGATGGCTTCCTGGAGTGCAGCAGCCAGAAGGCTGCCGGCACCACCTGGTTCACCGACAAGGCACGCACCCAGGGCGCCGAACCACTCAGCCACAACCAGAGCCGGCGCGAGTGCTTCGGCCTCGGCACCCTGCTGCGCAACGACCTGAACCAGTGAGGGAGATGACCATGACGAACCATTCCACCCTGCTGGCCAGTGCTTTGCTGGCCGTGCTGTCCCTTTCCGCAGCGCAGGCCAAGCAGCCGCTGCAGGCCGCCCGCGCGGGCGATCAGGTGCCTGCCGCACTGGTGGCCGCGCCGCTGCCCGCCGATGAAAGCGAGCACGCGCCGCTGTCCTTTGCCTGGGCGCTGGACCCGGCACAACCGCTGCAGGCGGCCATGCCGTATGCCTCGGTCAGCCGCAGCTACTGGCAGCAGGTCGATGGCACGCAGCTGCAACGCGGCCTGGACCTGCCGCTGACGGCGCCCGATGCGGTGATCCAGCTGAGCCCGGCCGCAGGTGCCCGCGCGCTGCCGGCCAACACCCTGCAGGTGCGCGACCCGGCCGGCCGCAGCAGCGTGGCCCGCAGTGTCGATGCGCGCGCGCTGCAGGATGCCGGCATGCCGGTGAGTGATGGCAGCAGCATGCTGCGCACCGGCGCGACCAGTTCGGCCGGTGCGTACACGCTGCAGAGCACGCAGGCGCAGGGCCGCTATGTGGTGCAGGTGCTTGAGCCGAACAGCCCGCTGCGGCTGGAAGTGCAGGCCAACCAGGCGCAGGTGCTGGCTGGTGGCAACGTGCAGCTGCAGGCACGCCTGCTGGAAGACGGCGCCACCACCGCGCAGCTGGCATCGCGCCGTGGCGGCCTGGGCGGTGAAGCCCTGCTGGTCGCACCGGATGGCCGCAGCTGGCCGCAGCGCCTGCTGCGCACCACCGACGGCAGCCTGCGCGCGCAGGTGCGCATCCCCGCCGATCTCGGCAGCGTGCAGGGGCTGTGGGAACTGCAGGTGTTCGCCCAGGCCGATGGCGTGCTGCGCGACGGCAAGGTGGCTTTCGCGGTGGCACGGCCGACCGCGCGCTTCAGTGGCCAGGCGGCACCGGACCCGTCCAGCCGCCAGGTGGCACTGCCGCTGCAGGTGGCCGCCGCTGGCCGCTACGAAGCACGCGGCACGCTGTACGCCACGGCCCGCGATGGCCAGTTGAAGCCGGTCGCGCAGGCACATGCGGCGGCGTGGTTCGATGGCCCCGGTGCAGGCCAGCTGGTGCTGCCGTTCGACCAGGCCGCATTGCCGGCCGGTTTCGGTGCGCCGTACGAACTGCGCGACCTGCAGCTGCAGGACCAGAGCCGGATGGCACCGATCGAGTCGCGCGCGCTGGCGTTGCGGTTCTGAGCACGGCGGTGGCGGGCCGGGATATCCGGCCCGCTGCATTGCATCCTGTAGAGCCGAGCCGATGCCCGGCTGCTGTTTGTCGTGATCAGGAGCAGCCGAGCATCGGCTCGGCTCTACAGTGGCATGTCGATCACCCCGCGTACGCGGTCAGCCGGCCTTCCTGCTCGCATACGGTGATCGCGCCGCCGAACACCGCCGACAGCGGTTCGTTGCGCAGCAGCTCGGCGCGGGTGCCGTCGGCCAGTACGCGACCATCGCGCAGCAGCACCACGCGCTCGATCTCGGGAATGATCTCTTCGATGTGGTGGGTCACCAGCACCAGGGTGATGCCCTGCTGCGCCAGCACCCGCATGGTCGCCACCAGCTGCTCGCGGGCGACCAGGTCCAGCCCGGTGGAGGGTTCGTCCAGCAGCAGTGCCTGCGGTCGATTGACCAGCGCGCGGGCGATCAGCACGCGGCGGGTCTCGCCGGCCGACAGCTCGGCATAGGCGCGCTCGCGCAGCGTCAGGGCGCCGGTCATCGCCAGCGTTTCACCGACGCGTGCACGCATGTCGGCGGTCACCTCGCGGAAGGCCGGCACCACGTAGCTGGCGAAGAAGCCGGACAGCACCGCCTGTTCCACGGTCAGGCCGGGCATGTCGGCCAGGTTGCTGCTGAGGTCGCCGGTGACGATGCCCAGCTGCGAGCGCAGCCGGTCCACCTGCCAGCGGTTCTGGCCCAGCACCTTCACCGCCACCGTGCCGTCGCCCTGCGCCAGTGGATACAGTTCGCGGGTGATCAGCTTGATGAAGGTGGATTTGCCGCAGCCGTTGGGGCCGAGCAGGGCGGTGTGCTGGCCCTGCGCGATGCGCAGGCTGAGCCCGTGCAGCACCTTCACCTGGCCGCGCACCACGGTGGCGCGGTCCAGTTCGATCAAGGGGGGCAGCTCCGCGACGGGCGGGGCGGCGGTCATGGCGCTGGCGCGTGGATCAAGGCTCGACAACTCAGGTCCCCAACTGTGAACGGTGCCACGGATGGCGATGCGATACATCGCCGCAGGGATGCAGTTTGCAACGCAAGCGGCCATCATGTCTGCCATCCCCGCGTCGATCCGGAGAGCCGTCATGCCTGATGCCCTGATGTCCCTGTTGACCGGTGGTGTGCTCGGCCTGGGGTGGTGGGCCATGCTGGCAGTGCTGCTGGTCTTCACCCAGATCACCATCTTCTCGGTGACCCTGTACCTGCACCGCAGCCAGGCCCATCGCGGGGTCGATTTCCACCCGGCGCTGGCCCACGTGTTCCGTTTCTGGCTGTGGCTGACCACCTCGATGATCACCCGCGAGTGGGTGACCATCCATCGCAAGCACCACGCCAAGGTGGAGACCGAGGACGACCCGCACAGCCCGGTCACCCGCGGCATCGGCAGGGTGTTCTGGCACGGCGTGGAGCTGTACCGGGAGGCACGCGGCATGCGCGCGGACATCGAACAGTACGGGCGCGGTACCCCGGACGATGCGATCGAGCGCCACCTGTATACCCCGCACGCCACGCTGGGCCCGGTGCTGCTGCTGGTGATCAACAGCGTGCTGTTCGGCCTGCCCGGCGTGGCCCTGTGGGCGATCCAGATGGCATGGATCCCGTTCTGGGCGGCCGGCGTGGTCAACGGCCTGGGCCACTGGTGGGGCTACCGCAACTACGAGTCTGCCGATACCTCCACCAATCTCACGCCGTGGGGGTTCTGGATCGGTGGCGAGGAGCTGCACAACAACCACCATGCCTTCCCCAGCTCGGCGCGCTTCGCGATGCGGCGCTGGGAATTCGACATCGGCTGGAGTGCGATCCGCCTGCTGCAGGCGCTGCGCCTGGCCAAGGTGCTGCGGGTGGCACCGGCCATGGACGTGCGTCCGAACATCGCCGTGCCCGATGCCGAGACCCTTAAGGCGCTGCTGTCGCATCGCTTCCAGGCGATGACCGACTACCAGCGCAATGTGTTCATGCCGGCCCTGCGCGAGGAAGCCGCCCAGGCCGGAGCCAAGCTGCGCCGCCTGCTGCCGCGCCGGCTGCGCCGTGGACTGGTCAACGATGGTCGCTGGCTGAAGCCGGACAGCCGTGCCCAGCTCAGCGCATGGGTGGCACAGCGCCCGCGCATCCGCACCCTGGTCGAGTACCGCGCGCGGCTGGCGGCGTTGCTGGAAGCCCGAGGCCACGACGCCGCCGAGCGCCTGCACCAGTTGCAGGCGTGGTGCCGCGAGGCCGAGGAAAGCGGTATCGCGGCGTTGCAGGCCTACGCCGCACGCTTGAAGGGCTACAGCCCGGTGGGCGCATGAGGGCAGGGTACGGGCTTCTGCTGGCGGCACTGCTGCCGGGCGCGGCGCTGGCCCAGGTCACCGACACCGCCAGCTATCTGCAGCGGATGGACAGCGATGGCGACGGCAGGGTCAGCGAGGCCGAGTACGTGCAGTGGATGCTGTATGCCTTCGACCGCATGGACCGCAACGGTGATGGTGTGCTGACGGCCGAGGAGCTGCCCGGTGGCAAGGGCAGGGCGATCAGCCGCGAGCAGCAGCGGCAGGTGATCGTGCAGCGCTTCCACAAGCAGGATGCCAACGGTGATGGTTTCCTGGATGCGCGCGAACTGGCGGCGCCTCCGCGCTAAAGATTCCCGGCGTGCTGCCGATGGTGGGTTCGACGCGATCCCGGGTACCGGTCGATCCGCACGGGTAAGGCGATCTGGCATGTCGACCGCGATGGATCGCGGTAGGGGGAAGGACATGGAAGGGAGTGCGGTGCCATTGCGATGATCGATGCCGAACGGAATCGTCTGCACTGGCCCGACACGACCCAAGGATCCCCCATGAAATCGAACCCACCCCTGCTGGCGGCCGCGCTGCTCGGCAGCCTCGTCATCGCCTCGCCTGTGCTGGCCAATGAGCCACCCCCGACCGCCCCGTCCGACACGGCGACGGCTGCAGACGTTCCCGCCGCTGATGCCGGCGTTGTCGCCGCCGTGGCGGAGCTGCCTGCCTGGGAAAGCCGGGTGCCGGTGAGCGTAAAGCTGCAGATGGGCGCGGATGGCCAGCCAGTCGGCGACAAGACGCTGCGCCTGGTGCAGCGTTCCACCACCGGCAAGCTGGTGGCCGCGCAGGTTGCCGTGTCATTGTTTTCCGGCACGCTCGGCGGCAGCTCGTTCAAGAAGGACCAGCTGAAGGGAACCCGGGTGGAGACCGTTCCGAACCCGGCCTTCGGTTACCTGCAGGACCAGGTGCGCAGGCGCCTGGCCGAGTACTTCACCGCGCATCCGGGCGCTGTGCCGGCAGAGGTACGGCCTGTGCAGATCACCGCCGATGGCTTCACCCTGATCTACAAGGAACTGGGCGATGCCGATACCCAGTACGAGCTGCGCCAGACCCAGCACGTCGGCTTCCCGTATACCCGCAAGCTGTTGCGCCTGGTCGGTGGCGAAGGCGTGCAGTGCCAGGTCGACGCACCGGTGGCCGCACCCCTGGAAGCCTGGCAGGCCGACGACTATGCGTTGGTCAAGCAGACGGCCGAGCGCTACAGCGACCAGTGCCTGGCCCGGTTCGTGGAAACGCTGCCGTCGCTGTTCCCGGACCGTTCCGCCGCGGCGGCACCGGTTCCGGCGGAGCCTGCGCGCGCCGGGCAGGACGCCTGACACCGGTCGATGCCGGGGATCATTCCCCGGCATCGACGGCCAGGTGCCGGCCGCAGAGCGGGGATAGAATCCCTGCATGCCTGAACTGCCCGAAGTCGAAACCACCCGCCGCGGCCTGGCGCCGCACCTGCAGGGCCGCCGCGTGCATGGCGTGATCCTGCGCCGCGCCGACCTGCGCTGGCCGATTCCACCGGAAGTGGCCGAGCTGCTGCCGGGGCAGCGCATCGAGGACATCCGCCGGCGCGCCAAGTACCTGCTGCTGGATACCGCCATCGGCAGCGCGGTGCTGCACCTGGGCATGTCCGGCAGCCTGCGCGTGCTGCCCGGTGACACACCGCTGCGCGCCCACGACCATGTGGATATCAGTCTGGACAACGGCCGCCTGCTGCGCTTCAACGACCCGCGCCGATTCGGCAGCCTGCTCTGGCAGCCCGCCGGTGAGATCCACCCGCTGCTGCAGGGGCTGGGCCCGGAGCCACTGGACGAGGGATTCGACGGCGACTACCTGTTTGCGCGCAGCCGTGGCCGCAGTGCGCCGGTGAAGACCTTCCTGATGGACCAGGCGGTGGTGGTGGGCGTGGGCAACATCTACGCCGCCGAGAGCCTGTTCAAGGCCGGCATCAGTCCGCTGCGCGAGGCTGGGAAGATCTCGCGCGAACGCTACCAGCGGCTGGCCGACGCGGTGAAGGAGATCCTGGGCTATGCCATCACCCGTGGCGGCACCACCCTGCGCGATTTCATCAGCCCCGATGGCGCGCCGGGCTACTTCGAACAGGAACTGCTGGTGTACGGCCGTGACGGGCTGCCCTGCCCGAACTGTGGCCGCGCGCTGAAGCACGCCACCATCGGCCAGCGCGCCAGCGTCTGGTGCAGCCACTGCCAGCGCTGAGCCGCTGCCAGCGGCAGCTGAACGGGCAGGGCGCGTCTCCGCTGCCCGTTAACGTTTGTCTGCCTATGATGGCCGACCTTCCTCCCTGTGCCTGACGCGCCTGCATGCAACGACGCGACTTCATCCGCAATGCCTCCCTCGCCCTGGCTGCATTCGGCCTGCCGTCCCTGCCCGCGTGCGCGGCCAGCAGGAGCGGCCAGATGGGCCTGCGCCGCCTCGGCCAGCCGCAACCGTTCGACTTCGCTACCCTGAAGGGCCAGGCGCGCGCGCTGGCGCAGGCGCCCTACAAGAGCCACAAGCGGGTGCTGCCGGGCCGTCTGGAAGGACTGGACTGGGACCAGTACCAGTCGATCGGCTACCGCCAGGACCATGCGCTGTGGGCCGACCAGACCGGCAAGTTCCAGGCCAAGTTCTTCCACCTGGGCCTGTACTTCCATTCGCCGGTGCGCATGTTCGACGTGGTCGACGGCAAGGCGCAGGAGCTGGCCTATGACGGCGCGGCGTTCAACTACGGCAAGAGCGGCATCAAGGATGGCGAGCTGCCGGCCGACCTCGGCTTCGCCGGCTTCCGCCTGAACACCCGCAAGGACACTGACCGCGACTTCGCCGCCTTCCTCGGCGCCAGCTACTTCCGCGCGGTCGGCAAGGAAGGCCAGTACGGCCAGTCCGCGCGCGGCCTGGCGATCGACACCGGGATGGGCAAGCCGGAGGAATTCCCGGATTTCATCGCCTACTACCTGGAACAGCCATCGGCTGATTCGGACACGATCGTGGTCTACGGCCTGCTGGATTCACCCAGCGTGGCTGGCGCCTATCGCTTCGCGATCACCAATGGCGACGTGCTGCTGATGGACATCGACAGCGCGCTGTACCCGCGCAAGCCGATCGAGCGGCTCGGCATCGCACCGTGCACCAGCATGTACCAGGTGGGCGAGAACGACCGCCGCATGGCATGGGACTGGCGCCCGGAGATCCACGATACCGATGGCCTGTCGCTGTGGACCGGCGCTGGCGAATGGATCTGGCGGCCGCTGCTGAACCCGCGCAACCTGCGCTTCAACATGTTCGTGGACCGCAACCCGCGCGGCTTCGGCCTGCTGCAGCGCGACCGCAATTTCGACCATTACCAGGACGACGGCGTGTTCTACGAGAAGCGCCCGTGCCTGTGGGTGGAGCCGAAGGGCGAATGGGGCGAGGGCTCGGTGCAGCTGGTGGAGATTCCCACCGTGGACGAGACGTTCGACAACATCGTGGCGTTCTGGAACCCGAAGGAAAAGCCGCAGCCGGGCCAGGAGCTGCTGGTCGGCTACCGCCTGTACTGGGGCGCCGAACCGCCGGCGCGCCCGCCGCTGGCGCACTGCGTGGCCAGCCGCACCGGCCTGGGCGGTGTGGTCGGCAAGAAGCGCGAGTACTTCAGCTGGCGCTTCGCGGTGGACTTCGAAGGGGGCGAGCTGGCCAGCCTGATCGACAAGGGTGAGGTCGAGGCGGTGGTGGAAGCCAGCCGTGGCCGGGTCGAGATCGTGTCGGCGCGCCCGCTGCGCGAGATCAACGGCTATCGCGCGATGTTCGACCTGGTGCCGCCGGAAGGCAGTACCGAGCAGATCGACATCCGCCTGTTCCTGCGCAGTGGCGGCAAGACGCTTACGGAAACCTGGCTGTACCAGTACACCCCGCCGCCGGCGGGTGCGCCGGAGCGCACGCTGTACTAAGAGAGGGTTGGGTTTGCAGGGCTTGCAGCCCTGCACCTGCAGAGGCCAGAGCAACAGCAACAGCCGAAGCAGAAGCTGGTTTCCTGAGGGTAGGCGGGGTGGGTCCGGCGGCGGGAGACGCCGTAAACCCTTCCCTGGGGGCTTGGTCGCGGCATCCATGCCGCGAACACTCCCGCCACCGGACCCACCCCGCCTTCGACAGACCTCCGCGATCTGTCGGAATTGCTCATGGGGTCAGATCCGTTTTACGAAGGAAAACGGATCTGACCCCGGAATTTCATTCGATATCTGACAGATGTGTCGACCAAGGTCGACACCTACCAACAGCCGCGGCCAACTGTCAGAGGTGGGGCGGTGTCGGAGTGCGGGGTGTCAGCCGCATGGATGCAGCTGCCAAGCTTACAGGGACGTACTTGCAGCGTCCCCGCACTCCGACACCGCCCCGCCATCCCACGGAATGCCCGCTGTTGCCGTTGCTGTTGTCTCTGCAGGTGCAGGACTGCAAGCCCTGCAAAAGAACACCCCTTACAGCGGCAGGGGTGCCTGCGCCGGATCGATCCGTCCTTCGCCGCGGGTGATCTTCTTGAACTCCGCACGGCTGACCGACACGTAGCGCTCGTTGCCACCGATCTCCACCTGCGGCCCGTCCTGCACGGCGTGGCCATGCTCGTCCACGCGCACGGTCATGGTCGCCTTCTTGCCGCTGTGGCAGATGGTCTTGATCTCCTGCATCTCGTCGGCCCAGGCCAGCAGGTACTGGCTGCCCTCGAACAGCTCGCCGCGGAAGTCGGTACGCAGGCCGTAGCACAGCACCGGAATTCGCAGCTGGTCGACTACCTCGCTGAGCTGCCAGACCTGGGCCCGGGTCAGGAACTGCGCCTCGTCCACCAGCACGCAGCCCATCGGGCCGTTGGCCGCCAGATCCTGCTCCACCCAGCGCTGCAGGTCGGTATCGCGGTCGAAGGCCATGCCATCGGCGCGCAGGCCGATCCGCGAGGCGACCACGCCGGCGCCGGCGCGGTCGTCCAGGCGCGGGGTCAGGATCGCCACCCGCATGCCGCGCTCGCGGTAGTTGTGTGCGCTCTGCAGCAGAGTGGTGGTCTTGCCGGCGTTCATCGCCGAATAGTAGAAGTAGAGCTTGGCCATCGGCCAATTCTAGTCGCCACCCGGCCCGCCGTCGCGGATCTGCTGCGGTGCACCGATCTCGATGCTGGGCGCAAGCGCTGGCCGCCAGTAGTTGTCCTGCAGGCACCAGTAGTCGGCGGCCTTCCAGTAGTCGTTGTCGTAGACGATGTTGCCTGGTGTTGCGATGCCCTGCTCGTCGCCGCGGCGCTGCACGACGACCAGGGCCGAGCTCACGTAGCCGACGCGGCTGCCGGTGATCTGCCGGCGCCCGTCGCTGAGCGCCCGTTCCATGCGGGGCTTGGCTACGCGGTCGCCATAGTCGGCGTATACCTGTTGGCCGCGCTCGATCGCCTGTGCCTGCTGCAGCGGATCAAGGCGTGCCCAGTAGTGTTCCCGCAGGACCAAGAAGTCGTGGTACATGCGCTCAGCGGCCAGGTCCATCCAGATGTAGGCCATCACCGGGTCCGGCGCAGTGCCGATACCCGCCTGGTACAGCCTTGCCACCATTGCCTGGGAGAACTTGTCGGCGTAGCGTGCCGAGCGTTTGTAGTAGACCAGGGCCCTGGCGGGCTGTTTATCCTGTTCGGCCCGTTGGGCCATGCTTCGCCAGAAGAGGTCCGGGTGCGAATCGAAAAACCCTCCGGTCAGGACGGTGGGCGGAATCCGTCGCGGGGCCTCAACCGGACATTCCTTTGCGGCGACGGCAGCGGCCGTCGACAGAAGCAGCAACAGGCAGAGTGGAGCGTGTTTCGCCTTCATGATCGCCCTCCTGGCCATGGCCATGGAAAAAAACCAACGTCATCGCCCCGACTTCGCCAACGCCTCGTCCTGCCATTGCCGGTAGGCCACCGGATCCCAGTAACGGGCCAGCTGGTGCTTCTCCGGTTGCAGCACGCGCGGCCCGGCATCGCCACGGCCCTGGCTGCGCATGGCGCCGTTCCAGCCGGCGCGGCTGCCGGTCTGCTGCATGCTGCCGGCGCGCAGTTCACGTTCCAGCCGCGGCGTCGCCGCCGGGTCGCCGAACTCGGCATACAGCGCGCGGCCCTCGCGCACCGCGCGCTCGCGCTCGTCGGCGGACAGCGCCTCCCAGAAGCGCTCGCGCTGTACCACCAGCCACTCGGTGCCGCGCTCGGCCGCCAGGTCCATCCATGCATAGCCCAGGGCGCGGTCGACCGGACCGCCTTGCCCGTTCCAGAGCATGTCGGCCAGCGCTGCCTGTGACAGCTTGTCGCCGTAGCGCGCGGCATTGCGGAAGTCGATGCGGGCTTCTTCGTGGCGGCCCCGTTCGCGGGCCTGCATGCCGAGCCCACGGAAGCGCAGGTCCGGATGGTAGACGAGGAACTCGTGCGACTGCAGCACGATCGCTTCATAGGCATCCGTGCGCGGCGGCGGGCCGGACCCGGCCGCAGGCAGGGCCAGCAGGCCGAGCAGGGCGGCCGCAAGCGGACGGGCGATGACAGTCGGGGACATGGACCACGCTCCTGTGTTCCGGTGCCGATTCAATACCTTACGGGCGGGCGCCATGCAAGTCAGGTGGGCCTGCCGGCACCCCGCTACAATCCTGTCCCCATGCACGGTCTGAATCCTCCCCAAGCTGCCGCGGTCCTGCACGTTGAAGGCCCGTTGCTGGTGCTCGCCGGCGCCGGCAGCGGCAAGACGCGCGTGATCGTGGAGAAGATTGCCCACCTGATCGGCTGTGGCCGCTACCCGGCCCGCCGCATCGCTGCGATCACCTTCACCAACAAGTCGGCCAAGGAAATGCGCGAGCGCGTGGCCAAGCGCCTGCGCGAGCAGGACGCCGACGAGGTGACCATCTGTACCTTCCATGCGCTGGGCCTGAAGTTCCTGCAGATCGAACATGCCGCCGTGGGCCTGAAGCGCGGTTTCTCGATCTTCGATGCCGATGATGCCGCCGCGCAGATCAAGGACCTGATGTACGGCGCCAAGCCCGATGACATCGAGGACATGAAGAACCTGGTGTCGCGCGCGAAGAACGCTGGCCTGTCGCCCGAACAGGCGATGGCCGCCGCGCGCAGCAACCGCGAGAAGGAAGCGGCCAGCGTCTACGAGCGCTACCAGCTGCGGCTGACCGCGTTCAATGCGGTCGACTTCGACGACCTGATCCGCCTGCCGGTGCAGATCCTGGAAGAGAACCCGGAGATCGCGCTGGCCTGGCGCGAGCGCATCGGCTACCTGCTGGTGGACGAATGCCAGGACACCAACGACGCGCAGTACCGCCTGCTCAAGCAGCTGGCCGGTGAGAAGGGCAACTTCACCTGCGTCGGCGACGATGACCAGTCGATCTACGCCTGGCGCGGCGCCAACCCGGAAAACCTGCAGCAGATGGGGCGCGATTACCCCACGCTGGAAATCATCAAGCTGGAGCAGAACTACCGCTGCTCCAACCGCGTGCTGCGCGCCGCCAACGCGCTGATCGCCAACAATCCGCATGAGCACCTGAAGAAGCTGTGGAGCGACCAGGCCGACGGCGAACGCATCCGCGTGTGGGAATGCCGCAACAGCGAACATGAAGCGGAAAAGGTCGCGGCCGAGATCGCCTTCGTGGCGCAGTCGCGCAACGTGCCGTGGAGTGACTTCTGCATCCTGTTCCGCGGCAACTTCCAGTCGCGCCCGCTGGAAAAGGCGATGCAGCTGCTGCGCATTCCCTATCACCTGACCGGCGGCACCATGTTCCTGGAGCGCCAGGAAGTGAAGGACACGCTGGCCTGGCTGCGCCTGCTGGTGAACCCGGATGACGACACCGCGTTCATGCGTGCGGTGCAGTCACCCAAGCGCGATGTCGGTGCCGGCACGCTGGCCAGGCTGGCCGAACTGGCGCAGGAGAAAGACATGCCGATGGCGCAGGCCGCCGAGGCGATCGGCGCCCTGCAGCAGTTGCCGCCGCGTGCGGCCAACAGCCTGGCGCGTTTCACCGACATCCTGCGCGACCTGCGTGCGCAGATGCGCCAGGTCAGTTCCGGCGACATGATCCGCAAGGTGGCCAAGGAGTCCGGCCTGCTCAGCGAACTTCGCCAGCAGGCCAAGGAAGAAGCCAGTTACCAGCGCCGTGCCAACAACATCGAGGAACTGGCGCAGTGGTTCGAGGGCGGCCCGCGCGGTGCCACTGCGGCCGACCTGGCCGGACAGCTGGCGCTGCTGTCGCGCAGCGACAAGGACGAGGGCGGCAACCAGGTGCGCATGATGACCATGCATGCCTCCAAGGGCCTGGAGTTCCCGTACGTGTTCATCGTCGGCTGCGAGGACGGCGTGCTGCCGCACCAGGTCAGCCTGGACGAGGGCAACCTGCAGGAAGAACGTCGCCTGCTGTACGTGGGCATCACCCGCGCCAAGATCCAGCTGTGGATGAGTTACAGCAAGCTCACGCGCAAGTTTGGCGAGCACGTGCGGCTGAAGCCGAGCCGGTTCTTCGATGAGATCCCGGCCGAGGAGATCCAGCGCGATGGTGCGGACCCGGTGGCCGATGCGGCGCGGAAGAAGGAGCGCGCGACGGCGGGGTTGGCCGCGATCGAGGCGCTGTTCGATTGAGGATCGAAAAGCCACTAAAGTGGTATTCCAATCCGTCCGATTGACGCTTCTGGCCTTGAGCCTGCATCGGGTTAAGGCCTAGTGTGAGCGCACCCGAAGTGCGCGCCGTGCCTTTCATCGTGTCCAACGATATCCCTGCTGTTCTCACCCGCACCTTCCTCGGGCTGGGCCTGGTCCTGCTTGTTTCAGCGCTTCTGGCCTACGTTGGGGCCAGGCGCTTCCTCGATGCGGCGGTCATTGCCGATGGCAGGATCACCCATGTGGATGCCGTCAGCGTTGATCGCGGTGGTTCGCGTACTTCAGGGGTGAAGTTCCTGTACTGGGTGGACTTCACTACCAGCAGCGGGCAAGTGATGCGGTTCTTCGCAGGTCGTACCCGCCATCGTGCCTACATGACGGGCGATCATGTAGATGTGCTGTACCTGCCGGACCGCCCGGACAAGGCCCTGGTGCGTTCGCTCTCATCACCCTGGGGCCTGAGCGTCATACTGGGAGTGACCGGCGGCCCATTCTTGCTGGCGGTGGGACTTCTGCACCTGCCGCAGGCGGCGAGGGCATGGCGGCGCAGGCAGCTCCTTCGCCACGGGACACGGGTGCAAGCCAAGGTCCGGGCGATCAAGCGCGATCGCGGAGTATTCTCGGGGGGAAGGCATCCGTTCGTCATCGTCTGCGCCTGGCGCGATCCTGAAACCACTCGATGGCATGTCTTCCACAGTGCGTATCTCTGGGCCGATCCCCGTGCACAGGTGAGTGGGCGTGAACTGGATGTCCATGTCATGCCGGGCAATCCGCGCTACTACCATGTCGATATTTCCTTCATTCGATCAGCGCCGGCACCGGCACGCTGATCGATCAACCCGGCCAGCACCATGCCCACCCTCCTCAGATGTTTTTTGCTGTTTTTCTTTGCCGTGGGCCTGCTGATCCTTCTGGTCGCCGCCTGGCTGTTCGTGGACGTCCAGCGTTTCGCGCGCAAGGCCGTTTCCGTAACCGGAACGGTGGTGGCCGTCCAGGCAGAGGATGCCCGGTCGGAAATGGAGGGGATGCCCGCACGTGACATCACCCTGCATCGCCCGGTGGTGAGGTTCCAGACCGCACAGGGGCAGATGATTCAGTTCACCGCGTCCTTTGCTACCGGGGCACCACTGTACGTGGTCGGCGAACAGGTACAGGTGCTATATCCCGGCGGCATGCCTTCCAAGGCTCGTATCCAGCACCCGGGATTGCGCTGGGGCGCACCGCTGCTGTTGGCGCTGATGGGCATGGGGTTCTGCCTGATCGCCGCATGCGTCCATCGCCTCTGCGTGCGCTACTGGCCGATCCTGTTCGGCCAGCGTGACGGGGCATGTGGCTAGGCTGGGCATCGTAGTGGCCCACTTGGCCTGAGCGTGCTGCACGGCGGGCGCTGGCGTTGCAAAATCGAGGTATTCCTTCCGGAGCCCACCCATGCATCCCATCGAAAGCGAACGCCTGCGGCTGCGCCGCCTGGAACCAGACCGGGATGCTGCGCCGATGCTGGCATTGCTCAATGATCCAGGCTTCGTGCGCTTCATCGGCGACCGCAACGTGCACAGCGAGGAACAGGCGCGGGAGTACATCGCGCTGCGCGTGCTGCACAGCTATGCCTTGAACGGGTTCGGCATGTACGCCATCGAGCGGCTGTCCGATGGCGCCTGGCTGGGCAATGCCGGCCTGGTGCGGCGTGATGGCCTGCCGGGACCGGATATTGGCTATGCGGTGCTGTCGGAATTCGCGGGGCAGGGCTATGCCAGCGAGGCAGCGCGGGCGGTGTTCGCGCATGCACGCGGAGCGCTGGGCCTGCACGATCTGTATGGCATCACCGACCTGGACAACGTGGTGTCCGGAAAGATCCTGCTGGGCCTGGGCATGCAGGAACGCGGGGTGATCCAGCTGCCGGGCGTGGACAGCCCGAGCCGGCTGTATGCCACGCCGGGCGCGGCCGAGGTTTGATCATGATGGGTGCCGACAGTTGGTCTGCACTGCATCGGCAGGACATCCGGTAGTGCCGGCCGCTGGCCGGCAACCCGGGATAGCACTGGGGTCAGAGCCCGCCTTGCGGGATCCGACCCCAGTAGATTGCCTCAACCGCGCAGTTCGGCCAGCTGTGCCTGCAGCTCGGCCACGGCCGCTTCCAGCTGGGCCACGCGCTCGGCCAGGCCCGGGTCGGCCGCATCGCTGCTGCCGCTGCTGCTGGCGTACTTCGCCGCCAGCGCCGCGCCATCCACCTCGCCGCACAGCAGGTGCATGTAGCGGTCTTCGCGCTGGCCACTGGCACGCGGCAGCACCACCAGCAGGGCACGCTGCTGCAGGCGCTCGATGGCATGGCGGGCTTCGTCGGTGTCGGCGAAGCGGTGCAGGCGCTCGCTGCGCGTGACCAGCTCGCCCAGCGTCTGTGGACCGCGCAGCAGCAGCAGCGCCAGCAGCACGGTCTGCTGCCGGGTCAGGTCCAGCGCGGCCTGCAGGCGGTGTTCGTAGCGATCGGCGCGCGAGGAGAAGTGCTGGCGGGCCAGGCCCAACGCCTCCAGCTGGCGCAGCGCGTGCTGCACGCTGCCAGCGTCCACGTTCATCACCGGCTCGCGCGCGGTCTTCTGGTTGGCCGCCGATTGGGCCGCGTTGACCGTCAGCGGGTAGGTGTCCGGGGTGGTCGCCTCCTTCTCCACCAGGCAGCCCAGCAGGCGGGCCTGCACGGCGTCGAGCAGGGGGACGTCAGGGGTCTGGGCGGAATCGGTCATGGCGGCCTCCGGAAGGGCAACGGGTCAACCGCCAAGCATAGCCGTCCCGGGGCCGGCTTTGCCGGTAAAATGCGCCGGTATATCTGATTGCCGGTGAATCCATGCGTCGTCCCGTTTCCCTGTCCCTGACCCTGCTCGCCACTGCGGCGCTGGGCCTGTCCGCCTGCAAGCGCGTGGAGGCGCCCGCCGCCGAAGCCGCGGCCCCGCAGGCGCCCGCTGCCGCCGCCAAGGCCGACGGCGCGCTCGATGCCACCGCCAACGACAACCTCAACGCAGTGCTGTGGATGCAGCGCGCGCAGGAGTACAGGGCGATCACCGAGCAGACCTACCGCGCCGCCGCCGACCACCTGGATGCGGCGTTGAAGGAAGCCCACTGGGATGCGCTGGTGCCGGAAGAGCGCGGCAACGACGCCAAGGGCCTGAAGCCGGCCGTGGTGCTGGACGTGGACGAGACCGTGCTGGACAACTCGCCCTACCAGGCGCGCCTGGTGCGCGACGGCAAGGAATACGACGAACTGACCTGGGACCAGTGGGTAGCCGAAAAGAAGGCCAAGGCGATCCCGGGCGTGGTCGACTTCGCCAAGGCCGCCAATGCCAAGGGCGTGACCCTGCTCTACATCTCCAACCGCGCCGTGCACCTGAAGGACGCGACCCTGGCCAACCTGCGCGAGCAGGGCCTGCCGGTGGCCGACGACAGCGTGTTCCTTGGCCTGGGCACGGTGGTGCCGGGCTGCGAGCAGGCCGGCAGCGAGAAGAACTGCCGCCGCCGCCTGGCAGGGCAGAAGTACCGCGTGCTGATGCAGTTCGGCGACCAGCTGGGTGACTTCGTCGAAGTGACCGCCAACACCAACGACGGCCGTGACGCGCTGCTGCAGCAGTACCACGACTGGTTCGGCGAGCGCTGGTGGATGCTGCCGAACCCGACCTACGGCGGCTTCGAGCCGGCGCAGTTCAACAACGACTACAGCCAGTCGCGCCAGGCCCGCCACGACGCCAAGCGCGCCGCCCTGGACTACGCCCCGTGAGCCGCGCACCGCTGCCGTTGCGCGCCGATGAGCGCCTGATCTTCGCGCTGGACGTGCCTGATCGCGTGCAGGCACTGGACTGGGTCGATCGCCTTGGTGACAGCGTGGCGTTCTACAAGATCGGCATGGAACTGCTCGCCTCCGGCGAGTACTTCCAGGTGCTGGATGAGCTGGCCCGCCGCGACAAGCGCGTGTTCGTCGACCTGAAGTTCTTCGACATCCCGGCGACCGCTGCAGCGGTGATCAAGCGCCTGTCGCAGTGGCCGGTCAGCTACGCCACCATCCATGGCTGGCACCCGGCGATGATGGAGGCCTGCGCGGCCGCCAACAGCAGCGACATGCGGCTGCTGGCGGTGACCGTGCTGACCTCGATGGGGCGCGCCGATCTGGCGCAGATGGGCGTCGACCGCGAGCCGGTGGACGTGGTGGTCGAACGCGCGTTGGCCGCCCAGGCAGCGGGCGTCGATGGCGTGATCGCCTCGGGCCAGGAGGCTGCACCGATCCGTGCCGCGACCGGTAGCGGGTTCTCGATCGTCTGTCCGGGCATCCGTCCCGGTGGTCCGGTCGGCGATGACCAGAAGCGCACCGTTGGCGTGGCCCAGGCCTTCGCCGATGGCGCCGACGCCATCGTGGTCGGACGCCCGATCCGCCTGGCGGCTGATCCGCAGGCCGCTGCGCAGGCAATCCAGCAGGAAATCGCGTCGGCTCTGGCTGCACGCTGAGCCCACCGCTGACGCCGGTCACGCCGGCACCACGAACGCCATTCCGATCCATGCGGGATGGCGTTCGCAATTGTTGGCCTGCGACTGTCGCAGGCAGCGCATTGCACCGAAACTGTGCGCGCGTTCGCGCTGCAGGCTTCATCCCTGCTTCCCAATCGATGCACCGGCACGGACCGCGGCCGCGCCGGTTCCAACCATTGATAGAGGAGTACAGGGATATGTATCGCAGCACCTCTTTGTTCATCGGCCTGTTGTTGGCCGCGTCCGCCGTACCCGCCTTCGCTGCGCCACAGGTGCGCGAAGCACCGCGCATCATCGGCGGTGAAGCAGCGCCGGCTGGCGAGTACCCGTTCATGGTCAGCATCCAGGGCATCTTCGACGGCGATTCGGATCATGACCGCCACTTCTGCGGGGGCACCCTCATCTCGCCTTCGTGGGTGCTGACCGCCGCGCACTGCATGCAGGGGGAAGCGCCGGGCGGCATCGCCGTCGTCGGCAACGCCGCGGCCCTGTCCACCGAAGCCTCGCCCCGCGCCTCCAACGTCAAGGCGATCCACGTCCATCCGGCATTCAACAGCGGCAACTCGCTGGAGCACGACGTGGCCCTGATCCAGCTCAACGCCCCCCTGGACGGTGCACAGCCGGTGGCGCTGCGGCTGCGGCCCGACGCCAGTTATCTCAAGCCGGGCCGCGAATTCACCGTGATCGGCTGGGGCGACACCGACATCGGCGATGGCCGGGTCTACCCGATCCAGCTGCAGACCGTGCAGGTGCCGTTCGTGGCATTCGATGAATGCCAGCAGGCCTACGGCGGGGAACTGTCGCGCGGCAAGGTGATCTGCGCCGGCCGCGAGGGCATCGACAGCTGCCAGGGGGACTCCGGCGGGCCGCTGCTGCTGCGCCTGCGTGAAGGCTGGACCCAGTTCGGCATCGTCAGCTGGGGCGAGGGCTGCGCGCTGGCCGGCTATCCGGGAATTTATGCCCGAATCGCCGAAAAACACGCCGTAGATTTCATTGAATCCGTCTGGCAGCACGATTGATTCAATAAAATCAAATACATACATGGCATTACGTGAAGTGTTGCCTTAACTTGAAGGGCAGCGTAGGATCGCCGCCATCCGGTCCTCGGACCGGACATGTGCCACAACACTGTCCTCCGGCCCCGTGCCGGTTTGAAGAGCCTGTGATCCCCGTGATCCGGGCTCTTTTTTTATCCCGCTGGTGGTTCTGGGGTCAGATCCCTTCTGCCTGCCGGCAGAAGGGATCTGACCCCCTTGGTTGGAAACGTGACCGCACGGCTTGCCGCTGTCACGTCGCAGGCCGCAAGATGCGGGCCGGTCCGGGGAGTCCGAGTGCATGAGCGTGGCGGTGCGAGGAAGGTCTGCGCGTGGATGGGGGCTGGCGGCGATGCTGCTGCTGGCCGTTGCGGCATGCCGCGAGTCTGTGAACGATCCGGCCAGGCCGGCGGCCGAGCCGGTGGCTGCGGTGCAGGCGATGGCGTTGCGCCTGGCCGAGGATGATCTGGTCGGCTACGCAAAGCTGTCGGTACCGCCAGGCCAGTATCAGCGGCTGCAGCAGGCCTGGGCGGAGGGACACAGCCAGTGGCCGCTGACCGAGCTGCCGCTGGGGGACCAGCTGCTGCCGATGCTGGCCGCGCTGCGCAAGCCCGATGCCAGCACCGAACTGCAGCGCAGCTTCGACCGCCAGCTGGCCGGCCAGGCCAGCGCCGTGCGCCAGGCCGCGCAGTCGATGGGCAATTTCGGGGTGCAGTACCTGCGCCATCAGAAGGGCTACACGCCCGGCCAGCAGGCCCATTACATCGCCCTGGTCGAAACCCTTGCTGTCTGGGCGCAGGGCGCGCCGATCAGTGACCGCGCCCGTGCACGCAGCACCATCGCCGCGCTGGTCGGCGCGGCCGGCAAGGTCGGCTTCGATGACGAGGCTGGCCTGCAGGCGGCTGGCATGGAGGGCAGCCTGCAGCAGCTGGCGCCGTTCATCCACACCCTCAAGGCGGTGCTTGGCAGCTACGGGCTGGGCGTGGATGACGCGCTTCGCAGCGTACGGGGCGAGCTGCTCTCGGTGGAAGGCGACAATGCGCTGGTACGCCTGCACTACGACCTGGCCGGCCGCGAGATGAGCCTGCAGCTGCCACTGAGCCGGCGCGAGGGCCACTGGTACCTGACCCGTACCCTGGCCGACACCGACGCGCTGCTGCGCAAGGCCGACGCGGCCCGCGCGGCTGCGTCGCCGGCAGCCGCTGACGCCCCCGCCGAAGGTGGGGAAGCGGCAACGCCGCCGCCTAAGCCATAATGGCGCCGATGTCGAAACAGAACCCGCTGCCGTTCCCCGGCGAAGAATCCCAGTCGACGCCCGCCGATACGGTGCCGGCGTCCCCCTCGACCGGTACCGGCCCGAACCCGGTACCGCCGCCCGCGCACGCGCGTCCGGCCGGCCGCCGCCCGCTGTGGGCTCGCCTGCTCGGCCGCCTGGTCGAGCCGTGGCTGTCGCTGAAGATCGAACCGGAAGACCCGGGCCAGTACAACGATGGCCGCCCGGTCATGTACGTGCTGGAAGACTACGGCCTGTCCAACGCGCTGATCCTGGACAAGGCCTGCCGCCAGGCCGGCCTGCCGTCGCCGCTGGTGCCGCTGGCCGGTGACCCGACCGGCCGCAAGCGCGCCTACCTGGCGCTGTCGCGGCGCAGCTCCAGCAACTCGCTGATTCCCGAGCAGCGCGGCGCCAAGACCCACTCCGACTCGCTGGCCAAGGTCCTGCAGGCGCACCGCGTGCGCGATGACCTGGACGTGCACCTGGTGCCGGTGTCGATCTTCGTCGGCCGCGCCCCGGACAAGCAGAGCGGTTGGTTCGCGGTGCTGTTCTCGGAAAACTGGGCACTGGTCGGCCGCTTCCGTCGCCTGCTGGCGGTGCTGCTCAACGGCCGCAGCACCATCGTCCGCTTCGCCCCGCCGATCTCCCTGCGCAACACCGTGGATGAAGGCCTGGAGCCGGAGCGCACGGTGCGCAAGCTGCAGCGCGTGCTGCGTACGCACTTCCGACGCATCCGTGAATCGGTGATCGGGCCCGACCTGTCGACCCGGCGCCTGCTGGTGGACCAGGTGCTAGCCGCCGAGCCGGTACGCGAAGCGATCGCCGCACAGGCCAAGCGCGACAACTCAAAGCCGGCCGATGCCTGGAAGAAGGCACACGCCTACGCCTGGGAAATCGCTGCGGACTATTCCAGCCCGGTAGTGCGCTCGGCCAGCTTCATGCTCAGCCACGTGTGGAACCGCATCTATGCGGGCGTGCTGGTGCACCACCTGGACAAGTTCAAGGCCGCCGCGCCGGGGCACGAAGTGGTCTACGTGCCCAGCCACCGCAGCCACATGGACTACCTGCTGCTGTCCTACCTGCTGTACGACCGTGGCATCGTGCCGCCGCACATCGTGGCCGGCATCAACCTGAACCTGCCGGTGGTCGGCACCCTGCTGCGCAAGGGCGGTGCATTCTTCATCCGCCGCTCGATCCGTGGCAACGCGCTGTACTCGGCGGTGCTCAGCGAATACGTCGCGCAACTGGTGGCCGGCGGCTACTCGCTGGAGTACTTCGTCGAAGGCGGCCGCTCGCGTACCGGCCGGCTGCTGCAGCCCAAGGGCGGCATGATCTCGATGACGCTGCGCGCGTTCCTGCGCCAGCCGCGCAAGCCGGTGCTGTTCCAGCCCATCTACATCGGCTACGAGAAGCTGATGGAAGGCGGCAGCTACCTGGACGAACTGTCCGGCCGGCCGAAGGAAAAGGAATCGATCTGGTCGCTGCTATGGGGCATCCCCAAGGTGCTCAAGCAGAACTATGGCCAGGTGGTGGTGAACTTCGGCGAGCCGATCGCGCTGAACGACGTGCTGGCCGAGAAGGCGCCGGAGTGGAAGGGCGAGGCGGTGTCCGAGGACGAAAAGCCGGCCTGGCTGTCGACCACGGTGGACACGCTGGCCGAACGCATCCAGGTGCGCATCAATGGCGCCGCCGACGTCAACCCGATCAACCTGCTGGCGCTGGCCCTGCTGTCCACGCCGAAGCACGCGATGGGCGAGGCCGACCTGATCGCGCAGATCGAACTGTGCAAGACCCTGCTGGTGGAGATGCCGTACTCGGACCGGGTGACGGTGACGCCGCACTCGCCGGAGCGGATCATCGCCCACGCCGAGGAAATCAACGTCCTCACCCGCATCAAGCACCCGCTGGGCGATGTGCTCAGCGTCAGCGGCGACACCGCAGTGCTGCTGAGCTACTTCCGCAACAACGTGGTGCACCTGTTCACCGCCTCGTCGTGGGTGGCCTGCTGCTTCCAGAACAACCGCCGCATGAGCCGCACCGGCCTGGTCCAGCTGGGCCGTACGGTGTACCCGTTCCTCCAGGCCGAGCTGTTCCTGCCGTGGAGCGAGGACGAGTTCGCCCAGCGCATCGACCGGACCATCGATGTGTTCGTGCGCGAGGGCCTGCTGCAGAACGTCAACGATGACGACGGCGGCATCCTGGCGCGCAACACCGGGCAGACCGACGAGGTGTTCCGCCTGCGCGCGATCGGCCATTCGCTGCAGCAGGCGTTCGAGCGCTATTACATTGCCATCTCGGTGCTGGTGAAGAACGGCCCCGGCGTGCTCGGCGCTGCCGAGCTGGAAAGCCTGTGCCAGCAGGCCGCGCAGCGGCTGAGCCTGCTCTATGCGCCGGCCGCGCCGGAGTTCTTCGACAAGTCCCTGTTCCGTGGCTTCATCCAGAAGCTGCGCGAACTGCGCCTGGTGTGGCCGGACGAGAACAGCAAGCTGCTGTTCGACGAGCGCCTGGATGCCTGGGCCAAGGATGCCAAGTTCATCCTGGGCCGTGAGCTGCGCCACACCATCGAACGGGTCAGCCCGGAAGCGGCCCGCCCGGACGAGCCTGCGCCGCAGGATTGAAGGCAGCGCCGGGTCCTGCCCGGCGAACGACATGCCAACCAAGGTTGGCATCTACCGGGGCGAAGCAGTAGGTCCACGCCATGCGTGGATGGGCCACCGCTCAGGCCGGCTCGTCGGGAATCTGCAGGCTTTCCAGCCTGGCGATGCAGTCCTTCAGCTGCAGCTTGCGCCGCTTCAGGCGCTTGGACTCCAGCTCGTCCTCGCCGTTGGCGGCCATGCGGGTGATCTGTTCATCCAGCAGGCGGTGCTCGGCGCGCAGGGCGACGAGGCGCTCGACGATCTCGGCGGGGCTGTAGGTGTCCACAGCCTCCGAGCATACACAGCGATGATGACCGCCGGGAGAGGGGAATCCCGATCCCCGGCCGGGGCGGCTCCGAGCCGTTAGAATGGAACCCATGAGTGCCGTGATTTCCCTTCCCGATCCCCCACCGCGCGCCGCCCGCGATCCGCGCGTGGCCGAGCGCGAGCAGCACAAGCTGGCCAAGCGCCTGCGCCGCCAGGTCGGCGAGGCGATTGCCGACTTCGGCATGATCGAGGCCGGCGACAAGGTCATGGTGTGCCTGTCCGGCGGCAAGGACAGCTACACCCTGCTGGACGTGCTGCTGCAGCTGCAGAAGAAGGCGCCGGTGCCGTTCGAGCTGGTGGCGGTGAACCTGGACCAGAAGCAGCCGGACTTCCCCGAGCACGTGCTGCCGGAATACCTGGCAGGCCTGGGCGTGCCGTACCACATCATCGAGCAGGACACCTATTCGGTGGTCAGCCGGGTCATCCCGGAAGGCAAGACCATGTGTTCGCTGTGCTCGCGCCTGCGTCGTGGCGCGCTGTACAACTACGCCGAGACCCATGGCTTCACCAAGATCGCGCTGGGCCACCACCGCGACGACATGGTGGCCACGTTCTTCATGAACCTGTTCCACCACGCCAAGCTGTCGGGCATGCCGCCGAAGCTGCGCAGCGACGACGGCAGGCACGTGGTGATCCGGCCGCTGGCCTACGTGCGCGAGAGTGACATCGTCGAGTACGCGCAGGCACGCCGGTTCCCGATCATTCCCTGCAACCTGTGCGGCAGCCAGGAGAACCTGCAGCGCCGCCAGGTCGGCCTGATGCTGAAGCAATGGGAAAAGGACCACCCGGGCCGCATCGAGCAGATCGCGCGCGCCATGGGTGAAGTCCGGCCCTCGCAGCTGGCCGACACCACCCTGTTCGACTTCATGGCGCTGGGCCGTCGAGACGACGCGCCGCTGCCCGACGCCCATGCCTGGCTGGCCGGCTCCCCGGCCGACGCCGACGCAGATCCCGAGACGCCCACCGTTTAAGGTCGGGCGCCCTTCCTCTTCGCCATCCGGAATTCCATGTTCTTTCGCAACCTGACGTTCTTCCGTTTCCCGACCACCACCGATTTTTCCGAAGTCGACACCCTGCTGCCGCACGCCCTGCTGAAGCCGGTCGGCGCGCTGGAAATGAATTCGCGCGGCTTCATCTCGCCGTTCGGCCGCGAGGAGAAGGAACTGCTCTCCCACCGCATCGCCGAACACCTGTGGCTGACCGTGGGCGGCGAGGACAAGATCCTGCCGGCGGCGGTGGTCAACGACCTGCTCGAGCGCAAGCTGGAGGAGATCGAGGAGAAGGAAGGCCGCCGCCCGGGTGGCCGCGAGCGCAAGCGGATGAAGGACGACCTGCTGCATGAACTGCTGCCGCGCGCCTTCGTGAAGTCCTCGCGCAATGATGCCTTCATCGACCTGCAGCACGGCTACGTGGCGGTGGATACCTCCAGCCGCAAGACCGGCGAGTACTTCATGTCCGACATCCGCGGCCTGCTCGGCAGCTTCCCGGCGATGCCGCTGAACGCCGAAGTCGCACCGCGTTCGATCCTGACCGGCTGGATCGCCGGCGAGCCGCTGCCGACCGGGCTGAGCCTGGGCGAAGAGTGCGAGATGAAGGATCCGGTGGAAGGCGGCGCCGTGGTCAAGTGCCAGCACCAGGAACTGCGCTGCGACGAGATCGACAAGCATCTGGACGCCGGCAAGCAGGTGACCAAGCTGGCGCTGATCTTCGAGGACAACCTGTCCTTCGTGATCGGCGACGACCTGATCGTGCGCAAGCTGAAGTTCCTCGACGGCGCACTGGACCAGCTGGAGCATGCCGACGAAGACGGCCGCCGCGCCGAGTTCGACGCCCGCTTCGCCCTGCAGAGCGCCGAGATCCGCCGCCTGTTCCTGTTGCTGGAAGAAGCGTTCAAGCTCAGCAAGGCTGACTGAACAGGCACCCTGTGGGCCGCCGGTCATCCGGCGGCCCGAAGCAGCGCTATGCTGGGCGCATGAGCCGTCTGCTGCGCCGCCTGATCAGCCCGACCCCGCCCGCTACCGTGCAGCGCGACACCGTTCGCCTGCGCCTGGAGGATGCCGAGATTGAGGTGCTGCGCGTGCGCGATCCGCGCGCGCGCCGGATCAAGCTGAGCGTGGACGAGCGCGGCGCACGGTTGACGCTGCCGCCGCGGGCCAGCCTGGTGATGGGCGAGCGATTCCTGGAACAGCACCGCGACTGGTTGGCGCTGCAGCTGCGCCAGTACCAGAGCCAGGGCCTGCCCGCCCCGTTGCAGCCGGGCGAGGACGGCGTGCTGCCACTGCGCGGCGACCTGTTGCCGCTGCGCTGGCAGGAAGGCCGCTATGCGCGGCTGGAGATCGACGAACACGGCGCCTGCGTGCAGTGGCCGACCCGTGCCGGCGATGCCACCCTGCGCCGCCTGCTGCGCGAGTTCTACGAAGCACAGACCCGCGCCGATGTCGGCCGCTGGCTGCCGAAGTACCTGCCCACCCTGCCACGTGCACCCAGCCGCCTGCGGCTGAAGGTGATGTCTTCGCAATGGGGCTCGCTGGCGCCGGACGGCAGCATGGCACTGGACCTGGCACTGGTGCTGGGGCGCCCTGAAGCATTCGAGTATGTGCTGGTGCACGAACTCTGCCACCTGATCCAGCCGAATCATTCGCCCGCGTTCTGGCACGAAGTGGAACAACGTTTCCCCGCTTGGCGCGAGCAGCGCGACTACTTCCAGCTGGAAGGGCGCAGGCTGAAGGCGATGCTTCGCCAACTGCTGTAGAGCTGAGCCGATGCTCGGCTGACGCGCGTGGCGCGGATATCCAGCCCTCGCGATCGACAGCAGCCGAGCATGGCTCGGCTCTACAAAAGCGCGCGCAGCGCGCGACCCGCTCCTGCTCTTCCTTCTTTCTTCCGTGATGGGCACACAGGAAACTGTCCGTGGCCGGGCGGGGTGGGTTGCGCAGGGGCGTGAGCCGCATGGATGCGGCGACCGAGCTTACAAGGACGTACTTGCAGCGACCCCTGCGCAATCCACCCCGCCCGGCAGAGCACGGCTTCTGATTTGAACGACCCACCACGAGGGGCTCAGCCGTTGGCCGAAACCCTCACCCCGCCCGCAACGCCGCCGCTGCCGCCCAGCGTGCCGCCACCCGCGGCGCCGTGATGCACACCGCCTGGTCGGTCACCGTCGTCACCGCGCGCTCCAGCAGCTGGATATCGGCCTCGTGCTGGCGTGCCACATGCGGGTCCTCGAAGAAGATCGCGCGCTGGCAGCGCCCCTCCAGCACCCGGTCGGCAATCTGTGCATCGCCGCCCATCGGGCCACTCTGGTAACGCGTCACCCACGGCGTATCGCTGGGCCAACCCCGGCTCCAGGCCAGCTCGTTCAAGCGCTGCCCGGTGGTGCCCGTCGCAACGCGTTGGCCAAACCGGGCCAGCACATCGAAGTGTTCATCGGCGAAGGCCAGCATCGCCGGCTTCATCGCATCATGCGCGATCAGCGCCAGCGTCTGCCCCTGGAAGGCATGCAGGTCGTCGGCACCGGTGTCGGCAGCCAGCCCGGCGTGGATGCGCTCCACCTCGATCCAGTCGCGTGCAGTGGCCACGGTTGAAATGAACGGCTTGCCGTGGATCACGCACTGCCGCTTGAGCGCGGTTGCTTCCGGAAACACCGAGGACGGATCGACCGGGTCGATCAGGTAGATCGCACCGTCCAGTGTCCGCTCCGGCCCCATGCCGACCACTTCGGCCACCAGCTTCATCAGGCCCCCCTCGCGCCCGTAGGGATACCGGTGCAGGCCGCCGTAGCCGGCCAGGAATCCCTGCCGTTCGATCGCATCGTGGGTGCGCCCGACCGCATGCAGTGACACCCCCAGTTCGCGCAGGCCTGCCTCGCTGGCACGCAGCCAGCGGAACAGCGCCGCGCGCGCATCGTGGTGATGGAGACGGTTGGCAGCCAGGCCGATACGCATCGAGCGCTCCGTAGGACGGGTAGAAGCGGCAGTGTATGTCGGCATTCGCCGATGCGGATGCTTTTCCAATTTTTCTCATTGTCGCGGAAGCCTGCCTCGCTAGCGTGGCTGGCAGCGGTACCGCTGCGCGGCCGTGGTTCCTGCCCGCGAAATGAGGACGTCTACCGTGAATGTCGCCGGCCGCCGCGCCGTCGCCGCCGTCATGGCATCGCTGTTGCTGCCCGGCATCGCCGCTGCATCCGGTTGTACGGGCCCCCTGCAGGTGGCATGGCGCTCCGACCGGCCGCCCCTGTCATACAGCCAGCAGGGCGAGGTTGCGGGACTGGCCGCGGATTACCTGCCGCTGCTGGGCATGCAGGCGGCGCAGCATGCGAAGCCGTTGCCTGCGACGGTACTTACCGAGGGAGCACTGCCGGCCGGCACCCAGGTGCTGCTGGGCTGGCCGCGCGCACAGCTGCCGACAGGCTGGGTGGCCAGCAGGGCCTACCTGGAGGTGCCGCAGGTGATCGTGCGGCGCGAGGGCGCCGCTGCGGTGCTGGGGCTGGAGGGCCTGCGTGGCCGCAGCGTGGCCAGCCCGGACCGGCTGCCGCTGGAGCCATTGCTGGCCGAGCAGGCACCGGGGGCGCAGCTGCTGGCCCCTGCGCCGCTGGACCACGCGCTGTCACTGCTGCGCGCCGGGCTGGTCGACGCCGTGGTCGCCAATCTCGCTGAACTGGAGGCCGCGCTCCGCGCGGAGCCAGGCGATGCTGTGGTGATCGCGGCACCCGCGGGCTTCGGCGATGCACTGGTACTCGCGGCCGTGCCGGCCTGTGCCGAGGTGGTCGCTGCTTTCGACCAGCGGCTCCTGCAGGAGAGCGATGCACATCGCGCGTCGAGCCGCAGCGCCTGGCTGCCGGACCGGCCACGCGCGCGGCTCACCGGTTCGGCGCTGCGCTGGCTGGTGCCGGCGTCGCTGATCCTGCTCGCGCTCGTGCTGCTGCATGCCTTCGGCTACTGGCGCGTGCATCGCGAGAGCGTGCGTCGCCGCGTGCTGGAGCAGCGGTTGCACGACGTCACCGCGAACCTGCCGGCGGTGGTCTACCAGGCCCGCCGTTCGGCAACCGGCCACTACAGCCTGGCGCAGATCGCCGGTGACGTGCAGGCGTTGTTCGGCGTAAGCGTGGAGACTGCGCGGATCGACCATCTGCAACTGCTGGCCGCGGTGCATGCCGACGACCGCAGCCGGGTGATGGCGTGCATCGAAGCGGCCGCGCTGGTGCGCGGTCCCATCGACGTTACGTTCCGCACCCGGTCGGCGCAGGGCTGGCGCTGGGTCCGATCACAGGGACGACCGCTGCAGTGCGATGACAGCAGCGTGGAGTGGAGCGGCTACTGGTTGGATGTCAGTGAAGCACAGGCGCGTGCCGTAGCGCTGGCCGAGGCGCGCCGCGCGGCCGAGCAGGCGGCGCTGGCCAAGAGCCATTTCCTGGCGACCATGAGCCACCAGATCCGCACGCCGATGAGTACCCTGCTGGGCATGCTGGAGCGATTGGCTGCCAGTGACCTGGATGCGGGCCAGCGGCAGGTGCTGACCACCGTGGGTGATGCCGCGCAGATGCTGCGGCAGATCCTGGACGATGTGCTGCACAGCCAGCGCCTGCAGCCAGCGCCACTGCAGCTGCGGCCGACCGATCTTGCGGCGCTGGTGCGCGCGGTGCAGCAGCTGTTGATGCCCGTCGCGGCCAGCCGCGGCCTGCACCTGCACAGCGAGATCGACCCCATGCTGCAGCAGTGGTCGCTGGCCGATGGGCTGCGCCTGCGCCAGGTCCTGTTCAACCTGGCCGGTAATGCACTCAAGTTCACTCTGCAGGGAAGCGTGGTGCTGCAGGCCCATGTGCTGCAGCAGCGCGATGGCGGGCAGCGGTTGCGCCTGCAGGTGACCGATACGGGCGTGGGCATCAGCATGGAGCGGCAACAGGCGGTATTCGCTGCCTACGAGCAGGCCGAGACCTCGACCACGCGCCGCTTTGGTGGCAGTGGGCTGGGCCTGTCGATCTGCCGCGAGCTGGCGGCATCGATGGGGGGCCAGCTGCACCTGCGCAGCGCGCCGGGCAAGGGAACCACCGTATGGCTGGAACTGGTGCTGGCGGCCTGTGCGGCACCGACGGTGGTACCGGTGCTCACGACGGCCGTGCAACGGCCGCTGCCGCCGGCGCGGGCACTGGTTGTTGAAGACCATCCGACCAACCTGCAGTTGCTGGTGCAGCGCCTGCGCGAGCTGGGGCTGCAGGTACACGCCTGCGACGACGGCCAGCAGGCATGGGAGGCCTGGCAGGCGCAGCCCTTTGATCTGGTCATCACCGACTGCCATATGCCGCACATGGACGGCTTCGCGCTGGCACGGGCGATCCGTGGCGATACCTGTGCCATCCGTGCGCAGATGCCGATCGTCGCGCTGACTGCCAGTGTGCTGGAACGCACACGCGAGGCCTGCCGTGATGCGGGCATCGACCATTTCCTGGCCAAGCCGGTGGCGCCGTGCGAACTGCGCGCGCTGCTGGAGGAGCTGCTGTTGCCGGACTCAGTGCGCCAGTAGGCGGACGATGCTGGCAGCGGCATCGCGGCCTTCGGCCACGGCGGTCACCACCAGGTCTGCACCGCGTACCGCGTCGCCACCGGCGAACAGGCGTGGATGCGCGGTCTGGAACGGCAGGCGGTCCTTGCCCCCGGCGACGATGCGGCCGTTGGGCTGGCCTTCCACCCCCAGGTCCGCCAGCCACGCCGGCACGCTCGGCGAGAAGCCGAAGGCGATGATCACCACGTCTGCTTCCAGCAGGGATTCACTGCCTTCGATCGGCACGGCGTTCTGGCGGCCATTGGCATCGGGCTCGCCCAGCCGGGTTTCGACCACGGTCACGCCGATCACTTCATCGTCGGCGCCGGCTTCGATCGACAGCGGCTGGCGGTTGAACAGGAAGCGCACGCCCTCTTCGCGCGCATTGGCCACTTCGCGAGCGCTGCCGGGCATGTTGGCTTCGTCGCGCCGGTAGGCGCAGGTGACCTTGGCCGCGCCGAGGCGCACCGCGCTGCGCACGCAGTCCATGCCGGTATCGCCACCACCGAGCACCACCACCCGCTTGCCGTTGAGGTCGGGCAGGGCGATGGTGTCTTCCCAGCCGGCAATCGGCCGGCCCTTCGGGTCATCGCCGCCGACGATGCGGCTGTTCTGCACCAGGAACGGCAGCGCCGGCAGCACGCCCTTCAGGTCCTGGCCGTCGAGGCCACCATCGGTGTAGCGGTAGGCGCCGGTACCGATGAACACCGCATCGTGGGTGTCCAGCAGCTGCTGCACGCTGAGGTCGCGGCCGATCTCCACGCCGAGGCGGAACTGCACGCCCATGCCCTCCAGCACGCCGCGGCGCCGGTGGATCACGTCCTTGTCCAGCTTGAAGCTGGGAATGCCGAACTGCAGCAGGCCGCCGATCTGCTCGTAGCGGTCATAGACCACCGCGGCAATGCCGGCGCGGGCCAGGCGGTCGGCGCAGGCCAGGCCCGCGGGACCGGCCCCGATCACCGCAACGCTGCGGCCGGTCGGCTGCACCGCGCCCAGGTCAGGGCGCCAGCCGCTGGCCAGCGCGGTATCGACGATGTATTTCTCCACCGCACCGATGGTGACCGCACCGAACTCTTCCAGCGTGCAGCTGCCCTCGCACAGGCGATCCTGCGGGCAGACCCGGCCGCACACCTCCGGCAGCGGGTTGGTGCTGTGGCACAGCGTGGCGGCTTCGTGGATGCGGTTCTCCTGCACCAGCTGCAGCCACTGCGGAATGGCGTTGTGCACCGGGCACTTCCAGCTGCAGTACGGGTTGCCGCAGTCCAGGCAGCGGCCCGCCTGGTACTGGGCGTCCTCCTTGCCGAACTTTCCGTACAGCTCGCCCCAGTCGCCGGACGTGCGCAGTTCCACCGGGATGCGCTGCGGCATGGTGCGGGGCAGGTCGAGGAACTGGAAGGCGTGCTTGCGGCTCATGGCGGGCTCTGGAATGCGGGGGGGAACGTTGCCGGCCAGCGGCCGGCACTACCGGAAAACATCACGCGGCGCGTCGCAGGGTTTCGGTCAGCGACTCGATGCTGGCGGCCTTGGGTTTGACCAGCCAGAACTTGCCGATGTAATCGCGGAACTCGTCCAGGATCTGTTGTGCCCAGATGCTGCCGGTCAGCTCGCGATGGCGGCCGATCAGGCGGTGCAGGTGCTGGCGGTAGTTCTCGAAGCCTTCGGCGGACACGCGATGGATGTCGATCAGCTCGTGGTTGTAGCGGTCGACGAAATCACGGTCCACGTCCAGTACGTAGGCCAGGCCGCCGGTGAAGCCGGCGCCGAAGTTCAGCCCGACCTTGCCCAGCACCAGCACCACGCCATCGGTCATGTACTCGCAGCAGTGGTCACCGGCACCTTCGACCACGGCCAGTGCGCCGGAATTGCGCACCGCGAAGCGCTCGCCGGCGCGGCCGGCAGCGAACAGCTCACCGCCGGTGGCACCGTACAGGCAGGTGTTGCCGATGATGGCGGTGCTGCGTGCCTCGAAGCGCGCGCCACGCGGCGGCCGCACCACCAGCCGGCCGCCAGCCATGCCCTTGCCGACGTAATCGTTGGCTTCGCCTTCCACTTCCAGGTGCAGGCCACCGACATTGAAGGCGCCGAAGCTCTGCCCGGCGCTGCCACGGAAGCGCAGTTCCAGCGGTGCCTCGGCCATGCCCTGGTTGCCGTGCGCGCGTGCCACCGCACCCGCCAGGCGGGTACCGATGCTGCGGTCGGTGTTGTGGATCAGGAAGCGATGCTCGCCGCCGCGCTTGTGCTCGATGGCCGGGGCCAGCAGGCCATCCATCTGCGTGGCCAGGCTGTCCGGCGATTCGTACAGGCGCTGCGCGGCGCAGTGGCTGCCCTCGTAGCGGCTGTCGGCCAGCAGGCGCGACAGGTCCACGCGCACGCCGTCGCGCGGCGCGGATTCGATCTGGCGCAGCAGGTCGGTACGGCCGACGATCTCTTCCAGCGAACGCGCGCCCAGGTAGGACAGCCAGCCACGCACTTCCTCGGCCAGCAGCCGGAAGAAGTTCTCCACGCGCTCGGGCTGCCCGGTGAAGTGGTTCTCGCGCAGGCGCTCGTCCTGGGTGGCCACGCCGGTGGCACAGTTGTTGAGGTGGCAGATGCGCAGGTACTTGCAGCCCAGCACGATCATCGGCGCGGTGCCGAAGCCGAAGCTGTCGGCGCCCAGCAATGCGGCCTTGACCACGTCCAGCCCGGTCTTCAGGCCGCCATCGGTCTGCAGCAGGGTACGGCCGCGCAGGTCGTTGGCGAGCAGCGCCTGGTGCGCCTCGGCCACGCCCAGCTCCCAAGGCACGCCGGCATAGCGGATCGAGCTGACCGGCGAGGCACCGGTGCCGCCATCATGGCCGGAGATGGTGATCAGGTCCGCACCGGCCTTGACCACGCCCGCCGCAATCGTTCCGACGCCGGCATGGCTGACCAGCTTCACCGACACCAGCGCGGTCGGGTTGACCTGCTTGAGGTCGTAGATCAGCTGCGCCAGGTCCTCGATCGAATAGATGTCGTGATGCGGCGGCGGCGAAATCAGGCCGATGCCCGGGCGCGCATAGCGCAGCCGCGCGATCAGTTCGTTGACCTTGTGCCCGGGCAGCTGGCCACCCTCGCCGGGCTTGGCACCCTGCGCGACCTTGATCTGCAGCACCTCGGCATTGACCAGGTACTCGGCGGTCACGCCGAAGCGCCCGGAGGCCACCTGCTTGATCTTGCTGCGCCTGGCGGTGCCATAACGTGCGGGGTCTTCACCGCCTTCGCCGGAATTGCTGCGGCCCCCCAGGCGATTCATCGCAATCGCCAGCGCTTCATGCGCTTCCGGTGACAGGGCGCCGAGGCTGATCGCCGCGGTATCGAAGCGCGGGAACAGTTCGCTGGCCGGGGCCACTTCATCGAGCGGTGCGGGCGTGGCGGCAGGGACCAGTTCCAGCAGGTCACGCAGTGCCGAGGGCGGGCGCGCATGCACCGCATCGCAGTACTGCTGCCAGGCACGCGGATCGCCGCTGCGCGCCGCGCGCTGCAGGGTGGTGACCACGTCCGGGTTGTACATGTGGTACTCGCCGCCGTGCACGTACTTCAGCAGGCCGCCGACATCCACGTCCTGCTGCGCGTCCCACGCCTGCGCGCACAGCTCGCGCGCGTCGGCATCCAGGCGCGCGAAACCCGCGCCACCGATGCGCGAGGCGGTATCCGGGAAGCACAGATCGACGACCTCCGGTTCCAGGCCGATGATCTCGAACAGCTGCGCGCCGCGGTAGCTGGCCACGGTACAGATGCCCATCTTCGAGATGATCTTCGACAGCCCCTTGTAGACGCCCTTGCGGTAGCGGCGGCCGATCTGCGACTGCTCACCGCCCTTGCTGAGCTTGAGGATGCCACGGCGGCCCAGGTCGAACAGGGTCTGGTAGGCCAGGTACGGATACACCGCCGTGGCGCCGAAGCCGAGCAGGCAGGCCATGTGATGCGGGTCGCGCGCGGTGCCGGTCTCGACGATGAGATTCACGTCGCAGCGCAGGCCCAGCCGCGAGAGGTGGTGGTGGATGGCGCTGGTGGCCAGCAGCGCATGCACCATCGGCCGCCCGGCCACCGGGTAGCGGTCGGACAGCAGCAGCATCACCATGCCTTCGCGCGCGGCCTGTTCGGCCTCGGCGCAGATGCGCTCGATGCCGGCACGCAGGCCCTCGTCTTCGCTGTAGGACAGGTCGAGCAGACGGTTGGCCTGCGCGTACTGGTCCATCTTCAGCAGCTGGCGCAGCTTGCGCTGGCTGAGCACCGGCGAATTGAGGATGACGTGGTTCACCGTCTCCGGACCGGCATGGAAGATGTTGGTCTCCTTGCCGAGCTGGGTGGACAGGGACATCGCGCAGTCTTCGCGCAGCGGATCGATCGGCGGGTTGGTGACCTGCGCGAAGGCCTGGCGGAAATAGTCGTACAGCGGGCGGCTGCGCTGGCTCAGCACCGCCATCGGCGTGTCGTCGCCCATCGAGCCGGTGGCTTCCTGCTCGGTCTCGGCCAGCGGCCGCAGCACCTGCTCCACTTCCTCGCTGCTGAGCTGGTACAGCTTGTGGTAGCTGCGCAGGGTGGCTTCGTCGAACGGCTCTTCCACCAGCGACGGGTCGATCAGTTCGGTCTGCAGGTAGGTCACGCCCTGCTGCAGCCACTGCTTGTAGGGCGCGCGGCCGCGGTTGATGCGGTCGACCGCATCGGAGTCGAGCAGGTCGCCGCGCTTGAGGTCGATCGCGATCATTTCGCCGGGGCCGAGCTTGCCCTTGCGCACCACCCGCTCGGTGGGCACTTCCCACACGCCCGCTTCAGAGGCAACCAGGAAGTGGCGGTCGGCGGTCAGCATCCAGCGTGCCGGGCGCAGGCCGTTGCGGTCGAGGGTGCAGACGGCGTAGCGGCTGTCGCAGGCAACGATGCCGGCCGGGCCATCCCACGGCTCGCTGTTCAGGCCGTGGAACTCGTAGAACGCGGCCAGGTCCGGGTCCTTGAACTCCAGCGACTGGGTGGCCGGCGGCACCAGGATGCGCAGCGCCTGGATCAGCTCCATGCCACCGGCGACCATCAGTTCCAGCATGTTGTCCAGGCTCTGCGAGTCCGAGCCGTGCATGGAGATCACCGGGTCGAATTCGGCGATGTCGAAGCGCGGCGTCTTCCACACCTTGCTGCGCGCCTGGGCCCAGCGGCGGTTGCCTTCGATGGTGTTGATCTCGCCATTGTGGGCGAGCATCCGGAACGGGTGGGCAAGCGGCCAGCGCGGCAGCGTGTTGGTCGAGAAGCGCTGGTGGAACACGATCGCGCTGGAGGCCAGTTCGCGCCGCTGCAGGTCGGGATAGAAGCGGCTGAGCTTGTCCGGCAGCACCATGCCCTTGTAGCTGATCGCATCGGGGGTGAGGGTGGTGACGTAGAAATCAGCGTGATCGCGCAGCTGCTGTTCGCTGCGGCGACGGGCCAGGAACAGCGCCAGCGCGAAGCCGGCATCGTCCTGGCCGACACCGGCATCGACGAACACCTGTTCGATGCGCGGCAGGGTATCGCGCGCCAGCTGGCCGCAGACGCTGTCATCGGTGGGTACCTCGCGCCAGCCGGCGACCTTGCAGCCGACCGCTTCCACCTGCGCCTGCAGCTGGGTACGGCAGGCGTCGGCGGCCTCGCTGTCGTGCGGCAGGAACACCAGGCCGGCAGCGAAGCGCGCGGCGGTGGTGATGCCGGCTTCGCTGGCCAGCAGTTTCAGGAATGCATCGGGGCGGCGCAGCAGCAGGCCACAGCCATCGCCGGTCAGGCCATCGGCGGCGACGCCGCCACGGTGGGTCATGCGCGAAAGCGCGGCGATGGCGGTATCAACCAACAGGCGCGAAGGTTGATCGTCGAGCTGGGCGACCATGCCAAATCCACAGGCATCGCGCTCGGAGCGCGGGTCGTAAAGCCCTTGGCGGTTGCGGGGGGCCATCTCTACCTCGATGCGTATAGGGTTGGCGGCGACACTCGTCCCCGCTCATTCCCTGGAGCGCATCGTGAGGCCACCGGATGCCTCGACTAGATCACAGGTTGCTGCAGCGCCGCAATACACGGTTGCAGGTGCAACAGAACGCGCCGGCAACCCCGTGCCGGCGCGGGGTCGCCCTCAGCCGCAGCGCACGCCGCTGACCAGGCCCTTGTCGTCCACTTCGATGTTCAGGCGGTCGCCGAGGAATTCCATCGTGGCCACGTCGTTGGGCTTCATGACGCGCAGCTGGTGGGCACCGGCATCTTCCTGCGCCTGCTTGCCCAGCGCGTCGGCGTAGGCCTGGCCGACCAGGCTCTGCACCTGGCTGGCATCGCAGGTGCCGACCGGCGGTGCCTCGGTGGCCTTGCCGGCTTCGTCGGCCGGTGCCTTGGCGGCTTCGGCAGCCTGCTGGGCATGGGCCGTGGCCGAATCCTGTTCATCCAGCGCCGGTGCCTGGCAGGCGGTCAGGGCCAGCACGGCCGGCAGCAGCAGGGCGGAGAGCGAACGGGCGCGAATCGGGAACGACATCATGACTCCGGAAGGGATTGTGAAAGCCCGAGCATAGCGGCGAACCGATCCTCACGTGTTTGTCTTGTGTTATCGACAGGATCGCGGCAGCGCGGCAGCGACACTGCACGCATGCCGACACCCTCTACCCCCGAACGACAGGCCGCGCGCGCTGCGGGCCTGCGCTATGTCGATGACACCCAGCCGGGCATCAGCCGGCGCCGCGCCGGCAAGGGCTTCAGCTACCGCGATGCCGATGGCCATGCGGTGCGCGATGCCGCCACCCTGCAGCGCATCCGCGCGCTGGCGATTCCACCGGCCTATACCGCCGTATGGATCTGCGCCCACGCCAATGGCCATCTGCAGGCCACCGGCCGCGATGCCCGCGGGCGCAAGCAGTACCGCTACCACGCCGATTGGGCCGCAGTGCGCGACGCCGGCAAGTTCGACCGGGTGATCGCCTTTGGTGAAGCACTACCCGCGCTGCGGCGCCGGCTCAGCCGCGATCTCAAGCACAGCGGCTTCCCCCGCGAAAAGGTGCTGGCGGTCGTGGTCGCGCTACTGGCCGACACCCTGGTGCGGGTAGGCAATGAGTCCTATGCCAAGGAAAACAGATCCTTTGGCCTGACCACGCTGCGCAACCGGCACCTCGACCTGCTGCGCGGCGGGCGCGTACGGATGCGCTTCCGCGGCAAATCCGGGCAGCTGCACGAAGTGACGGTAGGTGACCGCCGGCTGGGCACGCTGGTGCGCGGCGTGCAGCAGTTGCCGGGCCAGGCGTTGTTCCAGTATCGCGACGACGACGGTGCCATCCAGCCGGTCGACTCCGGTGCGGTCAACGATTACCTGCGCGAGGTGATGGGCGAGGAATTCACCGCCAAGGATTTCCGCACCTGGGGCGGCACCCTGGCCGCGGTGCAAGCGTTCGCGGCCACCGAGTTGCCCGAACCGGCCAGCCAGCGTGCGCTGGCCAAGGTACAGCGTGAGGTGGTGTGCAAGGTGGCGACCCAGTTGGGCAATACGCCTGCGGTGTGCCGCAAGGCCTACATCGACCCCTGCGTGTTCGCCGGCTGGGAGCGCGGTGAACTGGCGGAACTGGCCGGCCTGCGTGGGCCGCGCCAGTGGGAGCAGGCCACCCTGCGCGTGCTGCGCAGGGCGCGCCGGCTCAGCCGCAGACGTCAGCCGCAATAGATCGCGGTGATGTTGTTGGTGCGGCCCTTCTCGATGGTCAGGCGGTCACCGCCTTCGTGTGCCGGCGGCACGCGCGGGCCGTCATGGCGCAGCACCTGCACGTGCAGGCTGTCGCTGTCCACGCGCGCGCGCTCGACGGTTGCGGCGGAGGCGGCCAAGCCGAGCGCACCACGCACCCTGTCGCTGTGGCACTGGCCGGAAATCACGCCGTCGATCGGCTGCACCTGGGCCACCGGCGTACTGCTGCAGGCGGCGAGGGCGAGACAGACGGCGGCGGTGGCGATGGCATGCTTCATGGAAGGATTCCTTGGTGTGGTTGCGTGCAGCGTGCGACGGCGCACGTGGTGGCGGAATGAACACCGTGCACATCGTGGATACGGTGCGCTCACCCCCGCCAACAGTCTGGGTGGAGACACTGCAGTCGCGGCGGATGCCGCCCCCGGTACTGCGGCGCACGCGCCCGGTAGTGCCGGCCGCTGGCCGGCGATCCCATTCCCCCCCCGAGGAGACCTGCATGGCCACCACCCGAAAGACCCCCGCCCGCCGCAAAGCCTCACCCAAGGTGCGCAAGGGCAGCACCGCGACCCAGACCGCTGCCGACCCCGCTCGCCCGCGGGTGGTGAAGACCGCAACCCGCAAGGCGGCGGCTGGTGATCCCCGCGCCGCCCGCGTTGCCGCCCGGCAGCGGCGCCTGCAGGACCAGGAAAAGGCCAAGGATGCCCGCGCGGCCAAGAAGGCCACGAAAAAGACCGCGACCCAAGCCGGCGCACGCCGCCAGCCGGAGGCCATGCCGGCCCAGCAGCTGGCAAAGCCGGGGCGCGAACACGAACTGGAGCTGGCACCGCGCTTCCTCGCGCCGGACTACACCGGCAGCGGCAAGCTGCAGGGCATGCGCGCGATCGTCACTGGCGGTGATTCCGGCATCGGCCGTGCTGTGGCCGTGCTGTTCGCACGCGAAGGCGCCGATGTGGCGGTCCTGCACCTGGACGAGGCCGAAGATGCCGACATCACCCGCCAGCACGTGGAGCGCGAAGGTGGCCGCTGTGTGGTGATCGCCGGTGACGTGCGCGACCCGCGCTTCTGCAACAAGGCGGTCAAGCAGGTGGCCAAGGCCTTCGGTGGCATCGACATCCTGGTCAACAACGCCGCGTTCCAGCTGCACTGCGAGCGGCTGGAGGATCTGGAAGACGCGCACCTGCAGGAGACGCTGCAGACCAACATCGGCGGCTACATCCAGATGGCGCGTGCGGTACTGCCGCATCTGGGCGAGGGCGCCAGCATCATCAACACCGGCTCGGAAACCGGACTCTTCGGCAGCAAGGCGCTGATCGACTACTCGGCCACCAAGGGCGCGATCCATGCGTTCACCAAGGCCCTGGCCAGCCAACTGCTGCCGCGCGGCATCCGGGTCAACTGCGTGGCGCCGGGGCCGGTATGGACGCCGCTGAACCCGGCCGACAAGCAGGCCGGGGATGTCGCCGAGTTCGGAAAGGACAGCGACATGGGCCGGCCTGCACAGCCTGAAGAGCTGTCACCGGCGTATGTGTTCCTGGCCTCGCCGGTCTGTGCAAGCTACATCAGCGGGGCGATCCTGCCGGTGATGGGTGGGCCGCGCGGCTGAGTCGTGTCGGTTCCCGCCTGGATCCGGCGGGGCAGCAAAGGTGTGCGGCCTGTCAAAGGCCCCACCGTGCGATTGGGGTAGGCTGATCCTGTACCGACCATGTTCAAGGACCGACCATGCCCGAAATGGATATCAATGCCGCAGCCAACGAGGTCGTCGCCCTGCTGCGGCGGAACGATGCGCGTGCTGCCGCCACCCGCCTCCAGGCCCTGCACGACGGCCAGAGCGCAGTGGTGCAGGAATCGCTGGATCGCTATATCTCGGCGCGTGCGGCCGCCGAGCTTGAGGGCTTGCGCCGGAACGGGGGCGTGGCCGCAGCGGATGCAGCTACGGTGAATCCGATGCTGGATCGCTTGGGCGAGGCGACGCGCCCGCCGCGGATGCCCGATGCTGCCGAGACAGCGGGATTGAGCCAGGCCCAGCAGTACGACGTTTATGGCAGCATCGTGGCCCAGCGCGGCAACATCGCAGCGAACGATGCAATGGCAACCCAGGACCGCGCGGTGCTGGGGTTGCGCGATGAGAACCGCACCACCGAGGCGCGCGGACGTGGGGTCTACGATGACCGCATCGTGGTGCTGTGGAAGGATGCGCAGGGCCGCGGCCACGTGCGCGAGTTCAACCAGGCCACGACCGAGCCGACCGCCCAGTACGACGGACATGCCAAGACCGCGCCGCGCAGCCCGGGCTTTGGCAATGTGGCGCCGCGTACCAAGACCGAGGGTGAGGACGTCAACGGCGACCGGGTCAAGGATCTGGGGCGCCTGGGCGAGGGCACCATCGAGATGCGCGCCACCACCCATCCGCGCAATGGCCATCCCGATGAGTTCGCACTGCGTCCTTCGCAGGACGCGATCACTGCGGGCGCCGGACGGGTGGAGCGCGACAGCAATGGCGATGGCTGGTTCGATGCGCGTGATACCCAGGGCGTACAGGACCTCAACGACACCTTCAAGATCCATCGTGGCAGCCGTTCCAACACCGATTCGGCCGGTTGCCAGACCATCGGTGGCGGCGAGTATGACGACTTCGTGTCGACGGTGCGCGGCACGCCTGGGCAGAACCGCTGGCAGTACGTGCTGACCTCGGTTGCACCCGGCCAGACGCGCGAATTGGGGCAGGACGTGCCGCTCGCGGCCAACGATGACCCCCGTCAGCCGCAGCATCGCGATCATGCCCTGCAGCAGCAGATCAGTACGCGCCTGCAGGCCCTGGGCGGACGCTACGCCGAGCATGCCGAGGACTACAGCCTGGTGATGCTGCGCGAAGCGAAGGCCGCGGGCATCACCCGGGTCGACCAGATCGTGGCCAGCAATCCCAGCGCCGGCCGTGCGGCTGGCGAGACACTGTTCCTGGTGCAGGGCAGCCCGGGCGATCCTGCGGCGCTGCGCGCAGGGGTCAATGCGGCCGAGGTGCGCGAGACCGCGGTGGAATCCAGCCTGCGCCAGCTGCAGCAGCAATCGCGCGAACAGGCTGCACCTGCGCCCGCGCCGGCACAGCAGCAGGACGCGCCGGCGATCGGAGGGCGTTGATCGATGATCCGATCGCAGTTGACGCCGAGCGTTCCATTGATGCTGCTGCTGGCCTGCAGTGCCTGCGCGCCCGCTGGAGAGCGCGTCGCGCCGGTGGCGCCCACTGCCAGCTCGGCCGCGAAACCGGAGGCCCTGCCTGCGCAGACCCTTCCCACGGATCGCGGACTGCCTGCATTGCCGAAGGCTTCCGGCAGCGGCCATCCCGGCGGCCGCTACGCTACGCTGCCCGAACCTGCCAGGCAGGTGCTGGCGCAGTTGAAGTGCAACGTGGAGAGCGCCAGCAAGGTGCAGGTGCTCTCCATTCCCGCGCAGGATGGCCAGCAGGATTTGATGGTTACTGATCGCAGCGGGCCGCGTTTCCGCTATTGGATGCGGTCGTTCTCCGGCAGTGGCGGTACCACCGGCTATCTGGTGCAGCTGCAGGGCTGCCCGGCAACCACCACGGGCATGCGCGCCTACATCGCACAGGGAGCCGCACCGCTGCAGGATGTCACCGCATCCATCCTGGCGCAGGCCGGATTGCCCGATGCGGCGACCATGACGGCCTACCAGGAAAAGGGCGCGGGCGATCTGTTCGCCTTCATCGGCGTGCTGGACAAAGTGCCAGTGCTGCGCTGGGTGGCCGAAGCCGACCCCGAACAGCCACTGGCCGCCGATGCACGCAGCTTCGACCATGGCAATGCCATCCACGGCGGTTTCCTGCACTGGAACCAGGATCACTTCGAAGTGGCCAGGGCCGTTCCCGCCGCGCTATGGCCCTGCGATGACAGCCCGTTGCTGCCGTGCAAGGCCGACCCGTTCGTGACGGGGCGTTGAGGCATCGCGCACATAGAAGTCGGCAATGCGCGGAACGAACTGCTGCGGATTGGCACCGACAAGATTGGTCAGCACCACGACCGCCACGCCGCGCTCGGGATAGACCACGAAGGCCGAGCGCGCACCGCCGATACCGGCCACCTGAAGGTCGGGCGATGCGCGCAGCACCGGCCAGCCACCCGCCCATGGGCCGGCACGGCCATCGACCAGGCGCTCCGCGCTCCACATCCGCCGCAGGGCCGTCTCCGGTAGCAGGCGGCCTTCGGTCAGCGCGACCAGCCAGCGCGCGGTGTCGTCGGCGGTGGTGAGGATGCCGCCACCTGCCCACAGCGAAGGCGGTATGTCGTAGAACCAGTGCGACAGGCGGGACGGTGCATCCGCAGCGTCGGTGGCACGTGGGGCCAGGCTGTACATCGTCGCCGCATCCGGAATCAGGTCGTAGCTGTCGCCGAAGGTGGTGCGGGCCATGCGCGCGCTGCTGAACTGGCCGGTGGCGAGGAAACGTTCGTAGGGCATGCCGGATTGCTTCGCGATGATTCGTGCCAGCAGTACGTAGTTGGTCTGGTTGTAGGCGAAGCGCTGCCCGGGTTCGGCTTCGACCGGCTGCGCAGTGACGGCCGCCCACGCCTGCGCTTCTGAGCCAGCGCCCAACAGCCCGTTCGCATCAAGGATGTCCGGAAGGCCGGAGGTGTGCGCCAGCAGCTGGTGTACGCGTACGTCTCTCCACGCTGGTGGAAGATCATCCAGGTAGCGCGAGGCCGGCGCGTCCAGATCCAATCGCCCCTCCTGCGCCAGCTGCGCGGCGGCCACGCCGGTGAAGGCCTTGGTGGCCGAGTTGAGCGGGAAGCGGGTGTCGCGCGAGGCAAGCACACCATTCTCGACATTGGCCAGGCCATAGGCTTCGGACAGCACGATCTGCCCTTGCTTGACCACCGCGACCTGCAACCCGGGGATGCGCTGCTCCAGCATGATCTGGCGGATCAGGCGGCGGGTCTGGTCGTTGGCCTGGTCCTGGCTGGCAGAGATGGCGGTGAAGGGCAGGGCACTGATGAGCATGAGTACGACTCGAAGCGTTGGGCGGAACATGCGGAATTCCTGCAGGGCGTCCGGATCGGATGCAGCCGGCGCGCCAAAGGTTTAAGCGCTCGGCGCCCCTACCGTTCGTCGGCCCATGACTTCCGGGGGGTTGACTACAGTTGTCGTCAAGCTGACAGTGACGACACGTGTAGTCAAGGGAGTGGTGTCATGCGTGGCAAGACCATCGGGGACCAGGAACTGGCCCTGCTGCAGTACATCGATGAACATGCGCCGGCCACGGTCGGTGAGGTCGCCAGTGGCTACGGCGAGGCCCGTGGCCTGGCCCGTTCCACCGTGCTGACGATGATGGAGCGGCTGCGGGCCAAGGGGTATCTTCAGCGCCAGCAGCAGGACGGCGTCTACCGCTACCAGGCCACCCGTGGCCCGGAAAGCGTGCTGCAGGGGGCCGTGGCCCAGTTCATCGACAACACCCTCCAGGGCTCGGTGTCGCCATTTGTGGCCTACCTGTCGCAGCGCCAGCAGGTCAGCGACAACGAGCTGGCCGAGTTGGAAGCGCTGGTCGCCCAACTCCAATCGCGTCGCCACGAGGGCTGAGCCATGGACACCACGATGCTGATCCCGATGCTGGAACGGCTGGGCTGGACCAGCCTGCAGACCGTGCTGCTGGTGGCGCTGGTCTACGTGCTGTGCCGCGCGCTGCCGACACTGTCGGCGGCTACCCGCTGCCGCCTGTGGTGGCTGGTCTCGCTGCAGGCCGTGCTCGGCCTGTTCTGGAGCCAGCCGTTGCAGTTGGCCTGGCTGCCGGCACCGCAGGCGGTGGCGATGACCGCCACTGACGTTGCCGCTGATCTGGTCTACCCACTGGCGCCGGAAGCCTCGGCGCAGCTGCTGGCGACAATGCCGATGACTGCACCGGACGTGCCGGCAGTGGCGTGGTGGGCCGTCGCGTTGGCTGCGCTATGGGCATCGGGCGTGCTGCTGATGGCCCTGCGCACTTTCGGTGAGTGGCGCCGCTGCCGGGCGCTGCTGGCCGCCGCCTATCCCTGCGAGGACGAGGCGCTGGTGCAGGCCCTGCAGCTGGCTTCCGACGCACACGGCGTGCGCCCTGCACCGCGGCTGTGGATGAGCACGCAGGTGGACTCGCCGCAGCTGGTCGGGCCGTTCCGCCCGGTGCTGCTGCTGCCGGCCGGCGACAATGCCCTGCAGGGCGATGCGCTGGACCTGTCACTGACCCACGAACTGCAGCATCTGCAGCGTCGCGACCTGCAGTGGGGCCTGCTGCCCGCACTGGCGCAGCACCTGTTCTTCTTCCATCCGCTGCTGCGCCTGTCGGTGCGCGAATACGCCCAGGCCCGGGAGGAAGCGGTGGATGCGGCGGTGGTCGGCCAGCATGGCGCGAGCCGCCAGGCCTATGGCCGCCTGCTGCTGCAGCTGGGCGTGGCCCCGCAGCCGCACCTGGGTGTGGCCAGTGCCGCACCGAGCACCGCCAGCCTCAAGCGTCGCCTGCTCTCGCTGCAGTCGCGCCGGTCCCGCCCGCGCCTGTTGGCGGTGGCCCTGACGGCCATCGTGGTGGTGGTGGGCGTGGCACCGATGCGGCTGGTCGCAGCGCCAGTGCCGCCGGCGCCGCCCGCGCCTCCTGCGGCACCGACCGCCGTGGTGCCCGCGCCGCCGAAGGCTCCGCCTGCACCCCCGTCGTCCGCGCAAGTGCCAGCCGTGCCTGTGGAGCCGGCACCCCCCGCCGAACCGGCCGATGTCGAAGAACCGTCCGGTCCTGACGATGCCGACGTGGCCTACGTCGACGATGCCGCTGGCAGGGATGAGGACCATGACGACACGACGTCCACCACCACGTCCATCACCACTTACGGTCGCCTTGATCTGGGCAAGTCGCCGCGGGAGGCCTACGTGCTGGTCGATGGTGATTCGACCTTCGCCAACGGTGGCATCGACGACGTTACGGTGGCCCGCAGGCAGCTCGGCAAGGGCCCGGCGCTGTGGTTCCGCCAGGGCGACAAGCGCTATGTGGTGCGCGACCCGATGCTGATCCAATCCCTGCAGCGTGCCTACAGCGGCGCCGCAGACCTGGGGCGCCAGCAGAGCGAACTGGGCCGCCAGCAGAGCGCGTTGGGTCGCCAGCAGGGCGAACTCGGCAAGCAGATGGGTGAGATGGGGCGTCTGCAGGGCGAGGAGTCACGCCGCATCGCACTGGCCGCCGCCGAGGTAGCGCGCAGCGCGATGGCCGCCCACGACATCAACCGTGAGGCGGCTGCGGAAGCGGCGAAGGCTGCGCGCGGTGCAACCAGCGACGTGGCCGTTGCGCGTGAGGCCGCCCGCGAGGCCGCCGCCGAGGCACGTCGTGCGATGCAGGACGCCCGCAGCGAGGCCGCGCAGTCCGGCCGCACCCGTGACATGCAGCGTCTGGCCAGCCAGCAGTCTGAACTGGCCAGCCGCCAGGCGGCACTGGGCAGCAAGCAGGCCGCGCTGGGCGAGCGCCAGGCACGCGTGCATGCGCAGGCATCGCAGCAGGCACAGCAGGTGATCGCGCGCGCACTGGCCAGCGGCAAGGCCGAGCAACTCTGATCGGTAGTGCCGGCCGCTGGCCGGCGATGTGGGGTGCCGGCCAGTAGCCGGCACTACCTTGGGTCGATCAACCGCAGCTGGCGCGCTCTATCCGGTTCTGCGCGTCCACCTGCACGGTCACCCGGTCCTGGCGAAAGTCCATGGTCACTGCCATGCCCGGCTTGACCACCCGAGCACCGCGCGCGCCGCTGTCGGCCACCAGCTTCTTGATCGTGGCTTCGTCGGCAGTCTTGCCGGTGAAGGCGTCCAGCGCTTCCGGCCTGCATTCGTGCGCGGTTTCGGCCACGGGCGCCGGTGCGGGATCATGGGTGGTGCTGCTGCCGGCATGACTGCAGGCGGCCAAGGGCAGGATGGCGAGCAGGGCCAGGGGATTGAGGCGCATCGTCGGGCTCCAGGCATGGATGGTGGCGGCAGTGTCACCGCTGCCACCGTCAGGCCGCGTCAACGCCTACGGCCCGACCAGTGCCAGCGTCTCGCGCTCGCGTTGCTCCTCGCGTACCAGCCGTTGCAGCAGCAGGGCCAGGGTCACTACGTCCTGGTGGTTGTGGTCAGCGACCCGGCGCAGATTCACGGCGTCGCCGCCACGCAGGAAGCGCAGCCATGCGCCCGGCGCCTCCGAGCCCGGCAGGTCGTCCTCGCGCACCACGCGCAGCAGCTGGCGTTCGATGGTGGACAGCTTGCAGTTCTCCCACGTGCCGCGATAGCGGCGGCGGGTCGGATAGAGCAGGTCGACGTGATCCAGTGCGGTGATCGGGCAACGCTGGCGGGCCAGCCGATAACGCGCCTTCAGCAGGGGCGCATCGTAGCTGCGGCCGTTGTAGCTGCAGAACACGGTGGACGGCTGCAGCCAGCTGGCGAAGGTGGCGAGCATCGCGTCCTCGGCGGCCATCGTCGACATCAGCAGTTGGCGGATGCGCAGGCCTTCGCCGCGCTGCGGGCAGGCGTGCCAGTCGGCGGCACCGATCATGAAGGCGCGGGTGCCGGTACCGCCGGCCAGGCCGGTGGTTTCGGTATCGAAGAACAGCAGGTCGCGCGCGGCCACGTGCTGGCCTTCGCGCTTGGCGAAGGCCAATGACAGCGGGGCGATCGGGATCGGTTGCGGCTGCAGCGACTCGATCAGGAACAGGCCCGGCGTGATCTCCTCGCCGGGCAGCTGGCGATCCTGTGCACTGGCGCGTGCCGGCGCGGCTCCACCGCGCGAACGCAGGCCGAGCAGGCGATGCAGGCTGCCCACTTCCGGCCGCCGCAGCGGTGCGGATGCCGGTGCGGGGGCTGCAGCGCCGGTCGGCTTGTGGCGGATTTCCTGTTCGACCCAGGCGAACACCGAACGCTCGGCCGGTGGTTGCCGCGCATCGTTGGCGGCCACGGGTGGCAGTGGCGCAGGGGGCACGTCCGGCGCGGCCGGTGTGCTCGCCTTCGGGTCGCCGGCCTGCCTGCGCAGCAGGCGCAGCTTGTCCAGGCTCAGGCTCACGGTGCCATCAGCTCCATCGGCTCGCGCGTGGTCACCACCACGTCGCGCACGTGATGGCAGGCCTCTGCATCGAACAGGTCCAGCACGCGCAGCGCCAGCGCGCGCGGCGAGGTCTCATCTTCCTCCTGTGCGGCCAGCACCGGGCCCACGCAGGCCGGGCAGCCGGCCTTGCAGTCGCAGCGCTGCACCAGTTCACGCGCGCGCTGCACCAGTTCGGCCTGGCGCTGCCACAACGGCTCGCTGAGGCCGACGCCACCGGGGAAGTTGTCGTACAGGTACACGGTGGGCACGAATTCCTGCAGCAGCTCCACCACACCGGGATCTCCCTCGCTGCCACGCAGCTGGCCACGGCCGCTCTGGTCGGCGATCGCGAACCAGGAACCATCGCCGTTACCCACCGACTTCTGCAGGTCGCGCGCATCGGCCATCACCGCCACGGTGGCGACGATGTGCAGCGCATACGCCGCACCGAGGAAGCCGTCCAGCGCATCCTGCTTGCTGGCGAACGCGCGCAGCAGCAGCGCCTGCGGCAGCTGCCACCACACCGCAGTGGTGTGCAGTTCCTGGTCGGGCAGGTTCACCGGCCCGTAGCCGATGTTCTCGTGGGTGTAGTAGCGGATCTTCTTGTAGCCGGCCACGCGGCGTACCACGTGCACTTCGCCATGGTGTGAATCACCCCGGCCGGCCACGCCGCCATCGAAACGGTCCAGCACCTTGAGCTTGGTGAAGTCGATGCTGTCGGTGTAGTAATCCACATGCGTGCGGGTGACGTAGGCCTTGCGGCCGTCCCAGTCCAGCGTCTCCACCTGGTACGGCGTGGACTGCACCATGTGGATGGCGCCTTCGTACAGGGTGAGCGCGGCGGCCGAATAATCGACCTCGGCGATGATCTGCTGGCGGCCATCGCTGCGGTCGACCACCACGAAGTTGCCGTCGGCCACCGCACGCAGGCTGACCGCATTGGCCGGATAGCTGTCGGCGATCCATTCCCAGCGTTCGCCTTCGCGGTGGATCACTTCGGTTTCGGCCAGCGCTTCCAGGAACACTTCCGGATCGATCGGGCCGAAGCCATCGCCGACCCGGAACGGCAGCTCGAAGGCCGCGCAGCGGATGTGGTCGAACAGGATCAACGGTTGGTCGGGCGCGATGCGTGCGTGTTCCGGCGACGCCTCGGCGAAGAAGTCCGGATGGCGCACCACGTACTGGTCCAGCGGCTGCGAGCTGGCCACCATCACCCCGAGTGCGGGCTGCTGGCGGCGACCGGCGCGGCCGAAGCGCTGCCAGGTGGCGGCCACGCTGCCCGGGTAGCCATTGAGGATCACCACGTCCAGGCTGCCGATATCCACGCCCAGTTCCAGCGCCGAGGTGCTGACGATGCCATCGATGTTGCCCGCGCGCATCGCACGCTCGGTCTCGCGGCGTTCGGTGGGCAGGTAGCCACCGCGGTAGGCGCGGATGCGCGGCGGCTTGCGCGGGTCGTGGTCGAAGATGTCCTTCAGGTACTTGGTCAGCACTTCAACCATCAACCGCGTTTGTGCGAACACCAGGGTCTTCAGCCCCGATTTGATCGCGATGCGGGCGATGCGGTTGCTCTGCGAGCGTGCCGAGGCACGTAGGCCGAGGTCCGGATTGATTACCGGCGGGTTCCACAGCAGCACCTGCTTCGGCCCGCTGGGCGCACCGGATTCGGTGATGGCGGTAACCGGCGCCTCGATCAGCGCCTCGGCATGCGCCTGCGGGTTGCCGATGGTGGCCGAGCACAGGATGAACTGCGGTTGCACGCCGTAGAACGCGCAGATGCGCTTGAGCCGGCGCAGCACGTTGGTGACGTGACTGCCGAACACGCCGCGGTAGGTATGCACTTCGTCGATGACGATGTAGCGCAGGTTCTCGAAGAACTGCGCCCATTTGGTGTGATGCGGCAGGATCGCCTGGTGCAGCATGTCCGGGTTGGACACCACGATATCGCCGTGCAGGCGGATCGCCTGGCGCGCATCGCCGGGGGTGTCGCCGTCGAAGGTGAAGGCCTTTACGCCCAGGTCACCGGCACGGTTGAGTTCCAGCAGCTCGGCCACCTGGTCCTGGGCCAGCGCCTTGGTCGGGAACAGGTACAGCGCCTTGGCCTTGTCCTGCATCGCAGCGCTGACCACCGGCAGGGTGTAGCACAGCGACTTGCCGCTGGCGGTGGGGGTGACGATGGCCACGTGCTCGCCGCGCTGGCTCGCCTCCCAGGCCTCGGCCTGGTGGCTGTAGAGCTGCTCGATGCCACGCGCCTTCAGCGCGGCGGCCAGGGCAGGCGGAACTGAATCGGGAATGGGCGCATAGCGGCCTTCGCGGCCGGGAATGGCAAAGCTGCCGGTGATGCGGTCCTGGTAGCGGCGCTGCAGGCGCGCGCTGAGCAGGGCGCCGTCGCGGGCGGGCAGGCCATCGCGGGTGGCGAGCTTCTGCTCGGCATCGGCGGTGCGCTTGGCGAGTTCGTAAGCCATGGAAGATGGAGCCGGGACGGATTGCGAGGGGTCACATGGCACCACACTCACGTCTCAGGATGTGAGACACCGCACACGGCGGCCGTGAACCGTTCAGTGCTCGCGTCCCGTGGCGTCGCCGCATCGCCCTTGGCTGAACAGCTGCCGGTGCAGCAACGAAATCTGAAGCCGGCATCCGTATCCTTGGGCGCTGGACGCAACCAACAGGGCGGATGGCTGTGGCACGACGTGGAACGCAGGGAGCACTCCTGGCCGGCATGCTGCTGGCCGGCATCGCGCAGGCGCAGCAGGCCGCGCCGGTGGCAGTGCCCGATCCTGCACCCGTTCCCCCTGCTGATGCCCCGGCGGCAACCACCGCGCCGATTTCCACCACCCTGCCGCAGGACAATGTCACCACCCTCGGCGAAGTGCGTGCGCTCAAGCCCGACGACGAGCCGCTGGACCTGTACCGCTTCAAGAATCCGGTGAAGTTCGGTGACAACCGCTTCAGCCGCGACTGGAGCGAACCGCCATCGCCGGAGCAGGTCAGCATGGGCGGCGGCTACATCATGATGGGCGTGGTCAAGGGCGTGCTGGCGGCGGGTCGGGGCCTGAACAAGCTCACCGGTGGCCCCGACCAGATCCAGTCCGCCATTGCCCGGCCACCGCCTGAGCTCAGTGCCGAACAGCGGCAGCGTGCGCTGCGGTTCTCCCAGCAGCAGGATGCCGGTGATGCACCGCCGGTGAAGTAGGCCGGTATATCCTGCCGGTTCCTCAACCGATAGCGCTGCCATGTTCCTGCGTTCGTTCTGCCTGCTGGCTGCATTGCTGCCCGCGTCCGCCTTTGCTGCCGGCATCGCCGGTGATGGCGCGTGCCGCAATGGCGCGTTCCCCTCCGAACAGAGCCGGTTCGCGCTGGCGCGGGTGGTCGACGCACCGCGCCTGTATCTGCTCGGCGACATGGACGGGTGCCCCGCCAAGGGCGAACCGGCCTGCCGCCAGCGCAGCTATGTGGTCAACGGCGATACGGTGGTGACCGGTCGCGACCTTGGCCGCTACCGCTGTGCGTTCTTCCCGAACAAGGTGGGTGGCAGCGCCGGCTGGGTGGACCGCAGCAAGCTGCAGCCGTTGCCGGTGGCCGTGCCAACGCTGCAGGACTGGGTGGGCCACTGGAAAGACGGCGACAACGGCCTGCGCATCACCGTGCAGGCTGGACAACTGCATGTGGATGGCGACGCCTACTGGCCTTCTGCCAACCCCACGCCGGAACAGCGCCCGTATGGCCCGAACATGGGCCAGGTGGAAGCGCGCGCGACGCCGCGTGGTGCTGATGTCGAGTTCGTCGAGGACACGTGCCGGGTGCGCGTGCACTCGCTGGGCGAGGTGCTGATCGTGGCCGACAACAGCGAATGCGGTGGCATGAACGTGCGCTTCAACGGCGTTTACCGGCGCGCGGGGAAACGCTGAAGGACGCATGACGGAGGGGGTCAGAGCCCTTTCGTGGGCGAAAGGGATCCGACCCCGGGTCAGCGCCGCCGCTCCAGCCACCACAGCAGCGAAGCGCACACCGTGAACGCCAGCCACCAGGGCCAGCGCGAGCCCGGCACGGGCTGCATCATCGCCGTGTTCGTCGGCCCGCTGACGGCCAGCGCCCGCGTGGTTGCATCGATCATCGCCTGCTGGTGCAGTGCAGGTGCGGCCTTCGGGTCGAACACATAGCGCCAGACCATGGTGTCGCCGTGCTGCAGGCGCTGCCAACCCGCCTCGCGCGGCCACCAGCCGGCGCAGCGCAGGGTCGACGTTGCGCCGTCGACGATCAGGGGCACGCTGTCTCCGCGCGCGTTGAAGACCTGCAGTGGCGCCTGCACGCCGCACAGCGCCTGCCGTTCGCCCGCCCAGCCGAGCGTCTGCGGCGACCACAGCGCATCACCGCTGCCCTGCGCACGCGCCAGCGTGGCGACTACGCTGCTCCAGAGTTCACCGTGGCGATCATCGCGCCCGGCCAGCACCCAGCGCCAGCTGTCGGTGATCGGCAGCAGGCCGATGCGACCCTTGCCGGCAGCGCGCCAGCCGCCGACGGCCTTGCCCGTCCCATCCCGCAGCAGGGCGTTGCTGCCTGGCGCCTGCAGCGCCAGTGCTTCCAGCGCGGGCAGGGGCGCACTGTGCGAGCTGCGGTCAGCCTCCTCGCCGTAGCCGGTTGGCAGCGTTCCGGCGGCGAGCGGGCCGCGTCGTGCGGCGAGGACCGCGCTGTCGCCATCGCCGGGAAGTTCGAGGGCGTGGCTGCTGCCATCGCCCTGCACCGGCAGGCCCAGATCCTGCAGGCGCTGGCGCGCGCCGGCTGCAGGTGCGCCTGCACTACGCAACAGAACGCCAAGGCCGTCGCGCAACGCCTGCCGCACGGCAGCCAGCTGGCCGGCACTCAATGCGGTCAGGCTGCGCTCGTCCAGCAGCAACAGATCGCTGCGCGCGAGTGACGCTGCATCCAGCGCGACCGCGCCATCCCCCACGCTGACACCTGCCCCGGTATCGGCCTGTACCTGCACGCGGATGCCGGTATCGGCGGCCCAGCGGCGCAGGTACTTCAGCTCCGGGCCCGGCGCACTGGCACGCACCAGCATGCGCAGCGGTGCCGCCGGCAGGGTCTGCTGCGGTACCGGCGCGCTGTCCACCACATGACCGTCGGCATCGAGCAGGCGCAGCTGGAACACGCTGCGGCCCTCGGCGCGGGCGATGCCGCTGAGCTGCACGTGACCGTCCTCGGCAACGTCCACGCGATCGACCACGCTGTCGGCGGGGTCAAGCAGTTCCGCCTTGGCCTTGGCGACGCCGCGCGCCTGTGCATGCACGTCGAAGCGTGCGCCGGGCGCGGTGTCGACGGGTGGCTGCAGCGCGATCCACCCGCGCGTCGGAGCTACCGGCTGCCAGCGCACGTCGCGTGGCAGTACCGCGTCGCGGTCACGCGCGACCAGGCCGGCACCGACCAGCGTCAGCGTGGAAGCCGGATGCTGGCGCAGCGCCGTGGCCAGGTCCGGCACGCGCTGGCCCCCAGGCACATCGGCAGCCTCCGGCAACAGCAGCCGTGGGCCTGCGCTGGCCGGCAGCGCGCCGGCCTTGTCGGCATCGATTCCCAGCACGACCAGGCCGACCGCGGGTTGCTGGCCGGTGGGCGGGACCAGGCAGAAGTACAGCAGCGTGGCAGCGATCAGCTGCAGCGCAATCACGATCCACTGGCGGCCACGACGCGCGGCATTGCCACGCAGCTGGCGCACGCTGGCGATGACCACGATCAGGGCGAGTGCCAGCGCAATCCACAGGTTCACAGCGGAGGCGTTCATGGCTGTGCCTCCAGCGCATCAAGGTACCGCTGCCCCATCGCATCGGCGGCACTGCGCCGCATCGCCTGCGGCAATGGACGCTGCAGCGCCCGCCACAGCTGCGCGCGCAGGCGCTGGCGGCAGTCGCGGCAACCGGGTTCGATGCGCAGCTGCTCGATGGCGGCAGCCAGATCGAGTGCGTCGGGCAGGTAGGCGGCATTGCGCTGCTGCCAGCTGGCGAGTGCGTCGAGGTCGGGCACGCTGGTGTCATCGCCGAGGCGCTGCCACGCTTCGACGATGGCCGGGTCGGGCGGCGTGCGTGCGGCCAGCGGCAGTTCACGGCTGGCCAGCCCAGCGCGATCGCCACCCAGACGGCGCCCTTCATCGATCGGCGGCAGCTCCGGCCCCACCCGCGCCAGATAGATGCGTTCGGCCTGCTGCACCTGCTTGATGAACCCCAGTGCCTTGTAGGCGAACGGCAGTGCCTGCTCCGGACGGCCCTGGCGCAGCTCGCCTTCGGCCGACCACATCTGGTCCAGCGCGGCCTTCAGCGTGGCGCGGGTCTGTGGGTCGAGCAGGGTCGCGGCCTCGGCATGGTCGTGGGTGTGGCCGTACTCCGACAGCACATCGGTGGCGCTGCCGAACACCGGTGGCGCATCGGCATTGGACGCCTTGCCGCCGTGGTCGTGGCCATGCGCGTCGTGCGCACCGGCCTCGGCGCCATGGTCGTGATCGTGTTCGTCGTCGTGGCTGTCTGCGGTCGGCGCATCGCTGGTGGGCAGGTCGCTGGTCGGCGGTGGCTTCGGTGCACCTTCGCTTTCTTCGCCCAGGAACTGGCCATAGCGCAGGCGCAGGATGCGCTGGTCGACACCGATCGCATCGCTGCGTTTCACGAAGTCCTCGGCGGCGAGGCTGCGTCGCTGCCGGATCAGCGCTTCGGCATCGATGATGATCTGCCGCTGGCTGCGGAAATAGGCCGGCAGGGTCTTCTTGATGCGGCCTTCCAGTTCGGCACCGAGTGCAACCTCGGCGCTGGGCAGGCGCAGGATCACGCTGCTGCTGCGCCCGGTCTGCGGTGTTGGCGCGTGGTTGTCGCGCACTTCCAGCTGGGCGATGACATCGTTGCCCGGTTGCGCGCCCAGCGCAGCCAGATCAAGCGTGTGGGCGAAACGCCGCGCGGTGGCTTCGCCGCTGCCGGCAAGCGTCACGCTGCGTTTCACGAAGGTGATGTTCTCACCGCTGCCCTGGGTGGTGGTGATCGACAGCGTTGCCTGCGCGGCTACGCCATAGTCGTCGGTGGCCTCGAAGCGCAACGACCACTGGCGTTGCCCGGGCGTGCCCAGCACCAGGCTGGCGGCCGGCTCCAGCACGCGTACGCCGGGCGCGCGGTCGGCGACCACGTCCAGACGATGCAGGTCGGTTCCGGCCAACGCCGGCTCGCTCACCACGCGGTACAGCACCGGCGTGCGCGCCACATCCTGTGCCTGCCACTGGCCATCGTGTTCGTTCAGCGGCAACCGGCGACCATCGTGGAACTGCAGCCATGCCTTGTCCGGTGCGCGATCGAAGCGCAACGACCACGACAGCCGGCTGTCGGCGGCGACCTTGGCATCCAGTGCGTTCTGGGTGAGCGTGGCTTGGCCGGTATAGGCCGGCGCGTCGATGCGCATGCGGGTGGACTGCAGGTGCAGTGGGCCCGCGGCAGCCGTGCTGCCAGGCGCCGCCGCACGGACCGGCGCGGAGCCGGGGCTGGAACGTGGCCAGCCGAATGCCAGCGCAACGATGGCCAGGCCTGCGATCCAGCACAGCGCCAATGCTCCACGCGGCCAGCGCGGACGCAGTTCCGGCATCGCGCGTTCCAGCGTGGCCAGCACATGCGCGCGCTGGCGCTGCTGCAGCGGATTGAGGGTAAGCGCATCGGCAAACAGCAGGTCGGCACTGTCCTCACTGGCGCCGCTGCCATCGAGCTGGCGCTGCAACCACTGCGGGTCTAGCTGGCGGGAGCGTGCCGTGGCGAGCGCTGCGCAGGCAAGCAGGCCGATGGTGCCGATCACGCAGGCGATATCGAAGCCCGCCAGGCGCAGCGCCAGCACCGTTGCGGCCAGCGCCCACGGCAGGCCCAGCAGCAGGGTGACGAGCGCACGGCGGCGGCGCGCGTGCTGCCAGGCGAGCTGCAGGGTGTTCATGCGGGCCCCCTGCGTCGATGACTGCTGGCCATCCAGCGTTCCAGCGCGAACAGCAGCACGATGGCCAGCAGCAACCACGGGGTGAGCTTGCGCAGCGGCGGCGTTGCCGCAGGCAGTGCTGCCTGGCGGGGGGCCTGGTCCCGGGCATCGCCGAGGCGTGGCAGCGGAGGCGGCTGCAGAGCCAGCAGCAGCGCGCGTGGCAACTGTGGATCGCGCAGCGCAGCGTTGCCTGAGGCATCCCAGTCGCCGGGCAGAGACAGCAGGACACCGTGGCCGATGCGTTGCTGCCACAGCAGCGGGGAGCCCTCGGTGTTGCGCAGCAGGATGCTGGCCTCGGCGGCAGGCTTGCCGGCAGTCACTACACGTCCGCCGTCCTGCAGCCACGCCTGCCAGTTCGCCGGCAGTGCGCCAGTGCGGCTCCACACGCCGATCTCGCCGCGTTCGGGCAGCGCATCCGCCACCAGAGGCGCGAGCGGCGCCTGCCTGCCCCACGCGCGCTGCAGTGCATTCAACCAGTGCTGGACGGCGGCCGAAGCATCGCTGTGCACGCGCAGGCGCGGCAACGTTGCGGCACTCGGTTGCTCACTCACCGGTATCGGCTGCGGACGCCACTGCACCTCGCGCGACAGCTGCAGGCGTGCGCCGTCCAGGCCGGGCAGGGGATCGGGAACGTGCACGGTCAATGCGGTGCCCGCAGGCAGCTGTGCGTCCAGTTCGCGCAGCAGGCTGGGCAGGGAAGCCGTGGACGCGGGTGGCACTTGATCAATGGCCGGGAAGCCGGGCGCCAGCCAATGCCAGTTGCCCGCTTCGGCGGTGCCGCGTAGTGCGGTCGCGTCCAGCCCTGGGGCTACGACCGTCCACGCAGTGGGGGCTGGCGCAGGCCCGGTCAATGCAGGTCGTGCCAGCAGCAAGGCCAACGCGGCAAGCAACAGCAGGCGCACCAGCAGCAACGGCCAGTCATCGAAGCGGATGCGCTGGCGCGGCCGGATCTGTGCACGCAGCCAGCGCAGCGCGGCGAAATCCAGCGGTGTGTACGGATGGCGGCGGGCGAGGTGGATCAGCAGCGGCAGCAACCCTGCAGCGAGCGCGGCCAGGCCCAACGGGAACAGCAGGGTCATGCGCCGCCCCTGCGGCCAAACAGTGCCTGCAGTGGTTGGTCCAGCGGTTGGTCGAGCCAGCCAGTGGCACTGGCGATGCCGCTGGCCTGCAGGCGCGACTGCAATGCGTTGCGTGCGTCAGCGAAGCGTTGCAGGTAGTCGGTGCGGATCGCCGCGCCATCGCCCAGCAGTTCCTCGCCGGTCTCCGGATCGCGGAAGCGATGGCCTGCGTCGAAGGGAAAGTCACGCTCGTCGGCGGTTAGGATCTGCAGCAGTGCCACTTCGCGGCGTGCGCTGGCCAGTTGTTCCAGCAGCACAATGCCGGCCTCGTCAAAACCGTCGCCGATCGCCAGCAGCAGGTCGCCCGGGCGCACGCGCTCCCACAGCGGGCGCAGGCGATCGGCCACAGGCCAGCCGCCACGCGCCTGCAGCGCATGCAGTTGCAGGTGCACGCGATCACGCTGGCGTGCGCCGTTCGCTGCGGGCACCAACTGCAGTCCATCGCCATTGATCGCCAGCAGGCCGAAACGGTCGCCCTGCTGCAGGGCCAGTTCCACCACGCAGGCGGCCACACCGCGCATGTGGTCCAGGCGGGTGCGCTGCGGTGCCGCGCGATCGGCCTGGCCGGCCGAGGCGGTGGCATCAAGCAGCAGCCAGACCGTGATCGGGCTTTCGCGTTCGGATTCGCGCACGAAGAAGCGGTCCGAGCGTGCATACAGCTTCCAGTCGATCTGGCGCAGCTCATCGCCTGGTTCGTAGGCACGGTACTTGGCGAATTCGAGGCCGGCACCGCGGCTGCGGCTGGCGTGCTGGCCGATGCCACTGGCGCCACTGGCCAGGCGTGGCCGCACGCGGAGCGTGCGCAGGCGCGCACGCAGTTCCGGTGGCAAGGTCAGCGGGGTACCGGCGTTCACGCGTGGCTCAACCCGGGAACGGCACAGCCTGCAGCAGGGCGGCGACCACGTCGTCGGCACGCTTCTGCTCGGCCTCGGCGGCGAACGACAGCAGCAGGCGATGGCGCATCACCGGCGCGGCCAGCGCCTGCACATCCTCGCGGGTGGCGGCAAAGCGGCCCTGCAGCAATGCGCGCGCTTTTGCCGCCAGCACCAGCGACTGCCCGGCGCGCGGACCCGCGCCCCACTTCACCCACTGGTTGATCGCGGCGGGTGCGCCTTCGCCTGGGCGGCTGGCGCGCACCAGGCGGGTGATCCAGGCCAGCACATCCGGGCTGACATGCACTAGGCGTACGGCGGCCTGCAGCGCGATCACCGCCTCTGCATCCATCACCTTCGGCACCGCGTCGTTGGCGCCGCCGGTGGTCTGTTCCAGGATCTGCCGCTCCTCGTCCTCGCTGGGGTAATCCACCAGCACGTGCAGCAGGAAGCGGTCCAGCTGCGCTTCCGGCAGCGGGTAAGTACCCGCCTGCTCGATCGGGTTCTGTGTGGCCAGCACGAAGAACGGCGCCGGCAGTGCGTAGGTGGTGCCGGCGTAGCTGACCGTGCGTTCCTGCATCGCTTCCAGCAGTGCGGCCTGGGTCTTGGGCGGGGTGCGGTTGAGTTCGTCTGCCAACAGCAGGTGGGTGAAGATCGGGCCCTGCTGGAAACGGAAATGGCGATGGCCGGTGCCGTGGTCTTCCTCCAGCAGTTCGGTGCCGAGGATGTCGCTGGGCATCAGGTCGGGGGTGAACTGCACGCGCCGGAACTGCAGTTCCAGCGCCTGCCCGAGCGAGCGCACCAGCAGGGTTTTGCCGAGCCCGGGCGCGCCTTCCAGCAGGCAGTGGCCGCCGGCCAGCAGGCCGATCAGCAGCTGCTCGACCACGGTGTGCTGGCCCACCACGGCGCGTGCAAGCGCGGCGCGCAGCGCATCCAGGCGTGGCAACAGGGAATCGAGGTCGGGGGAAGTCATGGGCGTGCCGGTCCTATCAATTGTTCAACGCGTACATCACGATGTTGACGCCGAAGCGGGTGTTGTCTTCGGCCAGGAAACGCTTGTTGCGCCAGTCGTAGTCCCACTCGCAGCCGTAGTCCTTGTTGCTGTAGAGCAGCCCCAGGCGGCCATCGATCTCGATGCCCTTCAGGTAGTCGTGCACCAGGTCGTCGCCCCAGCCGTTGAGTTCGAAGCTGGTGGCCGGCGGGCCATCGGGGAAACGGAAGAAGCTGCGGTACAGCGGGTGGCTGTTGGGCAGCTTCTGCAGTGCCCTGGGACCAAACAGGCGGCCCATCTGTGCCTCGAACGAGGTGGCGAACAGCCCATCGATATCGTGGTTGCAGTCGTCGACGAAGACGAAGCCACCATTGCGCACATAGCGCACGAAGTTCTGCCGCTCGGCGGCATTGAACTCCACCAGCGTGTGGCCGGCCAGGTAGCAGAACGGCGCTTCCAGCATGCGCGGGTCGGCCAGTGCCACCACGTGCTCCTGCGGGTCCACGCGCAGCGAGGTGTAGTCGATCAGCGAGGTGATCAGGTTGGACGGCATGCGCGCGTCCACGTCCCAGTCACCGGAGTCGTACTGCAGGCGGGTGAACCAGAAGTCGTAGCGCGAACTGCGCGGGCCTGCCTCTGCCCAGGCCGGCAGCGCCGCCGCCGAAGCGGCAGCGGCCAACCAGCGCAGGCAGGCCCGGCGATCCATCAGACGGCGTCGGACAGCGAGGTGAAGGTGAAATCGCGCAGCTTCATCGGCGGGATCATCATCACGTAGCTGGACTCATCACCGGCCACACGCACCGGCTTGCCCAGCTCTTCGATGTTGTTGAGCATGATCACCGGCGACTCGTTGAAGCGGAAGTTCTTCACCGGGTGCTTGATCTGGCCGTTCTCGATGTAGAAGGTGCCGTCGCGGGTGAGGCCGGTCAGCAGCACCGTCTGCGGATCGACCATGCGGATGTACCAGGTACGCGTGACCAGGATGCCCTTCTGGGTGCCACGCACCAGCTCGGCGGTGCTTTTGTCGCCACCGCTCATCAGCAGGTTGCCCGGCGAGGCCTTGGCGGTCTTGCCCTGCTTCTGCGCCCAGAAGCGCGAGTAGTCCAGGTTGGCGATCTTGCCGTTCTCGATGATGGCCATGCGCTCGCGCGGCAGGCCTTCGTTGTCCCACGGCAGCACCGGTGCGTCCGGATGCCACGGATCGGCGATCATGGTCACGCGCGGGTCGTAGACCTGCTCGCCCAGCTTGTTGCCACCACCCTTCTTCGACAGGAAGCTGCGGCCTTCATCGGCCGAGCGCGCACTGAAGAAGTTCATCATGAAGCTGATCAGGCCTGCCGCTGCGGCCGGCTCCAGGATCACCGTGTACTTGCCCGGTTCCAGCGCCTTGGCTTCGGCCGACTCGGTGGCCTTGCGCATGGCGATGCGGATGTCCTGGTCGGCCTTGAAGTCGGCCGCATCCTTCAGGTTGCGGCCGACCCAGCCAGAGCCGCGGCCATCTTCAGTGCGCACAGTGCAGGTGTAATCGAAGTTGGTGGTGCGCTGGTAGGCGAAGTTGCCGTTGCTGTTGGCGGTGGCCTGGAAGCCCTGGCCATCCTCGAGGAAGCCGGCGGCGATCAGGCCGTGACCACGGCACGGGGCGATCGAATCGGCGGCGACCTTGGCACGGAACGCCGGATCGATGGCAGCAGTGGATTCGCTGAAGGTGGGGCTGGCGCGGTAGCTCTGCTTGCCGATGGCCGGCATGAACTCCGGGTTCTCCGGGGCCAGGCGGGCCAGGTCTTCGGCACGGCGCACCACGCGTTCCAGCGCGGCATCGTCGAACTCGTTGATCGAGGCGGTGCCGACGCGCTTGCCGAAGGCGACGGTGACTGCCAGTTCGGTGTTGTCGACGATGCCACTGGTGGAGACATTGTTCAGCGCGAAGCGGATGTTGCCGCTGATCGCGCCGGCCAGCACGGCGGTGCACTCGTCGGCCTTGGACAGGGCGATGACCTTGTCGAGGATGGCCTTGGCCTGGGCTTCGGTGAAGATACTCATGGTGTAAGGGCTCCTGACCGGTCAGCCGAGGCTGCGTGCGGTGTTGATGACGTTGATGCCGTTGAAGCGCGCGGTGGACGAGCCGTGCGAGACCGCCGAGACCTGTCCCGGCTGGCCCTTGCCGTCGAAGAACGAACCGCCCAGGCGGTAGTCGCGTTCGTCGGCCACGGCGGTGCAGGCGTTCCAGAACTCCGGCGTGCGGATCTGGTAAGCCACGTCTTCCAGCATGCGGGTGATCTGGCCGTTCTTGATCTCGTAGAACAGCTGGCCGCCGAACTGCGCGTTGTAGCGCTGCTGGTCGATCGAGAACGAGCCATCACCGATGATGTAGATGCCGTTCTCCACGTCCTTGATCAGGTCCGGCACGCTCAGCGGCGTCTTGCCCGGTGCCATCGACACGTTGGCCATGCGCTGGAACTGCACGCTGGACCACGAGTCGGCATAGCAGCAGCCGTCGGACTCGGTCTTGCCGAGGATGTGGGCCTGGTCGCGGATGGTCTGGTAGTCCACCAGCTTGCCGTTGCTGATCAGGTCCCAGCGCTTGCACTTCACGCCTTCATCGTCGTATGCCACCGCGCCGAGGCTGCCGGGCTGGGTCTTGTCGGCGAAGATGTTGACCAGCTCGCTGCCGTACTGGAAATGCTGTTCGCGCTTGTCCAGGGTGGCGAAGCTGGTGCCGGCGTAGTTGGCTTCGTAGCCGAGCACGCGGTCCAGTTCCAGCGGGTGGCCGATCGACTCGTGGATGGTCAGCCAGGTATGCGACGGATCGAGCACCAGATCGTACTTGCCCGGCTTCACCGACGGGGCCTTCAGCTTTTCCTGCGCCTGCCGGGCGGCGGCGATGGCGTCTTCCTTCATGTCGTAGGAAGAACTGTAGTTGACCACGCCATTCGGGCTGACCACCTTGCCGGCGGCGGCGCCGTCCAGGTACTCGTAGCCCAGGCCCATCGGCGAGGACAGGCCCGAACGGGTGCGGAACTTGCCGCTGCTCTTGTCGATGGCGGTGACCGTCATCGGCGCCCAGATGCGGTGCACGTCCTGGTCGATATAGGAACCATCGGTGGAAGCAAAGTACTTCTGCTCGTTGACCAGGAACAGCATCGAGTTGACGAAGCTGGCACCAGCGCCCATTGCGGCAGCGTTGACGTCCAGCAGCAGGCCGACCTTGTCCTTGATCGGCACCTCCATCGCATTCTTGCGGATCGGCGTGCGCCAGCTCACTTCACCCACGCCCGGCGCCTTGGCCAGCTGCACCGGTGCGGTCTGCACGCCGGCATTGGCCTTGGCGATGGCCGCCGCCTGCTGCGCGGCCCTGGCCACGTCGGCGGTACCCAGTGCGTTGGTGGCGGCGAAGCCCCAGGCGCCGTTGACGATCACGCGGATGCCCACGCCGGTGGACTCGGTGTTCACCACGTTCTGTACCTTGTCCTCGCGGGTGATCACGAACTGCCGCAGGTAGCGGCCGATGCGCACGTCGCAGTAGGTGGCACCGGCGCTGCGCGCCGCCTGCAGCGCCGCGTCGGCCAGGCGCTTCTTCAATGCCGGGTCGAGGCTGGACTGCAGCTGCTCGGCGGCGATCACCTTGCCGAAGAAGGAGGGCACGATCAGCCCGCCCGCGGTAAGCCCGGTCAGGGCCAGGAAGTCACGTCTTTGCAAGGCTGCTCTCCATGTCGAAGGATGGGTGGCTCAAGCGCCGAGACTGCGCGCGGTGTTGATGATGTTGATGCCGTTGAAGCGGGTGGTGGACGAACCGTGCGAGACCGCCGAGACCTGGCCGGGCTGGCCCTTGCCGTCGAAGAACGAACCGCCCAGGCGGAAATCGCGTTCATCGCAGATGGCCGTGCAGGCATTCCAGAATTCCGGCGTGCGGATCTGGTAGGCCGCATCCTCGACCATGCCGGCGATCTTTCCGTCCTTGATCTGGTAGTACAGCTGGCCACCGAACTGCGCGTTGTAGCGCTGCTGGTCGATCGAGTACGACCCCCGGCCGTGGATGTAGATACCGTTCTCCACGTCCTTGATCATGTCCTCGACGCTGAGCGGCTGCTTGCCCGGCGCCAGCGAGACATTGGCCATGCGCTGGAACTGCACGCTGGACCAGGAATCGGCGTAGCTGCAGCCATGCGATGCATCGCGGCCGAGGATATGGGCTTCATCGCGGGTGGCCTGGTAATCGACCAGGATGCCGTCGCGCACCAGGTCCCAGCGCTGGGTCTTGACGCCCTCGTCGTCGTAGCCGACCGCACCGAGGCTGCCCGGCTGGGTCTTGTCGGCGAAGAAGGTGACGATGTCGCTGCCCCAGCGGAAACCCGCATCGCGCTTGTCCAGCGTGGCGAAGCTGGTGCCGGCGTAGTTGGCTTCGTAGCCGAGCACGCGGTCCAGCTCCAGCGGGTGGCCGACGTTCTCGTGGATGGTCAGGAACAGGTTGGACGGGTCCAGCACCAGGTCGTACTTGCCGGGCTTCACCGACGGCGCCTTCAGTTTCTCGCGCGCGTGGCGGGCGGCCGCAATGGCGTCCTCGACCGGGTCGTAGGAATCGCGGTAGGCGGTGATGCCACCGGGCAGGTGCACCTTGCCGCGCGCATCGCCATCGAGGAACTCATAGCCCATGCCCATCGGCGAGGACAGGCCGGCGCGGGTGCGGAACCTGCCGCTGGCCTTGTCGATGGCGGTGGCGGTGAACGGCAGCCAGATGCGATGGATGTCCTGGTCGATGAACGAGCCATCGCTGGAGGCGAAGTACTTCTGTTCGTTGACCAGGAACAGGGTGGAATTGATGTAGTCGGCGCCCGCATCCAGCGCGGCGGCATTGAGGGCCAGCAGCAGTTCGACCTTGTCCTGGATCGGCACCGCCATCGCGTTCCTGCGGACCGGGGTCTGCCAGCGCACCTCCCCGACCGGCGGCGTCGGCGCCAGCTGCACCGGCCGGGTCTGGATGCTGGCGTTGGCGCGGGCGATCGCGGCGGCCTGCTCCACCGCCGCGCGGACCGCGGCCTCGGTCTGCTGGTGGGTGGCGGCGAAGCCCCAGGCCCCGTTGACGATCACCCGCACGCCCACGCCGGACGATTCGCGGTTGGTCACATTGCCGACCTGATGCTCGCGGGTGATGACCGACTGGTTGAGGTAGCGGCCGATGCGCACATCGCAGTAGCTGGCCTTGGCCGTGCGTGCGGTGGCCAGCGCCACGTCCGCCAGGCGCCTGCGCTGGAGGGTGTCGACCGGGGCGAGCAGTTGCTCGGCGGCGATGGCACGGTAATGCGGCAGCAGCAGGCCCGCCAGGCCCAGACCGGAAAAAGCCAGGAACTCACGTCGTTGCACAGCGTTTCTCTCTCTCGCTTGCGTGCGGCCGGCAACGGGCCGAGCCGATCACGTCAACCACTCGACTTTCGCCAGCGCGGGGCATCCGGGCAAGTGACTGCAGTCATGGTTGGGGGTGTTTCGGCAGGGCTTGCAGCCCTGCACCTGCTCAGAGCCGGAGCAACAGCCACAGCAACAGCGGGCTTGCTGAGGGATGGCGGGGCGGTGTGGGTGGGCAGGACACGCCGTTAACCCCCCTCCGGGGTCCGGCCCAGCCGCTGGCGGCTGTGCGTTCGGGCGCTTGCGAAGCAGTGCTTCGCAAGCAAAGCGCCCTCACCCATGGGGGCTCGATGGCGTCATCCATGGCGCCAACGGTCCTGCCCACCCACACCGCCCCGCCTCTGACAGATTCCGTGCGCTGCTGGTAGGTGTCGACCTTGGTCGACACATCTGTCAGATATCGAATGAAATTCGGGGTCAGATCCGTTTTCCTGCGGAAAACGGATCTGACCCCAAGAGCCGTTCCAACAGACCGCAGGAAACTGTCGAAGGCGGGGTGGGTCCGGTGGCAGGGGCGTGAGCGCCATGGATGGCGCGACCGAGCCTCCATGGACGGATTTACGGCGTCCCCTGCCACCGGATCCACCCCGCCATCCCTCAGGAAGCCCGCTGTTGCTGTTGCTTTGGCTGTTGCCGTTGCCGTTGCTGTGGCTTGAAGCAGGTGCAGGGCGCAGCCCTGCTCGGAACACCCCCCTCGTGCACAATGGGCCGACCCCGCCTGGACACCGTCCTGATGTCGAGCAAGCCGCATTCAGAAGCCTGCGAGCGCAACCGCGAACCGATCGCCGCCGCACTCGACCCGTGGATGGGCGACCGCCATCGGGTGCTGGAAATCGGCAGCGGCACCGGCCAGCACGCGGCCTTCTTCGCCGAGCGGTGGCCCTGGCTGCGCTGGCAGCCCAGCGACCATCCGGACCATCTGCCCGGCATCGAGGCCTGGCGCGCGGAAGCGGCGCTTCTGAACCTGCTGCCGCCGGTGGCGCTGCAGGTGGAACTGCCACCGGCGCCTGGGCTCAGCCTGCCACAGGGCAGCACGTTCGACGCCGCGTTCAGCGCCAACACGCTGCACATCATGAGTTGGGCGCACGTGCAGGCATTGTTCGCCGCGCTGCCATCGGTGCTGCGTCGCGGCGCGCTGCTGGCGGCGTACGGCCCGTTCAACTACGGCGGCCGCTACAGCAGCGACAGCAACGCGCAGTTCGATGCCTGGCTGAAGGCGCGCGACCCGCGCAGCGGCATCCGCGATAGCGAAGCGGTGCAGGCGCTGGCCGCCGACCACGGATTCACCCGCCTGGGGGATGTGGCGATGCCGGCCAACAACCGCCTGCTGCTGTGGCGGTTGGGGTAAACCATCGGTAGTGCCGGCCGCTGGCCGGCAACCGATTGCCGGGATGAATGCCGGCCAGCGGCCGGCACTCCCTTCAGGCCACCTGCACGATATGCAGCGCCTTCGGATTGCGCCACTGCGCCAGCAGGGCCGCTTCGCGCGCCTTGGCCTGCTCGAAATGCGCTTCCTTGACGTGGCCGAAGCCGCGGATGTGCTCGGGGATGCTGGCAATCTCCACCGCCAGGGCCAGGCGGTCGTCATCCAGGCCGTCCAGCAGTACCTGCACGGTGGCCTCGTAATCGCCGATCAGCTTGCGCTCCATGCGGCGTTCCGCGGTGCGCCCGAATACGTCGAAGCGGCCGCCACGCAGGAACTTCAGCCTGGCCAGCAGGCCGAAGGCCTTGAACATCCACGGGCCGTATTCCTTCTTCAGCAACCGGCCCTGCTCATCCTTCTTGGCGAACAGCGGCGGCGCCAGGTGGAAGCGCAGCTGGTAATCGCCCTCGAACTGCTGCTGCAGGCGGCGCTGGAAGTCGCCGCTGGTGTACAGGCGGGCCACTTCGTACTCGTCCTTGTAGGCCATCAGCTTGAACAGGTAGCGGGCCACGGTCTCGGTCAGCGCAGTGGAGCCGCCGATGCGCTCGGCTTCGGCGGTGCGCACGCGCTCGACCAGGCGGCGGTAGCGGTTGGCGTAGGCAGTGTCCTGGTACTCGACCAGGAACGCGGCGCGGCGCTCGATCATTTCATCCAGCGAGCGCGACAGGCGGGCGTCATCCAGCGGCAGGAACGCCACGTCGCCACCGTGCGAGGGCAGGCCGCGCAGTTCGCGTTCGTCGCCGGTGTTGCGCGGTGCCGCAGTGGCACCCCATTCATTGCCCTCCCACTCGCCTGGCGGCAGCGGATGCAGCGGGCCCGGGGTGGATTCGGCATCGGTGTGGCGGTTGCGCACCAGGCCGGCGGCCTGCTGCACGGCCTGCGGATCGGCCACGGCCAGGCGGCCCCACGCAAAGGCCTGCTGGTTCATCGCCACGGCGGCGCCATTGAGTTCGATGGCGCGCATCAGCGAGTCGAACGACAGCGGCACCAGGCCCTGCTGCCAGGCGTAGCCGAGGATGAACAGGTTGGCGGCGATGGCATCGCCCAGCAGCGCGGTGGCCAGCTTGGTGGCATCGAGCAGCAGTGGTTCCTGGCCGCCCAGTGCCACGCGCACGCCGGCGATGATGTCGGCGGCGGGGAACTGCATGTCCGGGCGGGTGGTGAACGTGCCCGGCATCGCTTCGTAGGTGTTCAGCACCACCTGCGAACGGCCGGCGCGCACCTTCGACAGCGCCCAGTAATCGTTGACCACCACCATGTCGCAGCCCAGCACCAGGTCGGCTTCACCGGCGGCGATACGCACGGCGTGGATGTCTTCAGGGCGACGGGCAATGCGGATATGCGTGGTCACCGCGCCGCCCTTCTGCGCCAGGCCGGTCTGGTCGAGCACGGTCGCGCCCTTGCCTTCCAGGTGGCCGGCCATGCCCAGCAGCGCGCCGATGGTCACCACGCCGGTACCGCCGACGCCGGTGATCAGGATGTTCCAGGGCTGTTCCAGGCTGTCGCGAAGGGTCGGTGCCGGCAGGTTGTCCAGCAGCGTGGACGCATCGCGCTTGCTGCCCTTGCGCGGCTGGCCACCGTGCACGGTGACGAAGCTCGGGCAGAAGCCGTTCACGCAGGAATAGTCCTTGTTGCAGTTGGACTGGTCGATCTCGCGCTTGCGCCCGAACTCGGTTTCCTTAGGCAGCACCGACACGCAGAAGCTCTTCTTGCCGCAGTCGCCGCAGCCTTCGCAGACCAGCGAATTGATCAGCACCCGCTTCTGCGGGTCTTCCAGCTTGCCGCGCTTGCGGCGGCGGCGCTTCTCGGTGGCGCAGGTCTGTTCGTAGATCAGGATCGAAACACCCTTCACTTCGCGCAGGCGCTTCTGCACTTCGTCCAGCTCGCTGCGGTCATGGAACTCGACGTCGCTGGGGAAGTGCTCGCGCTGGCCGGTCCACCTGCCGATGTTGTCCGACAGCACCACGATGGTGTGGATGCCTTCGGCGCGCATCTGCTTTGCGATGTCCGGCACGCTCAGCGGACCGTCCACCGGCTGGCCGCCGGTCATCGCCACCGCATCGTTGTAGAGGATCTTGTAGGTGATGTTGACGCCGGCCGCGACCGCCTGGCGGATCGCCAGCGAACCGCTGTGGAAGTAGGTGCCGTCGCCGAGGTTCTGGAACACGTGCGGGGTATCGGTGAACGGCGCCTGCCCGGCCCAGGTCACGCCTTCGCCGCCCATGTGGGTGAAGGTATCGGTGCTGCGGTCCATCCAGGTCACCATGTAATGGCAACCGATGCCGGCCAGCGCACGCGAGCCTTCCGGCACGTTGGTGGACGTGTTGTGCGGGCAGCCGGAGCAGTAGTGCGGCACGCGCGGAAAACTGGCGCGCGGCAACGCAAGTTCGGCTTCCTTCTCCTGCATCCACTGCAGGCGCTGCTCGATCGATGCGTTGTTGAAGAACTTCTGGATGCGGCGACCGATCACGCCGGCGATGGTGGCCGGGGTCAGTTCACCGGTGGACGGCAGGATCCACTCACCGCTCTCGTCGTACTTGCCGACGATGGACGGGCGCTGGCCCCAGCTGGCCGGCCAGTTGAAGAACTGTTCCTTCATCTGGCGCTCGATGAAGGCACGCTTCTCTTCCACCACGATGATGTCTTCCAGGCCCTGCGCGAAGCGCGCGATGCCCTGCGGCTCCAGCGGCCAGGTCATGCCGACCTTGTACACGCGGATGCCGATGTCGGCGCAGGCGGCTTCGTCCAGGCCCAGGTATTCCAGCGCCTGCAGCACATCCAAATAGCTCTTGCCGGTGGTGACGATGCCCAGCCGCGCGCGCGGCGCGTCCATCACCACCTTGTCGATGCCGTTGGCGCGGGCGAACGCCTGTGCGGCCTTCACCGCATAGCGGTGCAGGCGCATTTCCTGGTCCAGCGGCGGGTCCGGCCAGCGGATGTTGAGGCCGCCCGTAGGCATTTCGAAGTCTTCCGGCAGCACGATGCGGCGCGCCATCGGGTCGACCTCGACCGAGGCCGACGATTCCACCGTCTCGGCGATCGTCTTGAAGCCGACCCAGCGGCCGGTGTAGCGGCTCATCGCCCAGCCCAGCAGGCCCATGTCCAGGATGTCCTGCACGCCGGCCGGGTTCAGCACCGGCATCATGGCGCTGACGAACTCGTCCTCGCTGCCATGCGGCAGGGTTGAACTGCGGCAGGCGTGGTCATCGGCGGCCAGCGCCAGCACGCCGCCATGGCGCGAGGTGCCGGCGGCATTGGCGTGCTTGAACACGTCGCCGCAGCGGTCCACGCCCGGGCCCTTGCCGTACCACATGCCGAACACGCCCTGCACGTTGGCGCCGGGGAACAGGTTGGTCTGCTGGGTGCCCCACACCATGGTGGCGCCCAGGTCCTCGTTCAGGCCGGGGGTGAACTTCACCTTGGCCGCGTCGAGGTGCTTGCGCGCGCGCCACAGCTCCAGGTCGAAGCCGCCCAGCGGGCTGCCACGGTAGCCACTGACGAAACCGGCGCTGTCGATGCCTTCGTGCGCGTCGCGCAGCCGCTGCATCAACGGCAGTTTCACCAGCGCCTGCACGCCACTCAGGTAGATCCGCCCCTCGTTGCGGGTGTACTTGTGGTCGAGCGTGTAGTCACGGTCGATCAGGTCGGCGGAAGAGGGCGAAGTGAGTTGCGCGGTACTGGTCATGGCTGGCCCGGTCAGGATCGGCTGGCACCGGCCGCGTGCAGGCACGCGGCGGGAAAGGCGCGAATTGTAGCAGCGAGGCCCGACCGGCCCGGCACTCGCGCCGGCGGCCATGCTGGGGTTAGGATCGGGGAGAGAGAGGGAGGCTGCGGTTGCGGCCTGGGGAGAAGGGATGTCAGTTGCAGCAAAGATCCTGGGCAGCATGTTGCTGGTCTCGGGAACGGCCCCCGTGTGGGCCGCGCCGGCGGTGCCGGCACCACAGGAGTTCTACTTCGACAGCGATGCGGCCGCCGTGCCGATGGTCGTGGTCCAGTCCGACGGGGATGCGCTGGTGGCGCAGCTGCTCAAACAGCGCGAGCGCGGCCGGCGTACCGTGGAGGCCACCGTGCAGCTGGCGTCGGTGGCCATTGCGCAGGGCCGCACCGAGCTGGGTGAACAGCTGTATCGCGAAGCACTGAAGGATGCGCCGGTGCAGGGCAGCCTGGGCCGTAGCGTGCGCTGGAATTACGGCTGGGACCTGCTGCGTCAGGGCCAGCCCGAAGCCGCCCTGGAGCAATGGCAGGCTGCTGCCGGTGGTTCGCTGAGCAAGCCGGGCTGGCTGCCACCCACCTATGCGCTGGCGCTGTGGCGGGCCGGGCAGAAGCAGGAGGCGGTGCAGTGGTATGCCGCAGCGGTGCGTACCGAGCCGACGCAATGGAGCGACAGCAGCCGCTTTGCGCAGTTGTTGCCGTTGTGGCGTGACGACGAGCGCGCCTCGCTGGCGGAAGTGCAGCAGGCCTGGGCGGCCGCGCCGCCGGCCTGGCCCTGAGGGAGGGGGGGGCCGGGTTGCACCCGGCACCCGCAGAGGCAACGGCTGGAGCAACTGCAGCAGCCGAAGCAACAGCGGGCTTCCTGCGGGATGGCGGGGCACTGTGGGTTTGCGGGGCCGCCGTAAACCCATCCATGGGGGCTTGGTCGCCGCATCCATGCGGCTCACACCCCGCAAACCCACAGTGCCCCGCCTTCGACAGGTTCCGGCGGCTTTTGGTAGGTGTCGACCTTGGTCGACACGGTAGGTCCATGCCATGCGTGGATGAGATCTGCCAGGGATAGAAATCGAACTGGGGTCAGATCCGTTTTCCTCTGGAAAACGGATCTGACCCCAGGGCCTCAAGAGCAGCCAGCCAACCGCTTTTGCTTTTGCTTCTGCTCTTTTTCTTTCTTCCACGTGGCTGATCGCCAACCGCTGCTGTTGCTTTCAGCAACCAGCCACGAGGGGCTGCGCCGTTCGCCGGAACCCCTCAATCGTCCGCGGAAACCGTCCGCCCCGACGCCCATGCCCGCAGTGCCTCTACCTGCTCGGCCATCAGCACCGACAGCGGCCGCGTCGCACGGATCTCGTTCATCAGCAGCTCGGTATCCAACGGCCGGCCTTCGGCGTGCGCCGCATACAGCCCGGCCACGATCGCCTGCTCGATCTCGGCGCCGGAGAAACCATTGGCCGCGGCCGCCAGCGCCGGCAGCGCGAAGTCGTCGCCGTTGAGCTGGCGTCGCCCCAGGTGCAGCCGCAGCAGCTCCACACGCACCTCAGGCGTGGGCAGGTCGACGAAGAAGATCTCGTCAAAGCGGCCCTTGCGCAGCAGTTCGGCCGGCAACTCGTGTACCTGGTTGGCGGTGGCGACGATGAAGACCGGCGCCCTGCGTTCGGCCATCCAGGTCAGCAGGTAGCCGAGCACGCGGCGCGATACGCCACCGTCCTCGCCACCGCTGGCCAGGCCCTTCTCGATCTCGTCCATCCACAACACGCAGGGCGCCAGCTGCTCGGCCGAGGCCAGCGCCTGGCGCAGGTTGGCCTCGGTCTCGCCGTGGTACTTGTTGTACAGCGCGCCCACGTCCAGGCGCAGCAGCGGTACGCCGAAGCCGGCGGCGGTGGCCTTGGCCAGCATCGATTTGCCGCAGCCCTGCACGCCCAGCAGCAACATGCCGCGCGGCGGATCCAGGCCGGCCGGTGCCGAGCCGGCGATGAAGGCCACCCGGCGCTGGCTGATCCAGCGCTTGAGCCGGTTGGCACCGGCCACGTCGCCGAAGCGCGCGCTGTCATGCTCGAAGAACAGGTGGCCGCTGCGGTTGAGCAGCTCGAACTTCAGCCGTGCCAGCTGCGGCAGGTCGTCGTCGCGCAGCGCGCCATCGGCGTAGATCAGCTGGCGGGCGATGCGGCGGGCATCGACCAGGCTCAGGCCCTGCAGGTTCTTCAGGATCTTCTTCACCGCCTCGCTGTCGACCTCGACACGGCGGCCGCCGTGTTCGCGCGCATAGGCGTCGGCCTCCTCGCGCAGCATCTTCAGCAGGGCATTGGCATCGGGCAGGCGCGGGTTGAAGCGCACCGCCAGGGCCTCCAGCTCGGCCGGCAGCTCGACCTTGGCGCCGATCAGCACCAGCACATGCGGCTCGCTATGGCGGCGCTGGATCAGGTCGCGCAGCGCGCGCTGGTGGCTGGCATACCCCAGGTAGGGGTGGAAATCGAGCAGCAGGTAGACACCCCGCTGATCGGCCTGGCGGATCATCTGCAGGGCGGCGCTGGCATCGGGCGGGCCGACCGGCGGGTCCTCGCGGTCCAGGTCGATGCGACGCAGGCCCTCGGTGATGGACCAGCGGTGCAGGGCCCGCCACACGTGCATCAGCGTCTGCCGGAACAGCTCGACGATGCGGGCCTCATCCTGGGTCTCGATCACGATCAGGGGGGTATTGGCGCGGATCAGTGCGCTCAGGTCCTGCAGTTCGCTCATGCCGGTTCGATCCTTCGGGGGCGCCACGATAGCAAAGGCGATGGCCACTGGTTCAGCACGGTGCTACCTCCCGTCACCACCGCCGGTGTACGCTCGGGGCACGTACCCGGAAGCGAGGCTGGCATGAAGACGATCCTGGTGGCCGGTTCCAAGGGCGGGGTGGGCAAGACCACCGTCGCCACCCACCTGGCCGCGTACGCGGCATTGCAGGGCAAGGCCACGGTGATCGCCGATGCCGACCCGCAGGGCTCCAGCACCCGCTGGGCACAACGGCGTGCAGGGCTGGAAAGCGCGGTGCTCCCCATCGATGTGTATCGGAAGAAGCAGTGGGCGCAGAAGCTGCCCGACGGTACCGATACCGTCATCATCGATGCACCGGCCGGTGCGCTGGCCGACGATATCCCCCATTTCCTGGACGCGGCCGACGCCGTGGTGGTGCCGGTGCTGCCCTCGGCGCTGGATATCGAAGCCATCGTCGGCTTCCTCAACAGCCTGGCCCAGAACCCGCGCGTGCACAGCCGCAAGCTGCCGGTGGGGCTGGTCCTCAACCGCACCAAACCCTGGACCCAGACCTCGCAGCAGGCGCTGCAGATGCTGGCCGAATGGCCATACCCGGTGGTCGCGCAGCTGCGTGACAGCCAGAGCTACGTGGTCATGACCGGCCTGGGCCGCAGCCTGTTCGACTATCGCTCCGCCCAGGTGCGCGAACACCAGGCCGACTGGGAGCCGCTGCTGTCCTGGCTCAAGCTTTGATGCCTGCCTCACTTCTCCTGCTGCATCCTCTTCTCCATGGAAACCCGCGATGCGTGAACTGATCCTGCTGCGCCATGCCCATGCCGAACCCGCCGTTTCCGGCCAGGCCGACCTCGACCGGCCGCTGTCGCCGGTGGGGCTCGCCGAGGCCGAAGCCGCCGGCAAGTGGTTGAAGGAAAACAACCTGCTGCCCGACTGCGTGCTGTGCTCGCCGTCGCGACGTACCCGCGAGACCCTGGAAGCGGTGATGACGGCCATCGGCTATGTCGAAAAGCGCCTGGAAGACCGGATCTACGAAGCCACCCCGGGCACCCTGGCAGCGCTGGTGGACGAGCGTCGTGACCTGGACCGGGTGCTGATCGTCGGCCACAACCCGGGCCTGGAGCAGCTGGTGGCCCTGATGACCGACGGCACCAGCAGTGACTATCGCGGCATGCCGCCGGGCGGCGTGGCCGTGCTTGGCTTCCCGCGCGAGGCCTCGATCGAACCCGGCGTGGCCAGCCTGAACGCGTTCTGGTGGCCGTGATCCGATGAGCCTGGCGCGGCGCAGCCGCTTCCTGCTGCCCGCGTTGCTGGCGCTCGGCCCGGCCTGGGCCGCGGCGCCCCCACCGACCCCGTTGCCGCCCGTGTCCGCCGAGGCGCCACGGGTATTGCGCCTGGATACCCAGCGCTCGCGGATCGGCTTCGAGGTGCGCACCCGATTCGGCCAGCGCATCGAAGGCGTGTTCCCGCACTTCGAGGGGCGTATCGAGATCCTGTCCGACGGCCGTCACCAGGTGCACCTGAAGATGTTCACCCGCTCGGTGGAGATCCCCGGCAAGGCGCGCTATACCGGCTGGATGCGCGGCGAGGAGTTCTTCGATGCCGGGCGCCATCCGGTGGTCGAGTTCGACTCGCTGCCCTACTGGCCGGAGACCGTGGAGCAGGGCGGCGCCATCAACGGCCGGCTGACCCTGCGCGGCATCAGCCACCCCGAGTCATTGCAGGTCGAGAAGGCGGAGTGCGCCCGACCCGGCTATGATTGCGACGTCGTCAGCCGCGGTACCGTGCAGCGAGGCCGGTACGGAATGGACAGCTGGCAGCTAGCCTTGAGTGACCGAGTGACCTTCGTATTGCGTGCGCGCCTGAGCGAGGCGCCGAAACCGTGAACCTCCTGCTGCGCGTCCTGGCGCTGGCAACCGTGTTGCTGGGCAGCGGTTGTGCATCGCTCTCGCATGCCGAGCGTGACCGTGCCGAAGCGATTGCCGTGCAGGCGCGCTCGACCGACGTCGACTGCCAGCGCGCCGACCGCTGCGCGCAGGACTCGCCGTTGCGTGCGCTGGCGGGCCGGGCGTTCACCGAATCCACCCCGGAACAGCCACGCCACTACGCCACCCTGCTCGACGAGGGCGAGGGCGCCCTGGTCGCGCGCCTGAACCTGCTGCGCAGCGCCACCCGCAGCATCGACCTGCAGACCTACATCTTCGACAAGGACGACAGTGCCCGGCTGGTCATCGACGAGCTGCTGGCCGCGTCGCGGCGCGGGGTGAAGGTGCGGGTGCTGATCGACCAGCTCTCGGCGATCTCCGACCTGCAGATCCTCGGCGCCCTGTCCGGCGCGCACCAGAACTTCCAGCTGCGGGTCTACAACCCGACCTTCGGCAAGGCCCGGCTGAACTACTTCGACTATGCCGGCAGCGTGCTGTGCTGCTTCCGCCGCTTCAACCAGCGCATGCACAACAAGCTGCTGGTGATCGACGATGCGATCGGCGTGGTCGGCGGCCGCAACTACCAGGACGACTATTACGACTGGGACCGCGAGTACAACTTCCGCGACCGCGACGTGCTGATCGCCGGCCCGGAGGCGCGGGCGATGGCGGCCAACTTCGATGCCTTCTGGCGCGCCAGGCGCAGCGTGCCGGCCGAGCGCCTGAACGATGTCGGCCGCACCCTGCTGCGCGAGGGCGTGCCGACCCTGCCGCCGGCCAGCTTCCGCCGCCCCGAGCGGGTGGAGCGGGTCAGTGCCGAAGCCAATGACATGGACTTCGTCAGCCGTTCCTTCGTCGATACCGCGTTGCCGGTGGCCTCGGTGCGCTATGTCGCCGACCTGCCGCGCAAGCACCGGCGCGAGAAGGCCGATGCGCCGCTGGCCGGACAGCACGTGACCGAGCCGCAGCTGGATGCGCTGATCGCCGGCGCGCAGAAGGAAGTGATCCTGCAGACGCCGTACCTGGTGCTGTCCAAACCGGCGCAGAAGCTGTTCCGCGAGCTGCGCAAGCGACCGCAGCCGCCGCGCGTGGTGGTGTCCAGCAACAGCCTGGCGGCGACCGACAACCCGATCGTCTATGCGCTGTCGTACAAGTACAAGCGGCGCAACATGCGTGAACTGGGCTTCAACATCTTCGAATACAAGCCGTTCCCGCTGGATGCACCGGTCGATTACCGCAACCTGCTGCCCGACCCGATCGCCGCGCCGGAAGGCGACGACGACGGCGGGCGCAACCCGCTGATCGGCGGCAGTGCTGCCGGCAGCAATGCCGGCGACCGTCGCGATCGCGATGAGCACCCGGCACCCGCCGGCAAGCAGGGGGCGGTGAACCATCCGCGCACCGGCAGTGCCTACCAGAACGCGCGCGAGCGCCGCCGTGCGGCCGGCAGCGAGGTCGAAACCCGCCTGCTGCGCACCGAGACCCGGCCCTCGTTCCTGGGCAGCAAGGCGGTCAACAAGCCGTTGCCGGTCACCCGCAAGGGCGCGCGCATGGGCCTGCATGCCAAGTCGCTGGTGGTCGATCGCCGCATCGGCGTGGTCGGCACCCACAACTTCGACCCGCGCAGCGAGAACTACAACACCGAAGGCGCGGTGATCATCGATGACCCGGCCTTCGCCGAGCAGCTGGCCGAGAGCATCCTGCGCGACACCCACCCGCAGAACTCGTGGACGGTGGCGCCGCGGGCCAAGCCGCCGGTGCTGTCCGGGCTCAACTACAGCGTCGGCAAGGCCTCCGAAGCACTGCCGATCCTCGACTTCTGGCCGTGGCGCTATGCCACCGACTACGAGTTCAAGCCCGGCCCGGACTGCCCGCAGCCGTTGCCCCGGCAGGACCCGGGCTTCCACCGCTGCTATGTCGCCGTGGGTGATTTCCCCGAGGTCAATGTCGGCCCGAAGTGGCTGCTGGTACGCATGCTGACCGCATTCGGCGCCGGCCTCGTTCCCATCCTCTGAAGGTGCCCGCATGACCCAGGTGTTCCGCGAAGCCGTTTCCCTCGAGCAGCTCAATACGCTCAGCCGCAACACCGCGATCGCGTCGCTGGGCATCATCTTCAGCGCGGCCGGTGACGACTGGCTGCAGGCCACCATGCCGGTGGACGAGCGCACCCGCCAGCCCTACGGCATCCTGCATGGCGGCGCGTCGGTGGTGCTGGCCGAGACCCTGGGCAGCAGCGCCGGCAACCTGTGTGTGGATACGGCCAAGCAGATCTGCGTGGGGCTGGAAATCAACGCCAACCACGTGCGTGCGGTGCGTTCGGGCACGGTCACCGGCACCGCCCGCGCGCTGCACGTGGGCCGCAGCACCCAGCTGTGGGAGATCCGCATCGAGGACGAGCAGGGCCGGCTGGTGTGCATCTCGCGGCTGACCCTGGCGGTGGTGGCGGCCGGCCACGGCTGAGCCCCGGACGGGCGGTGACGGCAGCGGAACCCAGCGTTCCCTGCCGATTGCCCCGGTCGATGGGTGTTATGGCCTAAATCGGCTGGCAGCGATGACGGCCCTCCGGTATCGTGCGCGGATGACTTCCCCCACTCCGGCCCCCCGCGGCGGCGTGGCGCGTGTGTGCCGTTACCTGTACCGCGTACCGCTGCTGTTGGTCCACATCATCGTGTTCCTGCCGCTCATCCTGATCGGCATGCTTCGGCCGTGGGGCGAACTGCGCGTGGGCGAGGCGACCCTGGGGGCCAAAGTGGTCAACTGGTGGCAGGGGGGGCTGATGTGGATCTTCGGCTTCCGCCTGGTGCAGATCGGCAGGCCGCTGCCCGGCGCCGTGCTGTTCGTCGCCAACCACGTCAGCTGGGTCGACATCTGCATCCTGCACAGCCAGCGCATGATGGGCTTCGTCGCCAAGCGCGAGATCGCCAGCTGGCCGCTGGTCGGGTGGCTGGCCGCGCGCGGGCAGACCATCTTCCACCAGCGCGGCAACACCGAATCGCTCGGTGGCGTGATGCAGGTGATGGCCGATCGCCTGCGCGAAGGCAAGGCAGTGGGCGTGTTCCCCGAAGGGCGTACCCGCGGTGGCCACGAAGTGGGCCCGTTCCATGCCCGCATCTTCCAGGCGGCGGTTGAGACCGGCGTGCCGGTGCAGCCGGTGGCTCTGGTGTACGGGCTCAAGGGCGACGCGCAGACCATTGTCGCGTTCGGCCCCGGCGAGAGTTTCTTCGCCAATTTCCTGCGCCTGCTCGGTGAGCCGGCGCGGCGTGCGGAAGTGCATTTCCTGGCACCGATCGGTGCGCAGGACCTGGAAGGCCGTCGGCGCATCGCGGAGACGTCGCGCGCGCGCATCGTGGCGGCCATGAGCACGCAGTGAGGGTGCGGTGGCCCTGATCCCGCCACCCGTCCTGGACGCCGGCACGCCGACGCTGCACGCGGCTGACTACCAGCCACCGCGCTGGCTGCGCAATCCGCACCTGCAGTCGATGCTCAGCTCCAGCCGCATGCGCCTGCAGCGCGGCCTGCTGCTGCTGGCCGCGACCGGCGCGATCAGCGAAGAACTGATCCTCGACGGCGGCGACGGCGTGCGCCTGCAGGGCTGGCACAGCCATGTCGAAGGCCGCGAACCCAAGGGCATGGCCCTGCTGCTGCATGGCTGGGAAGGCAGTGCCGAATCCAGCTACATGCGCATGGCGGCCGCGCGCATGCTCGAACAGGGCTTCGACGTGGTGCGGCTGAATTTCCGCGACCACGGCAATACCCATCACCTCAACCCCGGCATCTTCCACTCCAACCTGATCGACGAAGTGGTGCATGCCGCAGGCGATATCGCCCAGCGCTGGCCGCAGCTGCCGCTGGTGGCCGCCGGCTACTCGCTGGGCGGCAACTTCGTGCTGCGCCTGGCCCTGCGTGCGCCGGCGGCCGGCGTGCCGCTGCTGCGCGTCGCCTCGGTATGCCCGGTGCTGGACCCGGCGCTGACCATGGAGAGCATCGAGAACGGCCCGGCAATGTACGACTGGTACTTCCGCCGCAAGTGGGCCGGTTCGTTGCGGCGCAAGCGCGACCTGTTCCCCGAACTGAGCGACTGCGACGACCGCGTGCTGAAGCTGGACATCCGTGCGTTGACCGCCTGGCTGGTCGAGCGCCACACCAGTTTCGGCTCGTTGCAGGCCTATTTCGACGGCTACTCGATTGCCGGCGATCGCCTGTCCTCGCTGCAGGTGCCGGCCGACATCCTGATGGCACAGGACGACCCGGTGATCCCGTACGCGACCTTCAGCGACTGGCAGCTGCCGCGCCAGGCGCACCTGGAAACCGCCTGCTGGGGCGGCCACTGTGCCTTCCTGGAAAACTGGCGCGGTGACGGCTTCTCCGAGCGCTGGGTGGCGCAGCGCCTGCAGCGCGTGCTGCAAGGCTGAACCGGCACGGGCGCGCAGGCCGCTACAATGCGGGTTTGCCCTTGAACCGGACCGCCATGCAAGACCAGATCATCCAAGCGTTGCGCCAGAACGAGGCCGACCAGGCCGTGCAGCTGGCCCAGGCGTGGACCCGTGATGAACCCGGCCAGGCCGAGGCCCACCGCTGGCTGGCGCTTGCGCTGCAGCAGCAGGGCAAGGCCGAGGACGCGATGGAGGCCCTGCAGCAGGCGCTGCAGCTGGCCCCGGACAATGCCCAGCTGCACCTGCAGCACGCAGGCCTGCTGCTGGCCCTGCGCCAGTTCGACGGCGCTGGCGAAGCACTGACGCGCACCACCGGGCTGGACCCGAACGCCTTCGCTGCCTACCTGATGCAGGCCCACCTGGCGATCGGCCGCAACGATTTCGATGAAGCGCAGCGCCTGTCCACCCTGGCCTCGCGTGTCGAACCGGACCACCCGGAACTGCTGACCATCGACGGCATGATCGCGCTGCGCCGCGATGATGCCGATCGCGCGCTGACGCTGCTGTCGGCCGCCAACCAGGCCCAGCCCAACGACATTCGCGTGCTCTACGCACTGGGCTTCGCCTACCTGGGCAAGAACATGCTGGCCTTCGCCGAGCAGGCGTTCCGCCGCGTGCTGGAACTGAACCCGACCATCGCCTCGCTGCATGGCCTGGTGGTGCAGCTGGCCATGCGCCAGGGCAACCTGGACGCTGCCGCCGAAGCGATGCAGATCGCGCTGCAGCAGCAGGGCCTGGATACGCCATCGATGCGCCGCCTGGCCGGCGAACTGGCACTGCGCAGCGGCCAGCCGCTGCAGGCGCTGGAGCACCTGCTGCCGTTGCTGGAATCGCTGCCTGACGACCGCGACGTACTGCAGTTGCTGCTGATGTCCTGGCAGCGCCTGGGCCGCGAAGACGAGGCCCGCGCACGCCTGGATGCCGCCCTGGAGCAGCACCCGCAGCTGCACGACCTGTGGCTGGCACGCCTGGCGGTGGAAGAGGTCGGCAGTGCCACCGCCGCCGCCACGGTCGAGCGCTGGATGGACGCGATGCCGGGCCACCTGCCGGCGCTGGAAGCGCGCCTGCGCCTGCACGACATGGTGGGCGAACACGCCCAGGCCGAAGCGATCGCCGAGCGCATCGTCAACCTCGAACCGGGCCGCGTCAGCGGCGAAACCCGCCTGGTCGAAGGCCTGCTGCAGCGCGATCCGGCCGCCGCGGTCGCCCGCGTGCAGGCGCTGATCGACATGGCACCGGAAGGCCACCGCGCCGACCTGCGCACCTGGCTGGGTGAGATCCAGGATCGCGCCGGGCAGCACGAAGACGCGCTGCAGACCTGGCTGGCACTGCAGGCCGACCAGGCACCGCAGCGCCTGCCGCTGCCGCCGCAGGCCAAGGCGCCGCCGAGCTGGCCGGACAAGGGCGAGATCGACGGTGATGCCACTTCCGCGCCGATCTTCCTGTGGGGCGCGCCGGGTTCGGGCGTGGAGCGCGTGGCGACCGGCCTGGCCGCCGCCAGCCCGGTGCTGCGCAGCGACCGCTATACCTCCAACGCACCCGACGACGCGTTCCAGAACTACCACACGCTGCAGGACCTTGCCTCGGGCGTGCTGACCCCGGAGCGGCTGGTGCAGCGCTGGCGCGAACAGCTGCCGTCGCGCGGCGTGCAGGACGACGCGATCATCGACTGGCTGCTGTGGTGGGACAACGCGCTGCTGTGGGCGCTGCGCCCGCAGCTGCCGCAGGGCCGCCTGCTGGTGGTGCTGCGCGATCCGCGCGACATGCTGCTGGACTGGGTGGCCTACGGTGCCGCCGCACCTCTGGCAATGACCTCGCTGGCCGAAGCCAGCGAATGGCTGGCGCGCGCGCTGGCCCAGGTCGCCGCCCTGCACGAGGACGATCTGTACCCGCAGGTGCTGCTGCGCATCGACCAGATCGGCAACGATCCGCAGGCGATGGCCGAACTGCTGGGCCGCCTGTTCGAGCGGCCGATGCCGCCAGCCGCGCAACTGGGTGCGCCGCGCTTCCCGCCGGGCCACTGGCGCAACTACCGCGACGTGATGAGCGCCGCCTTCGCCAAGCTCACCCCGATCGCGGTGCGCCTGGGTTATCCGGAAGAGTGAGGACACGCCGATGCAACTGAGCAGCCACAGCCTGACCAACGGTGCACCGATCGACCGCGAATTCGCCGCCGGCGATGCCGCGGGCTTCGCACCGGACCGCAATCCGCACCTGGCCTGGAGCGATGTGCCGGAGGGCACCCGTTCGTTCCTGCTGGTGTGTGTCGATCCGGACGTGCCGACCGTGCCGGAGACGGTCGGCCGCACCGACATGAGCGTGCCGCGCGACCAGCCGCGCTGTGATTTCGTGCATTGGGTAATGGCCGACATTCCGGCCTCGGTGCGCGAGATCGCCGCAGGCAGCTGCAGCGACGGCTTCGTGGTGAAGGGCAAGTCCAAACCGGCCGGCCCGGCCGGCAGCCGTCAGGGCCTGAACGACTTCACCGGCTGGTTCGCAGGCAATCCGGACATGGCCGGTGACTACCTGGGCTATGACGGCCCGTACCCGCCGTTCAACGACGAACGCCTGCACCACTACTTCTTCCGCGTGTTCGCGCTGGACGTGGCATCGCTGCAGCTGCCGGCACGCTTCACCGCCGCCGACGCCTACCGCGCCATGCACGGCCACGTGCTCGCCGAAGCGGCACTGCACGGCACCTACACGTTGAACCCGGCGCTGGGCTGAGAGCCCTTGTAGGGCCGGGGCATGCCCGGCTTTGCTTTCTGCAGAGTCGAGCCATGCTCGACTTTGCCTTGTAGAGCCGAGCCCATGCTCGGCTGCTTCTGCTACGCAATGGACCTGCAGTAAACAGCAAACCCTGCCAGGAACGCATCCGCTTCGGCGCGATGCACTTCCGACTGAAGCACCTCGAAGATCTCCTCCGGTTCCAGGCCCAGCACCGGTACACGCAGGAACAGCGTTGTACTGAACGCGGCACTGACCGTGGACAGCACCGCGCGAAGTGCCTGCAGCATGTCCTCGCCACGATGGGACGCATGCACTAACGCAATGGGCCGACCGACGATCTGGTCGCCGGATACGAGCCAGTCGATCGCATTCTTCAATCCGCCGGGAATGCCACGCACGTATTCAGGGCTGCACACCAGCACACCGTCGCTGCGGGCGATGGCCGCCTTGAAGCGCGTCACGCTGCAGGGTTCATCGGTGCCTTCCAGATCGGGGGAGAACACCGGAAGTTCGCCGACCCCGGCGTAGACCTCGATCTCCATGCCGGGCGGCGCGATGGCTTTCAGGGCCACCAGCAGAGCGGTGTTGGTCGACTGCCGGCGCGCGCTGCCGGATATGGCGAGAATCTTCATCGTGGCAAGGCTGGCACGTGGGGCTGCGTCGACGCTACAGAACGTAGAAGGGCGACCTCGTGGCCGCCCTTCTGTTTATTTACTTCTTCTCGATGGCCGACTCGACCACCATGTCCAGCACGTACGCCTGCGACGGCGCATCGGCCGGCGGGTTCTTCACTTCGTAGCGCTTCACGCGCACCACGTTGCGCACGCCGTCTTCGTGGGTGTAGCCCTCGATGGTGCCGTAGAAGTTCTCGAACTTGCCCGGCTCACCCTGCTTCAGGCCCTTGTCGTCGAACTTCACTTCGCGCACCTGCAGGCACTGGTAGTCCGGGATCAGCGGGTGCGAGCACTTCTGCGTCTTGGCGGCCACTTCCAGGAACACGGTTTCGCCGGCGCCGCCGTAGCGGGTTTCAGCGGTCGGCTCCGGGTTGAACACCAGCACGTCGCCCTTGGCGTTGGTCAGCGTCAGCTTGCCATCGGCATCCTGCTCGGCCTTCAGCTCGCCCTGCAGGCGGCTCGACACGGCTTCGTCCAGCGCCATCAGCGCCTTGTCGGTGCAGGCCATCATGGTCGAGGCCATCGCGCTGACCGTCAGCTTGCCGTCGGCCAGGGTGTAGCCGCCGCCCATGCGGTTGCAGGTGTTGCTGACCGACAGTCGGCCATCTGCGAAGTCCAGGGTGACCGGCTTGTCTTCGCGGGCGAACAGCGCGTCGATGCGCTTGCCGTCGGCGCCGGTGGCCTGCTGCAGCAGCCAGTGCTGGCTCTGCAGGCGCTGCGCATCCAGGTGCGCCAGCGTCTGCTGGTCTGCTGCCTTGGCCGCGGCCGGGGCCACGTCGTCGCCGCCGGTGCCGGCCGGGGCCGGGGTCTGGCTGCAGGCGGCCATCAGGGCCAGCGGGAGGAGCAGGGTGAGCTTGCGGTTCATGGTGATTCTCCTTGGGGAACCGTGGGGGAAACGGGGTGGGGCCGGCAACGGGGTTACCGTACCCCGGCGCTGTTCAGCTGCCGGAGGGCAACCACAGCAGCAGCGCCGCGCCCAGTGCGATGCGGTAGATCGCGAAGGCGGTGAACCTGTGCGACTTGATGTAGCCCATCAGCCACTTCACTACGACGAAGCCGGTGATGGCCGCGGCAAGGAAGGCCACGCCCACGTCGGCCCAGTCCTCGCTGCCCAGCTGCCCGGCCTTGGCCATTTCCAGGAAGGTGTAGGCGCTGGCGGCGAACATGGTGGGAATGCCGACCAGGAACACGAACTCGGCGGCGGCGGCGCGGCGGCTCAGGCCCAGCAGCATGGCCAGGAAGATCGCCGAGGCCGAGCGCGAGGTGCCGGGGAACACGCCGGCCACGACCTGTGCCAGGCCCACGCCGATCGCCACCGTCCAGGTCACCTGGTCGCGGTCGGGCAGGCGCGCGGTGTAGGCCTCCACCAGCAGCATCCAGACACCACCGATGATCAATGCCCAGGCCACCGGGCTGACCGTCTCCGGCAGCGACCAGCCGGCCTTGCGCACCACCAGGCCGACCACGGCGGTGACCAGGAAGGCGGCGCCCAGCTTGAACACGTACTCACGGTTCTCGCGCTGGTTGAAGCCGGTGGCCAGCTGCAGCAGGCGCTGGCGGAACACCAGCACCACGGCCACGATCGCGCCGGCCTGGATGACGATGTTGAAGAAGTCCGAGCGGGCACCCAGCCAGTGCTGGGCGATGAGCAGGTGGCCGGTGCTGGAGATCGGCAGGAATTCGGTCAAGCCTTCGAGGATGCCCAGCAGCAGGGCGGAGAGCAGGTCGGACATGGACGGTGCGTGACGCGCGGCGGAAGGAAGAAGGTCGAGAGGATAGACGATCCCTGCCGCACCAAACGGGTGCGTCTGGTGGCGGGTGCACCCGTTTGGTGCGCAACGTTCTGCACCGCCACGGAGCGCCCTTTTTGAAATCAATGACTTGCGGCCAGCGAAAAGTTGGCACGGTCGTTGCTGTACCTCAGCAGGCATTCATCCCCATCCGAGGTCGTACCGATGTCCGTGGAAAACGTTGAGAAGCTGATCAAGGACAACCAGATCGAGTTCGTCGATCTGCGTTTCGTGGATATGCGTGGCGTCGAGCAGCACGTCACCTTCCCGGTCAGCATTGTCGAACCGTCGCTGTTCGAAGAAGGCAAGATGTTCGACGGCAGCTCGATCGCCGGCTGGAAGGGCATCAACGAATCGGACATGGTCCTGCTGCCCGACACCACCAGCGCCTACGTCGACCCGTTCTACGCAGATCCGACCATCGTGATCAGCTGCGACATCCTCGATCCGGCCACCATGCAGCCGTACGGCCGCTGCCCGCGCGGCATCGCCAAGCGCGCCGAGGCCTACCTGAAGTCCTCCGGCATCGCCGAAACCGCGTTCTTCGGCCCGGAGCCGGAGTTCTTCATCTTCGACTCGGTCCGTTTCGCCAATGAAATGGGCAACACCTTCTTCAAGGTCGATTCCGAAGAAGCCGCCTGGAACAGCGGCGCCAAGTACGACGGCGCCAACAGCGGCTACCGTCCGGGCGTGAAGGGCGGCTACTTCCCCGTGCCGCCGACCGACACCCTGCACGACCTGCGCGCCGAGATGTGCAAGACCCTGGAACAGGTCGGCATCGAAGTGGAAGTGCAGCACCACGAAGTGGCCACCGCCGGCCAGTGCGAGATCGGCACCAAGTTCAGCACCCTAGTGCAGAAGGCCGATGAACTGCTGCGCATGAAGTACGTGATCAAGAACGTCGCGCACCGCAACGGCAAGACCGTCACCTTCATGCCCAAGCCGATCGTGGGCGACAACGGCAGCGGCATGCACGTGCATCAGTCGCTGTCCAAGGGCGGCACCAACCTGTTCTCCGGTGACGGCTACGGTGGCCTGAGCCAGCTGGCGCTGTGGTACATCGGCGGCATCTTCAAGCACGCCAAGGCCATCAATGCCTTCGCCAACTCGGGCACCAACAGCTACAAGCGCCTGGTGCCGGGCTTCGAGGCGCCGGTGATGCTGGCCTACTCGGCCCGCAACCGTTCGGCCTCGTGCCGCATTCCGTGGGTGTCCAACCCGAAGGCGCGCCGCATCGAAATGCGCTTCCCGGACCCGATCCAGTCCGGCTACCTGACCTTCACCGCACTGATGATGGCCGGCCTGGACGGCATCAAGAACCAGATCGACCCGGGTGCACCGAGCGACAAGGACCTGTACGACCTGCCGCCGGAGGAAGAGAAGCTGATCCCGCAGGTCTGCTCCTCGCTGGACCAGGCGCTGGAAGCGCTGGACAAGGACCGCGAGTTCCTGAAGGCCGGCGGCGTGATGAGCGATGACTTCATCGACGGCTACATCGCGCTGAAGATGCAGGAAGTGACCAAGTTCCGCGCGGCCACCCACCCGCTGGAATACCAGCTGTACTACGCCAGCTGACCGGATGCGATGGCGGTGGGTTCCCCCTCCCACCCGCCGCCATCGCTTCCGTTTTCGCGGCTGGGGAGCCGCGGTCAGATCGGGGTCGGATCCCATTCGTTTACGAATGGGCGCTGATCCCTATCCAGGGGCAAGAGAGAGACCGGATACGCGACCAGGGCCGCCCTCCCTCCCGCGTCGGTCGTGCAAGGAGAGAGGCACGGCCGTCCCGGCCCTGTACGTGTCCGGTGCAACAGCCACGGTCATCATCCTGATGACCCGTGGTTGCCTGATGCCAACGCGCGCTGGCGCGCTGGCCCCATCCACCCTCGGGACATGCGCATGAAACTGATCTCCGCCATCATCCGACCGTTCAAGCTCGACGAGGTCCGCGAGGCCCTGTCCGATGCAGGCGTGTCGGGCATCACCGTGACCGAAGTGAAAGGTTTCGGTCGCCAGAAGGGCCACACCGAGCTGTATCGCGGCGCCGAGTACGTCGTCGATTTCCTGCCCAAGATCAAGATCGAAACGGTGGTCACCGACGAGCGTGCCGACGCGGTGATCGAAGCGATCCAGTCGTCGGCAGGCACCGGCAAGATCGGTGACGGCAAGATATTCGTCACCGCCGTCGAACAGGTCATCCGCATCCGCACCGGCGAAATCGGTGCCGACGCGCTGTAACCCCCTTCCGGAGATTCCCCCCATGAAGATGCGCCTTCTCACCGGGTGGCAAGCCCGGTTCCATCTGGTGTGCCTGTTGATGCTGCTCAGCGCACTGGCCGCCGGTGCCTGGCCGGGCAGCGCCCATGCCCAGGCCCAGGTATCGCCGTTGCCGAGCGAAAGCGTGGCGGTCGAGCCGCTGCACGATGCGGCCGCCACCGCCGCGGCGCCGGCCGTGGCCGAAGCGGCCGCCGCCTATGATCGTGGCGACGTCGCCTGGATGCTCACCTCGACCCTGCTGGTGCTGTTGATGGTGGTACCGGGCCTGGCCCTGTTCTACGGCGGCCTGGTGCGTTCGAAGAATGTGCTGTCGGTGCTCAGCCAGATCCTGGTGGTGTTCTCGCTGGTGCTGCTGCTGTGGGTGGCCTATGGCTACAGCGCGGTGTTCAGCGCCGGCAATCCGTTCTTCGGCTCGTTCACCGAATTCGCCTTCCTCAAGGGCTTCACCCCGGAGTCGGTGGGCAACACGCCGATCAAGGGCCTGCCGGACTATCTGTTCGTCGCGTTCCAGTCGACCTTTGCCGGCATCACCACCGCGCTGATCGTCGGTGCCTTCGCCGAGCGCATCAAGTTCCGCGCGGTGCTGCTGTTCTCGGCGCTGTGGTTCACCCTCAGCTACATCCCGATGGCACATATCGTCTGGGGTGGCGGCTACCTGGGTGAGCTGGGTGCCATCGACTTCGCCGGCGGTACCGTGGTCCACATCAACGCGGGCGTCGCCGGCCTGGTCGGCGCGTGGTTCGTCGGCAAGCGCCTGGGCTATGGCCAGACCGCGCTGAAGCCGCACAATGTGCCGTTTACCTACATCGGCGCGATGCTGCTGTGGGTGGGCTGGTTCGGCTTCAACGCCGGCTCGGCAGCAGCGGCCGACACCGTGGCCTCGCTTGCCTTCCTCAACACCGTGCTGGCCACCGCCGCTGCCGTGCTTGGCTGGACCCTGGTGGAGGCGATCGGCAAGGGCAAGCCGTCGGCGCTGGGCGCTGCGTCGGGTGCGGTGGCCGGTCTGGTCGGCATCACCCCGGCCTGTGGCACCGTCGGGCCGCTTGGCGCGATCGTCATCGGTTTTGTCGCCGGCGTGGTCTGCGTGTGGGGCGTGACCGGCCTGAAGCGCCTGCTGAAGGTGGACGACACCGCCGACGTGTTCGGTGTGCATGGTGTCGGCGGCATCGTCGGCGCGATCCTCACCGGCGTGTTCAGTGCGCAGTCGCTGGGCGGCACAAAGGCCGATCTGGATATCGCCCATCAGGTCTGGGTGCAGGTGGTCAGCGTCGGCCTGACCGTGGTGTGGTCGGCGGTGGTGACCGCGGTCATCCTGCTGGTGGTCAAGGTCGTGGTCGGCCTGCGGGTGACCGAAGAGGCCGAACGCACCGGCCTGGATGTGACTTCGCACGGCGAGTCCGCCTACGAGGCCTGACGTGGCGGCGCACTGACGTGGTGGGTGCCGACCGTTGGTCGGCACTTCTACAGCTCTGGTGGGTGCCGAGCTTGCTCGGCACTGTTCCTGCTCTGGTGGGTGCCGACCGTTGGTCGGCACAGCGGGTAGCCCATCCACGCATGGCGTGGCTCTACCGTTCCTGCTCCAATGGCTGTCTGCAGGTGGGCGTGTACACGCCTCCAACGACCTCGATGGACTACAGAACGGAGTAGGCGTGATTCAGGCGACTTCCGCAGCAGTGATGGAAGACATCGAATGGTATGTCTACCTGCTGACCCTGGACGACTACAGTCCGCATGCGCTGGTGCGTAGTGTGGCCGGCGCAGGAGATCGAGAACACTGGAGCTTCGCTGTGGAGCTCACCTATCGCTGCCTTTCCTCCGGTCTGTGGCGACTCTCCTACGGCCTGCCTCCGGAGCTGGGGCTTTCCAGCATCGATGCCTTCTGCCACAAGCTCTCGGTTGTCCGTCCGGATCAGCTTTCCGACGAGGGGCAGGTGCTGTGGCTGGATACCTACATGGAAGCGACGGAGCTGTGCCTGGATCTGGTCTCGCGTTACCTGCGTTCGCAGTCGAGCGGTGAGACGACATTTCATCCAGGATTCCAGGATGAGATCGAACGGCTGTTCTCCGATGCCGGAGTGCCCTGGAGTCGTGGGCCGCTGTTCCCCATCGCCTGAAGCGCCTTTTGCGGAACGGCTTCTCGTAGAAGATGCCCTTTTCCTTCAAGCTGTGCTCTGGATCAGGACGACCTGTCCCGTTGTCGGGGCGGGTGTCGCCCCAGATTCCGAACGGCGTCCAGCGCGCAAGGAGCAGGCGTGAACTATTTCAGGCTCCGTCCATGCAGCGGCATTGGCAGCAAATGGGTGCTGGGTGATGTGGATCATGTGGACAACTTCGGTGCTGCACTGATCGTCAGTGAGGGAGTGAAGTCACGCCTTGAGCGGGCAGGCGTGATTGACGTGATCCTTGATCAGGTCGGGTAGACTGGAAGTGGGACAGGGGTTTCCGTTGCGGCACCAGGGAATGGGTTTCGAATGACTATCCGTGCAGTTCTTTTCCCCTACTGGACCGGCGATTGCCACGTTCCTTCCGGAGAAGAGAAGATCGGTGACGCGCCGGTCGTCCACCATGGGCAGGGACGGGGTGTCGGTGAAATCGCAGCATGGCTGGATGGAGACTTCGGCCATCTCGGCTGCGGCAGCGAACTGCGGACCCGCAGTGCCTTTGCTGCGCCCACAAGGGATGACGAGGGCAGCGCATGCGTCCACTATGGAGAGGGGCATGCCGTCCTGCGGGCAGCCGATTTCCTCCTGGTGTATTCGCGATGGAACTCCCAGGACGTTGTCTTGCTGACGCGACCCCAGATATTGGCTGTGCTTGAGGGCTACGCAGTGTTTCGAAGCATGAATCCGCACAAGAAGCATCGTCCGCCCATGCCGTTCGCCATCGAGTACGAGGCAGAGGGGGAGGACGCCGTCCAAAGGTTCACTCAGGCCGGCGGCTGCTTCGACCCCGAACACTGAAGTCGGGACGTGCTGGTCCGGGATCTCGCGACCGCGACTCTTCATCGCCTGTGGTTAGAATCACACCATGAGTCTCCCTCGCCTGCTGCTGTCCGCCCTCTCAGTGCTGGTCCTGGCGGCCTGCACCGCCACCGCGCCTGTGCAGCACAACCCGCTCGCCACCTGGGTCCCATCACCCAACCAGAACGCGCGCACCCCGGTCATCATCGTCATCCACCACACCGAGCAGAAATCGGTGCAGCAGAGCCTGCATACGTTGCGCACGGCCAACAGCGGTGGGCCGGTCAGTGCGCACTACCTGATCGGCGCCGATGGCCATCGTTACCAGCTGGTCGCTGATGAGCGCCGTGCCTGGCACGCCGGCGCCGGGCGCTGGGGCACCATCACCGATCTCAATTCGGCTTCGATCGGTATCGAGCTCGACAACGATGGCCGCAGCCCGTTCAGTGCGGCACAGATCGAATCGCTGATCGTGCTGCTGCGTGATCTCACCACGCGCCTGAACATCCCGCCGCGCCAGGTGATTGGCCATGCCGACCTGGCGCCGACGCGCAAGCAGGATCCGAGCCGCTTCTTCCCATGGCAGCAGTTGGCCGAGGCCGGCTTCGGCGTGTGGCCGCGCGCGGCCGACGGCGCGGCACCGGAAGGTCTCGACGCGTGGAATGCCCTGGCCCGCTTCGGCTATCCGCTGGACAACCGCGAAGCCACCGTCGCCGCCTTCCACCGCCGTTTCCGTGGCCGCGACGACCTGCCGAAGACGCTGGATGCCGAAGACGCCCGCATCCTGCACTCGCTGCTGCTGCAGACGCCGTGACCCCGCGCATGAACGCTCGGCCTCGCGCTGGGTTGCCGCCCAGCAGCCGGCCCGCCACCATGGCGGCATGATCGATTCCGCTACCTTCTTCAAGCGCAAGAACTGGACCCTGTTGGCAGCGGCGGTGCTCGCCGGTTGCGCCACCACCGCTCCCCGCACGGGCTCCGAAGCGCCCACGCCGACCTCGCCGCCGGCGGCCACCTACGCCAAGGTCGGCTGGAAAGCCCTGCCAGCGGTCTCCGATGCTGATCTGCAGGCCGGCTTCGTGGCCTGGCGCAGCAGCTGCGCCCGCCTGAAAAACGACGCTGTCTGGGCCAAGCCCTGCGCCACCGCCGCAGCGGTGTCAGACAAGAACCCGGCCGCGATCCGCCAGTTCCTGCAGCGCGACCTCGATGCCTATGCGCTGCGTGCCGGTGGCCATCAGGCCGACGGACTGATCACCGGCTACTACGAGCCGATCTACCCCGGCAGCCTGACCCGCACCGACAAGGCGACGGTGCCGGTCTACGGCACGCCGGATGATCTGGTGGTGGTGCAGCTGGACAGCCTCTACCCGGAACTGAAGGGCAAGCGCCTGCGCGGGCGCGTCGAAGGCAAGGTGCTCAAGCCCTATGACGACGCCGGCACCATCGCGGCCAAGGGCGCCAAGGCGCCGGTGCTGGCCTGGCTGACCGATCCGATGGACCTGCAGTTGCTGCAGATCCAGGGGTCCGGCCGCGTGCGCCTGGCCGATGGCAAGCAGGTACGGCTGGCCTATGCGGAACAGAACGGCCACCCCTACCGTGCCATCGGTCGTTGGCTGATGGACCAGGGCCAGCTGAAGAAGGAAGACGTCACCATGGACGCGATCCGCGCCTGGGCCCGGGCCAATCCCGCGCGCGTGCCGGAACTGCTGCGCAGCAATCCCAGCTACGTGTTCTTCGTGCGCAATCCGGACAGCCCGGAAGGCCCGCGCGGTTCACTGAACGTGCCGCTCACTGCGGGCTACAGCGTGGCGGTGGACCGTACCGTGGTGCCGCTGGGCAGCCTGCTGTGGCTGTCGACCACGCGCCCCGATGGCACGCCCGTGGTACGCCCGGTGGCTGCGCAGGACACCGGCGGCGCCATCGCCGGCGAGGTGCGCGCCGACCTGTACTGGGGCAGTGGCGATGCCGCCGGCAAGCTGGCCGGCGACATGAAGCAGAAGGGCAACATCTGGATGCTGTGGCCGAAGGGCGTGCCCCTGCCGAACTGAACCAGCAGGGGGCGGATCCCTTTCCAAAGGAAAGGGCTCTGGCCCCGGATGCCTGATAATGGCGCCATTCCGAACTTTCCGGCCGCGCCTGCGGCCAGGACCCCTGCAATGACCTACGCAAAGCACAACGCAAAACCCGGCGCGAAATCCGCCGCAAAGAAGTACTACAAGCACTGGGCCGAATCGGGCCTGGGCAAGGGCAACGTGCTGATGGAAGCGCGCGGCGACAAGATCGTGCGGCAGGTGGAAATCTACGGCACCAAGATGGTCTGGGCCGACGAGCACGCCCACAGCGATGACCGTTTCCTGCTGGCCGACCAGCCGGTGTCGTTCCTGGATTTCGACGAGGACGACGAGATCTCCGCGCGTGAATTCGAAGCCGCCTGGAAGAAGGCACGGGAAGCCACCGGCTACCCGGTGTAATCCCCCCGGCTCCCGCCCTTGTAGCGCCGAGCCTTGCTCGACGCTGCAAAAGCGGGCACGTGAAATGTTATATGATTACATTTCACCGTAACCGCCCCTTCCCATGAAGACTCCCACCCTTGTGGCCGCCTTGGCGGCCGCACCGTTCGCCCCTGAAGCTCTCGCACAGTCCGCCGATGCCGCGCTCACCCTCGGCAAGGTGCAGGTGCACCAGCACGGCGAAGGCCAGCTCAGTGCGCACCAGGTGCTGACTTCGGTGGACGTGCTCGGCGCGGACCAGATCGAAAACCGCAACGTCTCGCACAGCTGGGAACTGCTCGGGCAGATGCCCGGCATCCAGCTCACCGAAACCCGGCAGGGTGCCGAATCGGGCAAGGTCAGCTTCCGCGCCTTCAACGGCGAGGGCTACCTCAATGCCATCAAGACCCTCATCGACGGCATCCCCAGCAACGTCAACAGCGGCAACCAGCGCTTCATCGACATGCTGTTCCCGCTGGACATCAGCTACATCGAAGTGGTGCGTGGTACCAACGATCCGCGCTATGGCCTGCACAACATCGGCGGCAACGTGAACTTCGGTACGCGCCAGGGCGGCAGCTACACCGATGCGCGCCTGGCCTACGGCAGCTACAACACCCGTGATGCGCAGCTGGCGATTGGCCGCGAAGCCAATGGCTTCGCGCAGAACTACTTTGTCGGCACCCAGGCCAGCGATGGTTATCGCGACCACGACACCTCCAGGAAGTACTCGCTGGGCGGCAAGTGGTTCTTCGGCACGCTGGACGAAGGGCTGCGCGTGGGCCTGACCGCGCGCGCCTATCACCATGAAGCCGACGAACCGGGCTTCATGACCGCTGAGGAACTGCGCACGCACCGCCGTGGCAGCGAGCTGCGCAACGGCAACGACGGCGATGACCGCGACATGCGCCAGATCGCCGCGCACGTCGACCTGAAGCTGTCCGACGCACTCACCTTCGGCACGCGGCTCTACTACAACCGCTATGAAGACGACCGCCGCGTGACCTTCAGCGACCTGCCCACCGGCAACCTGCCGCGCCAGCGCCGCGTGTGGGATGAACGCCAGACTGGCCTGCTCAGCACGCTGACCTGGCAGGCCAGCTCCACGCTTACTGTCGAGGGCGGCCTGAACTACGAGCAGCAGGACAACGGCTATATCCGCGAGCGCTATGCCTACGCCGAACCGACCGATTACAGCCAGCCGCCGGCGCGCGTGCAGAACGACGACCGCCACAGCTTCGACAACTGGGGCGCCTACGTGCAGGCGATCTACCAGCCCGCCGAGGCGTGGAAGATCGTGCCGGCCTATCGTATCGATCGCTTCAGTGGCAGCACGCACCTGATGAACGGCATCACCGCCCGGCTGCAGGATTACGGCAGCATCGGCCAGCCCAAGCTGAGCATCATCCACAGCCTGGGCCAGACCACCCACGTCTACGCCAACTGGGGCCGCACCTTCCAGGTGCTGACCGGGTCCACCGCACCGGCCTACCTCACCCCGGGGCAGGTGCCGATGCAGCCGTCCACCAATACGGGCATGGAGCTGGGCCTGAAGTTCCAGCCGTTCCAGGGCGCCCAGGCGCGCCTGGCGGTGTGGCAGCAGGACGCGGAAAACGAGGTATCCAACATGCCTGCCACCGGCACCACGGTCACCCTGGGCAAGACCCGCCGGCGCGGCGTGGATGCGCAGTTGAGCCTGCAACTGGGCGATGACTGGACGGTATGGGCGTCGCACGCCTACCAGGAAGCGAAGATCACCCGCGACGACCGCGATGCCGGCATTTCCCTGCACGGCCGCGAAGTGGCCGCCACCCCGCGCCACATCAGCAATCTGGGTGTGGACTACCGCGCCAGCGACGCGCTGCGCCTCGGCCTGCAGGCACGCGCGCAGGGCGACTACTACCTTGAGGAGCGCAACGTGGCCGGCAAGTTCGGTGGCTTCGCCGTGCTCGACCTCAGTGCTGCCTATCAGCTCACCCCGCGTTTCAGCGTGGACCTGCAACTGAAGAACGTCACCGGCCGCGAGTACGCCTACGCCTGGTACGACAGCTTCTTCTGGGACAGCGCCCGCCCGATGTTCTCGCCGGCGCCGGGCCGCAGCGTGTTCGTTGGCCTCAACATGAAGCTGTAACCGGCCCTGCATCTGGTAGTGGTCGAGCTTGCTCGACCTGCAGCAGGGGTCAGAGCCCTTTCCGCCAGGAAAGGGCTCTGACCCCGAACCCCGCGTTTTGCACTACATTGGTGCAATGTCCGACCCCGCACCCCCGCCGTCCCTTGATGCCCTGGGCACGCCGCTGGCCTGGGCCGGGGCCGATGGCTGCATTGCCGGCTGCAATCCGGCCTTCGCCCGCTGGCTGGGCGTCAGCGTCCGGCGCCTGCTGGGTCGGCCATTGGCCGCACTGGAAGTGCAGGGCGAGGCACTTGCCCATTTCCTGGCCCGCGATGAGCGCGACAGCCTGCGCCTGAACCGGCTGGCGCTGGCGGTGCCCGGCGAGGCGCCGCGCTTCGCCGAGGGCTGGATGAGCCGCCGCGACGATGGTGGCTGGCTGCTGGAGGCGCATCCGGTCGATGAATTCCCCGGGCTGGACCCAACCCAGGCGCTGCCCAGCGCGCTCAGCGCGGCGCTGAAGGGCCTGGCCCACGAGCTGCGCAACCCGCTGGCCGGGCTGAAGGGCGCGGCCCAGCTGCTGGCCCGCCGCGCGGCGCAGCGCGACGCCAGCGAACGTGAGCTGATCGAACTGATCGGCTCGGAGATCGAGCGCCTCAACGGCCTTCTCGACCAGCTGCTGTCGCCGGCCCCGGCCGCGCCGCATGCGGAACTGAACATCCATGCCGCGCTGGAACGTGTGCTGCGCCTGGCCGAGAACGAGGCCGGCTGGGCGGTACGCCTGCAGCGCGACTACGACCCCAGCATTCCCGAATTCCACGGCGACGCCGACCGCCTCACCCAGGCGGTGTGGAACCTGGTGCGCAACGCGATCCAGGCCGGTGCCGGCAGCATCACCCTGCGCACCCGCGTGGAGCATGGGGTGCGCATCGCCGAGCAGTTGCACACGTTGGCCTTGCGCCTGGAAATCGCCGACGACGGCCGTGGCGTGCCCGAGGAGCTGGCCGAACACCTGTTCCTGCCGCTGGTCAGTGGCCGTGCCGAAGGCACCGGGCTGGGCCTGGCACTGGCCCAGCAGGTCGCGCGCGAGCATCGCGGCACGCTCACCTACCGTTCGCGTCCGGGCCATACCGTGTTCACCCTGCTGTTGCCGATCGGCAACGGCGCCGCTCCTGCCGAGGAGGCCCCGCGCGATGTCTGAGTCCCCCACCACCGCACAGCGCATCTGGGTGGTCGACGATGATCGTGCGGTGCGCTTCGTACTGTGCACCGCGCTGCGCGAGGCGGGGTACCAGGTCGTTGATTTCGACAGTGCCGCTCCCGCCCTGCAGGCGTTGAGCGCGGGCCCGCCACCGGCGCTGCTGTTCACCGATGTGCGCATGCCCGGCGACGATGGCCTGGTACTGCTGGACAAGCTCAAGGCCGCGTTGCCGCAGCTGCCGGTGGTGGTGATGTCGGCCTATACCGATGTCGCCAGCACCGCCGGTGCGTTCCGCGGGGGCGCGCATGAATTCCTGTCCAAGCCGTTCGACCTGGACGATGCCGTGGCGCTGGCGCAGCGTGTGCTGCCGGCCGTGGCGCCCGCGCTGGCCGCCCCCAGCCCCGCCGCCGAAACGCCCGGCGACCAGCCGCCGCAACTGGTGGGCGATACCCCCCCGATGCGTGCGCTGTTCCGCGCCATCGGTCGCCTGGCGCAGGCACCGCTGGCGGTGCTGATCACCGGCGAGACCGGCACCGGCAAGGAGCTGGTGGCCAATGCGCTGCACCGCGAATCGCCGCGTGCGCAGGGCCCGTTCGTCGCGCTCAATACCGCCGCGATCCCGGCCGAACTGCTGGAGAGCGAGCTGTTCGGCCACGAAGCTGGCGCCTTCACCGGTGCGCAGCGCCGTCATGTCGGCCGCTTCGAGCAGGCCAACGGCGGCACGCTGTTCCTGGATGAGATCGGCGACATGCCGTTGCCGCTGCAGACCCGCCTGCTGCGTGTGCTGGCGCAGGGTGAGTTCTTCCGCGTCGGTGGCCGCGAGCTGATCCGCGTCGATGTGCGCGTGGTGGCCGCCACCCACCAGGATCTGGAAGGCCTGGTCGCGCAGGGCAAGTTCCGCGCCGATCTGCTGCATCGCCTGGACGTGGTGCGCCTGCAGTTGCCGCCGCTGCGCGAGCGCCGCGAGGACATCGCGCAACTGGCCAGCACGTTCCTGGCCGCCGCCGCACGCAGGCTGGATACGCCGCCGAAGCGCCTCACCGCCGCGGCTCTGCAGGCGCTGCGCGAACACGACTGGCCGGGCAACGTGCGCGAACTGGAGAACGTGTGCTGGCGGATGGCCGCGCTGGCCGCCGCCGACACCATCGGCGTGGCCGATGTCGATACCGCGCTGAACCGCGCGCGTGGCCGCCGCAACAGCGCCAGCGCAGCCGATCCGGGCCAATGGGAAGCGCTGCTGGCCGAATGGGCGCGCCGTCAGCTGGCCGAAGGCGTGGAAGGGCTGCACGCGCAGGTGCGCGAGCGGGTCGACCATGCCCTGCTGGAGGCAGCGTTGCAGATCACCCACGGTCGCCGCGCCGAAGCCGCTGCCCGCCTCGGCCTCGGCCGCAATACCCTTACCCGCAAGCTGGGCGCCGGGCGCCGTCGCGGGGGCCATTGAACGGTCCCTGCACGCGATCCTCGCGCCCGCTTGCCGAACCGTTGATCGTTCATGGACGATGCAATGCTTAGTGTCACCTGCAAGGAGTCTTCGATGCGTCTGTCCTTTGCCATCCTGCCGTTGTCCGCCGCCGTGCTGCTGTCTGCCTGTGGCAGCGCGCCGAAGAAGGCCGAGCCCACCCCGCCGCCGCCCACCGTGGTCAGCGCAGCGAAGCAGGGTGAAGCTAATCTGTCGCCGGCCTCGGCCAGCATCGTCAGTGGCCGCATCGCACTGATGGTGGAGCCCGGCGGTATCCACGTCACCGGCCTGATCGGTGGCCTGCAGCCGATGCAGCAGGCCGGTTTCCACATCCACGAGCGCGGCGACTGCAGCGCGGTGGATGCCAGCAGTGCCGGCAACCACTTCAACCCCGGTGGCGCCGCGCATGGCCGCGCCGGCACCGGCAAGCACCACCTGGGCGACATGGACAACCTGCGTGCCGATGCCCAGGGCCGCGCCAACGTCGATATCCACCTCAAGGGCGTTACCCTTGGCGGAGGCGCCGCCACCGATATCGCCGGACGTGCACTGGTCGTGCATGCCAACGCCGACGACTATCGCAGCCAGCCCGCCGGCAATGCCGGCGTCCGCATCGCCTGTGGCGTGATCCGGGTCGTCCGCTGATCACTGCAGGCAACATCCAGGGAGAGATTCCAATGCGTCTGATCCACACTTCGCTGTTTGCGGCCATCGCCGCGCTGGGCCTGGCGGCCTGCGGCCAGCAGCCGGCCGCTCCGCAGACGGAAACCCCGCCGGCCGCCCCGGCCGAGGGCGCCACCACCGAACCGGCCGCAACGCCAGCCCCGGCGGCTGCACCGGCTGCCGATGCCTCGGCCACCGCCGAACTGGCACCGACCCAGGGCAACGAAACCAAGGGCAGCGTCACCTTCAAGGTGGTCGACGGCAAGGTCCACGTGACCGGCCAGATCACTGGCCTGAAGCCGGGCAGCGAGCACGGCTTCCACATCCACGAGAAGGGCGACTGCAGCGCGCCGGACGGCATGAGCGCCGGCGGCCACTTCAACCCGGGCAAGCAGGATCACGGCAACGTCGCCACCGATCCGCACCACGGCGGCGACATGCCCAACATCAAGGCCGACGACAAGGGCGTGGCCACCATCGACGGCCCGGTGTCGAGCAATGTCAACATCGGCAAGGGTGATGACTTCGACATCATCGGCCGCGGCCTGATCGTCCACGCCGATGCGGACGACTACAAGACCCAGCCGACCGGCAACGCCGGCGCACGCCTGGCGTGTGCGGTGATCCAGAAGGCCCCGTAAGAATCAAGGAACGCCGGCGCAAGCCGGCGTTCTTCATTATCGGTAGTGCCGGCCGCTGGCCGGCAATCGCAGATCCGGACGTTGCCGGCCAGCGGCCGGCACTACCCGTCTTCAGCGCGCCAGCAGTTCGCGCGCGTCCTGCCCGGCCTCGCAGTGCACGAACAGCACTGCGGCCCTTTCTGCTGGAAACGGAAAACGCCGGCGCAAGCCGGCGTTCTTCTTTATCAGTAGTGCCGGCCGCTGGCCGGCAATCGCAGATCCGGACGTTGCCGGCCAGCGGCCGGCACTACCCGTCTTCAGCGCGCCAGCAGTTCGTGCGCGTCCTGGCCGGCACTCGCAGTGCACGAACAGCACTGCGGCCATTTCTGCTGGAGACGGAAAACGCCGGCGCAAGCCGGCGTTCTTCATTATCGGTAGTGCCGGCCGCTGGCCGGCAATCGCAGATCCGGACGTTGCCGGCCAGCGGCCGGCACTACCCGTCTTCAGCGCGCCAGCAGCTCGCGCGCGTCCTGCCCGGCCTCGCAGTGCACGAACAGCACTGCGCCACTTCTGCTGGAAACGGGAAACACCCGCGCAAGCCGGCGTTTTTCATTATCGGTAGTGCCGGCCGCTGGCCGGCAATCGCAGATCCGGACGTTGCCGGCCAGCGGCCGGCACTACCCGTCTTCAGCGCGCCAGCAGTTCGCGCGCGTCCTGCCCGGCCTCGCAGTGCACGAACAGCACTGCGCCACTTCTGCTGGAAACGGGAAACACCGGCGCAAGCCGGCGTTCTTCATTATCGGTAGTGCCGGCCGCTGGCCGGCAATCGCAGATCCGGACGTTGCCGGCCAGCGGCCGGCACTACCCGTCTTCAGCGCGCCAGCAGCTCGCGCGCGTCCTGGCCGGCCTCGCAGTGCACGAACAGCACCGGCACGCCGTGCGCTTCCAGCACCGCGGCCATCTGCCGCTGGCGCATCAGGAACTGCTCGTAGATGCCCTGCAGGCGGTCGCAATCGTTCTTGCTGTGGTTGTAGTACGCGCACCAACCCGCCGGATCGAACAGCGCCATGCGTGCCTCGCCATGGGTATAGCGCAGCAGCGGCTCGGGCGCGGCATTGAGCCACTCGTCTTCGCCCGGCGCCATGATCGCGGTCTCGATCAGCGGCCACAGCGCCGCCAAGCCCTGGTTGTCGTACTGCATCGACATCATCGCGGCCAGGTCGTTCACGGTGAAATAGCGCGCGTGTTCGATGCGGGCACCGAAGCTGTTCTGTGCCATCAACGCGGTGTCGGCATGCGCCATGCCGTTGGCCAGCAGTGTTTCTTCCAGCGCATTGGCCACCGCGTTGGTGGTGGCCACGTCGCTGCCGGTCAGCAGGAACGGCACCACGCGCAGGCCGCCCCCCACCAGGGTCGCATCGGCCTGGAACGGCAGCGGCACATCGCCTGCGGCATCGGTGCCGAAGGCCAGCAGGCGCGGGCCCTGGTTGCGGCCCGGGGCACGCATCTGCAGTTCTTCCAGGCGGCGATGGATCGGCCAGCCCGGGCGCAGTACTTCGGCCGGGTCGAAATGGGCGGCCGCGAACACCAGGTCCAGCTCGGCCACCTGCGGCACCAGCTTGGAAAGGTCACGGCCGACGCGTTCGGCCAGTTCACCGGCCTGTTCAGCGCTGAGCACCGCCTGGCGGGGGATTTCGCCGCCGGCCAGTTCCAGGGCCAGCACGCCAAGGGCATTCATCGCGGGGTCGGGTTTGCTCATGGTTCCACGGTTGGCCCATCACAGGGCGGCAGCTACACTTGGCTCCATTATGCCTGCTCCGCCGTGCAGGCCATGTTGCAGACACCCTCATCCATGCCAGGTATCTCCATGCCCAACGCTCGTCCCGTCGCCATCCTCGGTGGCGTCCGCATTCCGTTCTGCCGCCAGAACACCGCGTATTCGGATGTCGGCAACCTCGGCATGTCGGTCCGTACGCTGGGCGCGCTGGTCGAACGGTTCGGCCTGCACGGCCAGCAACTGGGTGAAGTGGCGATGGGTGCGGTGATCAAGCACTCCAGCGACTGGAACCTGGGCCGTGAAGCCACGCTGTCCTCCGGCCTGTCGCCGCTGACCCCGGGCATCACCCTGCAGCGCGCCTGCGGCACCTCGCTGGACAGCATCATCACTGTCGCCAACAAGATCGCGCTGGGCCAGATCGAATCGGGCATCGGCGGCGGTTCGGACACCACCTCCGACGTGCCGATCGTCTACGGCAAGAAGCTGCGCGCGCGCCTGCTGGCCGCCAACCGCGCCAAGAGCACTGGCGACAAGATCCGCGCGCTCACTTCCGGCTTCAAGTTCTCCGAGCTCAAGCCCGAGTTCCCGGGCGTGGCCGAGCCGCGCACCGGCAAGAGCATGGGCGACCACTGCGAGGACATGGCCAAGGAATGGAACATCTCGCGCGACTCGCAGGATGAGTGGGCGGTGTCCTCGCACAAGAAGCTGGCCGCCGCCTATGAGCGTGGCTTCTTCAACGACCTGATCGCACCGTTCCGTGGCGTCGAGCGTGACAACATCCTGCGCCCGGATACCTCGCTGGAAAAGCTGGCCACGCTGAAGCCGGCGTTCGACAAGGTCTCCGGCCGCGGCACGCTGACCGCCGCCAATTCCACCCCGCTGACCGACGGTGCCGCTGCGGTACTGCTGGCCAGCGAAGAGTGGGCGCGCGCGCACGGCCATGAGCCGCAGGCCTACCTGCGCGACGCGCATGTCTCTGCGGTGGACTTCGTGCATGGCGAAGGCCTGCTGATGGCGCCGACCATCGCGGTGCCGGAGATGCTCAAGCGTAATGGCCTGACCCTGCAGGACTTCGACATCTACGAGATCCACGAAGCCTTCGCCGCGCAGGTGCTGTGCACCCTGCGTGCGTGGGAGAGCGAGGATTACTGCCGCAACCGCCTGGGGCTGGACGCACCGCTGGGCCGCATCGACCCGGACAAGATCAACCTGCTGGGTTCGTCGCTGGCCACCGGTCATCCGTTCGCCGCCACCGGCGCCCGCGTCATCGCCACCGCCGCCAAGCAGCTGGCCGAACGCGGCGGTGGTCGCGCGCTGGTGTCGATCTGCACCGCCGGCGGCATGGGCGTGGTGGCGATCGTCGAACGCTGATCGCTGCGACCGCGCGCCAACCAAGGTTGGCGACTACCAGAAATGCGTGCTGGATCTGCTGTGGTAGATGCCGACCTTGGTCGGCCGTGAAACGGCATCGCTCGGAAGAGGCCACGCGCCAACCAGGGTTGGCGACTACCAGGTCCCGCAGATGAAAACGCCGCCCATTGGGCGGCGTTTTTTGCTCCTGTGGGTGCCGACCGTTGGTCGGCCCGCTTCAGCAGCGGTCACGGCAACCGCGGATTACCGAATTCGTCGCGCTCTTCGTTGGCGTCATACACCGGCGGCTGCACCGCGAGCGGCTGTTCTTCCACCGTGGCACGCAGTGGCGTCTCGCCGCCGCGCACCAGCGCCACGCTGTCCTCGCCGCGCTGCAGGCGCAGCGCATTGGCCAGGCACTGCGCGGCCAGCGCGTGTTCGCCACGCTGGGCGAACAGTTCACCCAGCGCTTCCCACGCCGGTGCACCGGCGCCCGCGGCGATGGCCTCGTGCAGGAACGCATCGGCGGCCTCCCACTGCTGCTGGGCCAGGGCCACGCGGCCCTGCGCCAGGCGCAACGCGGCCGAGCCGTCATGCACGTTGCGCCAACGTGCGAGGTTGGCCTGGCGGGTAGCCAGGCGCTCGGCCGGCAGACGGCCATACAGCGCCACCAGTTCGTCATCCCAGCGCTGGTCCAGCGCCTGTTCCAGCGCCAGCAGCGCCGGCTCGTCCCAGTCCAGCGCCACCGCGCGGCTGGCATAGGCGCCAACCACGTCCGGAGTCGGTCGCAGTGCCTTCGGCGTGGCTTCCCACTGCGCGGCCAGCGCGTTGACGTCGGCCGCTTCCAGCAGCGCCTGCGCAGCCAGGCGTGCTTCCAGTTCACTATTGGCCTCGGCCGGCAGCACCTTGCTCTGGCGCAGTGCACCCAGCTGGCCATACGCCTCGTGGGCGCGGCCGGCCTGTGCCAGTGCCTCGGTGCGCAGCCACAGGCCGCGTGGCGGCAGCGGCTGGATCGCCGCTACGTCCAATGCGTTGATCGCATCCACCGGCAGATCGCGCGCCAGCAGCTGTTCGGCGCGCAGCAGCGCCTGCAGGGTGGCATCACTTTCGCCCAGGCGCTGCAGCAGCGCCTCGCCAGCCGGGCCGTCGGCACGTGCCTGCGCGCTGCGCACGGCGTTGGCCAGTGCCACCGCGCTCACTTCCGGATCCTTGGCGGCACCGTCCAGCAGTTTCTCGGCACGCTGCCACTGGCCGTGCTCATAGGCCTGCAGGCCGTCGATCAGGCGCACCCGGCCCTGTTTGCGGCGGTAGCGGCCCCAGGCGCGGAACGGTGCGGCGATCAGGCTCCACAGCAGCCATAGCACCAGCACCGCGATCACTGCCAGCAGCGCCACCTTCGGCAGGTTGCTGTGGTAGTCGTAGCCGCCGTAGCGCAGGGTCACTTCGCCGAAGCGGTTCAGGTCATCGGCGCCGAGCCATTGCGCAGCGACCACGCCGATGGCCACGGCCAGCAACAGCACGACCAGGGATTGCAGGGGTTTCATGCGGGCTTACCTCCGGTCGGTCTGGGTGCGCAGTTGTTGCAGGGTGCTGCCAAGGACAGCGTCGTTGGCCTGCAGCGGCAGTTCGCGCAAGGCCTTCAGTTCAGCACGTTGCGCGCGCAGGGCTGGTGAATCCGGCCAGCGCCGCTGTGCCCAGTGCTCCACGCGGTCCAATGCGGTATTGCGCCCCGCGCGGTCGCCGCGCTCGATTGCCGCACGTGCCAATGTCAGTTCCAGCTGCAGCGCGTCGTCGGCATTGCGCTGTTCGGCGGCGGTCAGCGGGCCGTTCTGGCGGCTCGGGGTGATGTCCACGAACGGCGCCAGAGCTGCCTGCCACCAGGGTTTGGCGGTGCTGCTGCCGGTCGTGCCGGTGATCTGCGAAGGCAGGCCCTGCAGTGCCCTGCCCACAGCATCCAGGCGCTGCAGCGACTGCACGCGGGGGCCGCTGCCGAGCGCATCCAGTGCCTCGCGCTCCTGCACCAGCGCCTGGCGCAGGTTCAGGCCATCACTGTCGGGCAGTTCGGCCAGTGCCGTCGCGGCCTGGGCGTACAACCGGCGTGCGCCTTCCACATCGTCGGCGTAGTTCAGGCGCTGCGCGGCCTGGGTCAGCAGCAGTTCGGCCTCATCGCGCTGTACCGCCTGGCGGCCCTGGTTGGTGCTGTCGGCCAGCTTGGCCAGGTTCTCTTCCAGCAATGCGCTGCGCTGGGAAAGGCCCAGCATCTCGTCGCGCAGCACGCGGTTGGTGGCGGCCGCGTCCTGCAGGCGCTGGCTGGTCGCGCGCTGGTCACGACGCAGCGCATCCAGCGTGGCCTCCAGGCCCTTCAGCTGGACAGCCGTGGTCTGTGCCTGCGCTGCCTGTTCGTTCTGTTGCTGTTGCCAGACGTACCAGCCGGCATAGCCGCCCACGCCGAGCACGACCACACCGGCCAGCGGCAGCAGCCAGCGCACGGGTCGACGGGGCGGGGAAACGGGCGGAGTGTCGTTCATCGGGCTTCCTTGTCGGCAACGTCGCCGGTCGGGGGGCCGGCAGGCCGCGTTGTGCACAGCATCACTGTTGCCGACGACAGCGGCAAGCGTGACCCACGTCCCTGTTCAGGTCGCTGCCGGGACGGTGAGCGTGGCGTGTGCGGCCGCCACCAGCTGCGCGCTGGTGGGGCCTGCCGCGCGCACGACATGCTGCAGGCCCAGTGCCCGGGCCTGTTCGCCGAGGCGATCACTGGCCACCACGGCAGTCGCGTGCGCCTGCAGGCGCTGCTGCAAGGGCGGCGGAAGCTGCTGCCAGAAATGCTGCAGCGCTTCGCCACTGCTCACCGCCAGCATCCACGGCTGCGCTGAATGCGCCAATCGGGCCAGCGCACGGGGCGGCAGGTGCAGAAGGCGACGCTGGTAGATGTCGGCACGTTCGATTGTGGCGCCGGCCGCCTGCAGCTGCGCGGCAATCAGGCCACGCCCGCCGGGCGCGGTCACCAGGCCGATGCGCAGGCCCTGTACGTCAGCCAGCACCGGCAGCGCCAGCAGGCCTTCACTGTCCATCCGCTGCGGCGCATGCACCTCGGTGATGCCGTGTGCCCGCAATGCGCGCGCGGTGCCTTCGCCGACGGTCAGCCACGGGCTGCGCTGCGCCTCGGCCAGCGGCAGCAGGGTGGCGGCCGCGGTCACGGCGGCCGGGCTGGTGAACACCACCCGATCACAGTTCAGCGCGCGTTGCAGCTGGCGCAGCACGGGCGTGCCGTTCAGGCGCTGCAGGCGCCAGGGTGGCAGGGCCAGGACATGCCCGCCCAGCCCAGCAACGGCGCGGCGCAGCGCCACATTCTGGCCCTGCGGGCGCAACGAGATCAGGGTCCAGCGCGCGCCGGAACGGGTGGCGCCAGTGGGTATCGTATGGTCGGCCATTGCCTGCATTATGCGGGCCCTTCGTTGTCGTGGTCGCTGCTCCGATGTCTGTTGATGCCCTGACTTCCTCGTTGGCCGCCCTGCAGGACGTGCTGGACTGCATGCCGGCGGTGCGCGCCATGCAGATCCAGCTCGACGGCTATGCCGATGGCGTGCTGCGCATCACCGCGCCGCTGGCCGCCAACGTCAACGACAAGGGCAACGCCTTCGGTGGCAGCCTGGCCTCGGTGCTGACCCTGTCCGGCTGGGCGCTGGTCAGCCTGCGCCTGCGCCTGGCCGGCCACGATGCCGAGGTCTACGTGGCCGACAGCAACCTGCGCTACCTGGCCCCGGTCTACGAAGACCTGCACGCCCACGCCGAAGCGGCCGAGGCCACCGGCTGGGATGCCTTCCTGAACACCTTCCGGCAGCGCCGCAAGGCCCGCATCAGCATCATCGCCACCCAGCCCGGCGCCGATGGCAAGCCCGCCGCCGAATTCAGCGGTCGCTTCGTTGCCTTCGCCAAAGGGTAGGATGGCAGGCTGACGTTCTGGGGAAACCACTGATGCGCCGCCTGATCCAGTTCCTGATCTGTTCCCTGCTGCTGGCCAGTGCCGTGGCCTCGGCCGACGACCTCAGCCGCAAGCAGCGCAAGCTGCTGGAAGAGACCCAGATCGCCTACGGGGCGACCATCCGCTGGGGCAGCATGGACGATGCCATCGGCTACCTCGACCCCAAGCTGCGCAAGGAAAAGCCGCCCACCGAGTTCGAGCTCAACCGTTACGCGCAGCTGCGCGTGTCGTCCTACCGCGAACGCAGCAGTGCCTCACTGGACGGGGGACTGGTCGAGCGGCGGGTCGAAATCGGGGTGATCAACCAGAACACCCAGGCCGAGCGCACGGTGGTCGTGGTCGAGCGCTGGCGCTGGGACCCGGAAGCCAAGCGCTGGTGGCAGACCGCCGGCCTGCCGGACCTGTGGAAGGGGCAGTGACGGGCCGCGTCCGGCTTGTGCGACAATCGGCGCCCGCTTAATCGACCCGTGACCTGAGTGAATTACGAAGAGTTGCTGGCCTTTGCAGGCCGAAACCCGATGCTGTCCGCGGCCCTGGTCGGCCTGACCGTGGCCATCATCGTCACCGAGATCCGCCGCCTGTTCCGGGGCTTCAAGGGCATCAAGCCCGCCGAACTGACCCAGCTGATCAACGCGGGCGGCACGGTGGTGGTCGACCTGTCGGCCAGCGGTGACTTCGAGAAGGGCCACATTGCCGGCAGCCGCAACGCCCAGGCCAGTGCCTTCGGCCCGGACCACAAGCTGGTGGCCAACGCCAAGCAGTCGCCGGTGGTGCTGGTGTGCCGCAGCGGCAACGCCTCGGAAACCGCCGCCAAGGCGCTGAAGAAGGCCGGCTTCGAAAAGGTCTACGTGCTCGACGGCGGCATTCCCGCCTGGCAGCAGGCCGAGCTGCCGCTGGTCAAGGGCCGCAACTGATTGCCGCAGGTGGCGGATCCGGCCTTGTATGGGCCTGATCCCGCCCCCATCGCAGTAATTCGACCATCGTTTTCATTGCATTCATTGGAGTTACTGGAAATGTCCGAAGAGATCACCAACGGCGCTGCTGCGCCGGTCGATGCCGCCACCGGCCCCGCTTTCACCGTCGAGAAGATCTACGTCAAGGACGTCTCCTTCGAGTCGCCGAACGCCCCGACCATCTTCAATGACCAGGTGCAGCCGGAGCTGCAGCTGAACCTGAACCAGCAGGTGCAGCGCCTGGGTGAGAACGCCTTCGAAGTCGTGCTGGCCGTGACCCTGACCTGCCAGGCCGGTGAGCGCACCGCCTACGTGGCCGAAGTGAAGCAGGCCGGCGTGTTCGGCCTGGTCGGCCTGGACCCGCAGTCGATCGACGTGCTGCTCGGCACCCAGTGCCCGAACATCCTGTTCCCGTACGTGCGCCAGCTGATCAGCGACCTGATCCAGGCCGGCGGCTTCCCGCCGTTCTTCCTGCAGCCGATCAACTTCGAAGGCCTGTACGCAGAAACCCTGCGCCAGCGCCAGGAGCAGGGCGACGCACCGTCGCTGGCTGACTCCGAGCCGGCTGGCAACGCCTGATTCCTGCCGCGACGTCACGGATGAGCACTCCCGCTGACAAGATCGCCGTGCTGGGCGCCGGTTCCTGGGGAACCGCGCTGGCCAGCCTGCTCGCACGGCACGGTCACCCGACCGTGCTGTGGGGGCGCGACGCTGCCGTGGTCGAGGCCATCGACCAGCGCCACGAGAACCCGCGCTACCTGCCGGGCATCCCGCTGCCGGACAGCCTGCGTGCCACCACCGACCTGGCGTCGGCGGTGGAAGGCGCGGCCTGGATCCTGGTGGTGACCCCGTCGCATGCCTTCGGTGAAACCGTGCGTGCGCTGGCGCCGCTGCGTCCGGCCGGTGCCGGCGTGGCCTGGGCCACCAAGGGCTTCGAACCCGGTTCGGGCCGTTTCCTGCATGAAGTGGCGCGCGAAGTGCTGGGCGAGGACGTGCCGCTGGCCGTCGTCACCGGGCCATCGTTCGCCAAGGAAGTAACCCAGGGCCTGCCCACCGCGATCACCGTGCACGGCGACGTGCCCGAGTTCGCGCAGACGGTGGCCGAGGCGATGCATGGCCCGGCGTTCCGCGCCTACACCGGCGACGACATGGTCGGTGCCGAGCTGGGCGGTGCGATGAAGAACGTGCTGGCGGTGGCCACCGGCGTGGCCGATGGCATGCAGCTGGGCCTCAACGCCCGTGCCGGCCTGATCACCCGCGGTCTCAATGAAATGCTGCGCCTGGCTGCGGCGATCGGCGCCAAGCCGGAAACGCTGATGGGCCTGGCCGGCCTGGGCGATCTGGTGCTGACCTGCACCGGCGATCTGTCGCGCAACCGTCGCCTGGGCCTGGCCCTGGGCCGTGGCCAGACGCTGCAGGATGCCGTGCGCGAAATCGGCCAGGTGGTCGAGTCGGTGCAGACCGCCGACGAAGTGATGCGACAGGCACGCCGCCATGGCATCGACCTGCCGATCTCCGACGGCGTGCGTGCCGTGCTGCACGGCGAGCAGACCCCGGAAGAAGGCCTGCGCGCACTGCTGGCGCGGGAACAGAAACCGGAATACCCGGACACGCTGTTCAAGTGAATCGAAAAACCCCGGCCACGTGCCGGGGTTTTTTATGTGCGCGAGCCATCCACGCATGGCGTGGATCTACTGCCGAACCCGCTTCTGGTAGCTGCCAACCTTGGTTGGCGCCCGACGGCGGCAATCACCGCGCCCGTGGCGGCGCGCTGGTGTTGTCCATGTCCGAGAAGATCAACCACGGCCCGTCGCCCACGCGCTTCAGCGTCAGCGTGAACTTGCCGGTGTCCCCCTCGTTGCTGCCGTAGCGATACGCACCAATGATGTAGCCCGTGTTGCCCTCCACCGAGTGAGCCAACGCCCGCAGCCGCAACGGACTGCCGCCCTGGCCGGCATACGCGGCCTTGATCGCAGTACGCCCGCGCACCGGCGGCTGGTTGCTCTGCAGTACAAAACCATCCTCGGCAAACAGCGCAGCCAATGCCTTGGCATCAGCCGAGCGCCACGCCTGCTCGTAATCGCGTAGTACGCGCTCCAGCGGTGCGGGCAGGGCTGCGCCCGGGAGAGGCTGTGCAGGCTTCGCGCCTTCTGCATCGTGGGCAATTGCCGGCGATGCCAGCAGCAGGGCACTGCAGAAGATCATGGCGAGTCGTGTACGGCGCATGCGTCCGGCTCCAGGCGATGACGGGAAGCTACGAGGCACGGTGCTGGTTAGAATCACGCGGCTGCCGATTTGCTGGATGCAGCGCAGATCAGACAAGGACAGGGAATGAAGATTCGAATCACAGGGATGGCACTGACGGTCGCATTGCTGGCCGCCTGCGGGCAGGCACCGGCACCCGATGCAGCACCAGCCGCACCAGCACCGGCCACAGAAGCACCTGCGGCCACGGCAACGGTGTTCGAGAAGGCGCCATCCATCGAAGATGGCGTGGATCCCTCGGTGTGGGACAACGAAGGCGAACCGGAAGACCCGAGTGCCGGCGGCGAACTCACCTGCGCGGACAACCCGCTGGCGACGCATTTCTTCACCCTGGTGGGCGGCAATACCGTGGACGACTGCGGCCGCAAGGACCCGAAGGTGCTGGCCGCGTTCAACGCCCTGATGAAGAACACAGCCGCAGCCGAATCCGCTGACAGGGAGATTCCATCGCTGCGCGAACGCCTGTTGAGCGGGCCCAGCGGTCCTGGTGAGCTGCTGGTGCTGCAGGGCGAGCCGTGGTGGTTCTATACCGCCTGCCAGGCCCACGACTGCCCCGGCACCGCGTTGGCGATGCTGTATTCGCCGACGGAGGCGAAGATGGTCGGCCGTCTTACCGCGCGCTGTCGTGTGTGGTGGCTGGGTGAGCCGACGGCGGAACAACGTGCGCAGATTGAACAACGCCAGCCACTGCAGGATGCCGCGTTGAAGGAAGACAGCGCACTCTGCGAGTGATGTGACGCGCTCCGCAGCGCCGAATCCTACCCGGCGGAATCGCGGGCGTTGTCGCCCGCGTCACCCTTCCGGCCGCATACGCGCGCTGGCCTGTGCGTTCATGGCCAGGCACGCCATGATCAGCCCTTCCATCACCCGGTCGCCCACGTACTCGGCCTCCGCGCCGTTCTGGCGTACGCGTTCGGCCGCCAGCAGCAGTTCCAGCGTCACGCGCTGGCTTGCCAACGCACAGTCCGCATCGGCCAGCGCCATGCAGCGGCCCGGCATCTGGTGACGCTCCGGCCAGGGCTGGCCGTCGGCGGCCGCGCCTTTGCCGATGCGGCGAAGCGTGGCGATGAAGGCGTTCGGATCGGTCGCAGCCGCGTGCTCTGGCGGCCCACCGCCAGTGGCGGATGAGCGATGCGGATGCAGGCGAGGGAAGTCCGGTGTGGTCATGGCAGTGCTCCGTGCAGGACAGACGGTAGCCGCCACACAAAGGTGGCGGGCGGAGACGTGGCTCGAAAACCGGGAGATCACGAACAAGACCGGCAGGCGCAAGGCCTCCACGCTCCGCCCGCCATAGCCGGCAGACGGAATGCCAGCCGGCGCCACGCGGGGTGACGCCGGCTGGCAAGCGCAAACAACGTTCGTGATCTAACGGGTTTTCGAGGCCCGGCCACCGATTTTCCGGTGGCCCGCCATCTGTACCGCTGTCGCTGCGCAACGCCAATCAGACGAGTTGCAAACAGCGTTTGATCGAAGACGCTTTCAGCATTCTTGCATGCTGTTAAGCCGTCGCGGACGCAGGTGCCGCAACGTCCGTGGCAGCGTGGGGAATATGCGACATGGTTCGAACTTGATGACAGGGATATGGGTACCCCACCAAGCCGATGACGACAGTGCGGAGCGAAGAACGTAAATCGAACTCGCCCCACTCTGGTTGTCAGCGCTCTTGGGGTCTTTCGTACCAGGCCTGAGTACGGTTGACGATCCGCACCACGGACAGCATGACCGGCACCTCGATCAGCACGCCCACCACCGTCGCCAGCGCCGCCCCGGAATGCACGCCGAACAGTCCCACCGCAGTCGCCACCGCCAGTTCGAAGAAGTTGCTGGCACCAATAAGCGCTGACGGGCCGGCCACGCAATGTGCCACGCCCAGCCGACGGTTGAGCAGGTAGGCCAGGCCCGAGGTGAAATAGACCTGGATCAGGATCGGCACGGCAATCAGCGCGATTACCAGCGGTTGCTTCACGATCTGCTGGCCCTGGAACCCGAACAGCACCACCAGCGTCAGCAGCAGCGCGGACAGGGACAGCGGCCCCAACCTTCGAAGCGTGAGTTGCAGGCCCGCCTCGCCGCTGCGCAAAAGGATCCAGTGCCGCAGCAGTGCAGCAGCCAGCACCGGCACCACGATGTAGAGACCAACGGACAGCAACAGCGTATCCCACGGTACGGTGATCGCTGACAGGCCGAGCAGCAGTGCAACCACCGGCGCGTAGGCAACCACCATGATCGCGTCGTTCAACGCCACCTGGCTCAGGGTGAAGTTGGCATCACCGCGGCACAGGTTGCTCCACACGAACACCATGGCGGTGCAGGGTGCGGCTGCCAGCAGGATCAGCCCGGCGATGTAGCTGTCGATCTGTGCTGCGGGCAACCAGTCGGCGAAGGCATGGCGCAGGAACAGCCAGCCCAGCAGCGCCATCGAGAACGGCTTCACGGCCCAGTTGATGAACAGTGTTACCCCGATGCCCTTCCAGTGTTGCTGCAACTGGCGCATCGCGCGGAAGTCGACCTTCAGCAGCATCGGGATGATCATCAGCCAGATCAGCACCGCAACCGGCAGATTGACCTTGGCCACTTCGGCGGACGCCAGCACCGCGAAGGCACCGGGCAGGACGTGGCCCAGCAGCGTGCCCATCGCAATGCACAGCACAACCCACAGCGTCAGGTGTCGCTCGAACAGACCCATGGCAGTGGCACCGTCACTGCGCGCCGTCGGTCGGCAACAGCTGGCCGATCTGGTCCAGCGCGTGCTGCAGCGCTTCGCGTTCGGACCACACCGATTCGGGCAGTGCGAGCAGCGCACGCAGGCGGGTTTTCACGATGGCATGGGCCAGCGCGAAGGCTGCGGCCTTGTCGGCATCGCTGCCTGCCACGGCGGCCGGATCGGGCAGGCCCCAATGGCTGCGGATGAAGTCACCGAACACCACTGGGCAAGCTTCGGCAGCGGCCGCATCACACACGGTGATGACCAGGTCCATGGGCGCTGCATCCACGAACTCGTCCCATGATTTGCTGCGCAGCCCTTCAACGGGCATTCCTTCGGCATGCAGTTGTGCCAGCGCGAACGGATTGACCTGGCCGGTGGGCTGGCTGCCCGCACTGAATGCCCTGAAGCGATCGCCGCCCCAGGCGCGCAGGGTGGCTTCAGCCAGCACGCTGCGCGCGCTGTTGCCGGTGCAGAGGAACAGGACATTGCGGGTCATGTGGCAATCGCTTCGATGGGGTGGGTCGTGTGCGGTATCAGCACTTGCAGGCGGGTTCGGCGGGGACGCACTGGTTGCTGGGTGAGCCCGCGCAACAGTTGTGCGTGAGGTACTCGATCAAGCCGTTCATGGCATCGAAGTTGGCCCGATAGCAGACGTTGCGGCCCTGGTTCTCGCTCTCCACCAGCCCGGCCTGCACCAGCTCCTTCAGGTGGAAGCTGAGCGTGGCTGGGGGCACCTGCAGGGCCGTAGCGATGTCGCCCGCCATGCGCCCTGCCGGGCCGGCCTCCACCAGCAGGCGGAAGGCAGCCAGGCGGGTGGCATGACCGAGGGCGGTCAGGGCGGAGATTGCATTCGATGTTTCCATATTTCTAGAATAATCGAATGAATGAGCCAATCACAAGCCTGGACCTGCCCAACCTGGTGGAATCGTCATTGCCCCAGCCCAATCATCACCAGCTCGCCGCGGCAGATCTGGGGCCGCCGCGCATCCTCCTGCTCTACGGCTCGCTGCGGCCCCAGTCGTTCAGCCGCAAGCTGGCGCTGGAAGCCGAGCGACTGCTGCGCCATCTGGGGTGCGAAACCCGGGTGTTCGACCCGCATGCGCTGCCGATGCTGGACAGCGTGGACCCGCACCACCCTGAAGTGCAGCGACTGCGCGAATGGTCGCAGTGGTCGGAAGGCCAGGTATGGGTCAGCCCCGAGCGGCATGGCACGGTCACCGGCGTGTTCAAGAACCAGATCGACTGGTTGCCGCTGGAAGATGGCAGCGTGCGGCCCACGCAGGGCAGGACGCTGGCGGTGATGCAGGTGAGCGGCGGCTCGCAGTCGTTCAACACGGTCAACGCGTTGCGCGTGCTTGGTCGTTGGATGCGCATGCTGACCATCCCCAACCAGTCGTCGGTGGCCAAGGCCTGGCAGGAATTCGATGACGACGGCCGGATGAAGCCCTCGCCGTACTACGATCGGGTGGTGGATGTGATGGAAGAGCTGGTGAAGTTCACCCTGCTGACGCGGGGCCGGTCGGACTACCTGGTAGACCGTTACAGCGAGCGGAAGGGCGACGCGCACGCCGCGGCATTGGCGCGGGCTGCAGAGGCTACGGCTTCCTGATCCTCATTGGTGCCGATGTGAGGCACGCTCACCCAAGCAGCCTCTTCACCCTTGAAGCTGCAAGGCGGATGATCACCACATAGGCCAGCAACATGCCGGTGCCGATGCCCATTACTTCGATTTCCCAGTTGCGGCGGTAGGGGGAAGGGCCCATGAAGGCCCACGCCAGAAGCACCGCCGCAATCAGCAAGGCGCTGCGATTGGCCTTCGAAATGAGCGCATCTTCGGTCGCGTGCCCCATGTTCGGATCCCAGGAACCGAGCAGCCACCCCAAGCCACGCAGGTAGTCGCGCGCCACGAAGAACAGGAAGACGAATACGCCTCCCATCGTGCTCAGCAGAAACTGGAAGAGTGGGTCCACCGGCGGCCTCATGGACGAGGCAGACATTGCCTCGCAGGATCGTCTACGGGCGCAGTATGCCAGTGTGCCGGGCCTCGGGGGCACCACGCCTCACAAGCAGGCGACTCTCCATGAGCAGACTGTGCATCGCAGCCGCCCGGCGGGCGGGCATGGCCCGGGCACGTGCCCACAACGCCCAGGGCGGACGCACAAACGCACTACTCGCCAGCGTGCTGTGCGGTCTTCTTTTGGTTGCCATCTGCGACGGCACGGCTCTGCGCGAACTCCGGGAACGTCTTCGCGATCGAATCCTTGTCCGGCAGGATGTAGAACACACCGCCCTTCTCGAACGTGGACTGCACGATCTGCTCGTAGAACGCGGGCGAGACATTGATGCAGCCGTGGGTGACGCGGTTGTCGTCCGGCGAGGGCGATGCCAACCGCTCGGCGCGCTTTTCCTTCGGGCTGCCCGGCGGCAGCGGGTGCATCGACACGGCGGAATCGTAGTCCACCCACAGCACGCGTCCGGCATCGTCGGACGGGCCGTAACCGCCAATGAAGCGGCCGGCAGGCGTGGTGCGGTCGTGGCCGGGAATCGCGCTCAGTGCGAGCTTGGCGACGCCCGGTGCGGAATGGTCGCCGATCGCCGACCCAAACAGCGCCGGTGCGGCGCCGCGCAGCTTGCCGTCACCGCCGAAGACCAGAACCTGCGCCGCCGCCTTGTCCATGACCGCAAACGGATAGCCCTGGTTGTCCTTGCTGGCGACCACCCAGCCGGCCAGCTCGATCACTGTCTCGGACACGCTCTGGTCGGGCGGAAGTTCATCAACGGCGGCGACCGATGGTGCAGGTGCGTCCTTGTCCCTGGCGTTGGCTACGCCGCTGCACGCAACGGCCAGTGCCATGGCCAGGGAGGCATGGAGGGCGCGGCGTGCAGGGGAGGAGGAAGTACGAATGGGACGGCTCCTTGCAATGCAATCGTGGGTGGAAGGATGCCAGTGGCCGGCGAAGGCCACTGGGTCCCCGATACACCCGATACAGAGGTGGATCAATTCAAACGGCGAGGGAGCGATTACCCGCGCGGCTTGCGGCCGGCAGGTGCCCTTTCAAGCTGCTGCACGCGACCTTCGATCTGGTCCAGGCGCTGATTGGCCTGCTGTGCGGACTGGTTGGCGGACTCCGCGCTCTGCGCAGCACCCTGCACCTTGACGTCGAGCTGATCGAGACGCGAGTTGATGGTTGCAAACTCGTTCTTGTATGAGGCGCAGGCGCCAAGGCTTACGGTGGCGATGAGCGCTACAGCAAGTGCGCGGGCCGTCTTCATGTGTTGCGGGTTCAGGTTCATTGCACTCCCTCCTTCGTCTGGGGAAGCTGGAATATAGCGGCGTTTGTTCCCGCCGCTACCAAGCGCTTTCAGCTGGAATTTGAATACGTGGAAGCACTGTGAAGCCGGCTTCTGACCCAGGATTAACAAGCGGGATGAGGCGAGCTGATCTACGTCGGCGGCGTGCCTTGTGCCTGTTCAAGGTCGCCAATTCATCAGTATGAAGCGGCTCTCACAGCACTTGCGTTTCCATGCCTTTGGCAGCAGTGCAGGCAGGCGTCCATCCACTCGCCTCGAACACGGTCGCGGCGGTGTCGGGCCGCACATCCAGCAGCGTGGCGATGGCCCTGGTCCTGTCTGGCGCGCGGGAAACATAGCTGCGCGCGATGCGGTAGCCGACCCAGTATCCGAGATCTCCACGTCGTGCTTCATCGCCGGGGCCGTTGTACAGCCACTTCGAAAGATCGGTGCCCCCACTGTCCTGTACGAACGCGCGCTCCAGCGCACATTCGCGGCCCTGGGCCCAGCGACGCAGATGCGCGTTGGCCGGTTGCCCCGAGATCAGTTCACCCACGTACTCGGCGCCGCCTTCAAGCAACGTCTGATAGAGCAGGGTGGGCTGCGCGACATCGACGCTCGCACCTGGCTGTTGCACGTGCACGTACTCATGGGCGATCAGGTGCACGAAACGATCGCCGACGTCAGGCTGCATCCAGTCGGCGTTGCACAGTGCTTCCAGTCCGATCACCACACCATCTTCGGTGGTGACGCCGCCGCTGTTACCCCGCCCGACCAGCACGGTGACCGGAGGAAAACGTGCAGTGGGGAGCAGCGTGCCCAACCGATCGAGTGCGTCGGCAACCCGCGCGCGGATCGCCGGCAATGCCGCTGCACAGGTCCGCGCCCTGGCGAACAACGCCGGCTTGTCCTGGATGGCCCTGGCCAAACGCTCCATTGATCCGATGCGGCTGTCGGTGAAGCTGCGCAATGCCTCCGTGCCGGTGTCCAGATAGCCGCGCTGCAGGTCTTCGGCACTTGGTTTTCCTCCAGTGGCATCCAGCACGCTGAAGAAACGCGTGACATCGTCTGTCTGTACCACGATGCGTGCAGAAGGTTGGGCGCGCTCGGCCGCGTTGGCTGGCAGCTGCATCATCGGAAGGGCGACGAGCAGCAGCACCCGCACCGCGCGGCGCGCATGGGGCGGAAACAGCAGTGATGCGACGGACGCGTGCTGCATGTGGAGTTCCCTGAACGCCAGCCTTATTTATACACCAGTCAGTTCAATATTCAGGGTCGATTAGACCCCCTAACGGATAATTCACACCTGTCGACCGCCTCCTTTCTCTCCCCCTCCCGGGAGGCGGCCGACGAAACCAAAATAATTAAAGGTGTGTCCCGATGAACAAGAATTCGCTGCTCGCCCTGGGTCTCCTGGCTGCCCTGCCGTTCGCTGCATCGGCAACCGACGGCCTGTCGTACAACTACGTTGAAGGCGGCTACGTGAACACCGATGCCAAGGGCGGCGACGCCGATGGCTGGAAGGTGAAGGGTTCCGTGGCGGTGCACCCGAACTTCCACATCTTCGGCGACTACAGCGCGCAGGAGACCGACAAGTTCAAGAATGACGTCGACCAGTGGCGCATCGGTGCCGGCTACAACTACGGCATCGCACCGAACACCGACCTGGTGGCCCGCGTTGCGTACCAGAAGTTCGATATGAAGCATGGCCTGGACTTCAACGGCTATTCGACCGAAGTCGGCGTGCGCACCGCGTTCAACCCGTACGTGGAAGGCTACGTGATGGCCGGCTACGAGGACTACACCAAGAAGCACGGCATCAACCCGGACGGCGAGTTCTACGGCCGCGTCGGCGCCACCGCCAAGTTCAACCAGAACTGGGGCCTGAGTGGCGAAGTGAAGCTGGCCAAGGCCGGCGACCGCGAGTGGTTCGTGGGCCCGCGCTTCACCTGGTAACAAACGCCTGTCGTTAGTGCGTGTTGTGCTGGCGTGTGACTCTCTCTCTCTCCCACACGCCAACCGAAGCCCGGCCTCGCGCCGGGCTTCACTTTTATGGGCCCCGTGGCGCCACAATGCGGCATGGGCGACCCTTCCTCTCTTGCAGGCACCGGCACGACCTACCAGGAACATCTGACGCCTGCGCCGCTGCGCGGCCACTTTGGCCAGCTGTGGCAGAGCCAGCTTCCTGCCGATGCCGATGGGCACATCACCGTATTGCCCGATGGCTGCGTGGATATCCTCTGGCGCGACGGTGCGCTGTTCGTCGTCGGCCCGGACCGTGTGGCCGCGCACCCGGCGCTGGCACCCGGTGCGCAGGTGCTGGGCGCACGCTTCCGCCCCGGCCAGGCATTGGCCGCGCTGGGCCTGCCTTTGGCCGGGATCATCGGCCAGGCCGTGCCACTGGCTGATCTGAAGGGCGCGTGGGCGAACAAGGCGGCGGCCTCCATCGGCGACACCGCGCCTGCACAGCGCCTGCAGCGAATGGCGCACTGCCTGCAACAGCACATGGGTGCGGCCGCGCTCGATACGCCGGCGCAGCGCGCCCATGTCCTGTTCCAAGCGCTCGCCGCGGGTAATGCCACGCTGGATACGCTGGCGGCGCAGTTGGGCCTGAGCCCGCGCAGCCTGCGGCGTTTCAGCCAGTCGCAGTTCGGCTACGGCGCCAAGACGCTGGAGCGGATCCTGCGGCTGCAACGTTTCCTGCGCCAGAGTCGCGCGCTGCCACAGCATTCGTTGGCGATGCTGGCCGCTGATGCCGGCTATGCCGACCAGGCCCATCTCAGCCGCGAGGCGCGCGAGCTGGCTGGCATGACCGCCAGCGAGCTGCGCCTGGAGTGGGGACAATGATGGCCGTTTTGTTCAAGACCGCTGTACTGTATTGATCGATGCTGGGCTCCCACCACGGAGCCACGCCATGAATCCTGCCGCACCCCACGATGCCGAACGCCGCATCGACAACATCGAATTCAACGTCGCCGATATCGCCCGCAGCAAACGCTTCTACGGCGAGGTGTTCGGCTGGCACTTCACCGACTATGGTCCGTCCTACACCGAGTTCGACGACGGCCGCCTGAAAGGTGGCTTCGTGGCCGACGCAGCGGTGCATGCGCACGGCGGTCCGCTGGTGATCTTGTACTGCGCGGACCTGGCCGAAGCACAGCAGCGCGTGGTCGCCGCCGGTGGCGAAGTGGTGCAGGCGGTGTTCGCCTTCCCCGGGGGCCGCCGCTTCCACTTCCGCGATCTGGATGGCTACGAACTGGCGGTCTGGAGTGATGTGGACTGAGGTCTTCGTACCTTCGCTGGTGGACGGAACGAGAACCGCTCCGTCCCCGGTCAGGCGGTTCCGCTATGATCGCCCGCACATCGCCACACGCGATGCGTCCGCCTCAAGCCAGCAGGAACCGCCGTGAACTCCCAGCCCGCACCGATCACCGCCGTCAACCACACGCTCGACAACGAGCCGCAGCAGATCACTGCGCCGCTCACCCATTCGGCGGCGTTCCTGGTGCTGAAGGTGAAGGATGACGAGGCGTCGATCGCCAAGGCGCGCGAGGTGCTGGCCAGTACCGACGATCTGATCAAGAACACCGCCATCCGCGAGATCGAGCGCACCTTCACCTGCAACGTTGCCATTGGCCATCGCGTGTGGCAGCCGCTGGTAGGCTCCACGCCGCCACGCGAGCTGAAGCCGTTCCGCGAGATCAAGGGCGCGACCCACACCGCCGTGTCCACGCCCGGTGACCTGCTGTACCACATCCGCGCACGCACCATGGACCTGATCGTGGCGTTCGAGCGCAACCTGCTGATGGCCTTCGGTGACGCGGTGGAAACGGTCGATGATGTCGCCGGTTTCCGCTACTTCGATGGCCGCGACCTGCTCGACTTCGTCGATGGCACGGCCAATCCAGAAGGGCTGTCGTTGCCGGAAGCCACGATCGTGGGTGACGAGGACCCGGAGCATGCCGGCGGCAGTTACGTGGTGGTGCAGAAGTACCTGCACAACCTCGATGCGTGGCGCGCGCAGAAGACCGAGGCGCAGGAGGCGATCATCGGCCGCACCAAGCACGACAACATCGAGCTGGACGACGCGCCGGCCGATGCGCAGAAATCGCACAAGACCCTGTGCACCATCGAGGATGCCGACGGCGAGCACGAGATCCTGCGCGACAACATGCCGTTCGCCAACCCGGGGCGTGGCGAGTACGGTACCTACTTCATCGGCTACACCCGCCGCCTGTGGGTGATCGAGAAGATGCTCGAGCGCATGTTCATCGGCAATCCTGCGCCGCTGCATGACCGCATCCTCGACTTCTCCACCGCCACCACCGGCGTGACCTTCTTCGCGCCCTCGCGCAAGGTGCTGGCCGACCTGGGCGAGTGATCGCGCCGGGCCATCACCGGCCGCCATCTGCCTGTCATCTAGGGCGCCGACCATGGCGCGCTGGATGGGAGTGCAGGAGGCAGGCGATGGTCATGTCAGCAAACAGGACCGGCATGCGCCGCTGGTGGCGGCGTCTGGCCGCGGTGTTCGGCGCGTTGGCACTGGGGAGTGCCAGCGTTTCCGCGCAGGAAGCCCCTGCGCACTGGATGGCCTACGCCGCCGCCGTGGGTGGCCAGCTGCAGCAGCGCTTGCAGCAGGAGCAGGACCCGCAGGCGCAGCGTGTACTGGAATGGCTGCAGGCGCACCCGGACACGCCGACGCCGCTGCCGGTGAGCGTGTGGATCGCGGCGGACGGCCGTATTTCGAAACTGGAATTCGACAGCCTGGGCGATGCCCAGGTCGACGCCGACCTGCGCGCGACGCTGCAGGCCGCGCCGTTGCAGGCGGCACCGCCGGCCGACATGCGCCAGCCGCTGCGCCTGGGCCTGCTGCTGGAGCCGAAGTAGGTCCACGCCATGCGTGGATGTGGTGGGTAGATGCCGACCTTGGTCGGCAGGCGCGCGCCAACCCAGGTTGGCGACTACCGGTAGCCCGGCCGCGCATGGCGTGGCGCTACCGCGTTGCCACCTGCCGTTCACGCGCGGCGGCGCTCCATGCGCGCAGGCCGAACACGGCCAGGCCGAGGAAGAACACGTACAGTGCCGCGGTCACGTGCAGCGACTTGAACAGGTATGCACCCACATAGACCACGTCCACCGCGATCCACACCCACCAGCAGGCTACGTGGCGGCGTGCCTGCCACCACTGGCCGACCAGGCTCAGCGCGGTCAGCATCGCGTCCAGCCAGGGCAGCGCGGCATCGGTGAAGGTGTGCATGGCCGCACCCAGCGCCACGCCACCGCACAGGCCGATGGCCAGGTCACGCAGCAGCGTGCCGCGTGCCAGTGGCACGATGCGGATGCTGCCCTCATCGGCGGCGTGCTGCCGCCAGTTGAGCCAGCCGTAGACCAGGAAGCCACCGAAGGCGACCTGCAGCAGGGTATCCGAGTACAGCTTGGCTTCGGCGAACACCAGGCCATACAGCGCCACCGACAGCAGGCCCACCGGCCATGCCGACAGCCGGCGCCTGGCCATCAGCCAGACGCCGAGGATGCTGCACAGCGCGGCGGTCCACTCCAGCATCACGCCGCTCACAGCGCGAACGTCACCGACAGGCGGGCCTGTCGCGGTGCACCGGGGAACAGGTAGTAGTCACCGCCGCTGCTGCCGGTATCGCGCCAGTAGAAGCGGTCGAATACGTTGTCCACCGACAGGTTCCAGGTCACCGCGCGTTCGTGCAGGCGATGCTGGAAGCGCAGGCCGGCATCGAACACCGAGTAGTCCGGCGCGCGCACGCCACCGTCGGCGCGTGCCACGTTGGCACCGGCATAGCGCCAGCCACCGGTCACGTCCAGGCCCTGCACGAACGGCAGCGCGTAGGCCACGTGCACGCTGGCGCGTACCTTCGGCACGTTCACCAGCTGATGGCCTTCATAGGCCGGCGTGCCGGTGTCGCGCGCGCGCGCCTGCAGCACGCTGGCGCTGGCCACGATCTGCAGTGCGTCGGTCAGCTGGCCGTTGGCGGTCAGCTCCAGGCCGGTGTGGGTCTGCGTGCCTTCCTCGACGAAGGTGTAGCCGACGTCGCTGCTGTCGGGCCTGGCGTACTGGTAGGGCTGCGAGATGCGGAACACCGCCGCGCCCAAGGTCAGTGCTTCGACCGGCACGTACTTCACGCCCACTTCCAGCTGCCGCGACTGCACCGACGGCAGGAAAGTGTCGGCATTGCTGGTCCAGAACGGCGCTTCCTGGCCCAGCGAAATGCCGCGCACGTAGCTGGCATAGGCGTTGAGCTGATCGGTGGCCTTCCACACCACCGCGGTCTGCGGCAGGAACCGCGACAGGCGGCTGTGCCGCTGCGGAACACCACGCTTGTCGTAGGCACGCTCGTCCAGGCGCACGAAGCGGCCACCGGCCAACCACTGCCAGTCATCGCCAAAGCTCATCCGGTCCAGCGCGAAGAACGCGGTCTGGCGGCTGTCCAGGCGTCGTGCGGAGGGGCCGGGCATCTTCGGCGACGGCTCGAACACGGGCACCTGCGGGTCGTGGATGTTGCTGGTGCCGACGTACTCGTTGACGCTCGGGCGCTTGTCCACGGTGCGGCGGAAGTAGTCGGCACCGAGGGTCAGCTGATGGCCGACGCTGCCGGTCTCGAAGCGGCCACGCAGCTCGGCACGGGCCTGCTGGTTGCGGCGGGTGTCGTCCGGGCTGCGGTAGTCGTAGACATCGTAGTCGCCGTTGGGCGCGAAGTAGTTGCCTGGCACGCTGCCATCGGCGCACTGCACGGCGTAGTAGCAGCCGTAGGCGAAGGCGACGTTGTCATCGATCACCGAGCGGCTGTGGCCGACCGAGACGCGCGACTGCCAGGCATCGTTGAAGTCGTAGGTATGCAGCGCGGTGATGTTGGTGCTGGCGATATCCACCGGGCGCTGCCACGGCTGGTAGCCGAGCAGGTGCTCGCGGTCGACACCGCGCGGCAGGTCACGCGCGCCCAGCAGCTGGTAGCCGGACACCGAGCGCTGCGAGCTGGTCTGGTAGTTGGCATCCACTTCCAGCTTGCCGCGCTCGCCGATCAGCCAGTCGGCGGCCAGCGAGTAGAAGTTGCGGCGGCCATCGGCGTGCGCGACGTAGGAATTGCTGGAGTCCCATGCGGCATTCAGGCGCAGGCCGAAACGCGGGGTGATCCAGTGGCCGACATCGACGGCGACGTAGCGTGAGCCTTCCGAATCGGTGCCGAGCGTGGCGGTGCGTACTTCAGCCGGGCGCTTGCCGATGTAGTTGATGATCCCGCCCGGCGCCATCACCCCTGCCGCCAGGCCGGCTTCACCCTTGAGGATCTCGACCGACTGCACGTTCTCCAGCGCCAGGCGTTGCTCGCCGGCGATGGACAGCCCGTTGAAGCGGTAGCCGGTGGCGGCGTCCAGCGCGAAGCCGCGGATGGCGATGTTCTGGTAGTAGCCCACAGGTGCATACGCATCACCCAGCGAGGCATCGTTGCTGGCCAGCTCGGACAGCGAACGTACCTGGCGACGTTCGAGATAGTCGCGCTCGAGCACGTTCACCGAAGCCGGCGTGTCCTTCCACGAACCGCCGCCGAAGGCATTCACGCGCGAGGTATCGGCCTTCGGCTTGCCGGCCTCCACGCGCACCGCCGCCAGTTCGGTCGGCGAGCGTTCGGCACCAGTGGCAGCCGCATCGGTGGTGGCCTCGGCCTCGCTGGCATGCAGCGGCAGCGCGGCGCAGAGGGCGAGTGAGAGCAGGGTGGGGCGCAGGCAGCGGTTCATTCGGTTCGTCTTCGGACAACAAGGGAGACGAAGCGACGGCGCGCAGGTGCACCGGCCCATGATGGGGGTGTGGCTGCGGCTCAAAGCTCCCTACGCCGGTGCAAACCGGATCAGGTTCCAAGGGACTCTCTCAGCCTGGCAGATCCAGGCACCCCCGCTTCAGGTGACCATTTCACTACAAATGGTACGGATTTGCGAGCGCCAGCCGGGGTCAGATCCCTTTCCTGCGGAAAGGGATCTGACCCCAACGCTGCGTCAACCGGATCACGCGACGGCGTGCAGGGCCTGCAGCAGTGCCCGTCCCGGCGCGCTGTGGAACCACGCCGGATGGCCCAGCATGAAGGGCTGCCAGGCCACGTCGGCATTCGCGGTTGAGCGGGTGACACCTTCGAAGTACTCCACTTCGGACAGTGCGAAGTCGAAATGGACCATTGGCAGCAGGTCGGCCAGCAGGTGCACGCGTGCCGCCGACAACGGCAGCACCTCGCGGTAGCCGTCGAGCAGGGCCAGCGCGATATCGATGCGCACTGCCTCCATGCCGCGCTCCAGTTCCAGCCACGCCACTGCGTTGCGCTCGATCGCGGTGGCGAGGTCGAACAGCGCGCTGGTGGGCGACGCCAGGCCGAAATCCAGCACGGTGCTGACCTCGCCGTTGCGCCACAGCAGGTTGGAGACATGCCAGTCGTTGTGCGCCCACAGCCGGGGCTCGGCGCGCAGGCGCTCGGCCAGGCCGGCGTGCCACGGCAGCACGTCGCGCTGCAGCTGTGCTTCCCATGGAATGCGCGCGAGATAGCGTGCCAGCCCGGGACGTTCATCCAGTCCTGCCTTGATGGCGGCGATCGGATCGTCGGCACGGATCAGGTCGTCGCGCGCCACCAGCAGATGGGTGCTGCGCTGGGGCGCGTGGTAGCTGGCGGCGGCACGGTGCAGCTGTGCGAGCGTGCGCCCTGCCTCGCGGGCCTGCGCGACATCGGTCAACAGCGACCACGACACCGCGTCGCGATACAGGTCGTCGCCCACGCCGACATCGTGCAGTTCAAACGTCCATTCGCCGTGTTCGACCGCAGTGTGGCCATCGGTGGCCGGCAGCACCTGCACCACTGGCACGCCGGCGGCGGCGAGATGGGCGATGAAGTGGTGTTCTTCTTCCAGACAGGCCGCGCTGCGCACGCTGTGGTGGTGGCGCTTGATGAACACCGCGCCGCGCGTGCCGTCGACGATGGCGGCGGCAGACAGCGGCCGCGGGCTATGCCAGCGCGGTTGGCTGTGCCCGCCCAGCTGCGGGTAACGCGTACTCAGCCACGCGATGTCCGCCGCGCTGATCGCTGGCCAGTCGGCAGCGACCTCGTCGTTGTTGAGGCCCTGCACGCGGTGGGAGGAAGACGTCATGCCACAGTCCGATCGGGAAAGTCACATCCAAGGCTGCGCATTCAACGCCATGCGCGTGGCCAACGCAAACGGGCGGGTCATCGACCCGCCCGTCTCCGCGTCATCGGTATGTCGGCGCTGCTTACCAGCCGCGATGGCGGCCGCGGTCGTGGTAGTAGCGGTTGTCGTAGTAGCGCTCACGCTGCCAGCGGCGGTCATCGCCACGGTCGTAGTAGCCACTGCGGTAGTAGCCACGGTCGTAACGGCGATCGTAGCGGTCGTCGTAACGGCGATTGTCGTAGTAACGGCGGTCGCGGCGGTCGGAGGTGGTCAGGTTGCCGATCGCGCCGCCGGCCACGGCACCGCCGACGGTGGCCGCAGGGTCGCCGTTGGACAGCAGGTTGCCGGCCACGCCACCGACCACGGCGCCGACCAGGGTGCGCTTGTCCTTCCTCGACATCGCGCTGGCATCGCTGACCACGGCGACACCGGCAACCAGTGCCAGGGCCATCGCCAGACCACGGAAGCTGAGTGTGGAAGTACTGAGCATGTTCGGTTCTCCTGTGAGGTGCATGCCACGCTGGGCAGGGAGGGCGCGGGGCGCCCCGGCTGCCGTGGAGACCACGCTGGCGTTCCGACATTGCCGGAACATTGCCTGGCCTACCGGGCGGCTTGCGCATTCATCTAGCGGCAGGCGGCATGAAGCAAGGCTGAAAGTGGCTTTTACCGCTCAGCTGGCAGAAAGGGAAAGGGCCGCGCATGGCGCGGCCCCTCCCGGTCTGCAAGGCGCTGCGGGCTCAGACGCCCATGGCCTTCTGCGCCTGGCGGGTCTGTTCCTGCTGCGCGTCCTGCGGCTGGTGCAGCACGTTCGGCGCGCCCTGCACCGCGCCGCTGCTGAGCGCCATGCTCTGCTCGCTGGCGGTGCGGGTTTCCACCGCAACGCGGCTGGCCGCCGGGTCACGGACCGTGCCCTGCACGGCGAACAGGCGCTCACCGTTCGGGCTGGGCACCACCGCGTCGATGCGCTGCAGGCCGGCGGCATGCGCCTCCCTGGTCAGGGCCGCTGCGGCGCTTTCCAGCGCGTGGCGGTCCTTGAAGGTGCCCGCCGGCATCCGCTCCAGGCCTTCGGTGGCCTGCAGGTACATCGGATTGCGCGGGTGCCGCTCGTCGTTCAGCAGCGGGCGCTCGCGGGCCTCCTTGATCGCATCCAGCGTCTTTGCACCGACGATGCCGTCGGCAACCAGCCCGTTGTCCTTCTGCAGCTGGCGTACCGCCGCTTCGGTATTGCGGCCGAAGCGGCCGTCCTCGGCCAGCGGCTTGCCGTCGGCCCCGGCATAGCCGAGGTGGCCCAGCTGCTCCTGCACCTTGCGCACGCCCTCGCTGTGCGCGCCCGGCTTGTACAGCTCGGCGTGCGGGGCGGCAGCGGCCTTGTGTTCGGCCGCAGGCTTGCCCTGGGTCTGCTCATGAGATTGGGTGCGGCTTTCCAGCAGGTCGCGCGCCTTGGACAACGGGTCCGACGCGAACAGCTTCCAGTGCGGGTGGTCCTTCACCTGCTTGAGGTAATCCTCCACGGGCATGGTGTGCACGCCCTTGCTGCCGGTGGACTGGCTGATCAGCAGCTTGTCGGTATTCGGGTCGCGCACCACCATCACGATGTGGTCGATGCCATTCCAGTGCTCGTGGCGGGTCCTGGCCGTATCCAGGCCGATGACCATGCCTTCCTTCAGCGCACCGGGCTTGAGGATGGCGTCGCGCTCGAGCAGCACGCCGGACTGTTCGACGGCCTTGTGCACGATGCCGCCGGAACCGAGGTTGCCCAGGTCGATGCGGTCGGCCTTGCTGAAGACAGCGTGCCCGGCCTTCTGGTTGATCTCGTCCATGGTCCGGTTCTGCAGGGTGCCGACCCAGCCGGAGCAATCGATGTAGCCCTGGTCCACGTTCTTGCCGGTCTTGCCCGGCACGTACAGCGCGTGGCCCGGGATGTTGATGGCGTACTTCACATCGTCGTACTTCACGCCAGCGTCGTACGCGGCGTGCAGTTCGATGCCCGGCTTCGGCGCAGCAGGAGCCGTTGCGGTCGCCGCCAGCGTGGCCGCAGCGGCGCCCACTGCGGCGGTCTGCGCAGGTGTGCCTGGAGCCTGGGCCTGGCCCGGTGCCACGGTCTGCGGCGTGATGTGCTTTTCCGGGATGCTGATCGCTGCGTACTTGTGGATGTAGTAGCTGGAGAAGGTCCGCGCCAGGTCGCCGTCGTTCATGCCACGCATTTCGGCCAGGGTGTGGCCGGTCAGCGCCTTGGCATCGGACCCGATCTGGTTGAGCACGTTGCGGCGCATGTTGATCTCTTCGCCATGGCCGTTGCGGACCACGCCGAAGGTGCCGGTGGCGATCGCGGTCTGCACCGAGCCATAGCCGGCGCTGCCCTGCTGGTGGGCCAGGTACAGGTCCAGGCCGGTCGGCGTGTCGCCGCCGGACAGGTACGGGTGGCCGGTGCGCTCATTGCGGCGCGCCATCGAGCCCAGGTTGTCCTGGTACATCTGCGCGGCGGCTTCGGTGTTGCGGGTCGGGTCGAATTCGTGGCCGGTCAGGTGGTATTGGCGGGCCGAGCCGGGCACGAACTGGAACAGGCCTTTGGCGCCGGTCGAGGTGTTGTGGGCGCGCTCGTTGAAGGTGCCGCCGGTCTCGATGTGCGCGAAGCGCATGAAGTCATCGACCGGGATGCCCTTCTGCCGGGCGACCTGCTCGACGATGTCCAGGACTTCCTTTTTGCTGTAGTCATGCTGTGCCATGACGTTTTCCTCGGGGTTGATGGAGCGGCCGATGCCGCGAATCGCCAACCGGACTCATCCGTGAGTCAAGAACATGTCGGTCAACAGGTAACCCGCCTGCGGCGGATGGAAATCAGGGCGCGATGTACTGCTGGGCCTTGCTGTCGAAGCGGTAGTGCACGGTGTCGCCGGCACCCAGCGCGCGGGTCTTGCCCGGGGCTTCGATGGTGGTGCCCTTGAAGGTCACGGTCAGCTGCGGCAGGCCGTTGCCATCGGCCACGAAGGCCAGTTCGCCATCGCTGTCGGTGCACGGCATCACGTTGCCGTCGTCGCAGGCCGCGCTGTTGTCTTCGCCGGTGCGCACCGAGCCGACGTAGCGCCAGACCTTGCTGTCCAGGTCGTCCTCGCTGCGCTTGGGGTTGAACAGCAGCAGGGCGTAGCCGCTGCTGCTGATGCCGCGGTCGAAGCTGCTGGTCGGCACCGCCAGCAGCAGGCGGCCGTCGGCGGTGCGGTGTTCGATCGGCTTGCGCCGGGTATCGACGTCGTCGGCCTTGTCGTAGGCGCCGAGCGCACCGATGGTCCATTCCTGGCCGCGGAACTTCCACGGCTTCTTCGCGTCGCCGCCGGCCAGTACGAAGGTGGCCTCGGCCAGATTGGCGCGGTCGTCGGGGCCGGCCGGCTGCTGTTCGCCCGGCTTGCCGTAATGCTCGCGGGTATCCCAGGAAAAGCCGGTGTAGTAGGTGGTGCCGTCCAGGGTGAAGCGGTGGCCGAACCAGAAGGTCGCCACGCTGCCGTTCTGGACCTCATAGGACGTCGCACCGTCGCCATCCACCTGGTAGATGAAATACATCACGGTCGGCGCGTCGGGCGGGGTGACGGCGGCATCGGGAGAGGGGTTCTGCATCGGGGCAACATCCTGTCGGGGCGCTTTGGCAGCCTGCGCAGGCGCAGGCTGGGAGGACGAGGGGGCCGGATCGGCGGCGCTGCAGGCGGCAGCGGAAAGAGAGACGAGCAGGCATGCCGCGAATGCGCGCAGGGGCCGCAACGGCAGGGTCCAACGTAGCTCGGGGGGGGACTGCATGCGCCTCTCCATGGTCAGCGTTGCCGGGCCAGACGGCCGGCAGGAAGCCGCACCCCATCCACCACGGACGGGAGCGAGGACATGAGCCGGTCGATTCCTTCGACCTCGCATTGAGAACTCATGCCTGTCCATCTTGGCACAGATCCGCAGGCCGTCAAAGAGGGGGGGCGGCAGCCGGGTCTGTGATGTGAAGTGCGTCTCAGATCTTGCCGTCACGCAGGTAGTCGAACAATTCGGCGTCGCCCTTCAGCCCCAGCTTGAGCATGGCGTCGCCCTTCTGCCGGCTGATGGTGCTGACGCTCTTGTGCAGCTGCAGCGAAATCTCCTTCACCGTCATGCCGGTGCCGAGCAGTCGCAGCACCTCCACTTCGCGTGGTGACAACGGCTTGCCGTCGCCCTCGCGCATGCGCCAGCTGCCGGCCGCGTCCACCCGCTCGCGCAGGCTGCGGCTGATGTAGGGCTGGCCGCGGTACACCGACTGGATGGCCTGCGGCAGCTCGTCCATCGACGAACTCTTGTCGACCAGACCGAGCACGCCACTGTCGAGCACCATGCGCAGGATCGCCAGGTTGCTGGAGACGCTGAGCATCAGCACCGGCAGGTCCGGATGCCGGCGGCGGATCATGCCGATCATGGCGAAGCCATCGGCCTGCGGGCTACCCGGCATGGAGTAGTCGGTGACCAGCAGGTCACAGGGCTGGTTGGCGAGCAGGGTCATCAGCGCCTGCGCGCTGTCGGCCTCGCCGACCACGCGGCCCACGCCGCTCGACTCGATGACGGCGCGGGTACCGATGCGGACCACCGGGTGATCGTCTGCGATGATGATGCGCAAGCTCATGCTCTAGTATGGCCATCGGGCACGCCGGGCCGCGACCATCGCGGTCCCTGGCAGGATTCTAGGAGATCGACGCAGATGCGTAGGTGGGCTGTTCGCGGGCTGCTCCTGCTGCTGGCGGTGCTTGCCCTGCCCGTGGCCCAGGCACAGCCGGCCCCTGGGCTGCTGCCGCTCAGCCCGTTGCAGCGCGAATACCTGGTGGCGCATCCGACCATCGTTGTCGGGCAGTATGACAGCGGTTGGCCGCCCTTCGAGTCCCTCCGTGACGGCCAGCAGGTCGGTCTGGGACCGGACTACCTGTCGCATCTTGCACGCCAGCTCGGCATGAAGGTCGAGGCGCGCCGCTATCCGGACTGGACATCCGTGCTGGATGCGGCATGTCGTGGCGAGATCGACGTGGTGATGAATGTCGGCCTCAGTGCCGACCGCACCCGCTGCATGGTCTATACCGCGGCCTACAGCGAAGCGCCGCTGGCCCTGGTGGGCCGGCCGGACGACCTGCGTGCCTCCGACATGCCCGACCTGGAGGGTCTGCGGGTGGTGATCGAGCAGGATTTCCTGACCGGTCCGCAGGTGCGCGCCCGATTCCCGCGTGCCCGCCAGCTTGTCGTAAACGACACGTTGAGCGCATTGCAGATGGTCAGAGACGACAAGGCCGACGTCTACATCGGCAATGCCTTTGTCGCCACCGAGCTGATTGCCAGCCGGCGCCTGCAGGGCGTGGCGCTGTTGCGGCCCAGCGACCTGCCCCCTGAACGGCTGCACTTCGGCATTCCCAACAGCAAGCAACCCCTGGCTGAAGCCCTGGACCTGGCGCTGGCGGCCACCAGCCAGGCCCAGCGTGATGCCCTCGCACAACGATGGCTGCCACCGCCGCACTGGTCGGCATCGGCGCAGCTGGCGCTGAGCCAGGCCGAGAAGCGCGTGCTGGAGCAGCCGTTGAAGATCGGTTTCGCCCCGAATGCCGCGCCACTGTCGTTCACCGGCGAGGATGGCCGGCCCAGCGGGCTGGCCAGCGAATACCTGCAGCGCCTGATGCAGGCCGGTGCCAACCTGCAGGTCGAGGACAGCCACGACTGGTACGAGGTGCGCGAGAAGGCCCGCCGCGGTGAGCTGCAGGCGGTGATGGGCATTCCTGTCGATTCACGGTACCTGGGCCCGGACTGGGTGTTCAGCCAGCCCTTCATCAGCGTGCCGAACGTGATTGTGGTCAGGAGCGATGGCGAGTCGCTGCTGGGCCTGGCTGACCTGCAGGGCAAGCGCGTGCTGCTGTCCGACCCGGAGCGTGTGCGCGGCTACGTGCTGCAGCAGGCACCGCAGGCGCGGATCATCGCTGCACGCAGCGCCGAACAGTCGCTGCAGCGCCTGCTCGCTGGCGACGCCGATGCGTACATTGGCAACCTTGCCGTGGTCGATCACCTGCTGCGCAGCCGTTTCCCGGGGCGGCTGCAGGTGGCGGCACCGGCCGGCTTCAACGACCAGCTGGTGCTGGCTGTGGACCGCCGCCACGCGGCACTGGCTACCACCTTCGATCGCCTGCTGCTGCAGATGACCCCACGCAAGCGCGAGGCCCTGCGCAATGCCTGGCTGGGGGTGGAGTACCGCAACGGTGTCGACTGGAACAAGGTGCTGCGGTGGGGCGTGCCGGTGCTGCTGGTGCTGCTGACCGCGCTGCTGGTACATGGCGTCGGCCATTGGCGGCTGCGCCGCGAGGTGGCAGGACGTCGCCAGCTGGAGCAGCGTCTGGCCGAGGTGACCGACAACCTGCCTGCAGTGGTCTATCAGGCGCGTCGCGACGCCGATGGCGCGCTCAGCTTCCCGTTCATCGCCGGTGACCTGCCTGCGTTGTTCGGCATTACACGGCAGCAGGCCGAACAGGATGCGAGGGTGTTGCTGGAACGCATCGAGGAAGAGGACCGCGCGCACATCCTGCACTCCATCGAGCAGGCCGCGCGCCAGTTCGCCCCATTGATCCTGGAGTTCCGCCTGCGCAGCGATGGGGAGGGCGTGCGCTGGGTGCGCAGCCAGGCCCACCCCTATGCCGCCGAAGAGGGCGCGGTGATCTGGAGCGGTTACTGGGTGGACGTGAGCGAAGCGCGGATGCAGGCCGATGCCCTGGCGGCGGCGAAGGCGGACGCCGAGCAGGCCGCCGAGGCCAAATCGCGCTTCCTGGCCACGATGAGCCATGAGATCCGCACGCCGATGAGTGGCGTGCTGGGGATGCTGGAGGTGCTGGCGCACTCACCGCTGGACAGCGAACAGCAGCGCATCCTCGGCGTTATCGAGGATTCGGCCCAGATGCTGCGGCAGATCCTCGATGACATCCTCGATTACTCGCGGCTGGAAGCAGGGGCGTTGCGCCTGGAACCGGTGCCGCAACCGCTGCGGCCCCTGCTGGAGAGCGTGTGCCGCCTGCTGTCGGCCCAGGCCAGCGCGCGTGGCCTGGCGCTGCACGTGCAGATCGATCCCGAGCTGGCGCCGGCCCACGAAGTGGACGGCGTGCGGCTGCGCCAGATCGTGTTCAACCTGCTCAGCAATGCCATCAAGTTCACCGCACAGGGCGAGGTGCGCCTGCAGCTGGAGGTGCTGGGGCCGACCAGCGAAGACGGCGTGCAACCGCTGTGCCTGAGCGTTACCGACACCGGCATCGGCATCGCACCGGAACAACTGCAGCACCTGTTCGCGCCCTTTACGCAGGCCGGTGCCTACATCCAGCGTGACCACGGCGGCACTGGCCTGGGCTTGAGCATCTGCCAGCGACTGGTGCAGATGATGCAGGGCGAATTGACCCTGCACAGCACGCTGGGCGAAGGAACCCGCGCCGAAGTGCGGGTATCGCTGGTGGAGGCCGGCAGCGAGGACGCGGCGGCACTGCTGGCCGAGCAGGACCAGTCCGCGCTGCTGCCCGCCGCGCTGCGCCAGGCGCGGGTGCTGGTGATCGAGGACCACCCGACCAACCAGGCGATGATGGCGTGGCGGCTGCAGCAGCTGGGCGTGCCCCATGTGCTGCTGGGCGATGGCCAGCAGGCGCTGGATCGCCTGTCGTCGGAGAGCTTCGACCTGGTGATCACCGACTGCCGCATGCCGGTACTCGATGGATTTGGCTTCACCCGCCTGCTGCGCGAACGCGAGGGCCGTACCGGCCAGCCGCGGCTGACGGTGCTGGCGCTGACCGCCAGCGTGCTGGACGACGATGCGCGCCGCTGCCGCGAGGCCGGCATGGACGAGGTACTGGCCAAGCCGCTGTCGCTGGCCACGCTGCGTGCGGCGCTACTGCGCTGGCTGCCGCAGGCCCAGGGCCAGTCGTTCGAGGTGCCGGTGCCGGAGGTTGCCGCCGACGACGGTGAAGCATTGCCTGATCTGGCCACCCTGCAGCAGCGCTTCGGCTCGCGCGTGGTGGCCGAGCAGCTGCGCGACAGCCTGTTGCAGGCCAGCGAGGGTGACCTGGCCGCCGTGCAGCGCGCCGTGCAGGCTGGCGACCGCCAGGCTGCGGCGCTGCACCTGCATCGCCAGGCCGGCGGGCTCGGGGCGATCGGGGCCACGGCACTGGCCCAGCAGGCCAATGCCCTGGTCGAGCGCCTGCAGGATGCGGCAGAGGCCGATACGGCGCCGTTGTTCGCCACCGTAACGACGTTCGTGGCGCGGCTGCAGCAACAGCTGCAGCGCCTGGCTCACTGAGCCGACTGCTGCTGCAGGTAGGCGATCACCAGGGCGCGGCGTTCTGCGCTGGGGAAGGCGTTGTACATGCGGGTGCCCGGCACCAGGTGCGTGGGTGACTGCAGGAAGGTATCCAGCGTCTGTGCGGTCCAGGTGATGTCGGCGCGGCGCATGCCGTCGGAATACCCATAGTCGGGCAGGCTGCCGGCGCGGCGGCCGATCACGCCGTGCAGGTTGGGTCCGAAGCGGTGGATGCCACCGGGCTGCACGGTGTGGCAGCCGGCACACAGTTCGAACGCGCGCTGCATGGCCTGCTGCCGGGCCTGTTCGGGCGTGGCCGGCACCGCGGGCGGGCGCTGGCAGGCCGTGGCAAGCAGGGCCACGGCAACGGCGGTGAGCAGGCGGCAGGCACGCATGGGTGGGCAGGATAGCGGTGCGGTGGAGCGGTCGGGCTGCGACACACGGTCGCAGCCCGGGGCGATCACATGCCCGAGTAGTTCGGGCCGCCGCCGCCCTGCGGGGTCACCCAGACGATGTTCTGGGTCGGATCCTTGATGTCGCAGGTCTTGCAGTGCACGCAGTTCTGCGCGTTGATCTGCAGGCGCGCGTTGTCGGCTTCGCCAACGAACTCGTACACACCGGCCGGGCAATAGCGGGCTTCCGGGCCTGCGTACTCGGCCAGGTTCACCTTCACCGGAATGCTGGGGTCCTTCAGCGTCAGGTGGCTGGGCTGGTTCTCGTCGTGGTTGGTGCTGCTCAGGAACACCGAGCTGAGGCGGTCGAAGGTCAGCACCCCATCCGGCTTCGGGTAGGCGATGCGGGTGTGCTTGGCGGCCGGTTCCAGGCAGGCATGATCCGGCTGCGTGCGGTGCAGGGTCCACGGCGGGTTGCGCACGCCCAGCTTCGGCAGCAGCCACTGCTCGACGCCGGTCATCAGCGTGGCCACGGTCTGGCCCTTCTTGAACCACTGCTTGAAGTTCTTGGCCTGCTGCAGTTCGGTGAACAGCCAGCTGGCTTCGAACGCCTTCGGGTAGGCGCTCAGTTCATCGTGCTGGCGGTCGGCGGCCAGCGCGTCGAACGCGGCGTCGGCGCACAGCATGCCGGTCTTGATCGCGGCATGGCTGCCCTTGATGCGGCTGGCGTTGAGGTAGCCGGCCTCGCAGCCGACCAGTGCACCGCCCGGGAACACCGTCTTCGGCAGCGACAGCAGGCCACCGGCGGTGATCGCACGCGCGCCGTAACCGATGCGGGTACCGCCTTCCAGATGCTTGCGGATGGACGGATGGGTCTTGAAGCGCTGGAACTCTTCGAATGGGCTCAGCCACGGGTTCCTGTAGTCCAGGCCTACCACGTAGCCGATGGCGACCTTGCCGCCGTCGGCGTGGTACAGGAACGCGCCGCCGTAGGTGTCGCTGTCCAGCGGCCAGCCGGCGGCGTGAACCACCAGACCCGGCTCATGCCGGGACGGGTCGATCTGCCACAGCTCCTTGATGCCGATGCCGTAGGCCTGCGGGTCCTTGCCTTCGTCCAGCGTGTAACGCGCGATCAACTGGCGGCCGAGATGGCCGCGCGCGCCTTCGGCGAAGATCGTGTATTTCGCCTGCAGCGCCATGCCGCGCTCGAACGCCGGGCCGATGCTGCCATCCTTCTCGATACCCATGTCGCCGGTGGCCACGCCGATCACTTCACCGTTGTCGCCGTACAGCACCTCGGCTGCGGCGAAGCCGGGGAAGATCGCCACTTCCAGCGCCTCGGCCTGCTGCGCCAGCCAGCGGGTCACTTCGCCCAGGCTGATGATGTAGTTGCCTTCGTTGTGGAAGCACTCCGGCAGCAGCGCGTTGGGCGTGCTGCGCGCGCCGGTTTCGCTGAGGAACAGGAATTCGTCACGGGTGACCTTCTGCTTCAGCGGTGCGCCGCGCTCGGCCCAGTCCGGGAACAGCTCGGTCAGCGCGCGCGGATCCATCACCGCACCAGACAGCACGTGCGCGCCTGGTTCGGACCCCTTCTCCAGCACGCACACCGACAACTCGCGGCCGGCTTCGATCGCGCGCTGGCGCAGGCGGATCGCGGTGGCCAGGCCGGCGGGGCCGGCGCCGACGATCACCACGTCGAATTCCATTACTTCACGCGGGGGCAGGGCGTTGGCTTCAGCGCTCATCGATTGCATGACTCGTGGGTAGGGCCGGCATCGGGGCCACCGGCGGTGCCTGGGAATCGCGCGTGCAGCCACGAGCGAAACGGTTGTTTGAATGTGTCAGGGTACCGGGCCGCGCGTGATCGAGCTAGATCGCCGATGTTCACGTCACGATTGCTGCGGTGCAGCGTAAGGCTGCGGCCCGGGTGGGTGCCGACCCTGGTCGGCACGCTCTGCCCGGATGACCGACAATGGCCGGGTCCTGACTGCGCGTGAGTGCCATGGCTTTGCATCCGTACGATCTGTTCGATGTCCGTTCCCTGCTCAATGAGGAAGAGCGCGCGGTGCAGGAGAGCGTCGCCCGCTTCACCAACGAGCGCGTGCTGCCGATCATCGGCGATGCCTTCGACCAGGCCCGTTTCCCCTCTGAACTGGTGCCGGAGATCGCCTCGCTGGGCCTGCTGGGCGCCACCCTGCCGGCCGAATACGGCGGCGGTGATCTGGGTGCGGTCAGCTATGGCTTGATCTGCCAGGAGCTGGAGCGCGGCGATTCGGGCCTGCGCAGCTTCGTCTCGGTGCAGAGCTCGCTGTGCATGTACCCGATCTATGCCTACGGCAGCGAGGAACAGCGCCAGCAGTGGCTGCCGGCGATGGCGCGCGGCGAACTGATCGGCTGCTTCGGCCTGACCGAGGCGCACGGTGGGTCTGACCCGGCCAGCATGAAGACCCGCGCGATGCGCGACGGCAGCGACTGGCGCATCAGCGGCAGCAAGATGTGGATCACCAGCGGCCCGGTGGCCGACCTGGCCATCGTCTGGGCGCAGACCGAGGACGGCATCCAGGGCTTCGTGCTGGAGAAGGGCATGGCCGGCTTCACCACGCAGGAGATCAAGCACAAGATGAGCCTGCGCGCGTCGCTGACCGGCGCGCTGTTCTTCGATGACGTGCGCGTGCCCGACAGCCATCGCCTGCCGAACGTGAAGGGCCTGAAGGGGCCGCTGGGCTGCCTGACCCAGGCCCGTTACGGCATCAGCTGGGGCCCGATCGGTGCCGCCGTTGCCTGCCTGGATGAAGCGCTGGGCTATGCCAAGGAGCGCGTGCTGTTCGGCCGCCCGCTGGCCGCCACCCAGAGCGCGCAGATCAAGCTGGCCGAAATGGCCCGCCGCATCACCACCGCGCAGCTGCTGGCCCTGCAGCTGGGCCGCCTGAAGGAAGCCGGGCAGCTGCAGCCGCAGCAGGTCAGCCTGGCCAAATGGAACAACTGCCGCATGGCGATCGACATCGCCCGCGAATGTCGCGATCTGCTGGGTGGGGCCGGCATCACCACCGAACACGTGGCGATCCGGCATGCACTGAACCTGGAATCGGTGATCACCTATGAAGGCACCGAGACCGTGCACCAGCTGGTGATCGGCCGCGAACTGACCGGCATCAACGCGTTCTGAAACCTGGTTCCGGTGGGTGCCAACCTTGGTTGGCACATCTTTCCAGAAGTTTCTGCAGCCGCCTTGACCTGTCTTTGGTAGGTGCCAACCTTGGTTGGCACACTCCTTCGGCACGCGACCGGGGAACAGTGCGGACCAAGGTCCGCACCCACCAGAAGCAGGTCACACCCACCAGCAGCGATCCACAGCCACCCCGGAGCGGTTTACGCGCCGCCGGCAAACCCATGCTGCCGCCACGCCTCGTACATCACCACGGCAACGGTGTTGGAAAGATTGAGGCTGCGGTTGCCCGGCCGCATCGGCAGGCGCAGGCGGCGGCCATCCGGCAGCGCATCGAGCACGTCCTGCGGCAGGCCACGGCTTTCCGGGCCGAACAGGAAGGCATCGCCATCTTCGAACGCCACGCTGTCGTAGCGGACGCTGGCACGCGTACTCAGGGCGAACAACCGCTTCGGTGCGATCCGCGCCAGCGCGGTGTCCAGGTCGGGGTGCACCTGCAGGCGCGAGTACTCGTGGTAGTCCAGGCCGGCGCGCTTGAGCTGCTTGTCTTCCAGTGCGAAGCCGAGCGGCTCGACCAGGTGCAGCTGCGCGCCGGTGTTGGCGCAGAGCCGGATCACATTGCCCGTGTTGGGCGGGATTTCCGGTTGGAACAGGATTACGTGGAACGGGGGCGCGGCATTCATCGGCGCAGTGTACCTGCGACGGCGGCCGCCTCTACGGCGCACGCCCTGCGCTGGGCAGGGCGGCACCGCTTACGGGCGCAGCAGGACCTGGGCGGTTTCGGTGGCCAGGGCCTGCAGGTCTGCAGCGCTTGGACGCACCTGCAGGGCCGGCAGGTTGACGATCACCTGGTTGGCGACGCTGGTGGCAGCGGCAGCCAGGGTGGCGGCGTAGCGCTGGGCTTCCAGTTCGGCGGCCAGGGCGACGCGCTGTTCCAGGCTCGGGCGCACTTCCACCGAGGCCAGGGTGGTGATCGGCATCGCGGCGGCGACCGGGGCGGCGACGTAGCCGTTGCGCTCGGCCAGCTGGTCGGCGCTCGGGCGCACTTCCACGGTGGCCAGGGTCGGGATGCCGCTGGCCTGTTCCCAGGCCTGCTGGGCCAGCTGGTCGGCGGCCGGGCGAACCTGCACGGTGGCCAGGGTCTTGATGGATTCGGAGGCCTGCACCGACGAAACAACCGCGGTGCCGGCGATCAGGGCGATGGCGATGGCAATGGTCTTGGCGTTCATGACGGGGCCTGTTTAGTGTTGGTGATCAGTGGTGTGGTAGTAAGGTAGTACACCAATTCTGGGGATGCAAGAAGAATTTTCGATTTCCTGCATTTGTTCAGTCTTCAGTCAGCTTGCGTCTGAAGTCCTTCCTGGCGCAGGAAGTGCCAAGCAATCCCCGTGCCAACTTTTATTCATTGATTTACAAGGGTTTTTTATCAATCGAAAAGTGTCCGGTGGGCGGACACCTGTCCATTCGATGTGCCGCGGACACTGTCCGGACGCCTTCAGCCGGCACATGTGACGGTTCACGCCCCCCGGCTGGGGCCGGGCCGGATGGCCTTCAGGGCAAACACCCCCAGTGACTGGCGACCGATTCCTGCCGTTGCCTGCGCAGGCTAGGATCGGGGTTCACCTATGTGACCAAGGATCCGGATATGTCTCTCGCCCTTCGCCCGCGCGCCGCATTGCTGGCCGTCGCCCTCAGCACCGCCCTGGGCACGCTTGCGCCCACCTCCGCGCTTGCCGCCAGGCCGACGGCACCGGCCAAGGTCGATATCCCGTACGAGCAGTTCACCCTGCCCAACGGCCTGCGCGTGATCGTGCATACCGATCGCAAGGCGCCGATCGTCGCGGTCAACGTCTGGTACCACGTGGGCAGCAAGGATGAGCCGGCCGGCCGCACCGGCTTCGCGCACCTGTTCGAGCACCTGATGTTCCAGGGCAGCGAAAACCACGACGGCGAATTCTTCGAACCGTTCAAGCAGGTCGGTGCCACCAACCAGAACGGCACCACCAACACCGATCGCACCAACTACTTCGAGAACGTGCCGACCACCGCGCTGGACATGGCGCTGTGGATGGAGTCGGACCGCATGGGCCATCTGGTCGGTGCGATCGACCAGGCTGCGCTGGACGAGCAGCGCGGCGTGGTGCAGAACGAGAAGCGCCAGGGCGAGAACCAGCCCTACGGCCAGGCCTGGGACCAGATCAACAAGGCGCTGTATCCGGTTGGCCACCCGTACCACCACGGCGTGATCGGCTCGATGAACGATCTCAACGCGGCCTCGCTGGATGACGTGAAGACCTGGTTCCGCACCTGGTATGGCCCCAACAACGCGGTGCTGGTGCTGGCCGGCGACATCGATCTGGCCACCGCCAAGGAGAAGGTCGCCAGGTACTTCGGCAGCATCCCCGCTGGCCCGACCATGGCGCAGCCGGCGGTGAACGTGGCCAAGCGCAGTGCCGATACCCGCGAGACGATGACCGACAAGGTGCCGCAGGCGCGCATCTACCGCGCCTGGAACGTGCCGCAGGTCGGCACCGCCGACATCGACCAGTTGCAGCTGTTCTCCGAAGTGCTGGGCGGCGCCAAGTCCTCACGCCTGAGCCAGCGCCTGCAGCACCAGGACAAGCTGGTGGACAGCATCGGCTCGGGCCTGTCGACCTCGCAGCTGGGCTCCAACTTCGTGATCGTGGCGACCGTCAAGCACGGCCAGGACCCGGCCAAGGTCGAGAAGATCATCGACGAGGAACTGGACCGCCTGATCAAGCAGGGCCCGACCGCGGCCGAGCTGGAGCGCGCCAAGACCGGCGCCCGTGCCGGCTTCATCCGTGGCATCGAGCGCATCGGTGGCTTCGGCGGCAAGGCCGATGCGCTGGCCGAGTGCGCGGTGTTCACCGGCGACCCGGGTTGCTTCCGCACCTCGCTGGCCAACATCGAGAAGGCCAGTGCCGCCGATCTGAGCCGTCTGGGCGCACAGTGGCTGGACAAGGGCAGCCACACCCTGGTGATCGCACCGGGTGAGCGCGTGGCGCTGAAGGAAGAACCGAGCCAGACGCCGAAGCCGTTCACCGTGCCGGCGGTGGACCCGAAGTACAGCACCCTGCCGGAACAGGTGGACCGCAAGGCCGGCGTGCCGCAGACCCGCGAGTTCCCGCAGCTGAAGTTCCCGGCACTGCAGCGCGCCACGCTGAAGAACGGCACCCAGGTGATCCTGGCCGAACGCCACGAGATTCCGGTGGTGCAGTTCAGCTACCAGTTCCCGGGCGGCTTCAGCGCCGACCAGGGCCGCAAGCCCGGCACCGCCAACTTCACCATGAGCCTGATGACCGAAGGCGCCGGCAAGCTCGGTTCGCTGGCCTTCGCCGACGCCGCCGACGCACTGGGCGCCAGCCTGGATGCCTCGGCCGGCCTGGACTCGATGAGCGTGGACCTGTCGGCGCTGAAGGAAAACCTGGCACCGTCGCTGGCGCTGTACCGCGACCTGCTGCGCGAACCGCGTTTCGAGCAGGGCGAGATCGACCGGGTCAAGGCGACCTGGATCGCCGGCATCCAGCAGGAGAAGGTGAACCCGGGTGCAGTGGCCATGCGCGTGCTGCCGCCGCTGCTGTACGGCAAGGGCCACCCGTACGCCATCCCGTTCACCGGCAGCGGCGACGAGGCGGCGATCAACGGCCTGACCCGCGAAGATCTGGTTGATTTCCACCACGACTGGCTGCGCCCGCAGAATGGCACCCTGATCGTGGTCGGTGACACCACCCTGGCCGAGATCGTGCCGCTGCTGGACAAGCAGCTGGGTGACTGGAAGGCGACCGGCGAGGCGCCGCAGGTGAAGGCGGCCACCGATGTCGCGCTGCCGAAGGGCCCGCGCGTGTTCCTGATCGACCAGCCGGGTGCGGTGCAGGCCAACCTGTTCGCCGGCCAGGTGGTGGCGCCGTCCAGCGCCGCCAGTTCGACCCGCTTCGACATTGCCAACGGCGTGATCGGCGGCGACTTCACCTCGCGCCTGAACATGAACCTGCGCGAGGACAAGCACTGGTCGTACGGCGCGCGCAGCAGCGCGACCAGTTCGGTGGGCCAGCGCCCGTGGATGGCCAGTGCGCCGGTGCAGATCGACAAGACCGGCCCGGCACTGGCGGAAATGCGCAAGGAGATCGCCGCATTCGCCGACGGCAGCAAGCCGGCCACCGCTGCCGAAGTCAACCGCATCCGCAACATCCAGACCCTCAGCCTGCCCGGTGCCTACGAGACCGCCAGTGCCGTGGCCGCGACCATCGGTTCGATCGTGCAGTTCAAGCGCCCGGACGACTATGTGCTGCGTCGCAAGGCCGAGATCGAAGCGATGACCCCGGCGCAGGTGCAGCAGGCCGCTGCCGAGATCAAGCCGCAGGCCCTGACCTGGGTGGTGGTGGGCGATCTCAAGCAGACCGAAGCGGCCGTGCGCGCGCTGAACCTGGGCGAGGTGACGGTGATCGACGCCGAGGGCAACCCGGTCAAGAAATAAGGCACGACCCGGCCCGCCTGTGGCGGGCCGGCTCCCCCGGTAGTGCCGGCCGCTGGCCGGCAACCCCTTAAGGGGTCGGAGCCCCCTGCGGGGGATCCGACCCCTCCGCCGACCTGGGGTCGGATCCCCCGCAGGAGGCTCTGACCCCCGGCCCCGGCTACCCCCGATTCAGGCTGTTCAGGCAGAATCGCCCCATACCCTTCCAGGATCTGCCCATGCGCGTTCTGCTGCTTTCCTCTCTGCTGCTCACCGTCACTGCCTGTACCTGGGTGCCGATCGAACCGGCCGGCAAGGCGACCCGCGTGTTGCCGGCAGGTCCGGTTCCGGCCGGCTGCATCGCCAAGGGCGAGGTGGTGGTCACCGTGAAGAGCAAGGTCGGCTTCTACAACCGCAACCCGCTGCGCGTGCAGGAAGAGCTGGAAACCCTGGCCCGCAACGAAGCCCCGAGTGCCGGCGCCAACGCCGTACAGGCCGCCGCCGCGCCCGCCGATGGCAGCCAGCGGTTCGCCGCGTTCCAGTGCCCGCCGCGCTGAACGCTTCACCATACGGCCAAGCCTGAATTCGTAAAGATGCGGTGAAGGCCCAGGGGGTTATAGAATAGCGCCCCCTTTTGCCTGAGCCTTGGCGCTAACCTCGATGCTCTTCAAGAATGTCTCGATCGCCGGCCTGGCACACGTTGATGCGCCGCATACGCTGACGACCAAGGAAATCAACGAGCGGCTGCAGCCGACGTTGGATCGCCTCGGTATCCGCACCGACGTGCTCGGCGATATCGCCGGCATCCATGCCCGCCGCCTGTGGGACAACGGCGTGCTTGCGTCCGATGCCGCCACCATGGCCGGCCGCAAGGCGCTGGAAGACGCAGGCATCGATGCGACGCAGGTCGGCCTGCTGGTCAACACCTCGGTCAGCCGCGACTACCTGGAGCCGTCCACCGCCTCGATCGTGTCGGGCAACCTCGGCGTCAGCGACGAGTGCATGACCTTCGACGTCGCCAATGCCTGCCTGGCCTTCATCAACGGCATGGATATCGCGGCGCGCATGATCGAGCGTGGCGACATCGACTACGCGCTGGTGGTGGATGGCGAGACCGCCAACCTGGTGTACGAGAAGACCCTGGAGCGCATGACCGCCCCGGACGTCACCGCCGACGACTTCCGCAACGAGCTGGCCGCCCTGACCACCGGTTCGGGCGCCGCCGCGATGGTGATGGCGCGCTCGGAACTGGTGCCGGATGCACCCCGCTACAAGGGTGGCGTGACCCGTTCGGCCACCGAGTGGAACCAGCTGTGCCTGGGCAATCTGGACCGCATGGTCACCGATACCCGCCTGCTGCTGATCGAAGGCATCAAGCTGGCCCAGAAGACCTTCACCGCCGCCAAGATCGCCTTGGGCTGGGCCGTGGAAGAGCTGGACCAGTTCGTGATCCACCAGGTCAGCCAGCCGCACACCGCTGCGTTCATCAAGAACTTCGGCATCGACCCGAAGAAGGTCATGACCATCTTCGGCGAGCACGGCAACATCGGCCCGGCCTCGGTGCCGATCGTGCTGAGCAAGCTCAAGCAGCTGGGCAAGCTGAAGAAGGGCGATCGCATCGCGCTTCTGGGCATCGGCTCGGGCCTGAACTGCTCGATGGCCGAAGTGGTCTGGTAAGCAGCCCGCTGCCCGACCTCCTGTAGAGCCGAGCCATGCTCGGCTCACGCGCGCAGCGCGGCTCTTCCGCAGCGGACCGGAGAGCAGCCGAGCATCGGCTCGGCTCCACATTGCGCCGCGACTCTCCCTAGGTGCTCCGCATGCGCGATCTTCCCGGTTACCCCGCCCACCCGCAGCGCTTCGAGGTTCGCCCCGGCCTGTCGATGAACTATCTCGACGAAGGCCCGCGCGATGGCGAAGTGGTGGTGATGGTGCATGGCAACCCGTCGTGGAGCTATTACTGGCGCACGCTGGTGGCCGGCCTGTCGGACACATACCGCTGCATCGTGCCGGACCACATCGGCATGGGCCTGTCGGACAAGCCCGATGACAGCCGCTACGAGTACACGCTGCAGTCGCGCGTTGATGACCTCGATGCGCTGCTCAAGCATTTGGGCATCACCGGCCCGGTGACCCTGGCGGTGCACGACTGGGGCGGCATGATCGGTTTCGGCTGGGCGCTGTCGCACCACGACCAGGTCAAGCGCCTGGTGGTGCTCAACACCGCTGCGTTCCCGATGCCGGCGGCGAAGACGATGCCGTGGCAGATCGCGCTGGGCCGCCACTGGAAGATCGGCGAGTGGATCATCCGCAGCTTCAACGCGTTCTCGTCCGGTGCCTCGTGGCTGGGCGTGGAGCGGAAGATGCCGGCCGACGTGCGCCGCGCCTACGTGTCGCCGTACAACAGCTGGGCCAACCGGATCAGCACCATCCGTTTCATGCAGGACATCCCGCTGTCGCCGGCCGACAAGGCCTGGTCGCTGCTGGAGCGGGCCGGCAAGGCGCTGCCGTCGTTCGCCGACCGACCGGCCTTCCTCGGCTGGGGCCTGCGCGACTTCGTGTTCGACCACCACTTCCTGAAGGGCTTCCAGGCCGCGTTGCCGCAGGCCCAGGTGCATGCCTTCGAGGACGCCGGGCACTACGTGCTGGAAGACAAGCACGAAGTGCTGGTGCCGGAGATCCGCGCTTTTCTGGACAAGAACCCGATCTGATCGGTGTGCCGACCGTTGGTCGGCACACTCGAAGGGTTCATGAGGTTGCCGGCCAGCGGCCGGCACTACTACGCCGCGACCGGTGCCTGCGGCGGTGAGGACGGGCTGTTGCCGTTGTCGTCCGGGTGATCGTCGTCATTGTCGGCGTCATCGCGCCAGCGCCAGTCGGCCAGCGTCAGCGGGTCCAGGCCGTAGGCGATGCGTGCCTTGTCGCACTGCGGGCTGGCCTTGCCGTACTCCCACGATGCATCCACCTCACGGCACACGCTGGGCCGGTTGGGGTGGATGGTGCAGCGTGAGTACACGCCGATCTGCGCGTCCAGCGCCACGCAGCGCACCGGCTTGGAGTGGGTGCCGCGCATGCACAGGCGGTGCGGGTCCAGCACCTCGGTCAGCTGGTGCGGCACGCCGCCGGGGGTGACCTCGTCCGATTCCATCCAGTGGAAGGCCACGCGGTATTGGGTGCAGCAGGCGCCGCAGGTCATGCAGGGATGTTGCATGGGCAAGCCGCCTCGGGCGGCAGTCGGAATCAGGAACGAGGGTGCGGATTTTCCACGAAGTGGGCCGCCGCGCAAGAAATTCCGTAAGCGGCGACAATGAACGGATGAACCGACCCTGCAACATTGCCGCGCGCCTGCCTGAACTGGCGCGTGAACGCCCTGACCAGATCGCCATCCGCTGCCCGGGCCACCGGGGCGCCGGCAACGGCATGGCCGCCTACGATGTCACCCTGGATTACCGCCAGTTGGACGCCCGCAGTGATGCCATGGCCGCCGGCCTGGCCGGCTATGGGATCGGCCGTGGAGTGCGCACGGTGGTGATGGTGCGGCCGTCGCCGGAGTTCTTCCTGCTGATGTTCGCGTTGTTCAAGCTGGGCGCGGTGCCGGTGCTGGTCGATCCGGGCATCGACAAGCGCGCGCTGAAACAGTGCCTGGACGAGGCGCAGCCGCAGGCCTTCATCGGCATTCCGTTGGCGCACGTGGCGCGGCTGGCGCTGCGCTGGGCGCCGTCGGCGACCCGCCTGGTCACCGTTGGCCGCCGCCTCGGCTGGGGCGGTACCAGCCTGGCTGCGCTGGAGCGCGCCGGCGCCAAGGGCGGGGCGATGCTGGCCGATACCGATGGCGAGGACATGGCGGCGATCCTGTTCACCAGCGGCTCCACCGGTGTGCCCAAGGGCGTGGTCTACCGCCACCGCCACTTCGTGGGCCAGATCCAGCTGCTGGGCAGCGCGTTCGGCATGGAAGCGGGCGGCGTGGACCTGCCGACCTTCCCGCCCTTTGCCTTGTTCGACCCGGCGCTGGGCCTGACCTCGGTGATCCCGGACATGGACCCGACCCGGCCGGCGCAGGCCGATCCGGCACGCCTGCACGATGCCATCCAGCGCTTCGGCGTGACCCAGCTGTTCGGCTCGCCGGCATTGATGCGGGTGCTGGCCCGGCATGGCCGGCCGTTGCCGACGGTGACCCGGGTGACCTCGGCCGGTGCGCCGGTGCCGCCGGACGTGGTCGCCACCATCCGCAGCCTGCTGCCCGCCGATGCGCAGTTCTGGACCCCGTACGGCGCCACCGAGTGCCTGCCGGTGGCGGTGGTCGAGGGGCGTGAGCTGGAGCGTACCCGCGCGGCCACCGAGGCCGGCGCCGGCACCTGCGTGGGCAGCGTGGTGGCCCCGAACGAAGTGCGCATCATCGCCATCGATGACGCCCCGCTGGCCGACTGGTCGCAGGCGCGCGTGCTGGCGGTTGGCGAAGTGGGAGAAATCACGGTGGCTGGCCCGACCGCCACCGACAGCTACTTCAACCGCCCGCAGGCCACGGCCGCAGCGAAGATCCGCGAGACGCTGGCCGATGGCAGCACCCGCATCGTCCATCGCATGGGTGACGTGGGCTACTTCGATGCGCAGGGCCGGCTGTGGTTCTGCGGGCGCAAGACCCATCGCGTGGAAACCGCACAAGGGCCGCTGTACACCGAACAGGTCGAGCCGGTGTTCAATACCGTGCCCGGCGTGGCACGCACGGCACTGGTCGGCGTTGGCCCGGCGGGTGCGCAGGTACCGGTGCTGTGCGTGGAACTGCAGCGTGGCCAGAGCGACAGCCCGGCGCTGCAGGAAGCGCTGCGTGCGCATGCCGCAGCGCGCACCCCTGAGGCCGGCCTGCAGCACTTCCTGATGCATCCCGCGTTCCCCGTCGATATCCGTCACAACGCCAAGATCGGCCGCGAGAAGCTCGCCGTCTGGGCCAGCGCCGAACTGGAGAAGCGCGCATGAAGATCCTGGTCACCGGTGGTGGTGGTTTCCTTGGCCAGGCGCTGTGCCGCGGGCTGGTCGAACGTGGCCACCAGGTGCTGGCGTTCAACCGCAGCCACTACCCGGAACTGCAGGCCATGGGCGTGGGCCAGATCCGCGGCGATCTGGCCGATGCGCAGGCAGTGCTGCACGCGGTGGCCGGCGTCGATGCGGTGTTCCACAACGGCGCCAAGGCCGGCGCCTGGGGCAGCTATGACAGCTACCACCAGGCCAACGTGGTCGGCACCGACAATGTCATTGCGGCATGCCGCGCGCACGGCATCAACCGGCTGGTCTACACCTCAACGCCCAGCGTGACCCACCGCGCCACGCATCCGGTGGAAGGCCTGGGGGCTGACGAGGTGCCGTACGGCGAGGACTTCCAGGCACCGTATGCGGCGACCAAGGCGATCGCCGAACAGCGCGTGCTGGCCGCCAACGATGTATCGCTGGCGACGGTGGCACTGCGCCCGCGCCTGATCTGGGGCCCGGGTGACCAGCAGCTGGTGCCACGCCTGGCCGAGCGTGCACGTCAGGGTCGCCTGCGCTTGGTCGGCGACGGCAACAACAAGGTCGATACCACCTACATCGACAACGCCGCGCTCGCGCATTTCCTCGCTTTCGAGGCATTGGCGCCGGGTGCCGCGTGTGCGGGCAAGGCCTACTTCATTTCCAACGGCGAACCGCTGCCCATGCGCGAGCTGGTCAACCGGCTGCTGGCCGCTGTTGGCGCGCCGACGGTGGACAAGGCGATCAGTTTCAAGACCGCCTATCGCATCGGCGCGGTCTGCGAACGGCTGTGGCCGCTGCTGCGCCTGCGTGGCGAGCCGCCGCTCACCCGCTTCCTGGCCGAGCAGCTGTGCACGCCGCACTGGTACAGCATGGAGCCGGCCCGCCGCGATTTCGGCTATGTGCCGCAGGTCAGCATCGAAGAAGGGCTGCGCAGGCTGAAGGCTTCATCTGCTGCATAGATCGCCGTCACTGGTTGCACACCGCAGGATCGGGAGGATGGACCCACGCCATCCAAGGCTCGACCACCCGCGAGGAGCGCCATGCTGCATTACGCCATCATTTTCTTTGTCATCGCCATCATCGCCGCCGTTCTGGGCTTTTCCGGCATTGCCGGCGCCGCAACGAACATCGCCTGGATCCTGTTCGTGGTGTTCCTGATCCTTGCGGTGATCTCGATGTTCCGCAAGCGCGGCTAGCCGGTAGTGCCGGCCGCTGGCCGGCATCGCTTTCCGCAGAGTCGAGCCATGCTCGGCTCTGCGGGCGATCACAACGCTACGCGGCGCTGTGCAATCCGCGATCGGCTTCGTGACGCTCCAGTGCCAGTTCGATCAGGCGCGTAATCAACGTCGTGTAATCGACTCCGCTGGCACCCCACAATTTCGGGTACATGCTGATGCGGGTGAAGCCCGGCAGCGTGTTGACCTCGTTGATGACGATCCCGCCGCCCGCAGTAAGGAATACGTCCACGCGCGCCATGCCGGCACACTCCAGCGCCTGGTAGGCCTGCAGTGCGATCTGCTGGATGCGCGCCTGGGTTGCGGCATCGATATCCGCAGGTACCACCACCTCGGCGCCAGTTTCGTTGATGTACTTGGTGTCGTAGGCGTAGAACTCGTCGTGCACCACCACCTCGCCGCACAGGCTGGCCTGCGGATGCGCGTTGCCCAGTACCGCGCACTCGATCTCGCGGCCGACCACCGCCGATTCCACCAGCACCTTGTGGTCGTAGCGCAGCGCCAATGCCAGTGCGTCGGCGAAGCCCGCTGCGTCCTTGACCTTGCTCACGCCCACCGACGAACCCTGGTTGGCCGGCTTCACGAACAGCGGCAGGCCGAGCTGCGCGATCACCGCATCGACATCGACCGTTGCCGCCTGGTGGCGACGGATGCACAACCACGGTGCCACCTGCAGGCCAGCGTCGCGCAGCAGGCGCTTGGTCACGTCCTTGTCCATCGCCACTGCCGAACCCAGTACCGGCGAGCCGACGAAGGGCAGGTTGGCCATGCGCAGCAGGCCCTGCAGCGCACCGTCTTCGCCCAGCGGCCCATGCACGATCGGCAGCACCACATCGATCTGGCCCAGCGCGCTGGCCGGATCGGACGGCTGCAGCTGTGCCTGTTCCGCACCCGGGCGCACCGCCAGCGACTGGCCCGAGCGATGCAGCGCGATGCGCGACGGATCATCGGCGTTGATCAGGAAGGTGTCCGGCTGGTTCAGATGCCACTGGCCCTGCTTGTCGATGCCGACCAGCACCGGCTCGAAGCGCTCGCGATCAAGCGCATCGAGAATGTTCTTCGCCGACTGCAGTGAAACCTCGTGCTCGGAGGATTTGCCCCCGAAGATGATGCCGACCCGGGTCCGTGCCATGGGAATGCGATGTCCTGTGCGTTGCGTGGCCGTACAGCATGAACCTTCCATAGCCACCCAGGTGAGGCACAGATGAATCACCGGGCTGCCGGCTCGGGTAGCGGCCAACCATGGTTGGCCCCCTGACATCCAGCGCCGACCAAGGTCGGCATCTACCAACGCCAGATCCCATCAGCATTGGGGTCAGAGCCCGTTGCGCAGCAACGGGACCCACCCCGCCATCCCACGGATCGCCAGCTTTTGATGTTGATCTTGCCGGCCAGCGGCCGGCACTACCGCGGGTGCCGGGCGGCAGCCCGGCGCAAGCCCCCCACCCACGCAGGTAGAATGCGCACATGGCTCTTTCCCTGCTCAAGTCCCTCAAGCCGGTCGCTGGCCGCGCCCTGCAGATCGCCCTGAACCGCGCGCTGGCGCTGGATCCGGATACCCGCCATGCACTGGCCAGCCTCGATGGCCGGCACATCGACCTGGCCCTGGAAGCGCCGTCGCTGGCGATGCGCATCAGCGTCGACGGCGACCAGCTGCGGGTCGGCCCGGTGGATGCGCAGGAAGCCGACCTGGCCGTGCGCAGCAGCCTGGCCGGCGTGCTGGCGCAGCTGCCGCTGCTGGCCAACGCACGGCGCGGCGAGTCCAACAACAAGGGCCGTGTACGCGTGGCCGGTGACGCCGAACTGGCGCGACGCCTGCAGCAGCTGGCCAAGGGCTTCGATCCAGACTGGCAGCAGCCGTTCGTCAGCGTGTTCGGCGAGGTACTGGGTGTGCAGGTGGCCAACACCCTGCGCAGCGCCCTGCAGCACGCGCGCCAGGGTGCGATCGATCTGGCCCACAGCGCTGCCGAGTTCATCACCGAGGAATCGCGCGACGTGGTACCGCGCGCCGAACTGGATGCCTTCCACGATGATGTGGACGTACTGCGTGATGACGTCGAGCGCCTTGGCGCGCGCGTCCAGCGCCTGCGGGGCGCCGCATGAAGGCCGTGCTGCGGGCAAGCCGCATCGGCCGGGTGATCCTGCGCTACCGCCTGGACGACCTGCTGCACGGCACGCCGGCTGAGCGCTGGCTGCGCCTGGCCAAACCGTTCGTGCCGCGTGCTTCGGCCGACATCGCTGTACAGTCGCGCGGTGCGCGTCTGCGCCTGGCGCTGCAGGATCTCGGTCCGATCTTCGTCAAGTTCGGCCAGATCCTGTCCACCCGCCGCGACCTGGTGCCGCCGGACGTGGCCAACGAACTGACCCTGCTGCAGGACCGGGTCAAGCCGTTCGACGGCGATACCGCGCGCCGCATCGTCGAGGAAGCACTCGGCCTGCCGGTCAGCGAGGCATTCGCCAGCTTCGATACCGAACCGCTGGCCTCGGCCTCGATCGCACAGGTGCATGCGGCCACGCTGGCCGATGGCCGCCAGGTGGTGGTCAAGGTGCTGCGCCCGGGCATCGAGAAGCAGATCGACGCCGACATCGCCCTGCTCAACTCGCTGGCCGCCCTGGTCGAGCGTACCCATCCGCGTGCCGACAAGATCCGTCCGCGCGAAGTGGTGGCCGAAGTCGAGAACACCCTGGCCGCTGAGCTGGACCTGCAGCGCGAAGGCGCCAATGCCAGCGTGCTGCGCCGCTTCTGGGAAAACAGCGACGACCTGTACGTGCCGGAAGTGATCTGGAGCCACACCGCCGAGCGCGCGCTGACCCTGGAGCGCGTGTGGGGCATTCCGTCCGATGACATCGCTGCACTGGACAAGGCCGGCATCGACCGCAAGGCGCTGGCCGCCAAGGGCGTGCGGGTGTTCTACACCCAGGTGTTCCGCGACAACTTCTTCCATGCCGATGCGCACGCCGGCAACATCTGGGTCGATACCGATCCGTCGCGTCGCGCCAACCCGCGCTTCATCGCGCTGGACTTCGGCATCATGGGCCAGCTGTCGCAGGAAGATCAGTACTACCTGGCCGAGAACTTCATGGCCATCTTCAACCGCGATTATCGCCGCATCGCCGAACTGCACGTGCAGGCGCGCTGGATGCCGGACAACGTGCGCATCGATGATCTGGAAGCGGCCGTGCGTTCGGTGTGCGAGCCGTACTTCACCCGCCCGCTGTCGCAGATCTCGCTGGCCGAAGTGCTGATGAAGCTGTTCCGCGTGGCGCAGCGCTACCAGCTGACCCTGCAGCCGCAGCTGATCCTGCTGCAGAAGACCCTGCTGAACATCGAAGGTGTCGGGCGCCAGCTGGATCCGCAGATCGACATCTGGGCGGTGGCCAAGCCGGTGCTGGCGAAGATCCTGCGCGAGCGCTACAGCCCGCGTCGGGTCGTGCGCGAGATCGGCAAGCGCTTGCCGGAAATCATGACCCACGCGCCGGACATGCCGCGCCTGGTGCACGCCTGGCTGACCCAGCAGGTGGAGGGCCGCCATGAGCTGGCGATGCGCTCGCGCGATCTGGTCGCGCTCGATGCCAGCGTGCAGCGCCTGCAGAAGCGCGCGGTCGGTGCGATCACCGGCGTCGGCCTGCTGGCCATCGCCGCACTGGTGTACGTGCTGCAACCGCCAGGCTGGTACTGGGGCGACCTGCCGATGTGGAGCTGGGTGTCCGGTGCCGTCGGCGCGCTGGCGCTGGCGCGCGCGTGGTGGCGCTGAAGCCTGTTGATCGAGGGTCGGCGGCGTCACGCGCCGCCGACCGGCCACGGCTCTACCAGTGGTAGCCCAGGCCCAGGTGCGACTGCACGCTCTGGAAGCGGTCCAGGCGCGTCCTGTGCCAGGTCTTGCCAATGCCCATGTCCAGCACCAGATGCTCCCCCAGCGGCTGGCTGCGGCGCAGGAAGGCACGACGTGCATCGTGTTCGCGCAGCAGCAGCGGATCGGAATCGGCGGTGTAGCCGGACGTACCGCTGCCCAGCCACAGCTGGGTCGAACCACCGCCCTGCGCATCCTTCAGGCGCAGTGACAGCGTGGTGCCATGGCCGTCGGGCCCATTGGACTGGCGATGCCGCTCGTGGCGCAGTGAGGTGGTCACGCGCGGGAAGTAGTGCGAGGCACCTACCGACCAGCCACTCACGTATGCGCCGGCATGGTACTGGGCGTACTTGCCGCCCACGCTCAGCACGGTCTGCGGTGCCACCTTCCACTGGAAGTCCTGGTTGAGCTGGCGGTTGACGAATACCGGGTCATCGTTGGAGGCGGTGAAGGCGGTGCGGGTCGAAAAGCGTTGACTCCAGCGCTGGTGCAGGGAGCCCTGCACCCGATTGCCGCTGAAGCGCTTGCTGCCGTAGTCGCGTTCACCATGGGCCAGGCCCAGATGCCAGCGGCTGTCACCGCTGCGACCGGCCACATCCACGGTCTGTACGTCGCGCTTGCCAAAGCCATCGGTGTAGTCGGCATGATCCAGCTGCACCGACACCCGGTCGATGCCGGCATGGGCGCTGGACACAGCCAGCAGCAGGGCGCACGGCAGTGCGCCACGGATGATCAATCGCATGGGGTTACTCCAGGGGTTGGGAATGCAGCGACTGCAGCAGCCGGTAGCGACCGGGCGGCAGGTTTCGTTCCACGGTGATGCGCGGGCCGAACTGGCTGCCCGGGGCGACGATGCGACCGGGCAGAATGATCACGCCGACGCCCAGCGCGGCACCTTCGCCGATCCAGGCGCCGAGCTTGTCGCGCTGGCTGTCGATGACGGTGTCGCCGATGTGGACGGTGACCGTTGCGCCATCCAGGCGATGGTTGCTGGTACGCACCAGCGCGCCCAGGTAGGCACGGGCGTCGACGCGGCTGTCGGCGATGAAGCACTGCGGGCCGATGCAGGCGCCGTCGCCGATCAGTGCGTTCTTCAGTTCACTGGCAAAGCCGATGCGCACACCGTCACCGATGTGCAGCGGACCGCGCAGCAGTGCGTTGTTGCCGATCAGGCAGTCGCGGCCGATCGATACCGGCCCGTGCAGCTGGGCGCCGTCGCAGATGCGGCTGCCAGCGCCGATCCGTACCTCGCCCCGCACGATCGCACGCGGCGAAACCTGGGCGCTGGAATCGACGTGGGGTGGCAGCGTCGATAGCGCGTCGGCCATGGCGGCGAGGTCATTCCACCACATGCGGATACCTGGTCGGCTTGTCGCGTGCCGGCTCGCGGCCGGTAAACAGCCCGGCCACGCCATGCATCAGCCAGATCGCATAGGCGAGCAGCACGTACAGCATCGAGAACGCGGCGGCAGGGACCAGCGACGCGCGGCGGTGGTGGATCGCACTGATCACCGCCAGCAACATGACGATGCCGATCCAGAACAACGGCATCACCGACAGGGCGAGGCCACCCGGCCCATGCAGCTGGGCCGCACCGAACCAGACCTGCAGCGTCAGCACGATGCCGGCAAGGGCAAGCAGCATCATCGGCAGGATGCTGAACACGCCGAAGCGGGTCAGCAGCAGGCCGCGATGCAGGCGCATGCATACCGCATAGCCGACGATCCAGCGTCGCCAGCGCCGCCATTCCTCCACCAGCGTGTTGCATTCCTGCGGGTAGACCACGCAGCGCACGCTCTGGCGGACACGGTAGCCCTGCGCGACCAGCGACCAGGACATGTCCAGGTCTTCGACGCGGGTACGGTCGGAGAAACCGACCTTGCGCAGCACCGAGGTGCGGAACAGGCCACACGAGCCGGAGACGATGAACGGTGCGCCGCCCAGCCATTGCTGGAAGCTGCGCTTGATGACGATCATCGGCAGCTTCAGGCTGGCGCGCACATGCGGCAGGAAGCCGGCACCCTGCAGGCTGGACGAGGGTACGCCACCGACCGCATCGGCACCGCGCTCGATCTCGTCCAGCAGGTGGCCCAGGCCATGGCCGCGCGGATCGATGTGGGTGTCGGCGTCGGTCAGGAACACCTGCTCGGCGGTGGCGTGCCGCAGGCCATGCATCAGCGCGCCGCCCTTGCCGGTGTTGGCCTGGTGCACGGCCACGAGGCGCCCGGGCCAGCGCGCCTGCAGCGCATCAAGTACCTGGGCGGTGTTGTCGGTCGAACCGTCGTTCACGCAGATCACCCGTGCCACGTAGGGGTTCTGCAGCAGGCCGGTCAACGAGCGCTCCAGGCACGGCGCTTCGTTGTAGGCCGGCACGATCGCATCGATGCTGTACAGGCGCGTGCTGGGGCGACGCGAGGCCTGCACGCACACACGCACCAGGATGAAGGCACACATGGCCAGGAACAGCAGCGTTTTCATCACAGCACCAGCCGGTAGGGCACGAAGCCCTCACTGGGGCCGATGCCGATCTGCTGGCCGCGGAACTGCGCGTGACAGCGCAGGTGGTCCTCCTGCATGTAGTGGCGATCGCCCTGGCTGGCATGCTCGCGCAACGCATGGATCTTCAGGTCCAGTTGTGCGCTGATGTCCTCGAACACCTGCGGTGCGAACTGCGGCAGGGTGCTGGGGCTCTCGTAGCAGAGGATCTGCGGGATGCTGCGGCAGGCGATGATTGACGCTTCATGGACGGTGCGATGGTCCTGGTGGTGGTCTTCGCCGCACATCGTGTAGACGCGATGCGGTGCGATCTGCGCGCAGGCCTGCTCGATCACCGCGACGATGTCGTTGCGGCAGGCAGGAAAGCGCGTATCCGGGAAATCCTGCTGGATCACCTCGGTCACACCCAGGCGGCGCAACGCGCGGTGGGATTCGTCGCTGCGGTCGATGCCGGCATGGCAGCCACGGCCACCACGGCTGAGCACCAGCGCATGGATGCGTGCACCGTCGCGGGCCAGCTTGGCCAGGCTGCCGCCGCAACCGAGTTCGATGTCGTCGGGGTGGGCGCCGATTGCCAGAATGTCGAGAACCATGGCCGTGTCCTTGCGGAAACCAATGAGGGCCGCGGGCCGGTGGACCATCCCGCGTGAAGAAGGCGGGAACTATCGCAACCCCATCGGAGTACAGGCTTAAGACAAGTACGAAATGTGGCCGGACAGGCCACAATGCTCACCCTTGCTGTGGCAAATGAAAGAAGCAATGACGATGCAGCTTTCGGAATTGAAGAACGAACTGGCACGCTTCGGTGCTGAAAACGACGCGCATGAAACCGAGCGCGCCCGGCGCATGCTCAACATCACGCCGGACACCGGTGAATTCCTGTCGGTGCTGGTGCGTTTCGGCAATGCGCGCCGGGTGCTGGAGATCGGCACCTCCAACGGTTATTCCACGCTGTGGATTGCCGAAGCCGCAGCCGCCATCGACGGCCACGTGACCACACTGGAATACGCCGCGGACAAGGTGGCGATGGCGCGTGACACCTTCGCGCGCAGTGGCCTTGCCGATCGCATCACGCTGGTCCACGGCGATGCCGGGCAGTGGCTGGCACAGGCCGCCGATGCCAGCATTGACCTGCTGTTCCTCGATTCGGACCGCGAACAGTACGCCGGCTGGTGGCCGCGGCTGCGCCGCGTGCTGCGGCGGGGGGGGCTGCTGGTGGTGGACAACGCCACCTCGCACGCCGCGCAGATGGAACCGTTGCGGGTGCTGCTGGACGCTGATCCGGACTTCAGCACCAGCCTGGTGCCGGTGGGCAACGGCGAGCTTCTGGCCGTGCGCAACGCTTGACCGCCGCGCCACCAACCCGGGGTCAGATCCCTTTTCCGCAGGAAAAGGGATCTGACCCCGATCAGGGCGCCCGTATAATCCTGCGGTGAGCACCGAACCTGACACCCTCGCCGCGGTCGAGACCGAATCCGCGCCCCTGCAGCTGCTGCACCTGGACGAGCGCCTGGCCGTGGTCAACAAGCCCGCCGGGCTGATGGTCCACGACAGCAAGCTGGCCCGTGGCGAAGATGATTTCCTGGCCGACCGCCTGCGCGAGCAGCTGGGCCGCCCGATCTTCCTCGTGCACCGCCTGGACCGGGCCACCAGTGGCTGCCTGCTGCTGGCCTTCGACCGCGAGACCGCCAGTGCGCTGGGCAAGGCGTTGATGGGGGGTGAAGTGGCCAAGGACTACCTGACGGTCTGCCGGGGCTGGCCGGCCGAGCTGTCCTGGCGGGTGGACCATGACCTGGACGGCGGGCCGGGCAAGCCGGTGAAGAAGCCGGCGGTCACCGACTTCCAGCGCCTGGCCACCGGCGAGCTGTCGGTGCCGGTGGGTGAGTTCAGCAGTTCGCGCTACGCGCTGCTGCGCTGCCAGCCGCAGACCGGGCGCTTCCGGCAGATCCGCCGGCACCTCAAGCACCTGTCGCACCACATGATCGGCGACACCAGCCACGGCGATGGCCGCCACAACCGCATCTTCCGCATGCAGGGCGTGCACCGCATGCTGCTGCACGCCGAGCGCCTGCGCTTCCCGCACCCGGACGGTGGCAGCGTGGATGTCAGTGCGCCGCTGGATCGCGAGTTCCAGAAGGCGCTGGACCTGTTCGGCTGGCAGGTGGACGACGCCTGATGCTGCTGCGGTAAGCCGAGCGTGGGCTCGGCTCTACAGCCAGCGGCCGGGCGTGGCCCGGCGCACCCCGTTATTTCTTTTCCGGCTCGTTGACGATCGCTTCCAGGTCCTTCTGCAGATCCGCGAACAGCGGCTGCATGCGCGCCTGGATCGCCACCATCACGTTCTGCATCAGCGCCGGGGTCTTGTCCAGCAGGCTCTGGCCGGCCGCGCTCTCGTAGAACTCGGCCATTGCCAGCACGTCTTCCTTGCTGAAGGTCTTCTTGTACAGGTCCACGTACATGGGCCGCAGCTGTTGCCACGACATCGCCTGGCGCAGGGTCTGGCTGGTCCGGGCCTGGATCCGCTTCAGCTGTTCCTGCTGCTGGGCGGTGAGCTGGCGCTGCGCGGCCACCTGCTGGAACTGCTGCTGCTGCATGGCTTCGATCTGAGGCACCATGGTGTCGATCATGCTCTGCGCGCGCGAGGCCGACAGCAGGCGGTTGATGTCGCCGTCGGTCGGCGGGGCGGCCAGGGCCGGAACGCTGGCCACGGCCAGCGCCAGCAGCAGGGCGGCGCGGCGCAGCAGGGACGGCAGGGCGGGTGTGGAGCGGGTCATGCGGGGCTTCCTGCGGTACATGGGACCGCCAGCATACCCGCAGCCCAGGCGAAGGCGGCGTGTTCGGTGCCTGATCGGCGGCATACGGGGCGCGATGGCGTACTTCACCACGTGCCTGCCGCTACAATGCGCGGATGGGCAGTGGACCGGTCACCATCAGCGCGCAGCTTGAAATCCCCGACGGCGAGATCGTCGAGCGGTTCGTGCGCGCCAGTGGCGCCGGCGGCCAGAACGTCAACAAGGTGTCCACCGCGGTGGAACTGCGTTTCGACGTGGCCAACTCGCCCTCGTTGCCCGAACCGTTGCGCGCGCGCCTGCTGGCGCGGCGTGACCGGCGCATGACCGGCGAAGGCGTGCTGGTCATCGACGCGCAACGATTCCGCACCCAGGATCGCAATCGCGAGGATGCGCGCGAGCGGCTGGCGGCCTTCATCCAGGCCGGGCTGAGCGTGCCCAAACCGCGCAAGGCCACCAAGCCGACCCTCGGGTCGAAACTGCGTCGTCTGGACGCCAAACGCGGGCGCGCGCAGATCAAGCGCCGGCGCTCATCACGTGACTGGGAGTGATTGCTTGAACAACCCGACTTCGTTGCTGCCGGCCGTGCCGCCGCAGATGCCGCAGGTCAAACCCAACGCCTTCCTGCGCTGGCTGGCGCGCTGCACCCTGCGCATGGGCGGCTGGAAGGTGACCGGCACCCTGCCGGACATCCCCAGGCTGGTCTTCATCATCGCCCCGCATTCGTCCAACTGGGACGGCCTGTGGGGCATGGCGGCGAAGATCGCGCTGGGCATGAAGGTGAAGGTGCTGGGCAAGGCCTCGCTGTTCTGGTGGCCGCTGGGCCCGCTGCTGCACAAGCTGGGCGTGATCCCGCTCGATCGCAGCTCGCCGCAGGGCACCGTCGGCCAGGCCGTGGACCTGCTGCGCAACAACGAGAAGATGTGGTTCGCCATCACGCCCGAAGGCACCCGCAAGGCCGTGAAGGACTGGAAGGCCGGCTTCCTGAAGATTGCCCGGATGGCTGACGTACCGATCCTGACCGCGTATTTCCACTATCCGGAAAAGACCATCGGCATCGGTCCGCTGTTCACCCCGAGCGGCGACGATGTGGCCGACATGGCTGCCATCCGCGAGTTCTACCGGCCCTGGATCGGCAAGACCCGCGGCACGGTCTGAGCCGCTTGCAGGCCGCCGCATAGACGCCACGTCCGGCACATGCCGGGCGAGCGCGACAGGAGTAGGGTGGAGGGCTGGTATCCATACCGTCTGCCCAAGGAGCGTTTTACATGTCGCGTACCGTAGTCCTGGCCGCCGCCATCAGCCTGGCGCTGGCGGCCTGTTCCGGCAAGGAGTCCACCCCCGTGTCCGATGCCCAGAAGACCCCGGCCCAGCAGCCGGCCGAAGCCTCCACCAATCCGCTGCTGAGCGCGAGCACGCTGCCGTTCCAGGCACCGCCGTTCGACAAGATCAAGGACAGCGACTACCTGCCGGCGTTCGAAGAAGGCATGCGCCAGCACCTGGCCGACGTGCGCAGGATCGCCGACAGCAGCGAGCCGGCCACCTTCGACAACACCATCGTGGCGATGGAGCGCAGCGGCGAGACCCTGACCCGCGTGTCGCGCATCTTCTTCGGCCTGGTCCAGGCCGACACCAACGACGCACGCCAGAAGATCCAGGAAGAAGTGGCGCCGAAGCTGGCCGCGCACCAGGACGAGATCAACCTCGATCCGAAGCTGTTCGCGCGCGTGAAGTCGCTGTACGACCAGCGTGACACGCTGGAGCTGGACCCGGTGCAGAAGCGCCTGGTGGAGCACTACTACGATGGCCTGGTGCGCGCCGGTGCGCAGCTGTCCGACGCCGACAAGGCGAGCCTGCGCAAGCTCAACGTGGAAGAGACCACGCTCTCCACCCAGTTCCACACCCGCCTGGTGGCCGCCACCGCTGCTGCGGCCGTTGTCGTTGACGACAAGGCCAAGCTGGCCGGCCTGGACGAGGGCGCTATCAACAACGCTGCCGCCGCCGCCAAGGACCGCAAGCTGGATGGCAAGTTCCTGCTGCCGCTGCAGAACACCACCCAGCAGCCGGTGCTCGGCTCGCTGAGCGACCGCGACCAGCGCGCCGCCGTGCTGAAGGCCTCGGAAACCCGCGCCGAGCGCGGCGATGCCAACGACACCCGGCAGACCGTGCAGCGCCTGGCCCAGCTGCGTGCGCAGAAGGCCAAGCTGCTCGGCTTTGACACCTTCGCCGACTACCAGCTGGGCGACCAGATGGCCAAGACCCCGGCTGCCGCGCTCAAGCTGCTGACCGACACCGTGCCGGCCGCCACCGCCAAGGCACGCGCCGAAGCCGGTGAGATCCAGAAGGTCATCGACGCGCAGAAGGGTGGATTCCAGGTCGCCGCTTCGGACTGGGACTTCTACGCCGAGCAGGTGCGCAAGGCCAAGTACGATCTGGACGAGTCGCAGATCAAGCCGTACTTCGAACTGGACAACGTGCTGCAGAACGGCGTCTTCTACGCCGCCACCCAGCTGTACGGCATCACCTTCAAGCCGCGCACCGACATTCCGACCTACAACCCGGACATGAAGGTGTACGAAGTGTTCGACAAGGACGGCACCTCGCTGGCGCTGTTCTACACCGACTACTTCAAGCGTGACAGCAAGTCCGGTGGCGCCTGGATGGACGTGTTCGTCGAACAGGACGGCCTGACCGGTGCCAAGCCGGTGGTCTACAACGTCTGCAACTTCACCAAGCCGGCCGCCGGCCAGCCTGCGCTGATCAGCTTCGACGACGTCACCACCATGTTCCATGAGTTCGGCCATGCGCTGCACGGCATTTTCTCGAACGTGAAGTACCCGTCGATCGCCGGCACCGCGACCTCGCGCGACTTCGTCGAGTTCCCGTCGCAGTTCAACGAGCACTGGGCGCTGGACCCGAAGGTGTTCGCCAACTACGCCAAGCACTACAAGACCGGCGAGGCGATGCCGCAGGAGCTGGTCGACAAGATCCTCAAGGCACGCAGCTTCAACCAGGGCTACGCGACGACCGAGTACCTGTCGGCCGCGCTGCTGGACCTGGCCTGGCACACGCAGAAGGCCGACGCGCCGCTGCAGGATGTCGGCGCCTTTGAAGCCAGCGCGCTGAAGAAGTTCAAGGTCGACCTGCCGCAGGTGCCGCCGCGCTACCGCACCACCTACTTCGACCATATCTGGGGTGGCGGTTACTCGGCCGGCTACTACGCCTACTTCTGGGCCGAAGTGCTCGACCATGACGCCTACCAGTGGTTCACCGAGCACGGTGGCCTGACCGCGGCCAATGGCCAGGAGTTCCGCGACAAGATCCTCTCGCGCGGCAACAGCGTGGAACTGTCGACCCTGTACCGCGATTTCCGTGGCAAGGACCCGTCGGTGGAACCGCTGCTGAAGTTCCGCGGGTTGAAGTAAGAAAGCGAAAACGGCGGGGGCAACCCCGCCGTTTTTCTTTCTGTAGCGTCGAGCCATGCTCGACGTTCTTCTGTAGAGCCGAGCCCACGCTCGGCTGATGGTTCCTGGAAAGGCAGCCGAGCATGGGCTCGGCTCTACAAACAGCGTTACGTTCCCACGTGTACCCGGTTGGCCTGCTCGGCCAGGCCCAGGTGATCCAGTGCGATATCCAGCGCCAGCACGTAACTCTGCGCGCCGTAGCCGGCGGCGATGCCCAGGCGCTGGCCGACACCAGCCGGCAGGCACGGCTCGGCTACCGCGCCGTCGTCATGCACTTCCACATAGGCGTTGTGCAGGTACGGCAGCAGGCGCTGCAGGCGCAGGCTGTTGGCACACGCGCCCGGGTCGAGCAGGGTCACCTCGCCGCGGCTGTGGTCGGCCACGCGCAGGGCGTCCAGCAGTTCCTGTTCAGAACCACAGGCACGGATCGCCACGCTGGTGCCGGCGTCGATCGCACGATGCACCAGTGACTTCAGGACCGGTGCCGGCAGCGGCATCGCGGTGCGGATCAGGGCGCCGGCCGCTTCCGGGCCACGGATGATGAAGATCGACATGGCTCAGCCCTCCTGTGCCAGGCGGCGGCCGACAATGGCCAGCGACAACGGGTAGCCGGCCTGCTGGCTGCGCTGGTCGACCACCACGGCGGCGGGACCGTGCTGCAGGCGCAGGCGTGCCTCCAGACCGGGTTCGCTGGGGGCCTGCAGTTCGATGTACTGCGCCGGCAGCCGTTCCAGCGCCGCCTGCAGCGCGCCACCTTCGGCCTGCCATTGCGCCTCGTCAGCGGTACCGACATCCAGCAGTACCCAGTCGGCCGAGCGCGCCTGCGGCTGGCACAGGCACTGGCGTACCTCGGACAGGCTGGCGCAGTCGCTGCACAGCACGCGATGGCCGGCCAGCTGCGTCGGCAGTTGGGGACGCGGTGCCGACGAAGAGGCGTGGCGGATCACCAGGAGGGTCATACAACACCTTGCGGAATGCGCCCTGCGGCGCGGTGGGCACACGATGCGCGTGCCGCCCGTAAAGGTGCGATGCCCGCGGCCGGTCCCGCGCGTAAAACCTGCGTAACCCTTCCTGTAGAGCCGAGCCTGCGCTCGGCCGCTCTGCGCCCCAGTCGGGCAACCTCGACGCTGCAAGGAACAGGCCGAGCGTGGGCTCGGCTCTACCGGATCGCGTCGCGGGAACCTCTCCCGCCTGGATGTGGTCTGATGCAGCTACCACCTACCCGGAGCCTGTCATGGATGCTGCTGCCCGTCCTCCCTTGTCCGAACGCGCGCTGGTCTGGCTGAAGAAGGAAGCATTGCCGCTGCTGGTGATGCTCGGCCTGCTCGCCGCCGCCCGCGATACCCTCGCCAACCACTACGTGGTGCCGAGTGGCTCGATGCAGCCGACCCTGCAGCCGGGCGACCGGGTGGTGGTGGACATGCGCGCCTACGGCCTGCGCCTGCCGTTCACCGGCAAGGAACTGATGGCCACCGGCGTCCCGCAGCGCGGTGAAGTGGCGGTGTTCGATTCACCGGCCGACGGCACCCGCCTGATCAAGCGCGTGGCGGCGGTGGCCGGTGACCACGTGCAGATGCGCGAGGGCCATCTGAGCATCAACGGCCAGCCGCTGCAGATCGCCGATCTGCAGGACGTGGAAGCCTTCGGCGAGCGCCGTGCCCGCCTCGACCTGGACATGGGCGGCGGTCCGGACATCGCCGATCTGGTGGTGCCGGCCGGCAAGGTGCTGGTGCTGGGTGACCACCGCGGCAACAGCTTCGACGGCCGCTTCTTCGGCTTCGTCGACGCCGACAAGGTCTACGGCCGTGCGGTGGCGGTGTACTACCGCCGCGGCGACGGTTTCGAGTGGCAGCGCCTGTAAGCTGAATTGATACCTCTTGAGTATCAATCCTGACTTATCAGGTTATGGATCGACTGGATCGACAGGCCTAGTCTGAGGCCCGTTCCCTCCCATGCCCGGCCGCCCCACCGGCCCTTCGATCCCATGACTGGCGAAACCGCGGCGGCCGTCGAGCGCCGCCCCCCCACTGTCGATCCCATCGCCGAGACCCGCATCCAGCAGGGCACGCCGGCCTTCCGCCGCACCGCGCTGGCACTGTTCCTGGCCGGCTTCTCCACCTTCGGCCTGCTGTACACCGTGCAGCCGCTGCTGCCCGAGTTCAGCCGCCACTTCGGCGTGTCCGCCGCAGGCAGCGCGATGTCGTTGTCGCTGACCACCGGCACGCTGGCGGTGGCGATGCTGTTGGCCGGCCTGCTGTCCGATGCGGTCGGCCGCCGCCCGTTGATGATTGCCGCGCTGCTGGCCTCGGCCATGCTGTCGCTGAGCACGGCGCTGGTGGACGACTGGACCACGCTGCTGGTGCTGCGCACCCTGCTTGGCCTGGCGCTGAGCGGCGTGCCGGCAGTGGCGATGACCTACCTGGTCGAGGAGATGGACAGCCGCGCGCTGGGCCTGGCGATGGGCCTGTACATCGGCGGCAACGCCATCGGTGGCATGAGCGGGCGCCTGCTGGCCGGCATCATCGCCGATCACTGGGGCTGGCGTTGGGGCATCGGCGTGGTGTCGATCATCGCCGTGGCCAGCACCGTGCTGCTGTGGCTGCAGCTGCCGCCGTCGCGTCATTTCCATCCCCGCCGTGATGGCCTGCGCCAGTTGCCGTCGCGCTGGCGCACGCTGTTCGCCGACCCGGGCCTGCCGTGGCTGTTCGCCACCTCGTTCGTGCTGATGGGCGTGTTCGTCACCCTCTACAACTACCTGGGCTATCACCTGCTGGCGCCGCCGTACCACCTCAGCCAGACCGTGGTCGGGCTGATCTTCAGCGTGTACCTGGTGGGCACCTTCAGTTCGGCGTGGATGGGCCAGCAGGCCACGCGGTACGGGCGCGGCCGCATCCTGTCGATCTCGTTCGCGCTGATCGGCGCCGGCATCGCGCTGCTGGCGATGCCGTGGCTGAGCACGATGGCACTGGGCATCGCGCTGGTGACCTTCGGCTTCTTCGGTGGCCACTCGGTGGCCAGCAGCTGGGTCGGCAGCCGTGCCGGTACGATGCGCGCGGAAGCGTCGGCGCTGTACCTGTTCGCCTACTACCTGGGCTCCAGCGTGCTGGGCGGGGTGGGTGGCCTGGCCTACGCGGCCTGGGACTGGCTGGGCGTGTGCGCGTTCGCTGCCGTGCTGACCCTGATCGGGGGCGGCATCGTCTGGGCGCTGCAGCAGCGCGCGCCGCAGCCGGTCACGGCCTGACGCCAGCCTCGCGTTCCGCACGGGCGCGGCGTTGCTCTGGTAGATGCCGACCTTGGTCGGCGCTCTGGCACGGCAGCCAACCAAGGTTGGCGTCTACCAAACCTAAGTGGGTGGCACTTCACCCTTCGGCGAACGCCCCGCGCAGCAGCCCGGCGAAGTTGCGGATCAGCGGCGTGACGCCCTCGCGGTGCCATGCCAGCTGCACCTCCGAATGCGCACCGGCATCGGCCAGCGCCACGAAGCGCGCGCCTTCCACGCGTATGTGATCGCAGGACGAGGGCAGGATCGCCGCACCCAGGCCTGCAGCCGCAAGACTGATCAATGTCGATGCCTCACCGGCTTCCTGCACGATGCGCGGCGTGAACCCGGCGGCCGCGCACAGCGCGATCATGTGGTCATGGATGCCCGCGCCCGCGCTGCGGCGAAATGCCACGAACGGCTCCTGCGCGAAGTCGCGTAGCGACAACGTGCCCTGCTTCGACAGCCTGCGCAGGGCAGGGTGGTCGGCATGCACGATCAACGCCAGTGGATCGACGAACAGGCTGTGCGCCACCAGCTCCGGCGGCAATGCGCGCTTGCGGATGATGCCCACGTCCAGTGAACCGTCGAGCAGCGCATCGATCTGCTGCAGCGTGTTCATCTCGCTCAGCTGCAGCCGCACCTGTGGGTACTGCTGGCGGTAGCGCAGGATCGAACGCGGAATCTGCGGCGACAGCGGCGTGGCCCGGGTCAGGCCGATACGCAGTTCGCCCTGCTCGCCGCGCTGCGCGCGCTGTACCTCGTCCACCGCGGTTTCCACCTGCTGCACGATGGCCCGTGCGCGCTCCTGCAGCAGCTCACCCGCAGGCGTCAGCTGCACACGACGATGGCTGCGCACGAACAGGCGCGCCCCGATCAGGTCTTCCAGCTGGCGGATCTGCTGGCTGAGCGGCGGTTGCGACATGCCCAGCCGCTCCGCCGCCTGGCCGAAGTGCAGCGTGTCGGCAACGGCGAGGAAGTAACGCAGGTGGCGGAGTTCGATGGACATGCGCCCAGTCTATGCATCGCCAGCCGGAAATGGGGTCAGATCCGTTTTCCTGCGGAAAACGGATCTGACCCCGGTCACCCGTCATCCACGCATGGCGTGGATCTACCGTGTCGACCAAGGTCGACACCCACCAACAGTAGCGACCAACTGTCAGAGGCGGGGCGGTGTGGGTGGGCAGGACCGTTGGCGCCATGGATGGCGCCATCGAGCCCCCAAGGAGGGGTTCACGGCATGTCCTGCCCACCCACACCGCCCCGCCATCTACGGATAGCAGGCTTTTGCTGTTGCTTTGGCTTCAGCAGGTGCAGGGCGCAGCCCTGCCGAACACCCCTCACCGCTCCGAATGCCCGCTCTGGTCGTAATCGCGCGGACTGAACAACTCCGGCTGGATCAGCTCGATGAACGCGCGCGCCTGCGCCGACAGCGCCTTGCCCCGGCGCACGATCACCCCGTAACTGCGCTCGGGGAACCAGCGCTTCATCGACCGCGCCGCCAACCGCTCGCGGTCGGCCTCGTTCAGGCACAGCGCCGGCACGATGGAAATGCCCATGCCCATCGCCACGTACTGCTTGATCACCTCCCAGCCGCCCACTTCCAGTGCCACGGTGTAGGCGATGCGGTGGCGCTGGAATACCTGGTCAACCAGCCGGTAGGTGATCTGCCGCTTCGGCGGCAGCACCAGCGGATAGCGCGCGATGTCGGCCAGCTCCAGCTCGCCGCCACTGGCCAGCGGATGGTCGTGCGGCGCGATCAGTACCTGCTCGAAGCGGTAGGCCGGGGCGTAGGTCAGGTCGGCCGGTACATCGGTCATCGAACCGATCGCCAGGTCGGCGGCGTCCTCGCGCAGCAGGTCGGTGCCATCGGCGCTGATCGCGTTGTGCAGGGTCAGGCGCACGTCCGGGTGGTGCAGGCGGAAGCGCTCGACGATCTTCGGCAGCAGGTACAGGATCGTCGAGCTGTTGGCGGCGATGTTCAGCTCGCCCGCATCCAGGCCGCGCACCTTGTCGCGGAAGCGCGCCTCCAGCCCGTCCAGGTTCTCCACCAGCGGCTGCGCCATCTCGTACAGCAGCTGGCCCTCGCGGCTGGGTACCAGGCGGCGCCCACTGCGCTCGAACAACGGCACCCCCAGTTCCCGTTCCAGGGCCTGCAACTGCAGGCTGATGGCCGGCTGGCTGACGAAAAGTGCCTCAGCCGCCCGTGAGACCGAGCCCAGGCGCACCGTCTGGCAGAACGCACGCAATGGCTTCAGCCGGTCGGATTTGTAGGAAAAACGCGGACTTGGCGGGGTGCGTGTGCTCATCTCGTCACGAGTATTAGCACAACTTATGTAGAACATTGCAAAAACTGTTTTGCCAAATACTCCGGCCCAGCGGCACCGTGGAGACGTTCCCCCACCGCTGGAGTCGCCCCATGTCCGCCGTCGCTTCCGCTGTTCCCACCCCTGCCAGCAAGGCTACCCCCGGCATCGCCCTGGCGACCCGCGTGGCCGGCCAGGACACCGTGCTGCCGGCGCCGCTGCTGGCCCTGCTGGTGTCGCTGCACCGTGCGGTGGAACCGGGCCGGCAGGCACGGCTGCAGGCGCGCCGCGAGCGCCAGGCGTTCTTCGACGAGGGCGGCCTGCCGGACTTCCGCGAGGACACCGCTGCGATCCGTAGCGGCGACTGGCGCGTTGCGCCGCTGCCGGCCGCGCTGCAGGACCGCCGCGTCGAGATCACCGGCCCGACCGATCCGAAGATGGTCATCAACGCGCTGAACTCCGGCGCCAAGGTGTTCATGGCCGACTTCGAGGATTCGACCTCGCCGACCTGGCGCAACCTGCTGGCCGGGCAGCAGTCGCTGGCCGCCGCGGTGCGTGGCGATCTCGACTACACCGCCCCCAATGGCAAGCACTACACGCTGCGCCCGCATGACGAGCAGGCGGTGCTGATCGTGCGGCCACGTGGCTGGCACCTGGACGAAAAGCACGTGCGCATCGATGGCCAGTTCATCGCCGGCGGCCTGTTCGACGCGGCGGTGTTCGCCTTCCACAACGCCCGCACCCTGCAGGCGAAGGACCGCGGCCCGTACTTCTACCTGCCCAAGCTGCAGAGCATGGAAGAGGCGGCGCTGTGGGAAACCGCGCTGTCGCACATCGAAGGCATGCTCGGCCTGCCGCACGGCCAGATCAAGGTGACCGTGCTGATCGAAACGCTGCCGGCGGTGTTCGAGATGGATGAGATCCTGCACGCGCTGCGTGACCGCATCGTCGGCCTGAACTGTGGGCGCTGGGACTACATCTTCTCGTACCTGAAGACCTTCCGGCGCCACGCCGACCGCGTGCTGCCCGAGCGCGGCCAGGTGACCATGACCCAGCCGTTCCTGAAGGCCTATTCGGAACTGCTGATCCAGACCTGCCATCGCCGTGGTGCACATGCGATGGGTGGCATGGCCGCGCAGATTCCGATCAACAACGATGCCGCCGCCAACGAACAGGCGATGGCCCGCGTGCGCGCTGACAAGCTGCGCGAAGTGACCGCCGGCCACGACGGCACCTGGGTCGCGCATCCGGCGCTGATTCCGGTGGCGATGGCGATCTTCGACGAACACATGCCCGGTGCGAACCAGCACAGCGTGCTGCGCCAGGATGTGTGCGTCGGCCGCGACGAACTGATCGCACGGCCGCCCGGCACCATCACCCGCGCCGGCTTCGAAGGCAACGTGGAAGTCTGCGTGCGCTACCTGGCGGCATGGCTGGATGGCAACGGCTGCGTGCCGATCCACCACCTGATGGAGGACGCGGCCACCGCCGAGATCAGCCGCAGCCAGTTGTGGCAGTGGCTGCATACGCCGGGCCAGCAGCTGGACGATGGCACCGCCATCGACCTGGCACTGCTGGATGCCACGCTGGCTCAGCTGCCGGCACGGCTGGGTGACACCGCCACGCTGCCCGGTGGCGCACGCATCGGCGAGGCCATCGCCCTGCTCGGCGAACTGAGCCGCAGCGACGAACTGACCGATTTCCTGACCCTGCCGGCCTACGCGCGCATCGACTGATCGCCGCCCGCGTTTCCCGCCGTTTCCCTCCCCGCTGCACGCACGAACCGAACTGGAGAAAGACATGAGCAAGCTGCCCACTGCCGAACAGATCCAGCACGACTGGGATACCAACCCGCGCTGGGAAGGCATCCAGCGCAACTACAGTGCCGCCGACGTGGTGCGCCTGCGCGGCACCGTCCACATCGAGCATTCGCTGGCCCGCCTGGGTGCGGAGAAGCTGTGGGCGTCGCTGCATGAGCGCGAGTTCGTCAACGCGCTGGGTGCATTGACCGGCAACCAGGCCATGCAGCAGGTCAAGGCGGGCCTGAAGGCGATCTACCTGTCCGGTTGGCAGGTGGCGGCCGACGCCAACCTGGCCGGGCAGATGTATCCGGACCAGTCGCTGTACCCGGCCGATTCGGTGCCGGCAGTGGTCAAGCGCATCAACAACACGCTGCTGCGCGCCGACCAGCTGCACCACGCCGAAGGCAAGGACGACATCGACTTCCTGCAGCCGATCGTCGCCGATGCCGAGGCTGGCTTCGGCGGCGTGCTCAATGCGTTCGAGCTGATGAAGGCGATGATCGAGGCCGGTGCCGCCGGCGTGCATTTCGAAGACCAGTTGGCGTCGGTGAAGAAGTGCGGGCACATGGGCGGCAAGGTGCTGGTGCCGACCCGCGAGGCGATCGAGAAGCTCAATGCCGCGCGCCTGGCCGCCGATGTGCTGGGTGTGCCGACCCTGCTGGTGGCGCGTACCGATGCCGAAGCGGCGGATCTGCTGACCAGCGACATCGACGGCAACGACAAGCCGTTCACCACCGGCGAGCGCACCGTCGAAGGCTTCTACAAGACCCGCAACGGACTGGACCAGGCGATCAGCCGTGGCCTGGCCTACGCGCCCTACGCCGACCTAGTGTGGTGCGAGACCGGCAAGCCGGACCTGGAATTCGCACGCAAGTTCGCCGAGGCGATCCATGCGAAGTTTCCGGGCAAGCTGCTGGCCTACAACTGCTCGCCCAGCTTCAACTGGAAGAAGAACCTGGACGACGCCACCATTGCGAAGTTCCAGCGCGAACTGGGCAGCTACGGCTACAAGTTCCAGTTCATCACCCTGGCCGGGTTCCATGCGTTGAACTACGGCATGTTCAATCTGGCCCACGGCTACGCACGCCGCCAGATGAGCGCGTTCGTCGAGTTGCAGGAAGCCGAGTTCGAAGCGGCCGAGCGCGGCTTCACTGCGGTCAAGCACCAGCGCGAGGTCGGTACCGGCTACTTCGATGCGGTGACCCAGGCGATCCAGCAGGGCCAGTCGTCGACCACCGCGCTGACCGGCTCGACCGAGGAAGAACAGTTCCATGGCGGGCGCAGCGAACGCGCGGCGTGATGCGGCGCGCCGCGTGATCCGGTGGTGCCGGCCGCTGGCCGGCAACCCATCGATGTTTCCGAAGCCCATGCAGTTGCCGGCCAGCGGCCGGCACTACCGGGCTCCGGGTGATCAGGGTGGCCAGGGAAGGGCCAGACAACGCCGGCCGGTCGGGGGACCTGCCGGCGTTGTTGTATCGATGCAAGGGCGCAGCACGCGCGGAGCGTCAATCAGGCGCACCCCGGTGCCGGCAACTTGGCCGAAACCCTGTGAAACCCGGCATCGGATTGATCCAGCAGGAGTTTTGCCCGGACACCCGTGACCAGAACGGGCCATCACCGATCTTCACATCAATCAAGATCGGCAGAAGGGTCAAAATGAGATAGGGCGCACACTTTAAAGCGGTGCTATGCTCCGCGGCTCACCAGGGGACGCTGGCGGCGGGTGCAGGGAATGACCGGCAGGGGTGCGGCCGAGAACAGTGATGTGACGACAGGTATCGCCCGGGTGGCGATGGCCGAGATCGTGCACGCTCTGTTGTCCGATGCCGAGGTGGCATTGTTCGCCAGATTCGCCCGCGCATGCAAGCTCCGTGCCGGACAGTGGCTGTTCCAGCGTGGCCACCGCGGCGAGCGCATGTATGTGATCCTCGAAGGCCAGATCGAACTGGACTTCGGCGAGGACCTGGTGATCAAGACGCTCGGGCAGCACGAGTTCTTCGGAGAACTGGGCCTGCTGGTCGGCGACCACCTGCGCAGCGCCAGTGCGCGCGCGCTGGTCGACTGCGATGTGCTGGAGCTGGGCCCGGCCGATTTCCATCGGCTGGTCGAATCCGATCCCGGCCTGGTGGCCTATTTCCTGCGCCGCACGATCATGCGCGTGCTGGCCAACGAACAGGCACTGATCGCACAGCTGCGCCGGCGCAACCACGATCTGGAAACCGCGCTGGACAATCTGTACATCACTACCCATCAGTTGACCCACACCCGTGAGCTGGTGCGTACCGATGAACTGACCGGGCTGCACAACCGGCGAGGCCTCACCCTGTACCTGCAGGAGTGCCGCGAGCGGGCCGAGGGGCCGCCGCAGGCGCTGCTGCTGATCGATTGCGACCGCTTCAAGCAGATCAACGACCGCCACGGCCACCAGGCCGGCGACCGCGTGCTGCAGAGCATGGGCAACATCCTGCGCTCGATGGCCGGCGAGCAGGACCTGGCCTGCCGGCTTGGTGGCGATGAGTTCTGCCTGATCCTGCGCCGTGGCAATCACGAGATCGTGCAGCACGCGGCCGAGTTCATCATCAGTGCGGTGCATGGCCTGCTCGAGCGCAGCCATGGCACGCCGCATGTGAGCCTGGTCAGCATCGGCGCCTGCCTGCTGGCGCCGGAGGCAGGCTGGAGCGAGTGGTATGCCTGCGCGGATCGTGCGCTGTACCAGGCCAAGCGCGATGGCGGCAACTGCCTGCGCTGGGCGGATGATCCGGACGGCCAATAGGGAGAGGCAGGCGATGAATGGCGACAACGGAACGTCAGCCCCGCATAGCCCACAGCTGCGCGCCCTGCTGTTCACCGATCTGTGTGATTCGCTGCAGCTGGTCGAGCGGATCGGCGATGTGGCGGCGGCAAGCCTGTTCCAGGAACACGATCGCCTGGTACTGGTGCTGCAGCAGCGCTGGAACGGCCAGCTGATCGATCGCTCCGATGGCTTGTTCATGCTGTTCGAGCGCGTCGTCGACGCACTGGGCTTCGCCCTGGACTACCAGCGCGAACTGCACGCGCTGGGCCAGCAGCGCGCGATTGAACTGCGCGCGCGCGCCGGCCTGCACGTGGGCGACGTGCTGACCTGGGAGAACAGTGCCGAGGCGGTCCGTGCCGGTGCCAAGTCGATGGAGGTGGAAGGCTTGGCCAAGCCGATGGCGGCGCGCCTGATGATGCTGGCCCGCCCCGGCCAGATCCTGCTGTCGGCGGTGGCCGAATCGCTGACCCGCCGTGCCACCGATGCACTGGGCGAGCGTGGCACGCGCCTGCTGTGGAAATCGCACGGGCGCTGGCGCTTCAAGGGCGTGCCGGTGGTGCAGGAAGTGATCGAAGTGGGCGAGATCGGTTCGGCGCCGCTGCGCATGCCGCGCGCCAACGCCAAGGCGCGCCGCGACCTGCCGCTATGGCGGCAACCGCTGGTGCTGGCCGCCGAAGGCCTGATCCTTGCCGCGGCCGTGCTGGGCGGCTGGCTGCTGCTGCGGTCGGAGCCGGCCATTGCCTTCGCCGAACGTGACTGGGTGGTGCTTGGCGATGTCGACAACCTCACCGGCGATCCGATCTTCGATGACTCGATGCGGCACGCGATCCGGATCGCGCTGGAACAGTCGCGCTACGTGAACGTGCTGTCGGAAGGCAAGATCCGCGAAAGCCTGGAAATGGCGCGGCTTTCGGGCGATACCCGGCTCAACCGCGATACCGCGGTCGATGTGGCGGTGCGTGAGGGCGCACGCGCGGTGCTGCTGCCGACCGTGCGGCAGAAGATCGGTGGCTACGAGCTGGCCATCGATGTTGCCGCACCGGGCAGTGGCCAGGTGATCCAGACCTTCACCGCCACCGCCGATCGATCCGACCAGATGGTGTTCGCCGTGGACGACGTGGTCGGTCGCCTGCGTCGCGGACTGGGCGAGTCGGTGGCCAGCCTGGAGCAATCCCTGCCGCTGCCGCGCGCCTCGACCCAGGACCTGCGCGCACTGCGTGCGTTCGCGCTGGCCGAGAGCGCACTGGGTCAGCGTCGCTTCGAAGAAGCACGCAACCTCTACCAGGCCGCGATCGACATCGATCCCGGTTTTGCCTTGGCCTACATGGGCGTGGCCAAGCTGCATGCGCGCGTCGAGGAAGGGCGGCGCGCGCGCGAAGCCATGCAGCACGCGCTGGACCTGCAGGATCGCCTGCCGCCACGCGAGCGGCTGTACCTGAAGGCCTGGATGGCCGAGCTGGAGCCCGGTGGCTGGCCGCTGGAGCACTGGCGCACGCTGGCCAAGGTCTATCCGGATTCGTTCGCGGGGCTGTCCAACACGTCCTGGTACCTGTTGCAGGCCAACCAGTTCAGCGAGGCCGAACCCTATGCGCGTGCGGCTGCGGTGCCGCAGGATCCGCTGCGCCTGTATCCGCTGGTCCACCTGGTGCGGATACAGATCGCCGCCAACCAGCCGCAGCTTGCGGCCGGGACGCTGGCCCAGGCACAGGTCCTGCGCGGTCGTGATGATGTCGATGAGACCGGCGTGGACGTGCTGGTGGCGCAGGGACAGTATGCGAAGGCCGCGCAGCTGCTGCCGCAGATCCGTGCCACCGATGCCCTGCAGCAGCGCATGAAGCTGCGCGCGCAGCTGCTGCTGGCGGCCGCGCAGCGCGATTGCGCGGCCATGCAGCAGGCGGTACGCGAAGACGCACCGGCGCCGACGCTGGCCGACTTCCAGGTGCAGCAGCGACTGCAGCACGCCAGCGTATCGGCGCTGTGCGGCACGGCGGACCGGACCGGACTGCAGGCCATCGCCGCACTGCTGCAGCCGATGCTGCAGGAGCGCGATGATCCCATGCTGCATGCGCGTGTCCTGCAATGGCTGGCGCTGGTGCACCTGGCCCAGCGCCAGGGCCAGTTCGATCTGGCCAGGCGCTGGCTGGACGAGCAGCGGCCGCTGCTGAGCAGCCTGCGTAGTCCAGTCGCGGAACGCTGGCTGCGCATCGTCAGCGCGGAGGATCAACTGCAGATGCAGCGACCGGATGCCGCCCGCACCCTGATCGAGCCGATGCTCGACGGCAACGAGCCGGTGCAGGCCCACGTGGTGCTGCTGCTCGCGTTGCGTGCGCAGGGCGACGCCGCCGCCGTCCGCCGCCAGCAGGCCTGGCTGGCCCAGCACCGGGGCCGGGCGATTGCCGAGGTCACCGCGCTGCAGGTGTGGCAACCGCTGAACGTGCATGACGTCTCCACGTGGGCGACGCCGGCCACGGCCGGCGCACCGTGATGGTCGGTCAGCCGTCGATGCGTTCGCCGACCTTGCCGGCTTCGAAGCAGAACACCACGGTCATGGCCGCTACCGACCCGGACAGGTGGGCCTGCAGCCCATCACGCACCCGGCTCAGCTCCTCGACCGAGGCCAGGGTGCCGATCTTCATGCAGTCGTTCTCGCCAACGGCACCGTCCAGCCCGATCGAGGCCAGGGCCTTGGCCGGCGAAGCGGTGAAGTGGCTGCGGAACGCTTCGCTGCCGATCAGGTGGTCCAGCAGGGTGCTGGCGTCGGCGGCGGAAAGACGGGGATGGCTCATGGGGATTGTCCGTAGGTGGAGCTACTCGTATCGGCCGCGACAGCCTGCCATTGAGGGCCGCGCTGTGCACGTCGCTAAAGTTGGCCGCGCTGCGGTCGTTGCTGCTATGCCGGCTGTGCGGCACAAGGAAGGAAACCGATGCGCCTGCGCCGCTGCGCCAGCCTGATGTTCGAGCCTCGCGAGGCGGTCACCCTGGACCTGCGTGCGATGCTGGCCGGCCACGCCGAGATGGACAGCCAGATCAGCTGGGTGGCGCTGGCCGCCCACCTGGACCAGCCACTGCCGGTGGACGCCGAGGAGCGCCAGCTGCTGGGCGGGCTCAGCGCGCACCGCTGGAGCGAACCGCCCGCCGATGCCTGCCCGGCCATGCTGGCCCGCCTGGTCGAACAGGGCCTGCTGTTGACCGACCCACCGAGCGAGGTGGGGCACCAGATGCGCGACGAGGCGCTGCGGCGCAGCCAGTGGTGGCCATTGGCTGCGCTGGCCCATCGCCATGCGCGCTGGCAGGCCGTGGACAGCGTGGAGGACATGCGCCGGCAGGGGTTGGACACCGCGGCCGGCCTGCGCCAGCGCCTGGGGCCGCCACCGCCGGTGGTGCAGCCGATGCAGGGCGACTACCAGCCGCTGCCGCGCAGCGAAGAGGCCGCGTTCGATGCACTGCTGGCGCGTCGCACCACCTGCCGCAATTTCGACCCGCAGCGCGCGTTGCCGCTGCCGCTGCTGGCCCAGGTGCTGCAGCGGACGTTGATGGCGCACGCGGTGCAGAAGGTCGGGCGCGATACCGAGTTCCTGAAGAAGAACGTGCCTTCCGGTGGCGGCCTGCATCCCACCGAGGGCTTCCTGCTGGTGCAGAACGTGGAAGGATTGGCACCGGGCTTGTACCACTATCATCCGGTGCAGCACGCCGTGCTGCCGCTGCCCTCGCCACCGCCGCAGGCGTTGCCTGCGATGGCGCGGCGGATGCTGTCCGGGCAGGCGTGGTTCGCCGATGCGCCAGCGCTGCTGGTACTGGCACCGCGTTATGACCGCTGCTTCTGGAAGTATCGCAACCATGCCAAGGCGCACCGTGCGGTGACGCTGGACGTGGGCCACATTTCGCAGTTGCTGTACCTGTGCGCCACCGAGCGCGGGCTGGCAGCATTCGTGACAGCGGCGATCAACGATGCCGATGTCGATCGTGCTTTTGGGTTCGATGGCATCGGCCAGAGCGCGATGGCCATCTGTGGCCTGGGCTGGCGCAGTGCCACGCTGGACACGGCCGAATTCGATCCGGCCGGGCGGGTGGCGACGGGCGACGACCGCTGAGCGGCCGCCGCCCCGGCGATCAGGTCGCCTCGAAGTCCACCAGCACCGCGCCGTCGCCGACCTGGTCGCCGGCCTTGGCACGGTAACCCTTCACCGTGCCATCGGCCGGTGCCTGCAGGGTGTGCTCCATCTTCATCGCTTCCAGCACCACCAGCGGCGTGCCGCGCTTGACCTCGGTACCGGCCGCGACCAGCGTGGCCACGATCCTGCCCGGCATGGGTGCCAGCAGGCTGCCGGCGTCGGCCACGGCGTGGTCCGATTCACCCACTGGATCATGCAGGGTGAAGCGGTGCTGGCCGTCGGCGCCGAACAGGTACAGCTGGTTACCGTCGCGCAGCAGCTGCAGCGACCCGCGGCGCTCGCCCAGCTGCACCGTCAGTCCGTGCACATCGGCCGTGCCGATCACCCGCACCGGTGCAGCGTCATCGCACTGCACGCGCCAGCCATCGGCCTGCGCCCACACCTTCAGCGTGCGCTTGCGTTCGCCCTGCTGCAGCGGCACTACGCGCGGCGCGGACGCGCCGAGGCGCCAGCCATCCTGTGACCGCCACGGCGAATGCGGATCGCGCACGTCGGTGCTGGCGGGCGCCGTGCTTGCCACCGCGGCCACGGCGGCCAGCAGCCACAGGTCCGCACCCGCGTCGCCCACGGCACTCAATGCCGCCTGTTCGCGTTCGATCAGCGCCGTATCCAGCCTGGCGTGCGCGAACGAATCGGTATTCACCAGGCGGCGCAGGAAGCCGGCGTTGGTGGTCACGCCCACCACCTGGCAGTCGGCCAGGGCCTGGCTCATGCGGCGCAGCGCGGCGTCGCGGTCCACGTCCCAGACGATCAGCTTGGCGATCATCGGATCGTAGTACGGGGTGATGCTGTCACCTTCCTCCACGCCGGTATCGACGCGCACGTTGGCCGACGCTGCCGGCAGGCGCAGGCGGCGCAGGGTGCCGGTGGAGGGCAGGAAGCCACGGTCGGCATCCTCGGCGTACAGCCGCGCTTCGATCGCGTGGCCATGGATGGCCAGCTGGTCCTGGCGCAGCGGCAGCGGTTGGCCCGAAGCCACGCGCAGCTGCCACTCCACCAGGTCGGTGCCGGTGATGTATTCGGTGACCGGGTGCTCGACCTGCAGGCGGGTGTTCATTTCCATGAAGTAGAAATCGCCGTCCGGGCCGGCGATGAATTCCACCGTGCCCGCACCCTCATAGCCCACTGCGCGTGCGGCATCGACCGCGGCCTTGCCCATTGCAGCACGACGTTCCGCGCTCATGCCCGGCGCGGGTGCTTCTTCCAGCACCTTCTGGTGGCGGCGCTGCACCGAGCAGTCGCGCTCGAACAGGTAGACCGCCTCACCGTGGCTGTCGCCGAACACCTGGATCTCGATATGGCGCGGGCGCTCGACGTACTTCTCGACCAGCACGTGGTCGTTGCCGAACGCCGAGGCCGCCTCGCGCTGGCAACTGGCCAGCGCATCGACGAAGTCCTCGCTGCGTTCGACCTTGCGCATGCCCTTGCCACCGCCACCGGCGCTGGCCTTGATCAGCACCGGGTAGCCGATGCCATCGGCCTGCGCGCGCAGGAAGTCCGGCGCCTGCTGGTCACCGTGGTAACCCGGCGTCAGCGGCACACCGGCCTTGGCCATCAGCGCCTTGGCCGCGCTCTTGTCACCCATCGCTCGGATCGCGCTGGGCGGTGGCCCGATGAAGGTGATGCCGGCGGCGGCGCAGGCATCGGCGAAGTCGGCATTCTCGGACAGGAAGCCGTAACCGGGGTGGATGGCCTGTGCACCGGTAGCGCGCGCGGCATCAAGCAGGGCATCGCTGCGCAGGTAGCTCTCGCGTGCGGCGGCCGGGCCGATGTGGACGGCTTCATCGGCCAGGCGCACGTGGCGTGCGTTGCGGTCGGCATCGGAATACACCGCCACGGTGGCGATGCCGAGGCGGCGGCAGGTGGCGATGACGCGGCAGGCGATTTCGCCGCGGTTGGCGATCAGGACTTTGCTGAACATGGCAACGTGCTTCATAGGAGCGTGCTCGGTCATGGCACGGGTCACATGCGGAACACGCCGAAGCGCGTCTGCTGCGGGGCGGCGTTGAGGCTGGCCGACAGCGCCAGCGCCAGCACCTGGCGGGTGTCGGCCGGATCGATCACGCCGTCGTCCCACAGGCGCGCGCTGGCGTAGTACGGGTGGCCCTGCTGTTCGAACTGGTCGCGGATCGGTGCCTTGAAGGCATCCTCTTCCGCCGCCGGCCACTGGCCGCCCTTGGCTTCAATGCCATCGCGCTTGACCGTGGCCAGCACACTGGCGGCCTGCTCGCCGCCCATCACGCCGATGCGCGCGTTCGGCCACATCCACAGGAAGTTCGGCGAGTACGCACGGCCGCACATGCCGTAGTTGCCGGCACCGAACGAGCCGCCGATCACCACGGTGAACTTGGGCACCCTGGCACAGGCCACCGCCATCACCAGCTTGGCGCCGTCCTTGGCGATGCCGCCCTGTTCGTACTTGCGGCCGACCATGAAGCCGGTGATGTTCTGCAGGAACACCAGCGGGATGTTGCGCTGGGTGCACAGCTCGATGAAGTGCGCGCCCTTCAGGGCCGACTCGGAGAACAGGATCCCGTTGTTGGCGATGATGCCGATCGGGTAGCCGTTCAGATGGGCGAAACCGGTCACCAGCGTTGCGCCGTAGCGCGGCTTGAACTCGTCGAAGCGCGAGCCATCCACCAGCCGCGCGATCACTTCGCGAACGTCGTAGGGTTTGCGCGTATCGGCCGGGATCACGCCATACAGCTCATGGGCCGGCAGCAATGGCGCTTCAGGGGGCCGCACCGCCATCGCCGGTTCCGGCTTGCGCCAGTTGAGCTGGGCGATGATCGCGCGCACCCGTGCCAGTGCCTGCAGATCGTTGTCGGCCATGTGGTCGGCCACGCCGGAGATGCGGGTGTGCACGTCGGCGCCACCCAGTTCCTCGGCCGTGACCACTTCACCGGTGGCCGCCTTCACCAGCGGCGGGCCACCGAGGAAGATCGTGCCCTGCTCGCGCACGATCACGGTCTCGTCGCTCATCGCCGGCACATAGGCGCCACCGGCAGTGCAGCTGCCCATCACGCAGGCGATCTGCGGAATGCCCTGCGCCGACAGGTTGGCCTGGTTGTAGAAGATGCGGCCGAAATGGTCGCGGTCGGGGAAGACTTCGTCCTGCAGCGGCAGGAACGCGCCACCGGAATCGACCAGGTAGATGCACGGCAGGTGGTTCTGCTCGGCGATCTCCTGCGCGCGCAGGTGCTTCTTCACCGTCATCGGGTAGTAGGTGCCGCCCTTGACCGTGGCGTCGTTGGCCACGATCACGCATTCCACGCCGCTCACCCGGCCGATGCCGGCCACCACGCCCGCGGCGGGCACGGCGTCTTCATACATGCCGTGCGCGGCCAACGGCGCGATTTCCAGGAAGGCGCTGCCGGGGTCGAGCAGGGCGTCGATGCGGTCGCGCACCAGCAGCTTGCCGCGCGCGGTGTGCTTGGCGCGTGCCGCCTCACTGCCACCCAGCGCGGTGCGCGCGAGGGTGGCATGCAGGTCGTCGACTACGGCCTGCATGGCCGCGCGGTTGCTTTCAAACGTTTCGCTGCCCGGTTGCAGCTGGCTGTTCAGGACGGTCATCGCGGTGGCCTTACAGGGTGCGCTGGAATAGTTCGCGGCCGATCAGCATGCGGCGGATCTCCGAGGTGCCGGCGCCGATTTCATACAGCTTGGCGTCGCGCCACAAGCGGCCGGTCGGATATTCGTTGATGTAGCCGTTGCCGCCGAGGATCTGGATCGCCTGGCCGGTCAGCCAGGTGGCCTTCTCGGCGGCGTACAGGATCGCACCGGCGGCGTCCTGGCGGGTGGTGCGGCCCTGGTCGCAGGCGCGCGCCACGGCATAGACATACGCGCGGCAGGCACCCAGGCCCACGTACATGTCGGCGATCTTGGCCTGGATCAGCTGGAAGCTGCCGATCGGTTCGCCGAACTGGTGGCGCTCGTGCACATAGGGCATGACCACGTCCATGGCCGCGGCCATCAGGCCCAGCGGGCCACCGGACAGCACCACGCGCTCGTAGTCCAGGCCGGACATCAGTACGCGCACGCCACCGCCGACCTGGCCCAGCACGTTCTCTTCGGGAATCTCGCAGTCCTGGAACACCAGCTCGCAGGTGGGCGAGGAGCGCATGCCGAGCTTGTCCAGCTTCTGCGCGGTGGAGAAGCCCTTCATGCCCTTCTCGACCAGGAACGCGGTGATGCCCTTGGCACCGGCCTCCATGTCGGTCTTGGCGTAGACCACCAGCACGTCGGCATCCGGGCCGTTGGTGATCCACATCTTGTTGCCGTTGAGCACGTAGCGGTCGCCGCGCTTGTCGGCGCGCAGCTTCATCGACACCACGTCCGAACCGGCACCCGGTTCGCTCATCGCCAGTGCGCCGACCAGGCTGCCATTGCACAGGCCGGGCAGGAAGCGCCGCTTCTGTTCTTCGTTGCCGTTCTTGCGCAGCTGGTTCACGCACAGGTTGGAGTGCGCGCCATAGGACAGGCCGATGCCGCCGGAGGCGCGCGAGATTTCTTCCATCGCCACCACGTGGGCCAGGTAGCCCATGCCGGTACCACCGTATTCTTCTTCCACGGTGAGACCGAGCAGGCCCTGTTCGCCCAGCTTCGGCCACAGGGCCAGGGGGAACTGGTTGCTGGCATCAGCCTCGGCGGCCAGCGGTGCGACCTCGGCGGCGGCAAAATGGGCCACGCTCTGGCGCAGCAGGTCGATGTCTTCGCCAAGATCGAAGTTCAGGGATGGCACGTGCATTGTGGTGGCTCCACGGCGGGATGGCAGGGAATGGACGCACCCGGCGGGGGAGCGGGCGGCGGTCGGCAGGACCGCCACCCGCACGGGCGATGGCCCCAGCGTAGCGGGGTTCGGATAAGAAGTGAATACGAATTCAAAAATTGAAACTAGAATCAGAACATGGCCTATAAACGCTCTGCATTGATGGAAGAACGCCTGGCGGGCGCCCGTGAACGGATCCTGCTGGCCACCCGCGAGCTGGTCGCCACCGGCGGCTGGCGCAACGCCCCGGTGACCGCCGTGGCGACCCAGGCGGGGGTGTCCACCGGCCTGATCTATCGCCACTTCCCGTCCAAGGCCGAGCTGTTCGTGGAGGTGCTCAACGCCGCGGTGGCCCACGAGGTCGCGATCATGGAGCGCATCGCCAGCGGTCCGGAGGTGGCCAGCGAGCGCCTGCGGCTGGCAATCACCGCCTTCGTCCGCCGCGCCCTGGCCGGGCCGGGGCTGGCGCACGCCTTCATCGTCGAACCGGTCGATCCGGACGTGGAGGCCGAGCGCATGCGCGGACGTCGCGCGTTCGGCGACGTGTTCCTGCGGCTGGTGGAGGAAGGCGTGGCCGCCGGTGAGCTGCCGGCGCAGGACGCGCATGTGGCCGCCGCGTGCCTGGTCGGCGCCTTCACCGAAGCGATGGTCGGTCCGACCGCGCCCAGCCGCGAAGCGCACCGCGACGAAGACGCGCTGGTGGATGCGATCTGCAGCTTCTGCCTGCGCGCGATCGGTGCCCCGGTAATCCGGTAGCGCCGGCCGCTGGCCGGCTTCTGTTGCTGGGGTCAGATCCCTTTTGCGGCGCAAAAGGGATCTGACCCCATCCCCGACCCCAGCCCCCGGCATGTTGCGCCGCACCAGCAGTGACGCCTGTTGTCGCACGCAAGGCGCGTTCTATACTCGGTCCATCACGCAGTCGCTCAGCCGTGGTCCAACGACTATCAGCCAGGGGTAACGAAGAGTGCGGAATTACGATCTGGAGTTCCTGAAACGCTTCTCCATGGTGATCGCGCTGCTGGCGACCATCACCCTCGGCCTCATCCTCCTTGCCGCCTACATCCACACCCGGATTCCGCCCGAGGTGTCGCCGACCGCGGCCAAGCGCACCGAACAGCGCATTTCGCCCACCGGCGCGGTCTATGCCGGCAGCACCGGCGCCGCCGCGCAGGCCGCGGCCAAGGCCGCCGCGCTGGCCAAGGCGGCGTCGCAGGTGGCCTACGGCGGCACCAAGGATGGCAAGGTGATCTTCGACAACCTGTGCACCGCCTGCCACACCAACGGTGTGGGCATGGCACCGACGCTGGACCATTCGCATTGGGACAAGCGCATCGCGCAGGGCAAGGACACCCTCTACAAGCACGCCATCGAGGGCTATACCGGCCCCGACGGCGGCATCATGCCGCCCAAGGGCGGCAACCCGGCGCTGACCGAAGAACAGATCCACGCCACCGTGGACTGGATGCTGGGCAACCTGAAGTAACCGCCGCAACGCGCCGCTTCCTGTAGAGCCGAGCCCGCGCTCGGCTGCTCTCCGCGCGGTGTGGCCAGGTGCAGCCGAGCATGGGCTCGGCTCTACGATCCCCCGGCTTTGCCCACCGAGGCCTGATCGCTCATATGCCCCCGCTGCGCAGGCGGGGTTTCGCATTTCAGGGTTAGTCTGTGCGCCTCTTCCATGGAGTCGCCCGTTGATGCGCCGCCGTTCCCTCGCCCTTGCCCTGTCCCTGCTGCTGCCGGCCGGCGCCTTTGCCCAGGCCCAGCCGCAGGCCACGCCGGTCGCGCCGCCCTCCGTCGCGCGCGGCAGCGCCACTGTGGTGCTGACCGCTGCGCCGGCCGACTGGCGCGCGCTGGATGGGCAGCGCGTGCGCATCGCCGCGCCGCTTACCCTGGCCGGTACCGATGGCCTGCAGCACTTCGGCCAGCTCACGGTGGCGTTCGATGGCGGCCTCTGGCAGCCGACCGAAGTGGCCGCGCCGGGCACTGCCGGCTATGAGCAGGTGATGGCCGACAACCAGCGCCGCCGCCTGGTGCTGGAGGATGGCAGCGATGCCCGCGACCCCGCCAGCGTGCCCTACCTGCCGGGCAACCCGGTGCTGCGCACCGGCATGCAGCTGCGCAACGTGGAGGGCATCGTGCGCGTGGACGCGCAGGGCCATCCGCGCCTGCAGGTCGAAGGCGCGCTGAAGCTGCCGGAACTGAAGCGCCCGGCAGTACCCACGGTGCCGGGCAGCCTGCACGTGGCCGCCTTCAACCTGGAGAATTTCTTCAATGGTGACGGCCAGGGCGGTGGCTTCCCGACGCTGCGCGGCGCGCGCACGTTGGACGAGCACAAGGCGCAGCTCGCCAAGCTGGTCACCACGGTCAACGCGTTGGGCGCCGATGTCGCTGCGCTGATGGAACTGGAGAACGACGGCTACGGCCCGCACTCGGCCATCGCCGAACTGGTCGATGCGCTCAACCGCGACCGCGGCGCGCAGGGCGACTGGCGCTTCGTCGACGCCGGCAACGGCCCCGGCGACAACCCGATCCGGGTCGGGATCATCTACCGAAGCACGCGCCTGCAGCCGGTCGGCAAGCCGGCCACGCTGACCGGCGGCCCGTTCGTCGAGCACAGCCGCGTACCGTTGGCGCAGGCCTTCCAGGGCAAGCAGGGGGCGCCGTTCGTGGTGGTTGCCAACCATTTCAAATCGAAGGGTTGCCGTGACGCGGCCGGTGCCGACGCCGATCGCAACGACAATCAGGGCTGCTGGAACGCCACCCGTGTGACGTCGGCGCAGCAGCTGCACGCCTGGCTGCAGACCGATCCGACCGGTACCGGCGCCAGGGACGCGGTGCTGCTGGGTGACTTCAATGCCTACGCGATGGAAGACCCGATCCGCGCCCTGCATGATCTGGGCTGGCAGGACGCGTTCAAGGTTGCCAAGGTCGAGCATCCCTACAGCTACGTCTACAACGGCTACACCGGCCGCCTCGACCACGCCCTGCTGAACCCGGGCATGGCCAGGCGCCTGCGCGGTGCCGCCGAATGGCACAGCAACGCCGACGAGCAGGACGCCAGCGGCTACCAGGGCCGCAACGTGCAGGGCCCGTGGCGCAGCTCCGACCACGACCCGCTGCTGCTGGGCTTCGACAAGTAACGCGACAGGCCGGGGTCGGATCCCATTCCCACGGAATGGGCTCTGACCCAAGGCATCGCGGGGTCTGAGGCGTAGGGGTCAGAGCCCATTCCGTGGGAATGGGATCCGACCCCGGGTATCGCTCACCCCCAGGCGATCATCCCGATCGCCAGCACCGCCAGTGCCAGGCCGGCGCGGTTCCACTTCGTGGTGGCCTCGCCGAAGACGAACATGCCTACCAGCGCGCCCAGCACCACCACGCCGATGTTCATGCCGGCGAACACGGTGGCCGGGCTCTCTGGCATCGCCTGGTGCGCATGCACATAGAACAGGATGTTGCCGCCATTGAGCAGGCCCAGCAGTGCACCCGCGCCGAGGTTGCGCCAGGTCAGTCGGCTGCGGCCACTGACATGCCGCCACAGCTGCATTGCCAGCATCAGCACGAAGGCGACGCTGAAACTGGCCAGCACCGCCGCCATCGACGGCGTGCCGGACAGCGCCACCTGCTTGAGCAGCACGTCCACCACTGCGAATCCGGCCCATACGCCCAGCAGCCAACCCCAGCCGCCGGGTGAGGACGCCACCGCCGGGCCGCGCGGGCGCAGGCTGATGGCCACCATCGCCAGCAGGCCCAGGCCCAGGCCGGCCAGTTTCCAGGGCGTTGCGGTCTGGCCGAAGCACAGGAAGGCGGCGGCCAGGGAAAGCAGCAACGACAGCCGCTGCGCCACGTCGCTGCGGACGATGCCGGCCACCGCCACCGCGCGGCCCAGTACCAGGAAGATCGAGGGCAGCACCACCGCCAGCGCCAGCAGTGACAGCCACGGCGCATGCGGCGCGCGCAGCGCATCCAGCGGTGGCTGCAGCACCACGGCGGTGAGCGTTGCCGCCACCAGATAGTTCCAGGTGACCATCTGCGCAACATCCAGCTGGCGGCGTGCGGCCACCTTCAACAACACCGAAACCAGCACACTGCAGATCACGGCCAGTGACAGATAGAGCATGGGGCGGGCACAGGGCAGGGGCGGGGGACGGTATCATGGTGCCATGCACAAGCCCTTGTTCCCCGTCGCCCCCGGCGAAACCGCCTGCCTCGAACTGGACGGCCCGGCCGGCCCGCTGGAAGTGGTCGTCGACCTGCCCAAGGCCGATGTGCCGGTGCAGCCGATCGTGGCCATCGTCTGCCATCCGCTGTCCACCGAAGGTGGCACCCTGCACAACAAGGTGGTCACCATGACCGCCTCCACCCTGCGCGAGCTGGGCATCGCCACGGTGCGCTTCAACTTCCGCAGCGTGGGTGGTTCGGCTGGCACCTTCGATGGCGGCGTGGGCGAGCAGGATGACCTGAAGGCCGTCGCGGCCTGGGTGCGCAGCCAGCGCCCGGATGACCGCCTGTGGCTGGCCGGTTTCAGCTTCGGCGCGTTCGTGTCGCTGAAGGCCGCCGCCACGCTGCAGCCGGAAGCGCTGATCTCGATCGCGCCGCCAGCCGGTCGCTGGGATTTCGACGGCATCGCGCCGCCGGCGCGCTGGCTGGTGATCCAGGGCGAGCAGGACGAGATCGTCGACCCGCAGGCCGTCTACCAGTGGCTGGACACGCTGGACGCCCCGCATGAGCTGGTACGCATGCCCGAGACCAGCCACTTCTTCCACCGCAAGCTGATCGACCTGCGCGGCGCGCTGACCCACGGCGTCAAGCACTGGCTGGGCGCGGCGGCATGAGTGCACCCGAGCTGACCCCGTCGCAGCGGTATGCGGAAGGGGTTGCCCGTGGCGACTGGCAGAACGATCCGGCCCAGCATGCGGCGCTGGCCGAGCTGGACCGCATCCACCTGGGCCTGCTGGACAGTGCCGAGGATGGCTGGCTGGACCGCCTGTCTTCGTTCTGGAAGAAGCCCGAGCCGATCAAGGGCCTGTACTTCTGGGGCGGCGTCGGCCGTGGCAAGACCTTCCTGGTCGACCTGTTCTACGACGGGCTGCCGATCAAGCAGAAGTACCGCACCCATTTCCACCGCTTCATGCGCAGCGTCCATGAGCGCCTGCGCGAGCACCAGGGCCAGAGCGACCCGCTGGCGAAGATCGCCCAGGAATGGCGCAGCAACCTGCGCGTGCTGGTGCTGGACGAGTTCTTCGTCACCGACATCGGCGATGCGATGCTGCTGGCGCGGCTGCTCGAGCGCCTGTTCGCCGAGGGCGTGACCCTGGTCACCACCTCCAACACCGCAGTGGAGAACCTGTACCTCAACGGCCTGCAGCGCGAGAGCTTCCTGCCGGCCATCGGCCTGCTGCAGCGCTTCTGCGTGGAGCTGTACGCCGAAGGTACCGAGGATTACCGGATGCGCGCGCTGACCCGCTCGCCGGTATACCGCGCACCGCTGGCGGCCGACAGCGACGACTGGCTGGCCACGCGCTGGAACGAGCTGAGCGGCGGCCAGCCGGCCAAGCCCGGCAACATCGAGATCGAGGGCCGCAAGATTCCGGTACGCGGCCGTGGCAAGAGCATTGCCTGGTTCGATTTCGCCGCGCTGTGCGAAGGCCCGCGCGGGCCCTCGGATTACATCGAGATCGCGCACGAGTTCAACACGGTGCTGCTGGGCGGCATTCCCGCCTTCGACCGCTTGAATGAGGATGCCGCGCGCCGCTTCGTCAACCTGATCGACGAGCTGTACGACCGCCACGTCAACCTGGTCTGCACCGCCAGCACCTCGCCGATCGAGCTGTACACCGGCCAGCGCCTGCAGGGCGCGTTCGAACGCACCGCCTCGCGCCTGATCGAGATGCAGAGCGCCGAGTACCTGGGTACCCCGCACCGGGCGTGAGGGCGGTTTACTGTAGAGCCGAGCCCACGCTCGGCTGCTTCTGGATGATGTGCCGAAAGGGAGCCGAGCATGGGCTCGGCTCTACAGCAGCGCCGCGCAGCTATCGGGAAGGCGCCACCGCATTCCCACGCGGCCGCTCATCCGGCCCGGCCGACACCTGCAGGCCCGAGCCATCGCCGTGCTCCACCCGAACGCTCTCGCTGCGCTCCAGCAGCCGCAGCGGTTGGCCTTGGTAGCGCACTTCCAGCGCGTCATGGGTGTCGGCCAGCGACTGCACCAGCGGGCACAGCGACTGTGCTTGGGCCTCGATGCGTTCGGCGCGGCCTTCCAGCTGCTGTTCCATCTGCGCGTCCAGACGGTCGGCGCGTGCCTCCATCGCATCGCTGCGTCCGGTGAAGATCTGCCACAGCATGCTGCGGGCGATGGAGGCGGACAGCGACTCGGCCATGTCCTGCACCTTGGCCTCGAAGCCTGGCCCGAACACAGCCTGTTCCCAGTAGCCCTTGCCCAGCGTGCCGCCGATCCAGTCATCGGCCTGCCGGCGCAGGCGCCGGACCTTGCGGCTGTTGGCGGTACCGGTGAGGCTTTCATAGACCCCGTCGAGCACGTCGAAGCTCAGTCCGCTCACTTCATGGGCCAGCGCCGTGGCGGCCGGCATCAGCTGCCGTGCCCCGGCCTCCATCTGCCGAAGGCGGGCCGCGTCGGCCTCGCTGACCGGCACGACCGTGTCGTCCAGGCTCAGCACGCCATCGTGGAACACCACCTCGTGCGGTGCCTGCGGGCCATGCCGCAGCCAGATGCCACCGCTGTCCACCAGCACGTCATAGTCGGTGTGTATACCGCACTGGTCCGCGCGCAGCTTCGGGGTGTCAGCGGCAATTGCAGGTACGGTGACCACAGCAGCCAGCAGGGCCAAGGCGGGTGCTGACAGGCGCATGGTGGAATCCTTTCCGGTCATTGCAGGACCCCAGCATCCCGCGTTCGGCAGGCGCCGTCACCCGCCGAAAGTCACTGCGCGATGGCGATCCGTCCGGCCATACCGGCTTTCCCACCGGCTGCCCACCACCTATCCACAGGGTTGTCCCTAGCCAGTTTCATCACTGTCATGTGAAGCTGTCATTGTTCCGTTTTCGCGGTGCGTTGTGCCACCGCAATGACGCCTTTCGGACTTGACTGCGCAGCCCGTTCCGGCAGGTCTGAAGCGTCTGATCAGGGCGCCGATGGCACGATCCTTGCGGCGCAAGGGATTGCCGAATTTCACTACATTTGGCGTTGACGGACCCCATTACCCCCACTATCTTGTGGCCGTCGGTCGCAGCAACCCCCATTCCAGGGGTTGCCCCGGGGTACCCATCCGCGATCGTCAACGGCAGTGGCAGGCGCAGGGTCTCATCCCCTGCGACGCCGTCCTGCCATCCTGGGCTGTCATGTCCCGGGCCGCGTCACCCGATGCATCGAGCACCCCCAAATCACGCCAAGAGGACACACGCCGTGAGCACCGAATCCAGCGCCACCATCGAGAAGGAAAGCGAATTCCTGTTGACGTCGCCGCCGACGGCCAACGCGATGAGTGTGACCAAGCGCAATGGGACCACCGAACTGGTGGACCTGAACAAGATCGTGCGTGCGGTGCAGCGTTCCTCCGAAGGCCTGCACGCCGTCGACCCGATGCGCGTGGCCACCCGCACCATTTCCGGCCTGTACAACGGTGCCACCACCCGCGAGCTGGACGAACTGTCCATCCGCACCGCCGCCCTGCTGATCGGTGAAGAGCCCGAGTACGGCCGTCTCGCCGCGCGCCTGCTGGCCAACTACATCGCCAAGGAAGTCTCGGGCCAGGAAATCTACGCCTTCTCGCAGTCGGTCAGCCGTGGCCATGAAGTCGGCCTGATCAACGACCGCCTGCTGAACTTCGTGCAGACCAACGCACGCAAGCTCAACGATGCCATCGACATCTCGCTGGACCTGAACTTCGATTACTTCGGCCTGCGTACCCTGTACGACCGTTACCTGCTGCGCCACCCGCACACCCGCAAGGTGATCGAGACCCCGCAGCAGTTCTTCCTGCGCATCGCCAGCGCGCTGAGCGAGGACGTGTCCGAGACCCTGGCGCTGTACAAGCGCATGGGCAACCTGGACTACCTGCCGTCCAGCCCGACCCTGTTCAATTCCGGCACCACCCACGAGCAGCTGTCCTCGTGCTTCCTGCTGGACTCGCCGCAGGACTCGCTGGAATCGATCTATTCCAAGTACGGCGACATCGCCCAGCTGTCGAAGTTCTCCGGCGGCATCGGCGTCAGCTACACCCGCGTGCGTTCGCGTGGTTCGCTGATCAAGTCGACCAACGGCCATTCCAACGGCATCGTGCCGTGGCTGAAGACCATGGATTCGTCGGTGGCCGCAGTGAATCAGGGCGGCAAGCGTAAGGGCGCGGCCTGCGTGTACCTGGAAACCTGGCACGCCGACATCGAGGACTTCCTCGAGCTGCGCGACAACACCGGTGACGAAGCCCGTCGTGCGCACAACCTGAACCTGGCCAACTGGGTGCCGGACCTGTTCATGAAGCGCGTCGAAGCCGACCAGGAATGGTCGCTGTTCGATCCGCGCGTCGTGCCGGAGTTCACCGACCTGTTCGGCGAAGCCTTCGAGCAGGCCTACCTGCAGGCCGAAGCCCAGGGCAAGGCCAACCGCACCATCTCCGCGCGCAAGCTGTATGCCCGCATGATGCGTACCCTGGCCGAGACCGGCAACGGCTGGATGACCTTCAAGGACAAGTGCAACCGCGCCAGCAACCAGACCCTGCGCCCGGGCAACGTGATCCACCTGTCCAACCTGTGCACCGAAATCCTGGAAGTCACTTCCAACGATGAAACCGCCGTGTGCAACCTGGGTTCGATCAACCTGGGCAACCACTTCGACGAGCACAACGAGTTCGACTTCGACAAGCTGGCCGAGACCGTTCGCCTGGCCGTGCGCCAGCTCGACCGCGTCATCGACCTGAACTTCTACCCGATCGAAACCGCCCGCCGCGCCAACCTGCGCTGGCGTCCGGTCGGCCTGGGCTGCATGGGCCTGCAGGACGTGTTCTTCCGCAAGCGCCTGCCGTTCGACAGCGCCGAAGCCCGCGCCCTGTCGAAGAAGATTGCCGAAGCGATCTACTTCCACGCGCTGGAAACCTCCTGCGAGCTGGCCCAGGAACGTGGCAAGCACCCGTCGTTCAACGACACCCGTGCCGCCGGTGGCGAACTGCAGTTCGACGCCTGGAACGTGGTGCCGGAAGACACCGCGCGCTGGGATGCCCTGCGCGCCCGCATCAAGGAACACGGCCTGCGCAACTCGCTGATGATCGCGATCGCCCCGACCGCGACCATCGCCTCGATCGCCGGCTGCTACGAGTGCGTCGAGCCGCAGGTGTCCAACCTGTTCAAGCGCGAGACCCTGTCCGGTGACTTCCTGCAGGTCAACCGCTACCTGGTCAACGAGCTGAAGAAGCTGGGCCTGTGGACCGCCGACATGCGCGATGCCATCAAGCTGGCCGAAGGCTCCATCGCCGGCGTGGCGCAGATTCCGGAAACGCTGCGCGAGGTCTACCGCACCGCGTGGGAACTGCCGATGCGTTCGCTGATCGACATGGCCGCCGAGCGTGGCGCCTTCATCGACCAGTCGGCCTCGCTCAACCTGTTCATGGAAAGCCCGAACATCGGCGCGATGTCCTCCATGTACATGTACGCCTGGAAGCAGGGCATCAAGACCACCTACTACCTGCGTTCGCGCCCGGCCACCAAGATCGCCAAGACCACGGTCAGCGCTGCGGCCCCGGCCAAGGTGTTCAGCCCGGACGAAGCCATCGCCTGCTCGCTGGAAAACCCGGAAGCCTGCGAGGCCTGCCAGTAAGACACCGCGCGGTGGGTGCCGACCGTTGGTCGGCACTCGAACACCTCGCACCTGTAGAGCCGAGCCATGCTCGGCTGCGGAAAAACACACACGGTAGCGCCGGGCCACGCCCGGCGGCTCACCCAGGAATTCAAGGAAACACCCATGGCCGACAAGCCCAAGCAGATGCTGCTCGATCCCGGTTTTGAACTGACCCTGCGCCCGATGCGCTACCCACAGTTCTATGACATGTACCGGAATGCGATCAAGAACACCTGGACGGTGGAAGAGATCAACTTCCAGATCGACATCACCGACCTGCACAGCAAGATGTCGCCGGGTGAGCGCCACCTGATCCACCGCCTGGTCGCGTTCTTCGCCACCGGCGATTCGATCGTGTCCAACAACCTGGTGCTGAACCTGTACCAGCACTTGAATGCGCCCGAAGCGCGCATGTACCTGTCGCGCCAGCTGTATGAGGAAGCACTGCACGTGCAGTTCTACCTGACCCTGCTGGACAACTACCTGCCGGATCCGGAAGAGCGCGCCAAGGCGTTCTCGGCGGTGGAGAACATCGACTCGATCAAGAAGAAGGCCGATTTCTGCTTCAAGTGGATCGACTCGATCCAGGACCTGACCCGCATCGAGACCCGCGAACAGCGCCGCCAGTTCCTGCTCAACCAGATCTGCTTTGCCGCGTGCATCGAAGGCCTGTTCTTCTTCGCTGCGTTCGCCTACGTGTACTACTTCCGTTCGCGCGGCCTGCTGCCGGGCCTGGCCTCGGGCACCAACTGGGTGTTCCGCGACGAGAGCGCGCACATGGAGTTTGCGTTCGAGTCGGTGCGCGTGGTGCGTGAGGAAGAGCCGGACCTGTTCGACGACGAGATGAAGCAGCAGGTCTACGACATGCTGGCCGAAGCCATCGAATGCGAAGTGCAGTTCGCCGAGGACGTGCTGTCCGGCGGCGTGGCCGGCATCTCGACCCGCGACATGCGCCAGTACCTGCAGCACTGCGCCGACCAGCATTTCGCCAAGCTGGGCATGGAAAAGAAGTACAACGTGCGCAACCCGCTGCCGTTCATGGAACTGCAGGACGTGCAGGAGCTGACCAACTTCTTCGAACGCCGCGTCTCGGCCTACCAGGTCGGCGTTCAGGGCGAAGTCGCCTTCGACATGAACTTCTGATCGAACCGGCCAGGCCTGTCGCAACGAAGAACCCCGGCCAATGCCGGGGTTTTTTGTTTCCGTAGCGTCGAGCCATGCTCGACTGCTGCTCGCAAGAAAGTCGAGCATGGCTCGACTCTACAATCAGCGCCGCCCTTCCACCGCCATGCGCATCGCCAGCCCGGCCAGCACCGTGCCCATCAGCCAGCGCTGCACCATCTGCCAGGTGGGGCGCGCGGCCAGGAAGCCGGCGATGCTGCCGGCGGTCAGCGCGATCATGCCGTTCACGCTGACGCTGACCAGGATCTGGGTGGAGCCCAGCACGATCGACTGCATCAGCACGCTGCCTTCGCCGTCCGGGTGCAGGAACTGCGGCAGCAGCGACAGGTACATCACCGCCACCTTCGGGTTCAGCAGATTGGTCAGGAAGCCCATCGTGAACAGCTTGCGCGGGCTGTCCTGCGGCAGGTCACGCACCGCGAACGGCGAACGGCCGCCGGGCCTGAGCGCCTGCCAAGCCAGGTACAGCAGGTACAGCGCGCCGCCGATGCGCAGCGCGTCGTAGGCGAACGGCACGGTCATCAGCAGGGCGGTGATGCCCAGTGCCGCACACAGCATGTAGAACACGAAGCCCAGCGCCACCCCGCCCAGCGAGATCAGGCCAGCCATCGGCCCCTGGCAGATCGAGCGCGAGATGACGTAGATCATGTTCGGCCCGGGCGTGAGCACCATGGCCAGCGAAACCAGCGCGAAGGCCAGCAGGTCGGAAGTGGCGGGCATGGGCAGTCCTGGCAGTGGGCGTGGCGCAGTGTAACGCCTGCCGCAGGCGCGGCCTGCGCAGGCACCGCTGCCGGGTGACCGTTGCACGTGCATGCCGATGGCCATCACGCTGGTCGCTTAGAATCCGCAGCACCCCACACCGAAGCACCCCCATGACCCCGATCCCCGAGACCGTGCCGCCCACCGAAGTGCGCATGGCTGAAATCGTCTTCCCCAACCACACCAACCACCTGGGCACCCTGTTCGGTGGCCAGGCATTGGCATGGATGGACAAGGCCGCGTTCCTGGCCGCCGCCCGCTATTCGCGCCGCACCGTGGTGACCGCGCGCAGCGACCAGGTCGACTTCAAGCTGCCGATCCGCATCGGCCAGATGGTGGAAACCATCGGCCGCATCGTCGAAGTCGGCCGCAGCTCGATGAAGGTCGAGGTGGAACTGGTCGCCGAGGACCTGCACAGCGGCGAGCGCAAGCTGTGCACCCGCGGCCACTTCGTGATGATCGCGCTGGACGAGGAAGGCCACCCGATCGCGGTGCCGCCGCTGCCGGCCGCCTGAGACCACCGGCTGAACCGGTGCTTGCGGGGGCGCTGCGGCGCCCCCATCTGGCAGCCATGACCCTGCCACTGACCGACTTCATCGACCGCGCCGAGCGCCTGTTCGTGCTGACCGGCGCGGGTTGCAGCACCGCCTCGGGCATACCCGATTACCGGGACGCCGATGGCCAGTGGAAACGCACGCCGCCGGTGACCTACCAGGCCTTCATGGGCGAGGCGACCACCCGCCAGCGTTACTGGGCGCGCAGCCTGCTGGGCTGGCCGCGCTTCGGCCTGGCCCGGCCCAACGGCAGCCACCAGGCCCTGGCCGCCCTGGAAAGCCGCGGCAAGCTGCAGGTGCTGCTGACCCAGAACGTGGACGGCCTGCACCAGCGCGCCGGCAGCCGCAACGTGATCGACCTGCATGGCCGCCTGGATCTGGTGCGCTGCATGGGCTGCGAGCGCCGCAGTGACCGCGAGGATTTCCAGCAGCGGCTGCTGGACGCCAATCCCGGCTGGGACGCGCTGGAGGCCGGCATCGCCCCGGATGGCGACGCCGACCTGGAGACCGATTTCTCCACGTTCGTGGTGCCCGATTGCCCGCACTGCGGCGGCGTGCTGAAGCCGGACGTGGTGTTCTTCGGCGAGAACGTGCCGCGCGAGCGGGTGGCGGCGGTGCACGATCATCTGCAGCAGGCCGATGCGGTGCTGGTGGTGGGCTCGTCACTGATGGTCTATTCCGGCTTCCGCTTCGTGCAGGCGGCGGCGAAGGCAGGATTGCCGGTGGCGGCGCTGAACCGCGGCCGCACCCGTGCCGACGACCTGCTGTTGTTCAAGGATGAGCGGGACTGCGCTGAAGCCTTGTCCGGTTGGGTGGCGGGCTGAGCCGAGCGTCGGCTCGGCTCTACAAGGGGCTGTCGGCGCTCGGCGGCATGATCGGCTGCGAAACAGCGATCCATCCAGACGGTTGATCCAGAAGCCGCGCAGCGGTGCAATACGCACCCCCTACGTCGTTCATCACCCCCTTGAGCCAGCTGTTTTCGCCGATCTCGTTCGGCCCCCTGACCCTGTCGAACCGCATCGTCATCGCGCCGATGTGCCAGTACTCCGCCGAAGACGGCCGCGCCAGCGACTGGCACGCCATGCACCTGGGCAACCTGGCGCAGTCCGGTGCCGGCCTGTTGATCCTGGAAGCCACCGCGGTCGAGCCGCGCGGCCGCATCAGCTGGGCCGACCTGGGCCTGTGGGATGACGGCACCGAGGCCGCGCTGGCACAGGTGCTGGCCAGCGTCCGCCGCTGGTCGCCGATGCCGCTGGGCATCCAGCTGGGCCATGCCGGCCGCAAGGCATCCACCGCCCGTCCGTGGGACGGGGGTGGCCAGTTGCCGGCCGGCGATGCGCGTGGCTGGGCCACCGTGGCGCCGTCGCCGCTGCCGTTCCATGCCGCCGATCCGGCACCGCAGGAACTGGACGAGGCCGGCATCGCCGAGGTCATCGCCGCCTTCGCTGCCAGTGCGGTGCGCGCCGAGCGCCTGGGCTTCGAGCTGATCGAGCTGCATGCCGCGCACGGTTACCTGCTGCACCAGTTCCTGTCGCCGCTGAGCAACCGCCGCACCGATGGCTACGGTGGGTCGCTGCCGAACCGCCTGCGCCTGCTGGTGGAAGTGTTCGACGCGGTACGCGCGGCGGTGTCCGACAAGGTCGCCGTGGGTGTGCGCATTTCCGCCAGCGACTGGGTCGATGGCGGCTGGGATCTGGTGCAGAGCGAAGCGCTGGCCCAGGTGCTGGACGCGCGCGGCTGCAATTTCCTGCATGTCTCCAGTGGCGGCCTGGACGAGCGCCAGAAGATCACCGTCGGCCCCGGTTACCAGGTGCCGTTCGCGGCGGCGATCAAGGCCAAGGTGCGCATGCCGGTGATCGCCGTGGGCATGATCACCGAACCGGAGCAGGCCGAATCGATCCTGCGCCATCGCCACGCCGATGCCGTGGCCCTGGCGCGCGGCATCCTCTACGACCCGCGCTGGCCGTGGCATGCCGCCGCCGCATTGCGCGACAGCGTTGAACCGGCGCCGCAGTACCTGCGCTGCGAGCCGCGCGATGCGCGCGGCGTGTTCAAGGCGCGCTGAGGCTCACACCCGCCAGGCCGGCGCCATGCCGGCCTGCAGGTGCTCGAACAGCGCGCGGATCTTGGCGGTGAAGTCGCGGCGATCGCTGACGCAGAAATAGACCTCCATCGGCTCCGGACGCCACGTGCTGTCGGCGCCGAACACGGCCTGCAGGCGTCCATCGCGCAGGTAGGGCTCGGCCACGAACGCAGCCAACCGCGTGATGCCGGCACCGGCCGCCGCCAGCGACGCCAGCGCATCGATGTCATCGCAGACCATGCTCGGCGGTAGCGCGGCGTCCACACGCTGGCCGTCCTTCAGCAGGCCCCAGCGCAACGGCCGGCCATCGGTGGGGAAGCGGTGCAGCAGCCCGCGATGGCTGCCCAGATCCGATGGTTCCTGCGGGGTGCCATGGGCCTTCAGGTAGGCCGGCGAGGCGCAGAACACGAACGGCACGCGTGCCAGCTGCCGTGCGACCACGCCGTCTTCCAGCTGCGCGCCGATGCGGATGCTGGCATCCACCGCCTCTGGACCATGCTGCACGGCGCGGTCGGTCAGCCGCAGTTCCAGCTGCAGCTGCGGGTAGCGTTGCTGCAGTGACGGCAGCAACGGGGCCAGCACGTGGCGGCCGAACGCGCTGCTGCTGGCGATGCGCAGCGGCCCGGCCGGTTCGATATCACCGGAGGTGACCATCGCCTGCGCGCGCGCCAGGTCGGCCTCGATGTGGCGGACCTGCGCCAGGTACAGCGCGCCGGCCTCGCTGAGCGCCAGCTGGCGCGTACTCCGGTTCAGCAGCCGTACGCCCAGATGCGCTTCCAGCCGGTTGATGTTCTGGCCGACTGCGGTGGCGCTGATGCCAAGGATGCGGGCCGCGGCGGCAATGCTGCCGGTCTCTGCGGTGCGGGAGAAGCTGCGGATCAGTTGCAACAGGTTCATGACCGACCAGCTTGCCACGGTGATGGCCAAGTATCGCTTGGGACTGAACCAAGCGTTTCGGTTGCATCGGTGATCATCCGGCTGCTGGGCAGGAAGCTGCCCTACACTGTGGCGATGCGCCCCGATTCCATCCTCACCCTGTCCTGCCCCGACCGTACCGGCATCGTCTATCGCGTGTCCGGCCTGCTGTTCGACCACGGCTGCAACATCCTCGACGCCCAGCAGTTCGGCGATGAGGAAAGCGGCCGCTTCTTCCTGCGCGTGCATTTCGACCGTGACGCCGGCCTGCCGCTGGAGACCGTGCACGCCGCGATGGCCACGCTTGCCGAAGGCTTCGGCATGGACTGGCAGCTGCATGATGGCCGCCGCCGGGCACGCCTGCTGGTGCTGGTCAGCAAGCAGGGGCACTGCCTCAACGACCTGCTGTTCCGCGCCCACAGCGGCCAGCTGAAGGTCGACATTGCCGCGGTGGCCTCCAACCACGCCGACTTCGCGCCATTGGCCGCGTCCTACCAGGTACCGTTCCACCACCTGCCGGTGACCGCCGATACGCGTGCGGTGCAGGAGCAGCAGATCATCGACCTGGTCGAGCGCGAGCGCATCGACCTGGTGGTGCTGGCGCGCTACATGCAGATCCTGTCACCCACGCTGTGCCGCGCGCTGGCCGGGCGTGCGATCAACATCCACCACAGCTTCCTGCCCAGCTTCAAGGGCGCGCAGCCGTACCACCAGGCGCACGCGCGCGGGGTCAAGATCATCGGCGCCACCGCGCACTACGTCACCGAGGATCTGGACGAAGGACCGATCATCGAACAGGACGTGGCCCGCGTGGATCACGCCATGGCGCCGCGCGAGCTGGTGCGGCTGGGCAGCGATACCGAATCGCTGGTGCTGGCACGCGCCGTGCGCCGCCATGTGGAGCACCGCATCCTGCTCAACGGGCATCGCACGGTGGTGTTCCGGTAACGTGCTGCCCCTTCCAGGTCCGCCGGGCATGGCCCGGCGCTACCCACGGGTGTGATCCGGTAGTGCCGGCCGCTGGCCGGCAACTGCAGGGATCCAGGCGTTGCCGGCCAGCGGCCGGCACTACCGTTGTGGGTCAGGCGGTCGCGATTCCCGCCTTGCCCAGCGCATCGCGCACCATCGCGTCGTTGGCTTCGGTCACCGGCCGGGTCAGGTCCCACAGGAACTTCACCCGGAAGCCGGACTTCACCGCATCCTGCGCGCTCCACAGCACGCAGTAGTCGCGGGCCAGGCCGCACACGTGCACTTCGCGGATGCGGCGCTCGTGCAGCCAGCCGGCCAGGCCGGTGGCCGGGCGCTCGCCATCGGGGCCATGGTTCTCGCGGAAGGCGCTGTACGAATCCACCTGTTGGCGCGTGCCCTTGCGCAGGATCAGGTCGGCCACGGTCCAGTCCACGCCCGGGTGCAGCGCGGCACCGGCGCTGCCCTGCACGCAGTGGTCCGGCCACAGCGTCTGCGGCTGCGCGTGCAGCAGGATGGTCTCGAAGGGGCGTTGGCCGGGGTGCTGGCTGGCGAACGAGGCATGGTCGGCCGGGTGCCAGTCCTGGGTCGCCACCACGGTGCGGTAGCGGCGCTGCGCCAACAGATCGGCGATCGGTGCCACCAGCGCATCGCCCTGGTCGCAGGCCAAGGCGCCACCGGGCATGAAGTCCGGCTGCAGGTCGATCACCAGCAGGGCGACATCGGCGGGCAGGGCGGTCATGGCAGGTCCGCTACAACAGAAGGGGCGACCAGCGTGGCCGCCCCATGCCTGCACGTCAATCGCCCTGTGGCGTCCCAGCGTCCTGCCCGTAGTACAGCAGGCCGATCCTGATCCGCTCGCGGCCATTCTCGCGGCGATGGCGGTTGGCATCGCGAAGCGAGTACACGCAGCCGCAGTATTCCTGCTGGTAGAACTGCTCGCGCTTGCTGATCTCGATCATGCGGCTGGCGCCGCCGCCCTTGCGCCAGTTGTAGTCCCAGTACTGCAGGCCTTCATAGCGCGACGCCGCACGGATCCCGCAGTCGTTGATCTGCGCCATGTTCTTCCAGCGCGAGATGCCCAGCGACGAACTGATGGTGTCGTAACCGTGCTCGTGCGCGTACAGCGCAGTGCGCTCGAAGCGCATGTCGAAGCACATCGTGCAGCGGATGCCGCGTTCAGGCTCGTTTTCCATGCCGCGTGCACGGCTGAACCAGTTGTCGGTGTCGTAGTCGCAGTCGATGAAGGGAATGCCGTGCTGCTCGGCGAAGCGGATGTTCTCCTGCTTGCGCAGCTCGTACTCCTTCACCGGGTGGATGTTGGGGTTGTAGAAGAAGATCGCGTAGTCGATCCCGGAGGCGGTGATCGCCTCCATCACTTCGCCGGAACAGGGCGCGCAGCACGAATGCAGCAGCAGGCGCTTGCCGTCGGCGGGCAGGGTCAGGGTGGGGCGTTGGAGCTCGGTCATCGTCAGGTACCGCATGGACCGCCGGCAACGGCGGTGGCCCATGCATCAGCGCGTGGGTGAACGGGTCTGGCCGGATACCGTGAACAGGACGCGCGCGGCCACATCGCCTGCACGCGCAGGACGACGACGGCCCCGGCAACCTCCCCGCGGAGATTCCAGGTCGAGTCAGGGGACGGTCGTGTCCCCCGGCCGGGGCCGGTATTCGGGCTGATGGACACGGGCCGCAGCCCACCTACTACCCGCCGCTTCCCAGGCGCGAGCCCAGTGCTGTTGGCAGGATTCGTTTCCATTCACCGCTGCGGGGCAGCTCCGGAATGGACGCGCGAGGCGCCTTCACCGGATTCCCGTTTAAATCCCTCCCCGCGCCGCAGCGATGGGAGGGATACCTTCGGCGTGTGCAAGGTGGACCTGTTGGTGGCGCCGGTCAAGAGCGCAGGGGTCAGAACCCGCTACGCTGCAACGGGATCCGACCCCAGCGGAAGGAAGGGGTCGGATCCCGCTGCCACGCAGCGGGCTCTGACCCCGGTCGGGATGCACCTTCAATGCCCCACGGCCGCCCGCGTGCGGATGTCGTCCAGCCGCTGGTCGTGCAGCAGGCGGCCGTTCTCCCACACGGTCACCATTGCGTCCTCGAAGCCGTCCGGCAGGGTGTCGTCGCCGTTGGCCGGCAGCGGCACCGTGTGCAGGCTGCCATCGTCCAGGCGGCGCAGCAGGCGCATGCGGCCACGCTTGCTGGCCTTGCCGGCGTCGGTGACCGGATCCTTGTAGACGTCGATCCACTCACCCTCGACCCTCGCCGCCGAGCACTTCAGTGCGAACTTCTGCGTATCGCGGTCCAGCCGCTGCAGCAGCGCACCGCCCATGCCGAAGGCCACGTTGTCGGCGGCGTAGCCGTCGTCGGTGATGCGTTGCAGGATGGTGCGGATGGTATCCGGGTTGATGCCATCGCCCTGGATCACCCGCACGTGGTTGAGCACGCGGTAGCCCTTGCTGTTGAGGGTGTGGCCGAAGGCTTCATCCAGCCGGCGCAGGCTTTCGGCCACCACCTCCACCGGGTCCCCCGAGTCCGGGCGGATGACCAGGGTGGCGCCCGAGGCGATCACGTCATCGCGCAGGGTGGTACCCCAGTGCTCGCTGATGGCGCGGTAGATGTCATAGCTGTCCGACACCACCGCCACGATCGCACCGGGCTTGCCGAACTGGCGCAGCATGTTGCGGTAGGCGTCCACCTCGCGCTCGCGGCCCCAGCTGGTGATGGTGCTGTGCTCGGCGGCGGGAATCGAATAGCCGGCCATCGGCGCGTGGTAGTGCGCGCGCGCCAGGCACAGGGCCGAGACCGTATCGGTGCCGAGGAAGTTGACCAGGTGCGCGGCACCGCCCAGCGCGGCCGATTCCAGGCTCGAGACACCGCGCGCGCCGAAGTCATGCAGCTTGAACGGCAGCTGCCCCTGCGGGTCGTCGCTGGTCTGCTGCAGGAACGCGGCAATGGTCTGCCGTGCGTGCCAGCTGATGGTGGCCACGGTGACCGGGTACCACACGCGCAGCAGCAGCGTTTCCAGGTACGACGGCACCCAGAACGCGGCCGGATCGGTCGATTCGATGGTCATCAGCGCCTGGTGGGTGGGCACCACGCTGCCCTCGGGAACGGCGCGGATGCGCACCGGCAGGTGGCCGCCAAGCCGGTCGACGATATCGCGCCAGCCGGCCTCGTTGAACGGTTCGCCATGCGCGGCGAATACCGCAGCAGCGTCGTCGATGTCGGCGTGGGTGACCGGCCGTGCCAGCGCGTCCTTGAGGATCGCCTGCAGGCCGAAGAACACCGTGCGATCGTGCAGGCCGCCACGTGATTCGACGTAGAAGAACGTGGCATCGGTACCCGGCGGGTACTGCAGCCAATGGCTGGCCTTGTAGCTGTCGGTGTTGAGGAGAAGATTATCGAGGTAGTGCATGACGGAAGCTCCTTCGCGTCGGGTGGCACCGGCGGTCTATCCGCCAGTGGGAAAGCCGGGCCGGTCAGCCGCGGCCGAGGAAGTACTCCAGGATGTGCAGGTGGTCTTCGAACAGCTGCGGGCCCATGTCCAGGGCCTCACTCACCGGTATCCAGCGTGCCTTGTCGGCATCGTCGCCGCCGCGCACCGGCGGCAGCTCGCCGGCCGGAAACTCGAAGTGGAAACCGTGGGTGATGGTGCGGCCACGCTGGCTGCGGTCCGGGTGGTCGAACACCTGCTGGCCCTTCAGCGACCCCTTCAACACCGGCAACGGAATCTTCAGGCGGGTTTCCTCGCGCAGTTCGCGCAGGCAGCTGTCGAGCAGGCTCTGTTCCTGGCCGACGAAGCCGCCGGGCAATGCCCACAGCCCCTTGCCGGGTTCCGAGCGGCGACGCACCAGCAGCACGTGGCCCGAATGCACCACCACCGCATCGGTGGTGACGAAGGTGGGCGCGTAGGGCGCATCCTTCCAGGCGGCCTTGTACTGTTCGATGAAGCGGTACTCGGCCACCAGCTGGCCATACGCAGGCGCGCTTTTGCGGAACGCTTCGAGCATGTCGTACACCGGCGCCGGCACATTGCCACGCAGCATCAGCAGCGCGCCGTGGAAGTCGACGTCGCCGGCCTCGAACAGGTAGCGCCGCAGCTCGGTGGCCGACAGGGTGGCGGTGTGCTGCACGTCCACCAGCGGCCACTGCGGGAACTCGCGCAGGTAGTAGCTGGACGCATCCTTGTCCATGCCGATCAGGCCCACCCTGGCATCGGCGGCGGCACCGTCGTTGCGCAGGGCGTCAGCCACCTGGCGCTGCACGTTGGCGATCCACTGTGCTTCGTTGTACAGGTGGTCACGCAGCGGGCGGATCAGCAGACGGTCGGTGTGGCCGTCGAGGGCCGCCTGGATCATCACGGCGCGTTCGGCCACGGTCCAGGGATTGCGGAGGCTGCGGGGGGTATCGGCAGAGCCGACCAGGAAGATCAGCTTGCGGGCCCGGCTCAGGGCCAGGCGGGCAACGGCGGCGTGGCCGTTGTGGAAGGGCTCGAATCGCCCGATGAAGACGAGATAGTCGAATTCCATGAGAATCCCTCATGTCGTTGTGGCAGCCGCGGGTCTGTCCCTTGGCTTGCTGCAGATGCTACGCCGATGGCGGGGCGGGTCAAGCCTGCAGCCGTGCTTTCTGCTGAACGGCGCATTGCGTGCGCGGACTGCGCCGTTGTTCTCAGGCCCTGAGAAGCCCCTGCGCCATACTGCAACCCACGCGGCGGACGGCATGCTCGGGGGCAAGACAGTGGCGGACAAGTACTGCGATCTGGTCATGAAAGGCGGCATCACCAGCGGCATCGTGTACCCCAATGCGGTACTGGCGCTGGCCCGCGAGTATCGCTTCAAGAGCATCGGCGGCACTTCAGCCGGCGCCATTGCGGCAGCGGTGGCGGCTGCAGCGGCCTGCGGCGATCGCCGCCAGCAGGCCGGCGAGCAGCTGCCCGGCGATGCAGGCTATGGCGGGCTGTCGGCGGTGTCGGCACAGCTGTCGCGGCGCGGCTTCATCTACAGCCTGTTCCAGCCGGCGCGCGGCGCGCGCGCGGCCTATCGGCTGCTGGTGGTGCTGACCGGCAATGCCCGCCTGCCGCACAAACTGCTGTGCCTGGCCGTTGCGGTATTCGAGATCGCGCCGCTGGAAGTGCTGGTGTCGCTGGCGCTGCTGCTCGGCCTGGGCTGGTGGGGCGGTGGCTGGAGCGGCGTGGCCGCCACGCTGCTGCCATCACTGTTGTGCGCCTACGGTGCGGGTGTGGCCGGTGCCGCGCTGCGGGTCGCGCGGGTGGCGCGTCGCAACCTGCTGGGCCTGTGCAGCGGCCTCAGCCGCGATCCACGCACGCCGGCGCTGACCGAGTGGTTGCATGAATGCCTGCAGCAGCTGTCCGGCAAGCCGCTGGATGCACCGTTGACCTTCGCCGACCTGCACGATGCGCCGCGCTACGCCGGTGAGCCTGACAGCCCGCATGCGATCAGCCTGCAGATGATCACCACCTGCATCTCGCACAACGAGCCGCGCACGCTGCCACTGGGCGGCGCGCAGTTCTGGTTCCTGCGCGAGGAGTTCGAACAGCTGTTTCCTGCCAGCGTGGTGCAGTGGCTGGTGAGCCAGGCCGGCCCGCCGCTGGAGGTGGACGGGCGGCAGTATTACCACCTGCCGCAGGGCCCGAAGCTGCCGGTGCTGGTGGCCACGCGCATGAGCCTGAGCTTCCCGCTGCTGATCAGCGCGGTGCCGCTGCATGAACCCTCACGCCGCGAACGACGCTGCGAACCGGCCGCCGCTGCGGCCGACCAGGAGCACAACGTTGCCGACAGCATGGAAGGGCTGACCAGTGCCGGGCAGACCTGCGGCCCGGTGATCACCGCCTTCCGCATCTGCTGGTTCTCCGATGGCGGCATCAGCAGCAACTTCCCGATCCATCTGTTCGACGCCGCCCTGCCGCGCTGGCCGACCTTCGCCATCAACCTGGTCTATCCACAGCACGCCGAAGCGGTGAGCCAGGGCAGCGGCGGCCGCCAGGCGCTGGAACATGCGGTGTTCCTGCCCACCGAAAACCGCCACGGCTGGCAACGGCATTACCAGTCCATCGCCACGCCACTGGCCGCAGCCGAGCTGGGTCGTTTCCTGTTCGCGGTGGTGGCGACCATGCAGAACTGGCGCGACCTGCTGCAGGCGCGCGCACCGGGCTACCGCGACCGCATCGTGCACGTCAGCCTGCAGGGCGACGAGGGTGGCATGAACCTGGACATGCCGCAGGACGTGCTGACCCGCATCGCCGACAAGGGCAGCCTGGCCGGTGCGCGCTTCTGTTCGTTCTCGTTCGAGAACCACTACTGGATCCGCTGGCGCAACCTGGCCTCGGCCTACCAGCGCTACACGCTGGAAGTGGCGCGCACCGATGATCCGGCGCAGCAGGTGCTGGCCTACCGCGCGGCGTACGCGATGGTCGCCAGCGGTCAGCCGACGCCACCGTCGTACAAGCTGGGCTCGGAAGACAAACGGCTGGCCTCGCAGCAGTTGTGGGGCTTGATGGTCGAGCAGGGCCGCACCTGGGAGGACCTCGGCCCCGACCTCACCGACGGTGCACCGCGTCCGCTTCCGCAGATGAAGGTCACGCCGATCTACTGACCCGATCCTGCGTTCGAATCGGGGTCAGATCCGTTTCCGCAGGAAAACGGATCTGACCCCGCAGTGGTTGCTGCTGTTGCCGGCCAGCGGCCGGCGCTACCACGGGTGCAGGGCGCGGCCCTGCCAAACCCACCCTATCGCCCCGGCAACTGCGCGAACGCGCGCTGCATGCAGTCCTCGCGCGGGCACACCCGGCACCCCGGGCCGATCGATACCGAATTGCCCGGGCTCTGCACATCCAGCCCCAGTGAATACACCAGGCGTTCGGCATGCTGCAGGTCGCAGCCCAGCGCCACCGCGAAGGTCTTGCGCGGTTGGCCATGGCCGACCGGGCCACTGCTGACCTGCCGCGCCAGCCAGAAATGACGGCGGCCATCGGGCATGCGCGCGGTCTGGGTGAGGATGCGCCCGGGTTGGTTGAACGCCTCGTAGACGATCCACAGCGGGCACGATCCACCCACCTGCGAGAAGTGGAAATCGGTGGCCGAATGGCGCTTTGAGACGTTGCCCGCCCGATCCACGCGGATGAAGAAGAACGGCAGGCCGGGCGCGCTGCGCCGTGCCAGCGTGCTCAGCCGGTGGCAGACCGCTTCGAAGCCGACGCCGAACTGGTGCGCCAGCAGTTCGATGTCGTAGCTGCTGGTTTCGGCTGCACGCAGGAAGCGCATGTACGGCATCACCAGCGCACCGGCGAAATAGTTGGAGAGACCGATCCGCGCCTGCGCGATGCGTGCCTCATCGGTGAACCCGGCGCGCGCCACCACCGCATCGATCTGCGGCAGGTAGCCGTGCAGGGCCAGCTCGGCCGCCATCTGGAACGCCTGCTGTCCGGGCTCCAGGTAATCGGGCAGCCACAGCCGCCGCGCACCGGCATCGTAGTGCCGCTTTTCGCGCCCGGCCTGCAGTGCGGCCACTTCCACCAGCACGCCATGGCGGTCGGCCAGCAGCTGGCGCAGCCGCGGTGCCACATGCCCGGGCGACAGCCCCCATTCGGCGAACAGCTGCTCGGCCAGCTCGTCCAGCTCGGGAATGTGGTTGTGCATGCGGTTGAAGAACTCGCGCACTTGGTCACCGGCGGGCAGGGTGCTGCCGGCGCCGGGCTCGCCCAGCTGGAACTCCAGTGCGGCCGCGTGCTCGCGCAGCGCCAGGTGACGACGGTGCAGGTCCAACAGCGCGCGGCTGACCTGCGGCAGGTTGCCGGCCAGGGCGCGCAGTTCGGTCGCGCTGACCTCGGCCAGGCCCAGGTCGCGCAGGGTTTCGCCCAGCGCCTCCTGCAGGGCGGCGGGCTCATCGTCATCGAACAGCGAGGAAACGTCGCCCAGCACCTCTCCCAGCTTCTTCTGCACCGCCGGTGTCAGTGGGCGCTTGTTGCGCTCGATCTGGTTCAGGTAGCTGGCCGACAGCCCCAGCGCACGCGCCAGATCGGCCTGGCTGTAGCCGCGCTGCTCGCGCAGCCGCAGCAGGCGCAGGCCGAGTTGCCGCTGGGGAGCTGAATAATTCACAGAATTAACAGGAATCGTGGGGCGCGTTGGCCAGATTAAGCGGATTCAGCCCGGAAATCGAGCCGGGTGCTGTGAATAATGCCAAGCATCTTTCGCACCCTGTGGGATTGTCGTCATGACTGTTGCAGCGCCCCGTATCCGCATGCTGATCGATGGCCAGTTCGTTGAATCGGCCACTTCCCACTGGCAGGACGTGATCAATCCGGCCACCCAGGACGTGCTGGCCCAGGTGCCGTTCGCCACCACCGGCGAAGTGGACGCCGCCGTCGCCGCCGCCAAGGAAGCCTTCAAGACCTGGCGCAAGACCCCGATCGGCACCCGCGCGCGCATCTTCCTGAAGTACCAGCAGCTGATCCGCGAAAACATGAGTGAGCTGGCCCACATCCTCACCGCCGAACAGGGCAAGACCCTGCCGGACGCCGAAGGTGATGTGTTCCGCGGCCTGGAAGTGGTCGAGCACGCCGCCGCCATCGGCAACCTGCAGCTGGGCGAGCTGGCCAACAACGTGGCCAATGGCGTGGACACCTACACGATCATGCAGCCGCTGGGCGTGTGCGCTGGCATCACCCCGTTCAACTTCCCGGCGATGATTCCGCTGTGGATGTTCCCGATGGCGATTGCAACGGGCAACACCTTCATCCTCAAGCCGTCCGAGCAGGACCCGATGGTCACCATGCGCCTGGTCGAGCTGGCGCTGGAAGCCGGCATTCCCAAGGGCGTGCTGAACGTCGTCCACGGCGGCGAGGAAGTGGTCAACGCGATCTGCGACCACCCGGACATCAAGGCCGTGTCGTTCGTCGGGTCCACCCGCGTCGGCACCCACGTCTACAACCGCGCCTCGCTGGCCAGCAAGCGCGTGCAGTGCATGATGGGTGCCAAGAACCACGCCGTGGTGCTGCCGGACGCCAACAAGGAACAGACCCTCAACGCAATGGTCGGTGCCGCCTTCGGTGCCGCTGGCCAGCGCTGCATGGCGGCTTCCACGCTGGTGCTGGTCGGTGAGGCGCGCAACTGGGTGCAGGACCTGGTGGCCAAGGCCCAGACCCTGAAGGTCAGCGCCGGCACCGTGTCCGGTACCGACGTCGGCCCGGTCATCTCCTGCAGCGCCCGCGAGCGCGTGGAAGGCCTGATCGCCTCGGGCGTGGAGCAGGGCGCCAAGCTGGTGCTCGATGGCCGCAAGCCGCAGGTCGATGGCTTCGAGAAGGGCAACTTCGTCGGCCCGACCATCTTTGCCGGTGTCACCACCGACATGCGCATCTACCAGGAAGAGATCTTCGGGCCGGTGCTGGTCATCCTCGAAGCGGAAACGCTGGAAGAGGCCATCGCGATGGTCAACAGCAACCCGAACGGCAACGGCACCGCACTGTTCACCCAGTCCGGCGCTGCCGCGCGCAAGTTCCAGGAGGACATCGACGTCGGCCAGGTCGGCATCAACGTGCCGATCCCGGTGCCGGTGCCGCTGTTCTCGTTCACCGGTTCGCGCGCCTCCAAGCTGGGCGACCTGGGCCCGTACGGCAAGCAGGTGGTGCTGTTCTACACCCAGACCAAGACGGTCACCGCGCGCTGGTTCGATGACGAGACGCTGAGCCACGGCGTCAACACCACGATCAGCCTGAAGTAACGGCAGGAGCAGCCATGAGCCACTCGATGACGACGGAACTGGACGAAGCACAGCAGGCGTACCGCGAGGCGGCGCGCGACTTCGCACTGGCCGAACTGGCGCCGCACGCCGCGCGATGGGATGCGGAGGGCATCTTTCCGCGCGAGGCGATCGCCAAGGCCGGTGAGTTGGGCTTCTGCGGTCTGTACATGGACCCGGAAGTGGGCGGCAGCGGCCTGAGCCGACTGGACGCCGCCGTCGTCATCGAGGAGCTCGCCAGCGTCGACCCGTCGACGGCGGCGTACATCAGCATCCACAACATGGCCTCGTGGATGGTGTCCAGGTGGGGCCAGCCGGCCCTGCGCGATGCGTGGGGCACCGATCTGTCCTCGGGCAGCAAGCTGGCCTCGTACTGCCTGACCGAACCGGGTGCGGGTTCCGATGCGGCCTCGCTGAAGACCACCGCCGTGCGCGATGGCGACTTCTACGTGCTGAACGGCTCGAAGGCCTTCATTTCCGGCGCCGGTGCCACCGAGCTGCTGGTGGTGATGGCGCGTACCGGCGGTGCCGGTGCCGGCGGTGTCAGCGCCATTGCGGTGCCGGCGGACCTGCCGGGCATCAGCTTCGGCCGCAAGGAAGAGAAGATGGGCTGGAACAGCCAGCCCACCCGTGGCATCACCTTCGAGAACGTCCGCGTGCCGGTCAGCCACCTTCTGGGAGAGGAAGGCGGCGGCTTCAAGCTGGCGATGAAGGGGCTGGACGGCGGCCGCATCAACATCGCCGCCTGCTCGCTGGGTGCCGCACAGGGTGCACTGGATGCTGCGCGCCGCTACATGGGCGAGCGCCGCCAGTTCGGCAAGGCGCTGGCCGAGTTCCAGGCGCTGCAGTTCAAGCTGGCCGACATGGTCACCCAGCTGGTGGCTGCACGGCAGATGGTGCACACCGCCGCACGCAAGCTCGATGCCGGTGCCGGCGATGCCAACGTGTGGTGCGCGATGGCCAAGCGCTTCGCCACCGATGCCGGTTTCAACGTCTGCAATGAAGCGCTGCAGATCCACGGGGGCTACGGCTACATCCGCGAATACCCGATCGAGCGCCTGCTGCGTGACTGCCGCGTGCACCAGATCCTGGAAGGCACCAACGAGATCATGCGGGTGATCGTTGCCCGTCACCTGCTCAACACCGAAGAGGAACTGCGATGAAGGATTGGCGTACCCAGGAGCACGTGGGCCTGAAGGTGGAGGTGGATGGCCACACCGCCGTGGTCACCCTGAACAACCCGCCGGCGCATACCTGGACCGTGCACAGCCTGTCGGCGCTGCGCGACCTGGTCGGCGCGCTCAACGCAGACCGCGACATCTACGCGCTGGTGATCACCGGTGATGGCGAGAAATTCTTCTCCGCCGGTGCCGACCTCAACCAGTTCGCCTCCGGCGACAAGGCCGCTGCACGTGAGGCCGCGCGCCGCTTCGGTGAGGCCTTCGAAGCGCTGTCCGGTTTCCGCGGCGTGTCGATCGCCGCGATCAACGGCTACGCCATGGGCGGTGGCCTGGAGTGCGCGCTTGCCTGCGACCTGCGCATCATTGAAGACCATGCCCAGGTCGCGCTGCCGGAGGCCACCGTCGGCCTGCTGCCGTGTGCCGGCGGTACCCAGAACCTGCCGCGCCTGGTTGGCGAGGGCTGGGCCAAGCGCATGATCCTGCTGGGTGAGCGCATCAATGCCGAGACCGCGCTGCGCATTGGCCTGGCCGAAGAAAAGGTCGGCAAGGGCGAAGCCAAGGCGCTGGCGCTGGAATGGGCGAAGAAGGCCGGCAAGCAGAGCCCGACCAGCATCGCCGCCTGCAAGACCCTGGTGCAGTCCACCCGCACCGGCACCCACGCCTCGGCGCTGGTGGCCGAGCGCGAAGCCTTCGTCGACCTGTTCGACACCGCCGACCAGGTCGAGGGCGTGACTGCCTTCCTGGAAAAGCGCGCCGCGCAGTGGAAGAACGCATGAGCACGGATACCGCTGCCGACGACGCACCGGTGCTGTTCGAAGAGCGCGTGGCTGGCAACGGCACGCGCATCGGCATCGCCACGCTCAATGCGCCGCGTACGCTCAACGGTTTCTCGCTGCCGATGGCGCACCTGCTGCTGAAGCAGCTCAACGCCTGGGCCGACGACGATGGCATCGCCATGGTGGTGCTGCAGGGCGCCGGCGAAAAGGCGTTCTGTGCTGGTGGCGACCTGCACAGCCTGTACAAGGCCATGGTCGCCTTCCGTGAGGCCGGCCACAGCGACATCCGCCAGAACGCCTATGCCGCCGAGTTCTTCGACGTCGAATACCGCGTCGATTACCTCATCCATACCTACACCAAGCCGATCCTGTGCTGGGGCCACGGCATCGTGATGGGCGGCGGCATCGGCCTGATGTCCGGCGCCAGCCACCGTGTGGTCAGCGAACGCTCCAAGCTGGCCTTCCCGGAAATCACCGTCGGCCTGTTCCCTGATGTCGGTGGCAGTTGGCTGCTGCCGCGCGTGCCGGGCGAGGGTGGCCTGTTCCTGGCCCTGACCGGCGCACTGCTCAACCCGGGCGATGCCATCTACGCCGGCCTGGCCGACGTGCACGTGGCCGAAGAACGCCGCAGCGCAGTGTTCGATGCGCTGCTGCAGGTGGCCTGGTCCAATGACACCGCACACAACCACGAACGCCTGACCCATCTGCTGCAGTCGCATGCCAGCGATGCCGCCACCGGTCCACTGCTGGCCCACGCGGCGCAGGTCGATGCGTTGTGCGAAGGCGATGACCTTGAAGCCATCGTGGCGCGCATTGCCGGCCTGCAGACCGACGACGCCTGGTTGCAGGCGGCTCAGAAGACCCTTGCTGCCGGTGCACCGGGTTCGGCACGGTTGGCGTACGAACTGCAGCGCCGCAGTGCCGGCCAGGACCTGGCCGCGATCTATCGCCTGGAGTACATCGTCGCCCTGCATTGCGCCACCCATGGTGATTTCGCCGAAGGCATCCGCGCGCTGCTGGTCGACAAGGACCGCAATCCGCAGTGGAACCCGGCCACCCTGGCCGAGGCCACCGGCGCGTGGGCAGACACCTTCTTCGCTTCCCCCTGGGCCGACGCCGCGCATCCGCTGGCCGACCTGGGCACTCCCCTTGTTGAAAGGAGCCTTGCATGAGCCGCATTGCATTCATCGGGTTGGGCAACATGGGTGGCCCGATGGCCGCCAATCTGGTCAAGAACGGCCACAGCGTGCGCGTGTTCGATCTGGTTCCGGCCGCGGTGCAGGCCGCTGTCGACGCCGGCGCCAGCGCTGCATCGTCGGCGCGCGACACCCTGGCCGATGCCGAAGTGGTGATCTCGATGCTGCCGGCCAGCCGTCATGTCGAAGGCGTGTACCTGGGCGACGACGGCATTCTTGCCGCGATCCCGGCCGGTGCACTGGTCATCGACTGCAGCACGATCGCCCCGGCCAGTGCCCGCAAGGTCTCGGAAGCGGCCGCCGCGCGTGGCCTGCAGATGATCGACGCGCCGGTGTCCGGCGGTACCGCCGGCGCCCAGGCCGGCACCCTGACCTTCATCGTCGGCGGCGAGGAAGACGCGCTGGAACGCGCACGCCCGGTGCTGCAGGCGATGGGCAAGAACATCTTCCACGTTGGCGCCAGCGGCGCTGGCCAGGTCGCCAAGCTGTGCAACAACATGGCGCTGGGCGTGATCATGGCGGTGACCGGTGAAGCCATCGCACTGGGCGTGGCGCACGGGCTGGACCCCAAGGTGCTGTCGCAGATGATGGCGGTCAGCACCGGCCGCAGCTGGGCCACCGAAGTGTGCAACCCGTGGCCGGGCGTGCTGGAGAATGCGCCGGCCTCGCGTGGGTACAGCGGCGGTTTCGGCAGTGATCTGATGTTGAAGGACATGGGCCTGGCGGTGGAAGCGGCGATGAGTGTCGGCGCTTCGATTCCGCTGGGCGAAGTGGCCCGCAATCTCTACTCGATGAACCACCAGGCCGGCCGCGGCAAGCTGGATTTCTCCAGCGTCGTGCAGCTCATCACCAGCGACCAGTAACTGGTCGCTGGTCCGCGCATTCCACCTTATCCCCGCGCCGTTGGCGCGCCCCCTTGAACAACAAGGGGGCTCTTCTCCAGAAGGATGGATGCGCGCCGCAGCGAATGCGTCCCCGGCCACGTGCTGGGGCCCACCCGAGGTGGGATGGGCGGATGCCCGGTTTCGACCGGCATCCGCCCATTTTTTTGGGGGTCGGATCCCTTTCGCAACGCGAAAGGGCTCTGACCCTATATAGCCGTGCGGGCCTGGGATGGGGTCAGAGCCCTTTGCCGGTGGCAAAGGGATCCGACCCCGGCACCGCATCAGGCAACGATCAGCGTTACATCAATGTTGCCGCGGGTGGCGTTGGAGTACGGGCACACGATGTGCGCCTTCTGCACCAGTTCTTCCACCTGCTCGCGCGGCACGCCCGGCACGTTGATGGTCAGCTCTGCCTCGATGCCGAAGCCGGTCGGGATCTGGCCGATGCCGACCTTGCCGGTGACGGTGGTTTCGGCCGGCAGCGCGACCTTGGCCTGGCCGGCCACGAACTTCAGCGCGCCCAGGAAGCAGGCCGAGTAGCCAGCGGCGAACAGCTGTTCCGGGTTGGTGCCCGGGCCGCCGGCACCACCCAGCTCGCGCGGGGTCGACAGCTGGATGTCCAGCACGTTGTCGGACGAGACGGAACGGCCTTCACGGCCGCCGGTGGAGGTGGCCTGGGCGGTATACAGAACCTTTTCGATGGACATCGGGATGCTCCTGGTCAGTGGGTGGGTACTGCTATGGAGCCTACTTTGCCCGGTTTCTGCGTACGTTGGGTTGCAGTCCGTACGAAAAACTTGATTGATCGTCCTGTTGGCCTAGATCGTCCACTCGCGGTCGGTGGTGAACATGATGGTCAGCCAGCGGTCCGGCGAGGCCTCGCCCAGCGCATCGCCGATCTCGTCGCGCAGCTGGTCCCATTCCAGCAGGGGCCGCGGCGGGTCGTCCTCGCGTACCACGAAGAACAACTCGATCTGCTCGCCACGCCCCACCTGGGCGACGTAGCTGCGATGCTCGACGAAGCCATGCTTGGCCACGATCGCGCGTGCCACCGCGTCCACGTGCGCCTGCAGTTCCGGCGGGGTGACCAGCAGGATGCCGGCCAGCGCCCGGCGCACCGTCCCGAGCGGGGCGATCATCACCAGCACGCAGACGAAGGCGAGGATGGCCGGGTCGATGTACGGCCCGACCCAGGCCAGCGAGGTGCCGCGCACCAGTACGCCGCCAAGGAAGGCCAGCAGGTAGCAGGCCGACATGCTGGCGGCGATCACCCAGTTCTTCGCGTCCAGCGCGATGAACTCCGAACCGATGCGGCGGTTGGCGCGCAGCACGAACCAGGCCAGCGCACCTTCGCCGATGATCGACAACCCGGCGAAGGCGATGGCTGGGCCGAGTGCGATGTGGCGGCCGCCGGACATCAGCGCATCCACCGCATTGACCAGCGCATACAGTGCCGCGCCGATCATCAGCGTGCCGCTCACCCCCAGCACGATGGGCTCCAGGTGCCAGAAGCCCATGGTGAAGCGCTGGTTGAGCCGCGACTGCAGCGCGTCGGTGCTGGTGGACAGTGCGATCAGACGCGCGACCAGCAGTGACAGCCAGGTCATCACCACATCGATCAGGCCGTAGATGCCATCGAAGATGATCAGCGAGGAATTGGCCAGAAGACCAAATACCACCGCAGCGGCAGCCAGCAGCAATGAGCCTGCGATGGACAGGCGCAGCACGCCTTGTTCGGTACGCGCATCGAAGAAGCGTTCGGTGTTGGCAGGCATGCGGGAATCCAGCGGGAAATAGGCTGCGGAAGCAGCGCGTTGCCATTCTATCCAGCCTGCGGCACGTCGCCATGACCACGCCCGCACAGCGCCTGGAAAAGTCACCAGACTGGTAACCGTTTGCGGATTGACGGGTGCACACCCGAAGCGTATCGTTTGTACCACGATGACATAGAAGCCTCCGGTGACCCCGGGGGCTTCTTTCGTTTGCGCCGTCGCGCGCTGCGAGGTCACCGCCACCGGCCCTGACGTCCCCGTCGCAGCCGTTCTGTTTTCCGCCCCGATCCTGCCTTTCCCGCGCCGTCCTGGTGATCGCGTGGGGCGCCGCCGTGCGCGCAGGATCGGGGCACTCCACATCCATCAACGAAGGAGGATTCGATGCCCCTGCTGACCCTTGAGCAGTGCCGCGCGCACTGCCGTATCGACGGCGATTTTGACGACGCCATCCTGGGTGACCTGCTGGCCGCAGCCAGCGACGCAGCCGCGGCCTACCTGGGCCGCGAGCTGTACGCCGACCAGGCCGCGCTGGACCAGGCGCTGGACCAGCTGCCGCAGGACATGGCGGCGGCGGTGACCGGGCATGAAGCCGCGGTTGCCGCCGCCAATGCCGAGACCAACGCGGCCAAGGCCAAGGCCATGCGTGATGTGGCCGATCGCCGCCTGGCCGTGGAGACCGCGCGCAGTGCGCGCCTGCTGCAGGGCATGCCGGTCAACGACAGCATCCGTGCAGCGGTGCGCCTGTTGCTGGGCCACCTGTACGCCCATCGCGAAGCCGTGGTCGTCTCCGCGCAGACGTTCGATGCACCGGCAGGCGCCGCTGCCATCGCAATGGAGCTGCCGTTCGGCGTGGCCGCGCTGCTTGATCCGTACCGATCGGCAGCAACGCCATGAACGCCGGCCACTTCAATCGCCGCATCCGCATCGAGCGCCAGGACGGCCAGCTCGATGCGTGGGGGCAGCCGCTGGACGCCTGGCAGCCGGTGGCAGAACTGTGGGCCGCCATCATCGCCGACCGCGCAGACAGCGTGCAGCGGCTGACGCTGGAAAGCCGCCTGCCGGCAACGATCCGGCGCCAGCGCTTCCATGTCCGATTGGCAGCCGCACGACAGGCAGGCATCCAGGCCGGCATGCGCATCGTGCATGACGGTCGTGTTTTCAACATCACCGGCGTTGCGCCCGACTTCAGCCGGCGCCAGACCACGGTGCTGTTCACCGAACAGTCTTCAGGCATCGCCTGAGCGACGCCAACCAGGACACCGCGATGAGTTACGAAGCACAGCTGCACGCGCTGCTGGCCCCGCTGCTGCAGGGCCGGCTGTATCCCGACCTTCCGCCGGAACCGGTCATCTATCCGTGTGCCGTCTACCAGCAGATGGGTGGACAGTCCGTGTGGTTCAACGAAGGTTCCATTCCCGAACAGAAGCACGCTCGCGTGCAGCTGACCGTCTGGGCAGACAGCCGCGCCCAGGCCAACACCCTGATCCGCAACATCGAGGATCAGGTATGCGCAGGATTGCCGACCGCCGAATCGTTCGGCGCTGCAATCGCCGTGCATGAGCCGATGCTGCACAAGTACGGCGCGCGGCTCGATTTCGGCCTGTGGTACGTCGACCCGTAAACCGCATCACCCGTGCAACACCCCAGCCCGGCATTCGCCGGGCTTTTTTTTATCCAACGAGGAAATACACCATGGCACTCAAGCTTCCCAAGGGCACCCAGTTCGGCTTCGCACCGGTCGTCTCCACCGCGATCGCCACCAGCGCGATCTCCAAGGCTGCGCCGGCGCTGGCCAGCGTTGCCGCCAACAGCGTCGACACCGGCGATGTGGTGGTCATTGAACTGCCGGGCTGGCCGGCCCTGAACAACCGCGCCACCCGCGCCGGTGCTGAAGCCACCGGCAGCGTTGAACTGCTGGGCATCGACACCACCGATACCGTGCTGTTCCCCGGCACCAGCGGTGCCGGTGTGCTGCGCAAGGCGGGCGCCTTCGTCGACCTGGACCAGCAGGGCGACCCGACCACCGCCGGTGGCGAGCAGCAGTACTGGAGCGGCACGCTGCTCGAAGACCCGACCGGTCGCCAGGTGCAGATGCCGACCTTCAAGAACGCCAAGACCATCACCCTGCCGCTGTTCTACGATCCGAAGAAGCCGTGGTATTCGGCACTGAAGAACGCTGACGCCAAGGGCGAGCCGGTGATCCTGCGGGCCAAGCTGGTCGGTGGCGACGTGCTGTACTGGTACGGCTACCTGAGCTACAACGGCGACCCGACCATGGCCGCCAACACCCCGATGGGCACCACCGCGACCTTCACCGCGCTGGCAGACTCCATCCTGGTCGAGGGCGCCTGATGTTCCAGGTCAAGGCGCCGGAGAGCTTCAAGAGCACCCTGACCATCGTCGGTCACGGCCGCGAGCAGAAGCTCAACCTGACCTACCGGCACCTGTCGGTAGCCGACTACGCCAGCCTGCTGGAGCGTCTGGGCGATGACACGTTGAGCGTGGCCCAGGCCATCCTGGACATCGTGGTGGACTGGGATGCCGATGTGGCGCTGGACACCGCCGGCGTCGAGCTGGCGCTGCAGCAGCAGGCCGGCCTGGATGGCGCCATCATCGGTGGCTACACCCAGGCCCTGCAGGTCGCACGCAAGGGAAACTGATCGAGGCGGTGGGGGCCCTGTACTGGCGGGCCCCCACCGAGTCCGAGCTGATGAAGCTTGGATTGAAGGCAAAGCACTTTCCACCACCGCAGGTCGAGCTGTGGCCGGAGTGCGTGCTTCCCATCGAACTTTTTTCGCGGGTTGCCACCCAGTGGCGCGTCGGCGCAGGTGGCCCGATCGGGCTGGATTACAACGTGGTCTACCGGGAGCTGGAGCGCGAAGCGCTCGACGGCGACCAGCATGACGAGGTGATGGCGGCCATCCGCATCATCGAACGCGCTGCCTTGGAGCAGATGCAACAGGAATGAGCCGGCCATCGCGGCAATGCCGATGGCCGATCCCGGCTCCGCCGAAGCGGAGCCGACTCTCCCGAGGAACACTCAATGAGCACTACATCGCCTGGCAGCACACGGACCACCGTGGAGGCCAGCAACGCATTGGAAACGGCCATGCAGGCAGCAAGGCGCGGCATGACCGAGATGACCGGCACCACACAGGAGTTCCAGCGGCAGCTGGAGAAGATCAACACGGTGCAGCAGGCCTTCAATGCCGTGCTGACCACCAGCGCATCATTGGTCACCGCACTGTCCACGCAGCTGACCGCCCTGAACACGCAGCTGCAGGCGGCGGCGAAGGCAGGAACAACCGCAGCGGGCGCGGACGCCGGCAAGGCTGCAAAGAAGGAAGAGAAGGCCCAACAGGACGACAAGGGCCTGGCAGGCATCCGCAAGGGCCTGGGCGGCGCGCTCGGCGACTATATCGGCAAGACCGAAAACACCGCCACGGCTGCCAAGAAAGCCTTCGACAAAGCATTCACCGGCGCCGACGAAGCGTTGAGGAGCTTCGTGACCACCGGCAAGTCCAAGTACAAGGAACTGGCCCAGTCCATCCTGTCCGACCTCAAGATGATCGCCGCACAGCAGGCACTGGTCTGGGGGGCGAGGAAGATCGCCGGCTTGATGGGGGTCGACCTGACGCCCAAGGATGCAGCGACGGACGCGGCGGCGGTGGCTGCAGGCGTGGCGACTGCCAAGGACGCCAAGGTCGGCGATGCCAAGGCGGGCGAAACCAAGGACGCCAAGGACACCAAAGGCACCACAGGACTTTCGGGGTTCCGCAAGGGCTTCGGCAGCGCGCTCGGCGAGTACATGGAAAAGACCGAGAACTCCGCCAAGTCCACCCAGGATGCCTTTTCCAAGGCGTTCACCGGCGCAGAGGCGGCACTGCAGAGCTTCGTGAAGACGGGCAAGTCCAACTACAAGGATCTGGCCAAGTCGATCATCGCCGATCTCAAGATGATCGCCATCCAACAGGCAATCGTCTGGGGCGTCAAGAAGATCGCGGGCCTGTTCGGATATGGCACGGGGGTGGAGGCCAACGCCAACGGGGGCGTCTACCAGTCGCCGAGCCTGTCGGCCTATTCCGGCGGTGTCTACAACACCCCGCAGCTGTTCGCCTTCGCCAGGGGCGCAGGCGTATTCGGCGAAGCGGGACCGGAAGCGATCATGCCGCTGCGGCGCGGGCCGGACGGCCGTCTGGGTGTGGCCGCGCACGGTGGCGGCGGTGGTGGCGGAGTGGGAGTCAGCATCCGCATCGACAACAACGGTGGCAAGGAAGTCACCACCAACGAAAGCATGCTGCAGCAGTTCGGCAACGAGATTGGCCAGTTCGTGGAACGCAAGTACCGCGAGCTGCAGAGTCGTGACCTGAAGGCAGGTGGTGTGCTCAGCAGGAGTGCCATGCAATGACCGACACCTTCACCTGGCCGGCAACCAGCCAGAGTACTGGAACCACCACCGCCGCCGTGAAGCGCGCGAAGTTCGGAGATGGCTATGCGCAGGCCGCTGCCGATGGCCTGAACGCCACTTCACGCAGTTACCAGCTGCAGTTCGTCGGCAACCGCAAAACGATCAACGAGATCGTGACCTTCCTGGATGGTCATGCCGGCCGCAGCTTCCTGTGGAAAGGGCCACTGGGGCAGGGGCTGTACATGTGTGATTCCTACACCGACAGCCATCTCGGCGGCCAGGTATCGACCATCACCGCCACCTTCGAGCAGACCTTCCACGCGTAGGCATGAGCATGGATCTTCAACGGATCGACCTGGATACCATCCAGCCCAACGGAAAGCGTGGGGAGACCCAGCGGCCGGCCTTCACCAAGATCAACCAGAACTTCCAGCAGGTTGGCCAGGCAGTCGACGGCCTGCCCGGGCAGCTCGCCGATACCATGATGCGCGCGCCGGCACGGCGCAATCGCCTGCTCAATGGCAATTTCGACATCTGGCAGCGCGGCAGCAGCTTCGGCATCTCCGGGAACTACACAGCCGACCGATGGTTCCTGCAGATGGGCAACGTCGAAGACGCCGTGTTCAAGCGCAATCCCGCAGCGGCAGGCGACAACAACTTCCCGTTCAGCACCTTCACGTTGTCGGTCAGTTCGAGTGGCAATACGGATGGCACAAACCACTTCTTTGTCTTCGAGCAGCGCGTGGAAGACGTCCGCAACTTCGCGGGCGTGGAGAGCACCGTTTCGTTCCTGGTGTTCAACGCCGGCGCCGCCGGGCGGAAGATCGCCCTTGAATTCGCCCAGACCTTTGGCGCGGGGGGAAGCACGCCTGTGCTGGGAATCGCGCCGGAGGTGGTCGAGCTGGCCTCCGGCCTGAACCGGATCCGCAGGACGGTGACACTGCCTTCCATCTCAGGGAAGGCACTGTCCGGTGACGGTGCGGCCGTGGTCTGCATATGGGTAACGGCGGGCACGCAGTTCGCCAGCCGCACCGCAGGACTGGGCGCGCAACAGGGCCAGCTGTACTTCGGAGAGTTCCAGTGGGAGGCGGGCCCGCTCGCGACGCCGTTCGAGTGGAGGCCGAAGGGGGAAGAGCTGCGGCTGTGCCAACGCTACTACCAGGTGGATGCCACTGGCGTGCCGTTCGACGGTGGATCGCGCTTCAACGCGGGCGTGGGCCTGATTCGGGGCGACAACGCGGTGTACCTCACCTACCGATTCAATCAGCGAATGCGGTCGGTACCCGCGGTCGCCTTCTCGAACCCATCGCAATGGCGGCTGCTCACGGGAGACGGTGCAACCAGCCTGACAGCGCTCAGTGCGGCGGAAGTTACGTCGACCCGCATGACCATCATCGGTGCGCTGAACACTGCCGCAGCGGGTCAGGCCGGCATCCTGCAGAGCGGAGATTCGGCAGCGGAGGGCACTGGATTGACCATGGATGCCGAAATCTGAGGTCCGCGGGAGGGCTGGAGAGCGTTCCTTCGCAACCGAAACCATCAAGGAAACAGCACAAATGCCACGAAAGATCATCGACCTCGATTCCGTTCAACCGAACGGAAAGCGGGGTGAAACACAGCGCCCGGCGTTCACCAAGATCAACGACAACTTCGCCGAAGTCTACGACGCGTTGACTGAGGTGGCGAAAATCCCGCAGATCGTGGGGAATGCCATCACCGAGCGCGTTCCAGGCAGGAATCTGCTCATCAATGGTGCCCTGCAGTTCTGGCAGCGCCGTACATCTGGTCGTGTCGGCACTGGGTCGGGGACGCTGGGCGCGGAAGTGTTCTTCGCCGACCGTTTCACGAACTCGGCGCTGGTCTGCAACCACGACGTACAGCGGGTGGCGTACGACGGGCAGGCCGGATTTCCGGAAGATACACGGTCGATTCTGGTCTGCACCGTATCCGAGGCCATCGCCAGAAGTGGCGCCTGGATGGGGCAGAAGATCGAGGGTGTCCGCAGTGCAAGCGGAGACATCACGATCTCGGTATGGGCGAACTCTGATGCGCCCGGTCGCAGTGTGGGCGTGCGTGTCATCCAGGATTTCGGAACCGGCGGCTCACCCTCGCCGCAGGTGGTGCTGGAAGCCGGTGTGCTCACACTGGGCACCACCGCCAAACGTCACAGCATCACGGTGACGTTGCCGAGTACACGGGGAAAGGTGCTCGGCAGCAACGGCAACGACCACCTCTACGTAGTGTTCGACCTGTGCGGTGCTGGTCAGAAGGGCGAGCTGGTGGCACAGAACGGCTCGTTCGGCTTTACCCAGTTCCAGGTCGAATCGGGCCGCGCAGCGACATGCTTCGACTGGCGGCCGCCAGGTGTGGAACTGGCGTTGTGCCAGCGCTACTACGAGAAGAGCTACAACCTCGACATCGTACCCAACACGGCGCACAACGAAGGGCGCGAGGCATTCTCGATCAACTCACCGGGAATGGCGCATTACCAGAGCGTGCGATTCCAGACGGCAAAGCGCGCTCATCCCTACGTGATGATCATCTCGGCCGACAACATCCAGCAGGATGGACACATCGCGGAAGACAACATCTCCCGCGTGCCCTGCCTGGTCAACTACGCCTCGCCTTCCGGGTACGAAGTCAGCTGGACCAACAATCCAGGCCGCTGGGGCGGCTGGTGGCATTGGTGGGCCGACGCCGAGCTTTGATGGGGCGCCCGCAGGGAACAGGACGACAGCAATGACGAGAAAAATCATCGACCTCGATTCCGTTCAGCCGAACGGAATGCGGGGCGAAACCCAGCGCCCGGCGTTTACCAAGATCAACGACAACTTCGCCGAAGTGTATGGCGCGCTGGATTCGCTGGAAAGCGCATTGCAGAGCGCGGCTCCAGGCAGGAACCGCCTGATCAACGGCAACTTCGATTTCTGGCAGCGGGCCACCACTGGCACCACCCAAGGCGGCGAGATCTATGTGGCCGATCGTTGGACCGTGGCAGCGCTGAGCTGCACGCATACCGCAAATCGCGGGGCCAATCTTCCTGCCGGCGGAGCCGCGCCGGAATCGCGCCGTTTCCTCAACAGCGTTGTCTCCAAGGTCAGTGCAGGCAGCAGCGCCTATGTCGCACAGAAGGTCGAAGGGGTCGCCACGCTGTCCGACGGCGAAGTGGTGGTTTCCGGCTTCGCCTATGGCCCGCCAGGAAAACGCATCGGTGTTCGTCTCATCCAGCACTTTGGCACCGGTGGTTCGCCGTCCGCCGCGGTCAGCGTAGAGCTGGGAACCGTGGCGGTCACCGCCGCGTCCTGGACCTATTTCCAGCTCAGTGCGCGACTGCCATCGGTGAAGGGGAAGACGCTGGGCAGCAATGCCGACAGCGATTTCCTGTGGCTGGTGGTGGATCTGTGCGCCGATGCCTATGGCGGTGTCATCTCCGGTCAGAGCGGAGAGTTCGGCCTTGCGATGATGCAGCTGGAGCGCGGCGACAGGGCAACGGCATTCGACCTGCGCCCGCTGGCTCACGAGCTGCAGCTGTGCCAGCGCTACTACGAGAAGAGCTACAACCTGGATGTGCCGCCTGGCACGGCCGATGGCATCGGACGCGACAACCAGTTCTACGACCGCAGTGTCGGCGTTGGCAGCACCTCGCAAATCCGGTGTCGCGTGCCCAAGCGGGCCATCCCAGCCTACACGGTCTACAGCGATGTGAACGGGCAGGCAGGGCGCATATCCGGCGCAAGCGGCGGCATCGGCACGGTGACGTCCATCGTATATGCCGGCCAGTCCGGCGCACAGGTCAATTACCAATCCGCCGCAGGCAACTGGGGCTCCTCCTTCCATTGGACCGCCGACGCGGAGCTATGACATGTATCAACTGACCGAAGAGATCGACACCATCAAGTGCCTGCAGACCGGCGCCTTCATTCCACGTGGCCACCGTCTGTGGAATGACTATGAAGCCTGGTGTACGGCAGGCAATGAGCCGGAGCCGGTACCGCCGCTGTTCGTACCCGGCTCGGCGCAGTTCCATCGCTTCATCCGCGGAAAGGCGTGGGAGTGGATGGCCCAGTGTGCCCGCGATCGCGGCTATGACAGCATCGAGAGTTGCTGCAGCTACGCGGGCAGTGCGGTGCCGCGCTATGCGCAGGACGCCATCGCCATGATTGCCTGGCGCGACGGGGTCAACCTCGCATTGGAGACTATTGAGTCCACCGCCGAGGAGAACGCGCCGGACTGGCGGCAGGTCCAGGCGCAACTGCCGCAGCCGGATGCATTCGGCTGGCCTGCCGAGCAGGCGCCGGAAATCATCGGCGGCTGAGGAGGACGACGCATGGCACGACGCACAATCGACCTTGATACCGTGCAGCCGAACGGAAAGCGGGGTGAGACGCAACGGCCGGCCTTCACCAAGGTCAATGAGAACTTCGCCGATCTCTACACGGATCTGGATGAACTCGAAACCACGGTGCAGGATCTCCGGCGCAGGCAGAACGGCCGGAACCGGCTGATCAACGGTGACTTCAGGTTCTGGCAACGGGGCAGCAGCCGCACTGTGGTGTCGCCTCTGGCGGTGTATGTTCCCGATCGCTTCCAGGTGGTATGCACCGGGGCGGGGCAGGTCGCGGTGTCACGCCGCAGCTTCGATGCCCCGGCATTCGGGGTCACGGGATTCATGAACTGCGATCTCACCGGATCGACGGCCGCGACCGAGGCGTTCGTCACCCAGCCGGTGGAAGGCGTGCAGACGCTGGCGGGAAGTACCGTGACGCTGAGCATGCAGGCATGGGCCGCGACGCCGGGCTGCCGCATCGGCGTTCGCTTCATCCAGACGTTTGGTACCAATGGGTCTCCGGACGTGACGGTCCGGGCAGGCGTCCAGGAGATCGGCACCGCGGCCGCGCTCAGGTACTTCACCGTCGAGTTGCCATCCATTGCTGGCAAGACCGTGGGAGCCAACAGCAAGCTGCACGTCATCGTCGACTTTGCGACGCCCGGTGGTTATGGCGGACAGCTTGTCGGCCAGTCTGGGTCCTTCTCGCTGACCTGCATGCAGTTGGAGAAGGGGGCGACACCTACCGACTACGACATGCGTGATGACGCAACCGAGTTGATGCTGTGCCAGCGGTACTACGAGAAGAGCTTCCCGCTGGAACAGGCACCGCAGCTTGGCATGCCGTCACCGCAGGGCGTCGCCGCCGCGTTCCAGGCAGGCCTGGCGCGCAGTGAGCAGATCTCCTTCAAGGTCGCCAAACGCACTGTGCCCGCACTCACGCTCTACTCCAACAGTGAAGTGGCGCCGGCCCTCGGCTACTGGTCGTTGTTCAACGGCAACGGGTGGTCACGTGGAATGGCTGTCCCGCTGTTCCTTCGTCCCGATGGATTCACGCTTCAGCTTGATTTCGGTTCTGGCCTGACGCCGTTCTATGCCTATCTGGTGGGCGGCAACTGGGCGGCTGACGCCGAGATCTGACCCTGGCCGTCAACACCGGCGCACGCAGCGAGGACTGCACATGACACGAAGAATCATCGACCTGGACACCGTCCAGCCCAACGGCAAGCGGGGTGAGACCCAGCGACCGGCATTCACCAAGATCAACGACAACTTCGCCGAGATCTACGCTGGTCTGGACGACGCGCAATCGGCGCTCATGCATCTGGAAGGCCGCATGGCCGGAAGGAACCCGCTCATCAACGGCGACTTCCGGTTCTGGCAGCGCGGTGCAGTGTTCCCTGCATCCACGGGCTCTCGCTACATCGCTGACCGCTGGGCGATCAATGCCATCGGCACCAGGGTGGCTGCCTCACGCGAGGATGTGCCTCCAGGCGGCGGCCAGGGAGGGCGCCTGCTGGCTGGGTCGCGCCACCTGCTTCGGCTGGAGGTGCAGAGCGTTGCCGGTGCCGGCAACATGGCGCTGGTCCAACAGCGCATCGAGGATGTCCGGACACTGGCCGGGCGCACCGTCACGATCAGTTTCAAGGCGCGCGCCTCGGTGGACGACTTCCGCATCGGCGTGGAGCTGCAGCAGTCCTACGGAACGGGTGGGTCTACCGCGCGCGACAGCATCGGCGCCTCGGTCGTGCTCGATACGCTGTGGCGATGGCACCAGGTCACCGTGGAAGTTCCCGGTCTTGCCGGCAAGACGCTGGGCCCGGACAGCTACCTGCAACTGGGCTTCTGGCTGGACGCAGGTGCCGATTTCGGCGGCCGCGCGTTCGCCGCCGGGCAGAAGAGCGGCAGCGTGCAACTGGCCGAAGTGCAGATCGAAGAAGGCGATACCGCCACCGACTTCGACCGCCGGTCCGAAGCACTGGAGCTGCTGTTGTGCCAGCGCTACTACGAGACGGTGGATGTAAACCGGATCATCGGCATCACCTACACCGCCAACGGCGACACGCGAGCGTTCATCCCGTTCAAGGTGCGCAAACGCTCAGCACCCAGAATCTCCTCGCCGTCCACCGCGCTGAACCTGGTGGGCTTCGGCAATGCCGGCAACCTGGTCAACTTCGACGGCGGAGCGCCCAGCTGGCAGTCCACGGTTGACGCGGCAGTCATCGCCTCGATGCCGAACAACATGCAGCTCTGGGGCGCGGTGGTGGTGTGGTCGACCACCTCGCAGGTGCTGGTCCAGGCCGATGCGGAGCTCTGAGCCATGACAACCCCCGCTCCGCAGGCGCCAAAGCACGCCTGCTTCACCACCACTGCCTCGCTGCGCCCAGGCCACCACGTCATCGTGCCGTGCGGCCAGGAACGGTACCCCGTACCACCTCCTCTTCCCAATGCCGCACAGGAGAACACCCCATGATCACCGCCGATGCCCAGCAGCTTGAGCCGGGTGGCCGCATCACCGTCTATGAACTCGACGCCAGCAGTTTCGGCGCCGACAAGCTCTTCTTCCACGCGCACCTGCAGAGTGGCCTCATCTGGTGGCAGGGCCAGGAATATGGCCCCTGGCCGATCGAGGCCAGCGGCTTCGAGCGCACCAGCGACCAGCCGCCGAACCCGCGCCTGCGCGTGAGCAACATCGATGGCCGCATCACCGCCATGTGCCTGTTGTTCGATGACCTGGTCGGTGCCCGCATCATCCGCCGGCAGACACTGGCCAAGTACCTGGATGCCGCCAACTTCGAGGAAGGCAATCCCAGCGCGGATCCTGGCGAGCACTTCCCTGATGAAGTCTGGTTCATCGAGCGCAAGATCGGTGAGGACAAGCAGATGGTCGAGTTCGAGCTGACCACCGCGATCGATCTCAATGGGCAGCAGCTGCCGGGCAGGCAGATCATCGCCGGCATGTGTGGCTGGCTGGTGCGTGGCGGCTATCGCGGCGCGTACTGTGGCTACAACGGTCCAGCGGTGGCCGACAGCGACGACGTCGCCACCGATGATCCGGCGCGTGACCAGTGCGGCGGTCGGGTACGCAGCTGCAAGCTGCGCTTCGGCCAGGACAAGCCGCTGCCCTATGGCGGCTTCCCCGCCGCGGGCCTGTTGCGCTCCTGATCGATCCCCTCCCGATTCCACTTTCCAGGCCCGCCCGCGCGGGCCTTTTTCATGGGTGAAACATGCAACCGACAACCCTGCAGGCCATCCAGGCGCACGCCGTGGCCGAGTACCCGCGCGAATGCTGCGGGCTGATCGTGGCCATTGAAGGCCACGAACGCTATCTTCCCTGCCGCAACGTGGCCGCCACGCCCAGCGAGCATTTCCGCCTGCCCGCTGAGGACTATGCCGTGGCCGAGGACAAGGGCGAGGTGCTGGCCCTGGTGCACAGCCATCCCGATGCCGCCGCAACGCCGTCCGACGCCGATCGGGTCATGTGCGAGCGCAGCGGGCTGACCTGGCACATCGTCAGCGTCGGCCAGGTAACAGGCGAGGCACCGCTGTGCGGTGATCTGCAGACCCTGCATCCCACGGGCTACATGGCACCGTTGGTCGGTCGCCAGTTCGCCCACGGTGTGCTGGACTGCTACAGCCTGGTCCGCGATTTCCACGCACGCGAACTGGGCATCCCGCTGTCCGAGTACGAACGCCAGGACGACTGGTGGAGCCACGGCCAGGACCTGTACAGCCTTGAACGGCTGCACGCCGAGGGCTTCGACCTGATCGAGGGCGAGCCGCAGCGGGGCGACATGATCCTGATGCAGATCCGTTCGCCGGTCACCAACCACGCGGGCATCTACCTCGGCGACGGGCAGATGCTGCATCACCTGCATGGCCGCCTGTCCGAGACCGTACCGTACGGCGGCATGTGGGCCGAGCGCACCCGTTGCATCGTCCGCCATCGCGAGGTGCGCCATGACTGACCGTCTTCGTACGATCCGCCTGTACGGCAAGCTGGGTGCGCGCTTTGGGCGCAGGTTCCGGCTGGCGGTGAACAGCCCGGCCGAGGCGGTGCATGCGCTGTGCACGATGCTGCCAGGATTCCAGCAGTACCTGATGGGCGCAAAGGCCAAGGGCATGGAGTTTGCCGTGTTCAACGGGCGGCAGAACCTGTCGCGGGATCAGCTGCACGACCCGCCGGGACAGGATGACATCCGTATTGCGCCGGTGCTGGTGGGCAGCAAGCGGGGAGGCATTCTGCAGACGATCATGGGCGTTGTTTTGATTGTTGTTGGCGTCTACATGAACATTGCGGCCGGTGGATCCGGTACCGGATTCATCCAGATGGGTGTGGGCATGGTGGTCGGTGGCGTCGCCCAGATGCTCTCCCCCCAGCCAAAAGGGCTGGGTGCCAAAGACACACCCGAAAACGCGCCCAGCTACAGCATGAACGGCACCGTCAACACGCAGGCGCAAGGCAACCCCGTGCCGGTCGCCTATGGCGGCCATGACACCAAGGGCATGTTCATCGGCTCGGCCGTGATCAGCGGCGGCATCCTGGCGGAGGACCAGTTTTGAATCAGACCACTCATCCCACGCCGCGCACGCGTGGCGCAGCCACGCCAGTGCTGGCGGGTGCCAAGAAGGGCGCGAGCAACGCCCGAACCCCGGTCGAAACCGCCGACAGCCTGCACTCGATGGCGGTGGCCCGCATCATCGACCTCGCCAGCGAGGGCGAGATCCGTGGCCTGGTCGCCGGCAAGCAGTCGATCTACCTGGACCAGGTGCCGATCGAGAATCCGGACGGCACGCTGAACTTCTCCGGCGTGGACGTGCAGACGCGTTCCGGCACCCAGGACCAGGACCACATCAGCGGCTTCCCCTCCATCGAGAACGAAGTCGGGGTCAACGTCGAGCTGCGCAGCGATGCGCCGGTGGTGCGCACCGTATCGGGTGCCGATCTGTCAGCCGTCCGTATCCGCTTTGCGGTGCCGGCGTTGCAGAAGACGAACACCGAGAACGGTGATACCGAAGGCTACCGGATCATGTACGCGGTGGATCTGTCCACCGACGGCGGCCCGTTCAGCACCGTGCTGACCGATGCCTTCAGTGGCAAGACCACCAGCCAGTACGAGCGCAGCCGCCGCATCGATCTGCCTGCCGGCAGCCAGTGGCAGGTGCGCATCCGCCGGCTGACCGCCAACGCCAACAGCAGCACTATCGCCGATACCATCAACGTGCTGTCGATGACCGAGATCATCGATGCCAAGCTGCGCTATCCGAACTGTGCGCTGGCGGCGGTGCAGGTTGATGCCAGCCAGTTCCAGAACATTCCCACCCGGTCCTACCAGCTGTGGGGCCGCATCGTACGCATCCCCTCCAACTACGATCCGCTCAGCCGTCTCTACAGCGGTGTGTGGGACGGTACCTTCAAGAGTGGCTGGACCAACAATCCGGCCTGGGTGTTCTTCGACATCGTCACCAACGATCGCTTCGGCCTGGGCCATCGTGTTCCGCTGGACTGGGTGGACAAGTGGCGGCTGTACCAGATCGCGCGCTACTGCGATGAACTGGTCAGCGATGGCCAGGGCGGCAAGGAGCCGCGCTTCACCTGCAGCCTGTATCTGCAGACCCGCGCCGAGGCCTACCGCGTGCTGCAGGACATCGCCACCATGTTCCGCGGCATCAGCTTCTATGCGGCGGGGCAGGTGATGGCCTCGGCCGACATGCCCAAGGACCCGGTGCTGACCTACAGCCAGGCCAACGTCATCGAAGGGCGTTTCCACTATGCCGGCAGCAGCCGCACGGCGCGGCACACGGTGGCCCTGGTGTCGTGGATCGATCCGGACGACTTCGGCCGGCAGAAGGTCGAAGTTGTGCAGCACCTGCCTGGCGTGGCCCGCTACGGCATCAACCAGACCGAAGTGACGGCGGTGGGCTGCCACTCGCGTTCGCAGGCGCAGCGCGTGGGCAACCACATCCTGCATACCGAGATGCTGGAAACCGAGACGATCAGCTTCTCGGTGGGCCTGGATGCGCTGGGCTGCATGCCCGGTGATGTGATCCAGGTGGCCGACCCGAACCGCGCCGGCCGCCGCAATGCGGGCCGCATCCGTAGTGCGGGCACGCGCAGCCTGGTGCTGGACCGCATGCCGGAACAGATCGCGGTCGGTGACACCCTGCGTGCCACCCTGCCCAGCGGGCAGACCGAAGCACGCACGGTGCAGTCGGTGGACGGCGAGACGGTGACCGTCACCGCGCCGTGGTCGGCGGTGCCGGTGGCGCAGTCGGTCTGGGCATTGGAATCGCCGGAGCTGGCCCTGCAGCACTATCGCGTGCTGTCGATCAGCGAAGGCGAGGACCTGACCTATCAGATCACCGCGCTCAAGCACGTGCCGGGCAAGTACGCCGCCATCGACGATGGCACGCGCCTGGAACAGCCGCCGATCAGCATCATCCCGCCCAGCGTGCAGCCGGCACCGGCCAACGTGCGGATGGCCTCGCATGTGGTGGTCGACCAGGGCATCGCTACCTCCGTGCTCACGATCGAGTGGGATGCTGCAGACAAGGCGATCGGTTATGACGTGGAATGGCGCCGTGGCGATCTCAACTGGGTCCGCGCTGGTCGCGTCGGGACGCAAAGCCTGGAAGTGCGGGGCGTCTACGCAGGCGAGTATCTGGCCCGCGTACGCGCGGTCAATGCGCTGGGCGCGGTGTCGCAGCCGACGCTCAGCGCGCTCACCACCATTGAAGGCAAGACGACGCCGCCACCGGCATTGACCTCGCTGACCGCGCGCAGCAGGGTGTTCGGCATCGAGCTGGGCTGGCAATTCCCGGCAGGCGCCACGGATACCGAACGCACGGAGCTCTGGTACAGCACCAGCCCGGATCGCGCAGCGGCCATCAAGCTTGGCGACTTCGCCTATCCACAGTCGCGGCACCAGATGAACGGTCTCGCGGCGGGCGCACGCTTCTGGTTCTGGGGGCGCCTGGTCGATCGCAGCGGCAACGTGGGTCCGTGGCATCCGGTGGAGATGGGTGTTCTGGGCGAGTCCAGCAGCAACCCATCGGACTACGACGCCTATTTCGCCGGCCGCATCAACGAAAGCGCGCTGGGCCAACAGTTGAAGGGCAAGATCGAGCGCGTCACCGAAGTGCTGCCGCTGGTCTGGGATGCCGAGGCAACCTACAGCCCAGGGCAGACCGTCATCCACGACGGCAGGATCTGGAGCTGGCAGGGCGCCGCTGCAGGCAACGAGACGCCGCCGGGCAGCCACTGGAAGAACATCGGCGACGCGATCGCCGAGGCGGGTGCCATCGTCGGCCGTGTCGACCAGCTGGAAATGGACGTGACCGACGTCGATGGCAAGGTGGCTGCGCAGGGGCAGAAGGTCGACGGCCTGTTCGCCCAGGTCAGCGACCACACTGCCGGCGAGGAGGACTACAACGTCGGCGAGAACGATGTCAGCGCCGGTGCCATCACCGTCTACAGCGTGATGGCCGAGAAGGACGCGGCACTGGCCAAGCGCGTGGACACGGTCGAAGCGTCCATCGAAGGTGTTCCAGGCAAGATCGAGGGCGTCAGCGCCGCGGTCCAGCAGGTCTCGCAGGCCGTGGTCAACCTGGATGGCAAGGTCAGCGCGACCTATACGGTCAAGGCGCAGATCACCAGCGCCGGGCAGATCTACATGGCCGGCATGGGTCTGGGCGTGGAGCAGCAGCCAGATGGCAGCTATCAGAGCCAGATCCTGATGCAGGCTGATCGCTTCGCGCTGATCAACACCAACAGCGGGCAGGTCAGTGCGCCCTTCGTGGTGCAGGGCGGGCAGACCTTCATCAGCCAGGCACTGATCGGCAACGGCTGGATCCAGAACGCCATGATCGGCGACGTGATCCAGTCCAATGCGGTTGGTGCCGGCGGGCAACCGCGATGGAGGCTCGACAAGAACGGCACGCTGACGATGAACGGCCCCGAGAACGGCGGCCGCCTGACCATCAATGACAGTGTCATCCACGTTTACGACAGCAACGGCCGCGTCCGCGTCCGCATGGGGATCTGGTAATGGCAACAGGTATGCAGATATTCGGCCCGGATGGGCAGATGTGGTTCGACACCAATGATCGTGCCGGCAAGATCATGGGCACTCTCTCGGTCGTTGGAAGCTCGTCCAGCAGCGTGGGCCTGGCCGGCCTGGGTGAGCCATTTGCCATCCTGCCCAGCCCTGGCTCCGACAGTTGGCAGGACCAGAATGGCAATCAGTTTTCCGCGCCTGCGCTTGGGTACATGTCGTTTGTCGACGGCGGCAATACATTGCGGATGCAGTTCACGTTCTCGCCGATTGCCAACCCGACTGCTTCCATCTACTACGGAGTCTTCTGATGTCTGTTGGTCTTGAAGTCACCAATGACAGCGGCGTTCCGGTTCTTGTGAACGCACATTCCTTCGTCTTCTTTTCGATAGCCAAGGGCACGCAGTCCATTGCAAGCAATACGTCCGCCTATGGCGCGAGCGGGTTTGTAAGCCTTCCCGCACAGAGCGTGCCGTACCTGGTGTTCATCCGCTGCAATGGCGGATCCGCACAGGTGATGTCAGCGCTGAATGGCTTTTACTGGAGCATGGGGCAAGGGACCACCAGCTTCGAGTGGTGGGCATGGGGGCGGGCGGTCAACAGTGGAAGTACAGGCATGCAGGTCTACAACGCCGACGGATCCATCCAGTGGGATATGTCAAACCGTCCACTGCGCATCGCTGGTTTGGTCGATAAATCGGGTGGAAGTGTTCCAGGCTTTACCGAGATGTCCACCGACAATGTGAGGCAAGGGCCACTGTTCAACGGTCCTGGTGAGAATCTCGCCTATCTGATGTCCGACATTGGACTGTGCCATGACATCTACGCCTACTACGGAAGTGGCCCGACCATTCGCGGCAACATGCGCTATCAGCCGTACATCAATACTCCAAATGCTTCGCAGGTGCGATTGAACTACTGCAGGCGTAGAGAGAACCGTCAACGTTCGTTGAGCGGCGCTTCCTACCAGAGTTTCACGGGGCAGTTGCCGAACTTCCTGATTGCCGCACACACCTACTAGCCTGAAGCAGGCCCGTGCAGGCGGCCATTTGAGCCGCCAGGGACTAGACTGCGCCCCTCCTACGCTCCTCGACGACGCACTGCAGTGATCACGCCACCCTGACCCTTGCCGCACATCGGCAGCCGGCCCGCCCGGCTCAGGATGGTCGGCCTGCTCGAATCGATGATGACCCTGCAGATCGTCGAGGACATCACCGAGACGCCAGCGAGCGCAACCGCGAATGCGTCGGCCAGGGCGTGGCGAATACGGTCACCGGTTTCCTCGGCGGCATGGCCTGCTGCGCGATGATCGGCCAGTCGGTCATCAACGTGACGTCCGGTGGCCGTGGCCGCCTGTCCTGCCTGGTGGCCGGCGTGCTGCTGCTGGTGCTGGTGGTGTACGGCAGCGACCTGGTGCGGCAGATCCCGATGGCCGCTCTGGTGGCGGTGATGATCATGGTCAGCATCGGCACCTTCAGCTGGCGCTCGCTGCGCGACCTGCGCACGCATCCGCGCAGTTCCTCGGCCGTGATGCTGCTGACCGTGGTGGTCACCGTGGCCACCCACGACCTGGCCAAGGGCGTGCTCAGTGGCGTGCTGTTGTCGGCGCTGTTCTTCGCGCGCAAGGTTGGCCGCATGCTGGATGTGCAGCGCGAGGATGTCGCAGACACGCAGGTCTACCGCGTACGCGGGCAGGTGTTCTTCGCGTCCGCCGGCCAGCTGGGCGCCGCGTTCGACTACCAGCATGTGGCGCCGAAGGTGCAGATCGACCTGCGTGATGCCCATCTGTGGGATCTGACGGCGGTGGCCGCGCTGGAACGCGCGCAGGAAAAGCTGGCCGCGCATGGGGCGGGGGTGACGGTGGTGGGCCTGAATGCGGCCAGCCAGACGTTGATCGAACAGGTAGGCGGGCGCGGAGGCGGGCATTGAGGTTCCAGCGTCCGCGTCTGAGACGACGTGCACGCATTCTGAATCCAGTCAGGCACCTGAAACCGTCACTGTCGTAGCATTGCCCGCGTGATGGGGGGCGATGGACGGCCCCTCCCTGCCGGCACCCGCTGGCGACACGCAAGGGAGAAACAGGCAATGCAGGCAATGGACGCGCTTGGGCGCAACGAACGGGTCGGCGTCGGCCATGGGTATTGGAAGGTGCTGGCCCTGTGCCTGGCGCTCACCGCATGCCAGGCGCCTTCTTCCCAGGCATCGACCGAAACGGCGGCCCCCGCGTCGATTGCTGCGGCATCGCCGACAGCCCCTTCCGGCCCGGCATCGGCAGATTCCCTCCACTACCCGGATGCGTCCTATACCGACGGTCGCCTGCGCCCAGCCTATGGCTGGTGTGTGGATGGGGTGGAAGATGCAGGCAAGCTCCAGGCCTGCGGCAAGGACGAACTCGCCTACCAGGAAGGGCGTCTCGAAGCGGCGGCCAGCAAGGCGCTGGCCGGACTCGACGGCGCTGCCCGGACGGCATTCCAGGCCACCCAGGCGAGCTGGCGCAGCGATACAGACCGTTATTGCCGCGATGTCCCCAACAGCAGCGTGCAGCAGCTGCAGGGCGCGCAGGAATGCCGCCTGTACCGTGTTGCCAACCGTGCCGACCAGCTGCTGGCGCAGAGCGCGCCGCCGGATACCTCGTATACCCAGGCAGCGCTGCGTCCGGAATACACCCGTTGCGTGCAGGACGCCCGCGGCATGGACGACCAGTTGGAAGCCTGCGATACGGCCGAGCTCGCCCATCACAAGGCGCTGCTGGAAGTACAGGTTGCGCGACTGATGGACAGTCCCGATGGCCCGGCCAAGGACCGCTGGATGGACGAGCAGGCCAACTGGGTTGAAGACACCGACAAGCGCTGCGCGCCTGCCAGTGACCATGTGGGGTCGATGCTGGATGCACAGTCGTGCCGCATCAACCGGTATGCCAACCGCGCCGTCGAGCTGCACACGCGCGTGCTGTCGCCCTGATCCACCGTCGCCAGCAGGCAACTGCACCCGGTCATTCCTCCACGGACAAGGAAGTGAGACATGCCAAACAATATTGACACCCGTAACCTGGACGCCACTGCCGGCGCGGTGTTCTTTGCTGTCGGACGCGGCACCGAAGGTGGTGGGTCGTCGTACCACCTCAGCATTGCCGGCATCACCAAGCATCTGAACGAGCCGCAATGGGGCACCGTCAGCGCGGTGAGGGACAACAGCGGCTATTCGCTGGGCACCATCCAGGTGGATTTCGGCCAACGTGGCGAGTGGCCGCTGGGCGCGACCGGAGAGCGCAAACTGAAGCCGGGCGAGACGACGTATGTCGATGGGGTCATCGACCAGGCCAGCGCCTACGCCAAGGCACACAACCTGCCCTTCACGCATGATCGCGCCGACCTGCGTGCGGATCTGCTCAGCCACGGCAATGGCGAGGGAAAGCGCTCATCCATCCGCTTCATCGATGCGCCGACGCGCGACAGCATCAATGCCTGGGCCGGTTCGGCGGAAGGCAAGCAGTGGATCCACACGCACATCGATTACCCGCAGGTGCGCAATGCCACCAATATCGCCATGACCATGCTGGACAAGCATGGCAGCGGCATTGCCGAGGACAAGCGCTTCGAGGCCATCGCGCTGATCGCCAAGACCGCCAACCAGCTGCCGGGCCGGTTGGATGGCCTCGAGGCGGTGCTCAAGCGCGGCGGGGACTACCAGGATCTGCGCGACCAGGCCACCGCGATCCGCCAGCGCACTCCTTCCTATGCCGGGTTGGCTGCTGCCGATGTCGCTGCCGGGTATGAAGATGCCTATGCGCAGCACTCCGCCGAAATGGATCGCGCGCACCTGAAGGTGGGGCGCCGCGATTTCGCGCCCGCCACCGAAGGCAGCGACCCGGATATCCAGGTCGCGCTGCAACAGGCGCGTGCGCACGGACACGGTGGCGGTGGTCCGCAGGTCCTGAAGGAAGGCTCCAGCGGCCGCGCGGTGGAAAAGCTGGAACACAACCTGCACACACTGGGCTATGGCGGCGCAGGCGCGCAGGCCATCCATCCCGACCGACAGTTCGATGCCACTACCCGGCAGGCCGTCGAAGCCTTCCAGCGCGATCATGGCCTGACCCCGGTGGATGGCAAGGCCGGTCCGGCAACGCTGGGCGCGATCGACCGCGAGGCGCGCGCGCTGCAGGCTGACATGGCGGCGTTGGGGCTGACCGATGCACGGGGCAAAGCGATTACCGCAGATGGTTACCTGGGGGCGGGGAGCCAGCACGCCCTCAACACCTTCCAGCAGCAGCACCATCTGCCGGCCACCGGCATGGCCGACGCCGGCACGCGCAGTGCGATCGAGGCCGAAGCGGCACAGCACCGCCCTGCAACGCCGACACCGGCCGCACCCGCTGCGCCTGCTGCACCGGCCGCGGCACCTGCGCCCGAACGCCACAGCGGGCCAGCCGCAGCCGCTGCACCCGGCGGCGAGCGCATCTCGGTGGTGGAGCCGTTCGGCAACGGCGGCAGCAACCGCATCCTGCGCCACGGCATCAGTGGCGAAGAAGCGTTCCGCGAACTGAAGATCCACCACCCCAACACCAACGCAGCTGCCGTTCGCGCGGGCGATGCCAGCCGGGTCGACCGTAGCGCGGAGATGGTCGAGGGCGAGCTGGAGGCCGTGCGCCGGCGTGGCGACGTCAACAACATCCCGCTGGTGCAGAAGGACCTGATCCTGACCGACCGGTCAGGCGGGCGCAATCTGATGGTTCCCAGTCCGGTCGCCGGCTACGTCAAGCTCAACAACGACGGCACCAACTCCATCAGCATCTACAGCCATCCGGTGGGCGATGCGCGCCGCGAGCTGGTGGGCCAAGTGCTGCACGGCGCGCGCGGGTCCATTCCGTACAAGACCGGGGATTTCGTCGAATACGGTGCGCCGCTGGTGCGGCAGTCGGACGTGGGCTCGCCGGGTGCGGTGCACGCGCACATCGAAGTTGAGCCGGACCAGTACCGTCGCTATCTGGGCGACATCCTCAACGACCGCATCACCCTGGGCGGCAAGGTCCACGCGCAGGGCCCCGAGGCCGCGCAGGCCGCACGCAGTGCACAGCAGGCGCCGATGGCCGATGGCGTGCTGAAGCAGGGCGAGCGCGGCGATGAGGTCAAGGCCCTGCAGGGCAAGCTGGCGGCGCTGGGCTACGCCGGGGCCGACGGCAAGCCGCTGCACGCCGATGGCGTGTATGGCAAGGACACCTTTGCAGCGGTCAAGCAGTTCCAGGCCAACAATGGCCTGGACGACGATGGCAAGGCCGGCCGCAGGACCCTGGCGCAGGTGGATGCGCCCAACGCGGTGAAGGCCGGTATCGCGCCGGCGGCACCGGCCCAGGCCGAACCTGCAGCGCCGGCCAGCATGCGCGACGCCGGGCATGCCGACAACGCGCGCTTCGGCCAGGCTTTGGAGAAGCTGCAGGCGCTCGAACAGCAGCGCGCCCAGGCCGGCCTGAAGCCGCTGTTCGCCAACCCGCAGGAAGCCGAACGAGCGGCTGGCCAGCTGGCCTACGAAAGCAAGGTGTCCGGCATGCGCCAGATCGACCATGTCGTGGCCCGCCCGGACGGCACCGGCCTGTTCGCGGTGCAGGGCGAGCTGGGTGACCCGGCAGCGCAGCGGACCTTCGTCGACCGCCAGCAGGCGGTGTCGCACTCGGTCGAGGCCAGCAGCCGGCAGAGCGAAGCGCTGGACAGTCAGTTCAACCAGCGTGCGCAGGAACAGCAGCAGGAACAGGTTCGCAACCGCGGGTTGTAAGCCACGCGGTGTCCCCGGGGCCGGTCGAGCGGCCAGCCCCGGAGCCACCCGCCGCCATTCAGCCGTCCGGTGTAAACTATTGATCTCACTGGCAATGCCAGTCTCCGCGATCAACACCCCGATGCCGTCCGCCACCGCCCGTTACGCCGATTCCCTGCGCCTGTCCGTTGCCCCCATGATGGACTGGACCGATCGCCATTGCCGCGTGTTCCATCGCGTGCTGGCACCGGGTGTGCGCCTGTACACGGAAATGGTGCACGCCAACGCGGTCATCCACGGCGATCGCGAGCGCCTGCTCGGCTTCGACCGCAGCGAACAGCCGCTGGCGCTGCAGCTGGGGGGCAGCGATCCCGCGCTGCTGGCGCAGGCTGCGCGCATCGCTGCCGACTGGGGCTACGACGAGGTCAACCTCAACTGCGGCTGCCCGTCCGACCGCGTGCAGGCCGGGCGCTTCGGCGCCTGCCTGATGCGCGAGCCGATGCTCGTGGCCGAGTGCGTGGCGGCGATGGTCGATGCCGTCGAGATCCCGGTGACGGTGAAGTGCCGCCTGGGCGTGGACGAGGACAACGACTACGACGTGTTCGCCGCCTTCGTCGACCGCCAGGTCGCCGCAGGTGCCGCGATGGTGGTGGTGCACGCGCGCAACGCGTGGCTGAAGGGCCTGTCGCCGAAGGAGAACCGCGAGGTTCCGCCGCTGAAGTACGACTGGGCGTACCGCCTGAAGCAGGAGCGCCCGGCGCTGCCGGTGGTGCTCAACGGCGGCCTGGCCAGCGTCGAGGCGGTGCAGGCGCAGGCCGCGCACGTCGATGGCGTGATGCTGGGCCGCGCGGCCTACCACGACCCCTACCTGCTGCATCAGCTGGAGGCGCTGCAGACCGGCGCCCCGCTGCAGGCCCGCGGCGACCTGCTGCGCGCGCTGCGCCCCTACGTGGAAGCGCGCCTGGGCGAAGGCCTGGCGCTGAAGCACATCACCCGCCACCTGCTCGGCCTGTTCCATGGCCAGCCCGGTGGCCGCGCATTCCGCCAGGTGCTGAGCGAGGGCGCACACCGCCCGGGCGCCGATTGGAGCCTGGTCGAGCAGGCGCTTGCCGCGACCGAACGCGACGCTGATCGCGCCGCAGCGTGACCGCTGTCACATTCCTGACTTGACAAGGCGCGGCGATTCGTTCCGAATGTTCACCTAGCTGAACATCGCGGGGTCGCGGCCGGAAAAGTTCAGACCGGATTCACTGCCCCAAACCAAGAATTTGCAAAGGATTTGTAAAGCGCCGGGCCCCGAACCCGGCATCCGGATTTACGACTTTTGAACGAATCGCCGTGCTCGGCTAGGATCGCATCGATGTCTTCCGCTCCCTTCCATCGCCGCATTGCCCTGGCCACCTGCGTGGTCCTGTCGGCCGTGCCGCTGTCGTCGGCGCTGGCACAGCAGCCGCCGCGGGGTGAGCAGGGGCGTGCGGAGATGATGGAGCGGGGCGAGCGCGGCAACCGTGGCGACGAGCGTTCGCTGTCCGATGCCGTGCGCCGCGTGCAGCGCACCACGGGTGGTCACATCCTCGGTGCCGAGCGCGTGCCGTTCGATGGTCGTGATATCAACCGGGTGAAGTACATGGACGACCGGGGCCGGGTCCGCTACATGGACGACCCCGCCCCGTCGCGTTCACAGCCGCGCACGCCGCGGTCGGATATGTCATCACTACGCGGCGATAACCCCTGAACAGGGATAGTTGTCGCTATCAACCCGTACCCCACAGGCCTCCGGGCCACACCCAGGACACTAGGGAGAGTTCATGCGTATCCTTCTGGTCGAAGACGAAGCCCCGCTGCGTGAGACCCTGGCAGCCCGGCTCAAGCGCGAAGGCTTTGCCGTCGATGCTGCGCAGGACGGCGAGGAAGGCCTCTACATGGGGCGCGAAGTTCCGTTCGATGTCGGCATCATCGACCTCGGCCTGCCCAAGATGTCGGGCATGGAGCTGATCAAGGCCCTGCGTGATGAAGGCAAGAAGTTCCCGGTGCTGATCCTGACCGCGCGTTCGAGCTGGCAGGACAAGGTCGAGGGCCTGAAGCAGGGTGCCGACGATTACCTGGTCAAGCCATTCCACGTCGAAGAGCTGCTGGCCCGCGTCAACGCGTTGCTGCGCCGCGCCGCCGGCTGGAGCAAGCCGACCCTGGAATGCGGCCCGGTCGCATTGGACCTCGCCGCCCAGACCGTCAGCGTGGCCGGCAGCAATGTCGACCTGACCAGCTACGAGTACAAGGTGCTGGAGTACCTGATGATGCATGCCGGTGAACTGGTCTCCAAGGCCGACCTCACCGAGCACATCTACCAGCAGGACTTCGACCGCGACTCGAACGTGCTGGAAGTGTTCATCGGCCGCCTGCGCAAGAAGCTGGACCCGGATGGCGAACTGAAGCCGATCGAGACCGTGCGCGGTCGCGGCTACCGTTTCGCGATCCCGCGCAACGAGGGCTGAGCCGGCTCACCCTGGCGATAACACGATGTCCGGCCGTCTGTGGTTCTTCCGACGCTGGCGGCCGCGCTCACTGCAGGCGCGCCAGATGCTCGCCGCGTCCGTGGGCCTGGTGGCGTTCCTGGCCCTGGCCGGTTACGCGCTCGACGCCGCCTTCGCCGATACGGCGAAGGCAAACCTGCGCGAGCGCCTGAAGAACTACGCCACCTCCTACGCGGCCGGCATCGACTTCACCCGCGACCGCTCGCTGTACATCCGCGAGCAGCCGCCGGATTCCCGCTTCGACGTGCCCGGCAGTGGCCTGTACCTGCAGGTGGTGATGCCGCACGGCAAGGGCAATTCGATGTCCGCTGAAGGCCCGATGCTGCCCACCGTGGGCGGCGGCCTGCTGGCACCGCGCCAGGAAGTGTTCGAAGGCCCGCTGCCGATGATCCAGATCGACGGCAGCCAGGGCTCGGTGTACCGCTATGGCCTGGGCCTGGTGTGGGGCGCCGATGCCGACCCCGCCACCGAATTCCCGTACACCATCTATGTGATGGAAGACTCGCGCGCGCTGGGTGCCCAGCTGCGCGTGTTCCGTGGCCGCGTCTGGTTCTACCTCGGCGGCATCGGCCTGATCCTGCTGCTGCTGCAGACCGTCATCCTGCAGTGGAGCCTGCGCCCGTTGCGCCGGGTGATCACCGAGTTGACCAAGGTGCAGCGCGGCGAGACCGAGCGCATGAGCGAGCGCCACCCGCGCGAGCTGGAACCGCTGACCGACAGCATCAACGCCTTCATCGAAAGCGAGCGCGAGAACCTCGAGCGCCAGCGCAACACCCTGGCCGACCTGGCGCACAGCCTGAAAACGCCGATTGCCGTGTTGCGCACGCAGATGGACAGTGGTGCCGGCGACGGCGCGCTGCGTGAGGAACTGGACGTGCAGCTGCAGCGCATGAACAACCTGGTTTCGTACCAGCTGGCACGCGCGGCCTCGTCGGGCCACAAGCTGTTCTCCGCGCCGCTGCCGATCGAGTCCAACGCCGAGGAAATCGTGCGTGGCCTGGAGAAGGTCTACGCCTCCAAGGGCGTGCTGTGCGAGTTCGACATCGATCCGGCAGCGCGCTTCCACGGCGAACCGGGCGACCTGCAGGAACTGCTCGGCAACCTGCTGGAGAACGCCTTCAAGTGGGCCAACCGCCGCGTGCTGCTGACCGCGCAGCCGCTGCCGGCCCCGAACGCGCGCCGCGCCGGCCTGCTGCTGGCGGTGGATGACGACGGCCCGGGCATTGCCCCGGACGACATCGGCAAGGTGCTGCAGCGTGGCGTGCGTGGCGACGAGCGCGTGCAGGGCCACGGCATCGGCCTGTCGATCGTGCAGGACCTGATCAAGGATTACCGCGGCGAACTGACCGTGGGCCGTTCGGCCGAACTGGGCGGCGCCCGCTTCGAAGTGCGCCTGCCGCCAGGGCCGTAAGCCTCGTTGATCGGTAGTGCTGGCCGCTGGCCGGCAACCAAGCAATGCCATCGAAGATCATGGGGTTGCCGGCCAGCGGCCGGCACTACCGCATTGCGATCCTGGGCGGCTCGCCGTAGAACCGTCGCAGCTGCGCCGTCACCTCCGGCAACGCCTGCTGCAGCAGATCCGGTGCCGAGAAGTGGTACTCGCTGGCCACCGCGAAGAACTCTTCCGGCGCCTCGGCCGCATACGGATCGATCAGCGTCTCTTCGCCTGCGTCCACCTGCGCACAGAACGCGTCGTAGGCGCGCTGGAACGTGGCGGCCCACTCGCGCTGCCATTCGCGCGGCAGCGGCGGCGTACCATCCATCGCACCATCGAGCGCATCCAGCTTGTGCACCATCTCGTGCACCGCCACGCAGTAGCCCTCGTGCGGCGCCGCCAGGTCGGCCTGCACATCGGCCCAGGACAGGATCAACGGACCGCTGTCCCACGACTCGCCGATCAGCTCGTCATCCCACTCGTGCAGCACGCCAGCCGCGTCCATGTGGCTGCGGTGCACGCGGAAGGCATCGGGGTAGACGATCAGCTGCGACCAGCCCTCCAGCCCCACCTCACCGAACGCCAGCAGCGGCAGGCAGCACAGCGCGGCCAGCAGCACGCCGTCACCGGCCTGCAGCTGCAGCTCACCGATCGGGGTGATGGTCTTCTCGTGCAGGAAGCGCGTGGCCAGTACGCGCAGGCGCGCGCGGCGTTCGTCGTCCAGTCCGTGCAGCCAGGCCGCGCGGCGGCAGGCGTGTTCCCACAGTGCATCGTCGATCGGCCGCGGCGTAGGCCGCAGCCACTGCAGCAACGACTTGATCAGCGGAACATTCCCGGCAGGTAGCTGTGCCACTTCGGCGCACGGATGCGCTGCAGCACGTCATCGTCGCTGCCGCCGCCCCCGGTGCTGGTGGCACTGCTGGCCGCAGGGCGTACCGGTGCCGGCTTGGTGGTCGCAGCCGAGGCAGTCGCGGTCGGCGCGCGCTGCGAGGCGGCATCACCGTTGGAGGACACGCAGGCGCCGCGGCTGTCGTCCAGCGCTGCCGTCGCAGACGCCGCGAAGGGCATCATCAGCAGGATCAGGCAATGGGCATAACGGCGCATTGACGACATCCACGTTAAGGGAGGGTGAGTTCCCGATTCTAGCTCGAACCCGGCGCCCCGTTGGAAGCCCCCGCGGAACCCAGCGTGGCGGGCGTCGCTGGCGGCTTTCCCGCATAATTCCTGCCTGACTTCGTGGAAGCTGCCGTGGACGATCGCCAATTGCTGGCCAAACTCGCTGCCGGTCGCCTGTCCGGCGACGCCCTGGCCCGTGAGCTGGGCCAGACCCGGGCGGCTATTTGGAAGCGTATTCAAGGGCTTAGGGCCGCCGGTGTGGATGTCGAGGGCCGTGCCGGCGAGGGCTATGGCCTGACCCGCCCGGTTGACCTGCTGGACCCGGCGGCGATCCGTGCTGGCCTGCCGGCCGGGGTCCTGCCGCTGCTGCACGACCTGCAGGTGGCCTGGACGGTGGACTCCACCAACGCTGAATTGCTGCGGTGCAGCGCGCCCCAGCGCGGGGTCAGCGTGCTGCTGGCCGAACGCCAGACCGGTGGCCGTGGCCGTCGTGGCCGCACCTGGGCCTCGCCGCTGGCCGCGCATATCTACCTGTCGGTGCTGCGCCTGTACTCCGGTGGCCTCGGCCGCCTGGCCGGGCTGAGCCTGGTGGCCGGCATCGCCGTGGCTGAAGCGCTGCACGACCTGGGCTATGCCCAGGCACAGCTGAAGTGGCCGAACGACCTGATCGTCGATGGCAAGCGCAAGCTGGTCGGCCTGCTCGCAGAAGGCGGTGGCGAATACGCCGGCCCGGCGCGCGCGGTGATCGGCATCGGCATCAACACGCACATGCCGCCGTCGTTCGCCGAGCAGATCAGCCAGCCGTGGGTGGACCTGGACACCCTGGCCGGCAAGCCGGTGGACCGCAACGTGGTCGTTGCCGCCGTGCTGGCCCGTCTGCTGCCGGCGCTGGAGGAATTCGATCGCGAAGGCCTCGCTCCGTTCCTGCCGCGCTACGCCGCCTTCGACATGCTGGCCGGCCGCGAAGTACGCGTGGAACTGGACGGGCAGTGGCAGCACGGTACCGCGCTTGGCCTGGCCGATGACGGCGCATTGCGCGTGCGCATCGATGGCCAGGAGCGCCTGCTGCACGCCGGCGAAGTCAGCGTGAGGGCAGCATGAGCGATTGGTTGTTCGACCTCGGCAACTCGCGCTTCAAGTTCGCGCCGTTGCAGGGTGACCGTGCCGGTGACGTGCAGGCTTGGGCGCATGGCGCCGAAGGGATGGCCAGGCAGCCGCCGCACAGCCTGCCCAGCGGTACCACCGCGTTCGTGGCCAGCGTGGCCGCACCCTCGCTGACCAGCGCCATGCTGGACCAGCTGCAACGCCGCTTCGAAAACGTGCACGTGGTGCGCACCAGCGCCGAATGCGCCGGTGTGCGCATTGCCTACGCCAAGCCGGAAAAGTTCGGCGTCGACCGCTTCCTGGCCCTGCTGGCTGCCGCAAAGGCACAGCGCCCGGTGCTGGTGGTCGGCGTGGGCACCGCGCTGACGATTGACCTGCTCGACGCCGACGGCCAGCACCACGGTGGCCGCATCTCCGCGTCGCCCACGACCATGCGCGAAGCGCTGCACGCCCGCGCCGTGCAGCTGCCGGCTGCCGGCGGCGACTACAGCGAGTTCGCCAACGACACCGCCGATGCGCTGGCCTCCGGTTGCGATGGCGCTGCGGTGGCGCTGATTGAACGCAGTGCGCAGCAGGCGCACGCGCTGCTGGGCGTAGCGCCCTCGCTGCTGGTGCACGGTGGCGGCGCACCGGCACTGATGCCGTTGCTGCCGGGTGCCGACTACCACCCCTCGCTGGTGCTGGATGGCCTCGCCCGCTGGGCGGTGCACCAGCCCGCAGGCTAGTATCCGCGCATGCTGACCCGTGCCCTGATCGTCGTACTGGCCGTTCTCAATCTTGGCGTCGCCTGCTGGTGGCTGCTGCGCGATGCACCGCAGCCGCCTGCGCCTGCACCGCAACCGGCTGGCGTCGCCGAGCTGCGCTGGGTGCCCGGTGGCGCGGATGCCAATGCCGCAGCCGAGGCCACCGCCGCCGCCCCGACCGCACCGCTGATGGAGCGCGAACCGGCCGCGAAGACCGCAGTGGCTGCGACGCCTGCACCCGCGCCGGCCGTGCCGGCCAAGCCGGAAGTTTCCAAGCCGCAGACGGCTGACGCTACGCCGGTTGCTGCCGCCGCCAAGCCGGCAACACCGCCTGCACCCGTTCCGGCACCGGAAAAGCCCGTAACCCCGCCCGCGGCCGCCGAGCCGCCGCGCTGCGTCGCGCTGGGCCCGTTCGCCGACCGCGCTGCCGCGACCGGTGCGCAAGGCAAGGCCGGCACGCTGCTCAGCCAGGTGCGCCTGCGCGAACAGCCCGCTGCCAGCGGCAGCGCCCGTTACCGCGTGATGCTGCCGGCCGCCGCCAACCGTGATGAAGCGCAGGCCACCGTGAAACGTATCGTCGCCGCCGGCCTGAGCGACTACTACATTATCAGCCAGGGGGAGGAGGCCAACGCCGTGGCGCTGGGCCAGTACCGCAATCGCGAAGGCGCCGAGCGCCGCATGGCAGCGGTGCAGGCCGCCGGCTTCCAGCCGCGCCTGGTGGCCAGCGGCGACGCCGGCCAATGGTGGCTGGAAGGACAACTGGCGGCGGGCACGCAGCCGGCCCAGGCCCAGCAGCGCAGCGGGGCGGCACAGAGCCGGTCGCTGGAATGCACGCGGTTGCGCTAGAATCCCCGGACCGCGGCGCTGCCGCCGGTGAACCACCCATGCCGCTTTAGCTCAGTTGGTAGAGCAACTGTCTTGTAAACAGTAGGTCATCCGTTCGATTCGGGTAAGCGGCACCACATGGCAGTTTCAAGCGGTGGCAGGACAACCCAAAAACAGTAAAAAACCCCGCGAAATGCGGGGTTTTTTGTGCACGCTGTTTCAGAGCGTCCCAGGGAAGCCGAGCGCATTTGGGGGCACAGGTGGGGGAACCCACGGACCTTCTGGGGGCATATTTGGGGGAATCGGCCGATCCGCGTGGGGGCACCAGAGTGCTCGGCGACCTTCACCAGGCCGGTCGCCCCGGACCGGGCCACGGCCCACGCGTTGACGCGCGTTCTGATTCCCTGGAACGTCCTCGCCCAGCGGTGCATGGCGATCACCGCTGGGGGAGCTTTCTTGGGAGCGGCGAAGGCTCCGAGCGTGCCTGCGGCCCGACGATTGCGGCGGGTCAGGCCGCCTGACGCTGGCTCAGTTCCGCAATAGCCAGATCCAGTGTCGCGAGTAGCTCGCGTCGCGGTTTGCAGTCGTTGTAGCCCCGCTCGACGATCTGGCGGGCCTTCGTAAGTGCCTTGAGACATTCGGCCGTTGTCTCGCAGATCGACGCACTGGGCCCGCCAAAGTAGAGGTCGTAGACACCCTCCTCCTGCCGATGCTCGATGAGCGACCAGTCCTCCAGCTGCGATCGTGCAACGTCCAGCTTCTGGCCCACGCGCCATGAAAAGTCATGGCACAGCGTCTTCAGCAAGGAGCCCAGTTGCTGATGCAGCTCGAACGGCATCGGTTGGGTCGGCCGCCAGCGGGAGGGGATGCCTGCCGCGCCACCGTAGGGGGTCGCACCCTTGTGTTGCCGCCAGGAGGGACCGGGCCGCGGCCGGCGCGGTTTCTCATCCGCCTGACGCTTCGGGCTGACGAAGTCGTCGCCGCAACGGCCCGTTTCGTGAGGCCACTCCGTCGGCTCCGTGACGGACTCGACCTTGGCCAATGCGTCGGCGACACGCCGTAGCAGCGCGGTATCGGGGCCAATCAGGCGGGGTAGGCAGTGACCCGGATAGTAGATGCCCTCCCAATCCGGAGCGACCATGTGCAGAGCATTGCGTTCGAGCCAGCGCTGGCGCTCCGCTGCGGCTCTCTCCAGCGCGGACGCATAGGCTTCATCGAGAAAAACGTAGCCCTCGGTCGCAGGATCGAACCACAGGGACTGATGATCGCGACCGGGCAACTTCTCCAATGGCCGCAGGAGGTCTCGGTACTTCTGGGTTGAGACGGGCTGTAGCCCGGTCGCCTCCATGAACCGCAGGCCGCGTGTCGCCGTCAACAGTGCCTTGCGAGCAGCCTCTTGCCCTATCAGATTCGTGCGGTGCTCCAAGTGGTCTTCGTATTCCATGCGGAATCCGGAGATGCCGCGGCCGTACGTGACGCGGTGCTTGGCGATGATCTCAGGCAAGGGCTGGCTTAGATCGACGCGCAGGACCTCACGACCGGCGTGCAGTCCCGCGGCATCGCCGTTGCGCTCGAGCGGGGTCTGCCAGTGAGCCGAGAGATAGACGGAGAAGCGGCGCGAGGCACCGGCCCCGACCAGCTGGCGCCTTGCATGCACGAAGTTCTCGTAGCCCGCTTGGCGGCTGGCGTCTTCGAGGGCTTGCGTATGGGGGATGTTGTGCTCGCGGCGAATCTTTTTAGCAAGCTGCTTGATGCCGTCCACGGTGGACGGACGAATGCTGGAGATAACCATGCGCTTCAATCCTCATGGCCTAGTTCGCAGCGTCACCGTCGCCACTACTGTAGGCCGGGATTAAGGCATCGGCCAAAAGGTTACAAGCACTGCTCTAGGAGCTTCGAAAGACGGTGTCATGCGCATGCCAGCGCCCAACTAGGCTAGTTGCCCCTTGCGTGGCAGTCAACCGGGGACGTGTGCGAGCTGATGTGAGGATCTTGATGACACTATTCCTCACCGGGTAGTGGTCCAGCTGAATGCGGGCAGGAAGGTCCATTCATAACGACTGGACACCACTGCCCTGCGGAGGCCGCATCCCCCACCAGGGCATCCACCTCCATTGCTTGACTTGGAGAAATGGCATTCACTGGTGGTAAAATTTCGATGAGACTCGCGCTCATCGCGAATCTTTGGGAATGCAGGCAACATGAACGTAGGTCAAGCCATTCGACTATGTCGGACGCAAAGGGGAGCTTCCCAGGGGGCTATTGCTCAACGGGCCAATTGCTCCGTTTCGTACCTGTCGATGCTTGAGAACAACAAGCGCGATCCGACGCTCTCAACGGTCACAAAGATTGCTGAGGCGCTGCATATTCCTGTCGGCTTGCTGTTCGTTTTGGCAGCCGATCAGGATGACTTGGGGGAAATCGACGAGAGCATTACGGCTCAGCTGATGCAATCTGCGCTGGCATCACTGGAAACGACGGCCAACATGACCACGCGGGCGGGTAATCACTATGGCTAATGCAGATCAACTCAAAGCGCTAGTGAAATCCCACATCGAACGGGATGATCAGCATTTCTACTCGGTAGCGATGCAGGTTGCAGCCCGGGAGGCGAGAGTCGGTCACGGCAAGCTCGCCGAAGAGCTGCGCGAGATGATTGACGCGGCGAAGGCTCGAGCCTCGTCGGAAGGCACGTCGGGCAAGCTGGTGCCATTGGCTCGACCACGTGGTGAACTGGCAAACCTGCTGACGGTTTCCTATCCGAAGAATCGTCTATCTGACATGGTGCTCGATGCGGAAATGGCTGAGCAGCTTGGTCGCATCATGAAGGAGCAGAAGCACCATTCGCGTATCCGCGAGCATGGGCTGTCACCTCGGCGGAAACTGTTGCTGGTCGGCCCGCCGGGCACCGGCAAGACGATGACGGCCTCCGTGCTGGCTGGCGAACTCGGTATTCCGCTGTTCTCCGTTCGACTGGATGCCCTGATCACCAAGTACATGGGGGAGACGGCGGCGAAGTTGCGCCAGATCTTTGATGCCATCAACGATGTACGTGGCGTCTATTTCTTCGATGAATTCGACGCCATCGGCTCGCAGAGAGGCATGGACAATGATGTGGGGGAGATCCGCCGCGTCTTGAACAGCTTTCTGCAAATGATCGAGCATGACCAATCGCATAGTTTGATCATCGCAGCAACCAATCACGTAGAGATTCTTGACTACGCGCTTTTCCGTCGATTTGACGATGTGATCGAATATCGGCTTCCGACGACGCCACAGGCAACAAAGTTGATCCAATCGCGGCTTGGGAAGTTTGCGCCCAAGCCTTTTCCACTCAAGGCACTCACAACCAGGACGGAAGGCTTGAGCTATGCAGAGATCAAGCGAGCTGTAGACGAATCGATCAAGGAAGCGGTGATGCACGACGAAGAGCGAGTGAAGGCCGATGTTCTGGCGCGCGCTTTCGATGAACGCCGCAAATTCAGCCTCAGGATGAACAAGAAGAAGGCCGTGTCCAGCCATGCCGGATCAACCCCAACCTAAGCGCCCGCATTTCATTCTCCGCGGTACATCGAAGGCCGTCGAATTCAAAGCACACTCTGCTGGCGGACGATCTACAGACGACGTTCCCGCGCTCCCCCGGGCGCAGCATAGTGCGTCCCTTCGTGCCCAGATCGAGAATCTGAAACCCGCAGCAGAAAAAGCTGTTGAGGGACAAAGAGACTTGCAGCTGGAAAGCGGGTTAGGCCTGCAGATCCAGTTCTCCAGTCAACCCGATGTCAAGTTGGCATTCGACAGCTTGGCGAACGAGCCGAAGAAGATTGAGCTCCTCAGTGTTCGTCATGAAGGCAACCAGACATTTGCCAATGTCTTTGTGCCCGATGGTGGACTTGCGCACTTCGAGAAATACATCACCGACTACTTGGCGGAGAAGAAGGACAGTCTGGGGCGTCCACGTGATCATCAGAAGTTGCTGGATGCCATCGACTCTATCCGAGTAGCCGAAGTCCGGGCTTTGTGGACTGATGACCCTGATCTCCTCCCTGCAGACCTAGGGCTTGCCTTCTGGTGGGAGGTGTGGCTTCCGGTGCGAGGCCCGGGTCAGCGGCAGGCTGTGGTGGAAGACTTCAAGAAGCTTGCGCGCCTGGCGGAATGTGTCGTCAGTGACAAGCAGGTCAATTTCCCCGAGCGCACGGTTCTGGTGATGTATGGCTCGCAGCAGCAGCTTTCGCGATCGGTCATGACGCTGAACTGTGTTGCTGAACTCCGCTACGCCAAGGAGACTGCGGAGTTCTTCGATGGCATGGAAGTACGCGAGCAAAGGGAATGGAGCGATGATTTGCTGCGTCGACTCCAAGCGCCGCCATCGGACGACGCGGCCCCGCGCGTCTGCCTATTGGATTCCGGGGTGAATCGCGGACATCCGCTCCTAGAGCCACTGATGGATGCCGGCGACCTGCACACGGTGGAACCCGCATGGGGCGTGGACGATGGGGCCAATCATGGCACTGGCTTGGCCGGCCTTGCCGCTTATGGCGATCTCACCGATGCCCTGTCATCCGCTGACGCCATCAACATCCCTCATCGCCTGGAGTCGGTCAAGCTGATACCCGCGGAAGGTGCAAACGAAGGCGATGCGCGCCACCACGCCTACCTCTTCATGGAAGGCGTCGCGCGTCCCGAAATCTCAGCCCCTCGCCGTGCTCGCGTTTTCACGTCGGCCGTAACCGCCTCGGACTACCGGGACCGTGGGCGCCCATCCTCATGGTCTGCCGCCGTCGATGGCCTTGCAGCCGATACGGACGGCGCTGGCGAGAATCCACGCCTGTTCGTCCTCTCTGCGGGCAACACAAGCGATCCCAATGCCTGGGCCGGGTATCCCACTAGCCTATCCACTAATCTCGTGCACGACCCTGGCCAAGCGTGGAACGCCATCACCGTCGGGGCGTATACGAATAAGGTCGATACGGAAGGTCATCCGACCTTGAACCCCACCGCCCAAGCGGGTGGCCTCAGCCCCTTCACTACCACCACCAGAACGTGGGAGCGTGTGTGGCCTTTGAAACCGGAAGTGGTGCTGGAAGGAGGAAATGCGGCCAAGGACGACGTTGGCCCCGTCGGAATGGCGAGCCTGAACCTTCTTACCACCCACAACCAGCCGATTGATCGGCTGTTTACGACCAGCAATGCCACCAGTGCCGCGTCGGCCCTTTGCGCCGGAATGGCAGCCCAGATTCTGGCGGCCTATCCGCATCTCCGCCCGGAGACCGTACGTGCCCTACTGGTGCATTCAGCACAATGGAGCGAGGGTATGCGCGGGATGTTCCTTCCCGCTCTGCCGAACAAGGATGACTACGTCAACTTGATTCGCCACTGTGGTTGGGGCACGCCGGACCTGAATCGAGCGCTTTGGAGTGCAGGGGATTCGCTGACCTTGCTGGTGGAGGATGAGGTGCATCCTTACAAGAAGGTTCAAGGTCAGGGTGTCGAGACACGCGACATGAACTTGCATTCCTTGCCTTGGCCGAAGGAAGAGCTGGAAGCATTGCAGGACACGCCCGTCGAAATGCGCATCACGCTCTCCTATTTCATCGAGCCCAATCCGTCTGCGCGTGGCGTCGCCTCGAAGTATCACTATCCTTCGCATCGCCTGCGATTTGACGTGCAGCGTCCGCTGGATGGATCCACCGAGCACTTCGTGGCACGAGTGAACGCTGCGGCGCAACGCGAGGATGACGGAGATCCTGTGAATCCCTCCGACCCCAATTGGCTGCTTGGCGAGAGGCAACGACACCGTGGCTCGCTCCATCAGGATGTCTGGAAGGGGACGGCGGCTGAACTGGCCAGCCGTGGGTTCATTGCAGTCTATCCTTCGGCAGGGTGGTGGCGGACTCGGCCTGCTTTGGAGCGCTACGATCTGCCCGCCCGATATAGTCTCGTGGTGTCCATACAGACGCCACAAACAGACGTCGATCTTTACGCCGCTGTCGCTCAGAAAATCCCGGTTGCCAACGCTGTTGTCGTGGGGACATGAGCAATTGCCTCCCCTGCTTGTCGGCTCACGTCCTTGGTGGGCGACGATGACGCAGGGTAATGTACGCTTGTCGTCGAAGGCACGGGCTGCACAGTGAGCAGCCCGTCGTCTTCATAGATTTCCCGCCGATAGCGAATAAAGCGATCAAGGTACCAAGGCCGGCACGCTAGGTCCGCCAGTTCCTCGAACCTACTCATTCACCGTCTACTTCGAGACTGCCTTCATGGTGGCCGCTTTCTTGCCGGTGACCTTCTTGCTGGCCGTTGTAGCGCTGCCCGTCGATGTACCGGCCGTCATCTTTCCAGGGCTACCTCCGGGACGCGGGCTTGAGCGGGACACGGCGGCCCCCGACTCGACGTGGAGTGACACTCCGCTGTCACGGCAAAAGCACTCCAGATGCACCAACGAACGTGCCCCGCAGGCCTTGTCCGGCTTCACTTGGATGCGCGAAAGATCTTCAAGACCAAGAAGGTTTTTGCCGCCAGCGTCTCTCAGGGCAAGCGCTACGCCGAGCGCTGGTGCGCCGCCAGGCTGTGTCATTGCGCAAGGCCGTTGCCCGGCTGACTGACACCACGCCGATCCAGCCGGCACCGCCACCTCCTGGCCTGCCGCCAACCCTCGAGCAGCAGCAACCGGCCCGGCGCCTGGCCGAGGCCGGTACGGTGGAACTGGCGTGAATCAAGGAGGTGCTGGAACCACGCCGACCGCTGAAGGAGACCAAGCCCAGGGCGAGGGATCCCATGAAGGCGTGGGTGATAGCAGGACGCCCGCATCTTGGTGCCGTGCTCCGTTGAAGCTCTATCGTTTTCCGTGGAAGTGGCTAAAGCGGTTTGGGTGCCACGGTGCGCTTACGCTTGTGTGAAGCGACTGGACTGATTGCGAGGGCAAGTTTTGTGCGCCTGTTCCAGCGCCTGGGGGTTCCGGTGACTGTGCCGATTTCAGGAATGCTCTCGTCAGCACCGGATCCACTTCGTCCGCACATCGAAGCGCGGATTCTCGCCATGCAGCCATCTCTTTCGGGTGCACAGGCGACTCACTTCCAGCGTTCGCTTCGGCGACCGCTTCGACGTAGCTACGAATGTCCTGCGCGAGCCGATAGGCTGTGGCATCCGCCAAGAGCTTGTGAAGGCGTGCCTCGCGATCCGCCTCTTTGGCAGCTTCGCGATCGCGTATTGCTTGGAGCCTCTTCTCCTCCTGTCTACGTATCGCGCCGTTGTGCATGTCAATAGCCAATTGATATGACTGGGCTACTCCCTGGCGATGCATCGCCTCCACCGCCAAAGCCAAGGTGGCCGCAATCTCGCTCGCAGAGTCTTCAATCTGGGAGGCCTTGCCGTCCTGCCATTCGCGACGGAAAGGTGCGGCCGAGCGAAAGTACCAGGAGATTTCTAATTTCAAAGGGTCTGACGCTGGGCGGTCGGCCTTCGACATCGCGAAGTAGCGGCTCCGCGAATCCGTCTTCTTGGGGTGATCTAGTCGAAAGGTCACGCTGGATCCCTCGTTGGCAAATACCGTGAACTCGTTAGCATCTTTCCCTTTGGCCTGACAGCTAAGTCCTGTCTTCGATATCCCCTTGAATATTGCGCTCAGCAAACGGAGGCGCCTCTTCTCGAAGGGCGAAACGTAATAGGGTTGGTCGTAGCTCCAGGGATAGTCGGATTGAGAAATTTTCTCTATCCGCTTCGCGTCTATGGCTAGCATCCTTGCCACAGCGGGGTGGGGCGCAGATAGAGACTTAGGGATGGTCACCGTCCCAATCTCAGTTTTTAGCCGAGTGAGCAGGTCATCGAGTGATTCGTCGTAGACCTTGAGTGGACTAGGCATTGGCGGAATTTCGGGGTCTGGCCGGCCGCTGCTTCCCGGGCTATGTTCATCCTCTCGGCCTACCCTGACCACCTCTGACTCTCCGAGTCCCCTTGGCGGAAGCCTTCTCTTCAGAGCGTGCTTGCCGGCTGCGACCTTGGCCCAGTAGCCCCGTTCCGGCGCCGGAATTCCATATCGCTTAGCCGCTTTTCCGAGGGCGACGTCTGAAATGCCTAGATCCTTTGCGATCTTACTGACCGGCGCTGACCAAAGCAGGTCATAGAATTCCGTTCTCGAGAAAAGCGGCATGGGTGGCTCCTCGTTGGCAGCCTGATCATGCCGCAATGAGGTGACCAATTGCCGCACCTACCTCAGATACGGCACACGAAAGGCACACAGCACCCCGGCAGCCCTTGTGCCGCAAGGGGTTTTGGTTCCGATAAGCGCACCATCCTCGGATGTTTTTACCGGGACACTGTCATCTGGTCGGGATCTGATTCAGGCATGGCCACGGTAAGGCATGAAACGCCGTTCGGCGCGGAAGAACCCCAACCCCGTGTCGCCCCTGAAGCCTGAGTCGATCATCAGATCGGCCAGGCCTGCCGAAATCAATAGATCCCCGGACTGTGGCTCCCTGGCGATCCGGCCCATTTCGGAGGGCGCATCGAGAAACCAGGTCTGGTTGAAGTAGATGATGTAGCCGTCATCGTCCCGCTCGGCTTCAGAGCGGGCGTGGTCGATGGCTTCGACGCTCCTGGAAGCGTTGATCATATAGAACCGTTGAGCGATATCCTGATGGTCGGCCACCAGATGCCGGGGTTCGATGAGCTCGATGTCAGTCGGCGCCTGGGCGCTGAGAAAGTTCGCCAGACGCTCCGATATCAAGGGAATGCCCACCAGCAGCCATAGGCAGTCAAGCTTCAGCAGCGTCTGCGCGTTGCACTGGAAAAACACGGGTAGCCTATCCATCCCTCGCGGATACGGTCGCCCCTCCAGCAGGGCGAGGTAATCAAAATTGGAACAGGACGCCTCATAGGAACCGATGCGGGCGTCATAGGAGCCAATCAGCTTCTCGTTGTAGTGGATCGGCGTCTTCCAGCTCAGAATCATCTGTTTCCCCACTTCCGACGGGCGCTCGTTCGGGCGGCTGCCCATGGGCAAGCGTACTGGGAAGACAGCGGCGTCGTTGTCTTTGCGGCAATGCCATGCGCTGCCCACGCTCAGGCGGTGGATCCGCCCGCTTCACTCCGGCTCCGCCATCAACCTCCTGTTGAAGGAATCCTTCTGTTCCCGATGGTTGGTGTAGCCGAGGGTCTTCTCGCTCAGGATCCTGGCAACAGTGTCGACATCGGGCCTGATGCCATTGCTGCGCAAGGCGGAATGGATGATTGGAACCGGATAGGAGTAGCGCTCGGGCCTGGCAAGCACATCGTTCACCAGTCCGGGGCTGAGGTCGAAGAGGTTGGAGATGATCGGCAAGTCGGTTTCCAGGAGCCTCTGGAGTAATCCGCGACAGACACGTTCAACGCCTTGCTCCGTGACAGGGAGTAGGGGACAGGCCTCGCGCTCGCTGACGGTTGACATGCAATACACCAGTTTCGCGTTTGCCAAGTTGGATGGGTAAGGCGGATCCATGCGTTCGAGCTCCTTCTGCAGGATCGGATGCTCGGCGAGGACGATGGTTTCATAGCTCCTGGTGTTGGCCAGGTACTCGAAATGCAGGGTTGCAACGGCTCCCGACCGATGCTTGATTACGACCTTGTTCTTGCTGACCACCAGCCCGGGATGGCCTGCCAGCTCGAGTTTCAGATGAGCTTTGAGCGCATTCTCAAATGTGTTACGCAGTTCCTTCAAAGAGCGGTCCATCGTTCCTGTTCCTGGGGGCGATTGATGCTCTGCGGTGGGAGTATTGAACGAAACGTACTTCGACGCGATCATCCTGGAAACACCACCGCCGCGCGAATCAGTTTCGTGCAGATGCAGCTCAACGAGAACAGGTTTCAGGTTTGGAATGGGTGTGCTCGTCCCAGCAGCGGCCTGTTTGATCTGAGGGCCGGGGAAGGGACGTTGGGAACCTGCGTATCGGGATCCCGGTATTCCGCTTTACGGAGCCCCACGCACCTGCAACGCCACATACTCGGCCAGCCCCCGGCAGGCCAGCATCAGCCCTTCGCGTGCACCGTCGCCGATATCGTCTTTCTCTTCCCCATCCACGCGCACGCGCTCTGCGGCGTGGTACAGCTCCAGCAGTGACACCAGGCCCACCGCGGCGCGGTCCCTGCGCGCGGCAACCACGGCGTCGCCAGGTGTGCCTGCCGGTCCCGGCCACGGCTGTCCATCGGCGGCGTCACCTGCCTGGATGCGCTGCAGGCATCCGGGCAGGTTGATCGGCGCGGGCGCCTCGTTGGCGGCAGCGAAAGCAGCTTCCAACGGCTGCGCCAGTTCGGGTGGCAGGCGCCGGGCGGCCTCGCCCAGGGTGGCGGTCAGGTAGGGGTGGTGAGTTCTGGACATGCGGGCATCCTCGTCAGGAACAGAGGTGCCACCGGAGCAGGGTGGCGGGCGATACGTGGTTTCCAATCCCGGGACTGAATGAGCCGGTGGGCACGAGGCCCCCACGCACCGCCCGCCGTCGATCGGCGAACGGATTGCCAGCCGGCGCCGCTTTTGAGAAGTCGACGCCGGCTGGCAAGCGTATACAGCTTTCAGTCTTCGGGTTGGAAATCCCGGCCACCCCGCTGAAGGTGGCAATTCATCATGCGCATGCGAAATCACCGCCTGCCAGTCGTTTGTTTCGATGGCATCGGGTGATCTGAAAGGAAAAATGAATCATCGCGTTTGGCCTGTTTCGAGCAGTGCAATGCCAGAAGCGACAGTTCGCGCAGTGCCGCGAACCACGATACATCCGGCTGCGCCATTACTGTCGCACGGCCCATCGCGGCCCACGACGTAAAGCTGGCTTAACCGCCCCGGCAGGGCTCCAAGAACACCGTATCAGACCTGAATCCCCGCGCGCGCCGCCGGGTTCTTGATAGTCCTCACGGACAGGCCGCAGCGCCCCACTGCATACTGCCGCTACACGCCCACCCTGGGCCCCTTCGGGATCCGCACATGCGTCGCCATGCCCTGTCGCTCACCGTCGCACTGGTGTCCACCGCTTTCGTGGCCCCGGCCATGGCCGCGGTGCCGTTCTTCAACGCCAGCTGCCCGGGCGGTATCGATGTGCACGCCGACGAAGGCGGCCCCGTCTACGTGCAGGGCCGCGAGGCGGCGCTCAAGCGCTTCAACGACCGCTACGTCGAAGCACGCGATGCCAATAGCGGCATCACGTTGTCGATCAGCCGCAGCGAGGACGGCACGCCGCAGATCAGCTACACCGGCCGTGGCGGCGCCAATGGCATCTGCCAGGTCAGTGCCAGCGGAACGCCCGCGCCGGCAGAGCATCGCGACCGCCGCCACCACGATGAAGACAACGATGCGGCGCTGCCACGCGAGGTGACCTGCGAATCCACCGACCAGCAGCAGGTGTCGTGCCACATGGATACGCGCGGCAACGTGGAGATGGTGCGCCAGCTGAGCCACACCCGCTGCGAACAAGGGCAGAACTGGGGCCTGTCGCGGCACTCGGTATGGGTGAACGGCGGGTGCCGGGCGGTGTTCCGCAATGTGTCCAAGGTGGCGTACAGCGCGCCGGCGGGCGATACCGCGCTGGGTTCCTGCAACATGCGCAAGGGCGCGCAGGGCACGCTGGTGACCCAGATGCCGGTGGGCAGCGATTACCAGGAACTGATCATCGATTATCCCGATGGCCGCTTCCTGTGCATGATGCGCAACAACGGCCAGGTGCAGAGCCTGACGCCGGTTCGTCGCCGCGGCGGTTGAGATGCCGCGGCGGCAAACCCGCCGTCGGCCGCGTGTCTGAAGGGGGCAATGCGGCACGCGTTGCCCCCGTCCCGTTACTGCTGGTTTACCGGGTCATTTCCCTTCTTGTAGGTGTACCCGGTGACATCCCAGCCGCCGCCATGGCCGGACGAGGGTTCCACCCAGGTGAATTCCCACGTCTGCAGGGAGCCGTCGGGAAGCAGGTTTTCCACCCGGTAGATTTCACCGGGAATGCCCTGCTCCGGCAGCTTTCCCGGAATCGATTCATCCGCGCGTGCAGACGCGCGCCCCACCGAGAATGCACGCCGTTCCACCTGTACGTTGCCGTAGCCCTGCGGGGCGAACGACGGCTTTACCCGCTGCGCCACCCAGTCGAGCACCTGGCGTGCGCTCGCCGTCTGCATGGGATACGCGTCGGTGGTCACCGTATGCGTGATGCGTTGCGAGGAGGCATTGGCAGCTGCCGGAAACAGTCCGCCCAGGGCAATTGCCAGTACCGCAAATCCATTGAGTGCATGTTTCATGTGCGTCGTTCTCCAGGGTTGGGGAAATGAAGTCGCACCGTCCGGGTGCCGACGCAGGGTGGACACAAGGACCGCCGTGGGTAAGAGGCGATGCCGACTCGGGTGTGAAGTGGATCAAGGAAGGGCGGATTTCTGACCGCTCAGCGCTGGAATGCCTGACCGGGGCGCCTTTGTGCTCGCGGCGATCCGGGTATTGCCCTGCTGCACCGCCGCGAGTGGTGTCACACAGCTCTGGCTAGACTGTGCTTCTTTTTTCCCACCGCAGGAGGCACCCATGGCCCATCCCATCTCCGTATCCCTGATTGGCGTTCCCACCGACGTCGGTGCGGGCCATCGCGGTGCACGGCTGGGGCCGGAGGCGCTGCGCGTGGCGGGCCTGCCGGAGGCGCTGGAAGCACGTGGTGTGGACGTCCGTGACGTGGGCAATCTGGATGGCCCGCGCAACCCGTGGACCGCGCCGGTGGAAGGCTACCGCCATCTGGATGAAGTGGTGGCGTGGAACCATGCACTGATGGAAGCCAGCTACGCCGAGCTGCAGGCCGGCCGCATGCCCATCATGCTCGGCGGCGACCACTGCCTGGGGATCGGTTCGATCACCGCCGTCGCGCGCTGGTGCCGCGAGCAGGGCAAGACCCTGCGCGTGCTGTGGCTGGATGCGCACTCGGATTTCAACACCAGCGATGTCACCCCGTCGGGCAACATCCACGGCATGCCGGTGGCCTGCCTGTGCGGCCTCGGCCCGGAGGCGCTGACCCACCTGGGCGGCAGCGCACCGGCGATCACCCCGGCGCAGATGCACCAGATCGGCATCCGCTCGGTGGACCCTGAGGAGAAGCGCCTGATCAAGACCCACAAGGTCGATGTGTACGACATGCGCTACATCGATGAGAACGGCATGAAGCGCGCGGTGGAGGCGGCGCTGGCCGGCATCGATGAGAACACCCACCTGCATGTCAGCTTCGATGTGGACTTCCTCGACCCGAGCATCGCGCCGGGCGTGGGCACCACGGTGCCGGGTGGGGTGAACTACCGCGAGGCGCAGCTGGTGATGGAGATGATCGCCGACACCGGGCGCATGGGATCGCTGGACATCGTCGAGCTCAACCCCTTGCTGGACAAGCAGAATGCCACCGCCGAACTGGCCGTGGACCTGGTCGAAAGCCTGTTCGGCAAGTCCACCCTGATGCGCGACTGAGGGCCTGGCCTGAACGGATCGCCGATCCGTTCACACCCGCTCCACGCCGCTGCCGCCAGATTGCACTTCACGCGGCGGCGGTGGCAGTGTGCCCTCCCGCCGAGCGACAGAACCCCATCCGCGAATGAAGCGGTGTAGCGGCGAACCCAAGGAGAAGCCCATGAAGCGCGTAGTTGCCCTGATGCTGTTGTCGATGTTCTCGGTGGCCCTGCTGGCCGGTTGCAATACCGTTGCCGGTGCCGGCAAGGACGTGCAGAAGGCCGGTGAAAAAGTTGAGGACGCCGCCAAGGGCAAGTGAGCCCGGCGCGGATTGGAAAGCGAAAAGGCCGGGAATCTTCCCGGCCTTTTTTGTGCGCGCTGTTCGCCGCGTGGCTGTCGAAGCGGAGTGAACCATTCAAGCAGGTGAGCATGTATTTCATTGCCGGTTGACCGGTACTCAACAGCCGCTGCGCGAAGCTGGAGCCACGGTAAGAACGCCGTTGCAACCAAGGACTCCCAGCAATGAACAAAGACATCATTTCCGGCAAGTGGTCGCAGCTGAAGGGCAAGGCCCAGGCCAAGTGGGGCGATCTGACCAACGACGACTTCGATGTGGCCGAAGGTAACGCCGAGTATCTGGCCGGCCGCCTGCAGGAACGTTATGGCTGGGCCAAGGACCGCGCGGAGAAGGAAGTGCGCGAGTTCCAGGACGCGGTGAGCAAGGACTACCCGGACTACAAGTAAGCGCTTCGGTTTCCCCCACAACACGACGCCCGCACCGTGAGGTTGCGGGCGTCGTGTTGTCTGCGCCGGACGATCAGCGCGCCGGCGGGTCCGGCACGTAGCGGTTGGGGAACGCCTGCGGTTCGCGCGGCAGGCGCGAGGGCGAATCCACCAGGATGCCGCGCGCACGCAGGTTGCGGGCGCTGTCGTAGCGCAACTGCAATACCTGTGCGGGGCTGCGGCTGGCGCGCTCGAAGTCGGTATCGCGCACCGAGGACTGCTCGCGCGCACCGTGGCCGGTACCCAGCGCTGGGGCCTGCGACTTGCTGGCGTAGCCTTCGATGCGGCTGGCATTGGCACTGGCACTGGCATCGGCCGCCGCTTCGGCCGCCGGGGCCGGCAGCGGCAGGCCACGGCGCAGGATCGGCTCGGGGCGCCAGCGACGTGCCTCTTCGAACACCGCCACGCCCACAACGCCGATGTTGTCCGGGCGGCCGGTGCGGCTGGCATAGCTGCCGCTGGGGCTGCTGAACACGAACTGCGCCACTTCGTCCTGGCTCTTGCGCCAGCCGGTGATGTCGGCGCGCTGGCCGGGGTTGAGCACGTAGCCGGTCTGCGAGGGATCGGCATCCTCGCCGGAGATGGCGTTGACGCCGTCCACCGACAGCACCACCAGCACCCGGCGCGGGCTGTCGTTGTACAGGCGCACGGCGTAGCGGTGGCCGCGCTCGCCGGCCACCCAGCGCTGGCCTTCGGCGGGGTAGCTGCGCAGTTCGGTGCCACGGTCGCGGTCGACCAGGGTCATGCGCACCGGGCCGCCTTCGTAGGCCGGTGGCGGAGGCGGCGCCGGGCGGAAGCCGGCCAGGGGCAGGATCAGCAGCAAGGGCAGCAGGCGTTTCATCGGGCGTCTCCAGCGGGGTTGGGTGAATGAACGCACCGCAGGCCCTGACGGGGTTGGTGGCGTGCAAGGTAAACTGGCCCCGTTCATCGAAGGTTACCCCACGCAGTCATGACGACCCGAGTCCTTACCGGCATCACCCCCTCCGGCACGCCCCACCTGGGCAACTACGTTGGCGCCATCCGTCCGGCCATCGCCGCCAGCCGCGCGCCGGGGATCGAGAGCTTCTTCTTCCTGGCCGACCTGCACAGCCTGATCAAGTCGCAGGACCCGCAGCGCACCCAGCGCGCGACCCTGGAGATCGCGGCCAGCTGGCTGGCCTGCGGCCTGGACCCGGAACACGTGTGGTTCTACCGCCAGAGCGACATCCGCGAGACCACCGAGCTGATGTGGTTCCTGACCGCCATCGCCAGCAAGGGCATCCTCAACCGGGCGCACGCCTACAAGGCGGCAGTGGACAAGAACCGCGAGGAAGGCGTGGACGAGGACGCAGGCGTCAGCGCCGGCCTGTTCATGTACCCGGTGCTGATGGCCGCCGATATCCTGATCTTCAAGGCCAACCAGGTGCCGGTGGGACGTGACCAGATCCAGCACATCGAGATGGCGCGCGATTTCGCCCAGCGCTTCAACCACGTGTACGGCAAGGAGTACTTCCCGCTGCCGGACGTGGTGATCGATGAGCAGGTGGCGACGCTGGCCGGCCTGGATGGCCGCAAGATGAGCAAGAGCTACCACAACACCATTCCGCTGTTCGTGCCGCGCGAGGAGCTGAAGAAGCTGGTGTTCTCTATCCTGACCGACTCGCGCGCACCGGGTGAGCCGAAGGACACCGAAGGCTCGGCGCTGTTCCAGATGTACCAGGCGTTCGCCACGCCGGAACAGACCGCAGAGTTCGCCAAGGCGTTCGCTGCCGGCATCAGCTGGGGCGACGCCAAGCAGCAGCTGTTCGAGCGCATCGACAGTGAACTGTCGCCGCTGCGCGAGCGCTACAACGCGCTGATGGCCGAGCCGGAGAAGATCGAAGCGCTGCTCAAGCGCCGTGGGCAGCAGCTGCGCGAGCAGTTGGCGGCACCGCTGCTGGAAGAACTGCGCCACGCCGTGGGCCTGCGCGACCTGTCCACGGCGGGCAACATCGCCAGCGAAGATGCCGGCGTGGCCCGCGTGGCGCCGCCGCAGTTCAAGCAGTACCGCGAGAAGGACGGCCGGTTCTACTTCAAGCTGACCGCCGGCGACGGCACGCTGCTGATCCAGAGCGAAGGCTTCGATTCGCCGCGTGATGCCGGCCAGCTGATTGCCGTGATCAAGCAGGCCGAGCAGGGCGACCAGCTGCAGAGCGAGCTGTTCAAGCTGGACGCCGAGGTGGACGCCGTGCTGGCCGCGCTGGCCGTGCTGCGCGAAGCGGCCTGATCGCCGGGCCTGCCTGCCCTTTGTAGAGTCGAGCCATGCTCGACTTTGCTCCGCCTCTGTAGAGCCCAGCCCGTGCTCGGCTGGGTAGCAAAGCAGCCGAGCATGGGCTCGGCTCTACAGGGAAGCCCCCCGCCGGCACGACCGTGGCACAGCACCCATGGCATGATGTCCACGCGCCGCCGGCGCGATGACATGGAGTCTGCGATGGCCTGGTTGTCGCTGCTGCTGTTCCTGCCCTGGTTCCTGCTGCTGGGCAGCCTGTACTGGCTGTTCCCGCGCGAGCCGCGCAGCGCGCGGCGGCGCCTGTTCGACGGCACCACCCTGGTACTGGCGTTCGCGCTGAGCATCGTGTCGATGCTGTGGGGCTACCGCATCGGCGTGGTGCAACCCGGCGCCGGCCCGATCTGGCCGCAGGTGCTGGCGGTGCTGTACGCCTACGGCGCGTTCCTGGCGGTGCTGGTGCTGGCGTTGCTGCTGCGACCGCGCTGGCTGGACCGGTAACCCCGCCTTTGTAGAGTCGAGCCATGCTCGACTGCACGCGCCCTCTGTAGAGCCGAGCCCATGCTCGGCTGATGTCTGGCAGAAAGGCAGCCGAGCATGGGCTCGGCTCTACGGAATCTGGACTCCGACCAAAGCCGCATCGAACCCGGGCCGCCTGCGCGCCTACCATGGGCGTCTGTTCCCGATCCTGCCAGGTGCGTGCCGATGACCGCCGACCCCAGCATCCACACCATCGATACCGGCTTCCAGCGCCCGGACTTCGACGCGGCTTACCTGATCGTTGAAAACGGCCGCGCCGCGTTTGTCGACTGCGGCACCGGCCTGTCGGTGCCGGCGATGCTGCAGGCGCTGGCGGATGCCGGCCTGGGCGTGGAAGCGGTGGACTGGTTGCTGCTCACGCACGTGCACCTGGACCACGCCGGCGGCGCCGGCCTGCTGATGCAGCAGCTGCCCAACGCAAAGGCGGTGCTGCACCCGCGCGGTGCGCCGCACATGATCGACCCGACCCGGCTGATCGCCGGTGCCACGGCGGTGTATGGCGCCGACGAGATCGCGCGCAGCTATGGCCGCATCGAGGCGATTCCGGAGTCGCGCGTGGTGGTGGCCGAAGACGGCCACCGCATCGATCTGGCCGGCCGCGAGCTGGTGCTGCTGCACACGCCGGGTCACGCGCTGCATCACTATTGCGTATGGGATGCGCGCAGCCGCAGCTGGTTCACCGGCGATACCTTCGGTATCTCCTACCGCGAGCTGGACAGCGTGCAGGGCGCTTTCATCTTCCCGACCTCCTCGCCGGTGCAGTTCGACCCGGAGGCGATGAAGGCCTCGATCCAGCGCATGCTGGGCTACGGCCCGCAGGCGATGTACCTGACCCACTACGGTCGTGTGGAACAGGTGGAGAAACTGGCCGGCGACCTGTTCGAGCAGATCGATGCGATGGCCGCCATCGGCCGCCAGTGCGACGGTCGACCGGACCGCCATCGTTGCCTGTTGGCCGCGTTGCAGGCGCTGTATCTGGAACGTGCACAGCTGCATGGCTGTGCGCTGGACGATGCGGCAGTGACCACCGTGCTGGCGATGGATATCGAGCTCAACGCACAGGGCCTGGCCTGCTGGCTGGATCGCATCAGCAGGTAGATCCACGCCCTGCGTGGATGACGCGGGCCCAAGCCGCGCCGTGATGTCACGACCACGTTACACTCTGGTGACTTCCAAGCTAGCCGTGGTACTGCCGTGAATCCGATGCGCGTGTTGCTGCTGTCGTCCTGCCTGTTCGTCGGTGGCCTTGCCCATGCGGCCAACGACCTGCCGGGTGGCGGCATCGATCCGCAGGCGCTGTCGCGCCATGTGCGCGTTCTGGCGTCGGATGAATTCGAGGGCCGCGCGCCGGCCACCGAGGGTGAAGAGCGCACGGTGCAGTACCTGATCGAGCAGTTCCGCAGCTACGGCCTGCAGCCCGGCGGCGTGGATGGCAGCTGGGTGCAGCCGGTCCCGTTGGTGCGCGCGCAGCTGGACGGCCCGGCCAAGGCCAGCCTGTCGCTGAAGCAGGGCAAGCGTGCGCTGGCCAATGGCGTGGACGTGACCCTGCAGAGCCTGCAGCCGCGCAAGCGCGTGCAGATCAGGAATGCGCCGCTGGTGTTCGTCGGCTATGGCATCGATGCGCCGGAACGCCAGTGGAACGACTACAAGGACGTGGACCTGCACGGCAAGATCGCCGTGGTGCTGATCAACGATGCTGATTTCGAGGCCGATGCGCCGGGCGCGTTTGACGGCAAGGCGGTGACCTACTACGGCCGCTGGACCTACAAGTTCGAGGAAGCCGCACGCCGTGGCGCCGAAGGCGTGCTGATCGTGCACGAGACCGCGCCGGCCGCCTACGGCTGGGCCACGGTGAAGAGCTCGGGCACATCGCCGCTGTTCGACATCGAGCGCGGCCAGGACGAGGCGATGGCGCAGCACACGCCGCTGCGTGGCTGGATGCAGCGCGAGCTGGCCGAGGCGATCTTCGCCGACGCCGGCCTCGACTTCGATGCCGAGAAGCGCAAGGCGATGCGCGCCGACTTCCGCCCGGTGGCACTGGACAACGCCAAGCTGAGCGTGGACTTCGCGCTGAAGCGCGAGCAGGTGGTGACCCGCAACGTGGTGGCCAAGCTGCCCGGTGGCGAGCATGGCGACGAGGCGGTGATCTTCTCTGCGCACTGGGATGCGTTCGGCATCGGCCAGCCCGACGCCAAGGGCGACCGCATCCGCCGCGGTGCGATCGACAACGCCACCGGCGTGGCCACGGTGCTGGAACTGGGCCGGGTGTTCGCCGCCGGCCCGCAGCCGCAGCGCACGCTGTACTTCGTGGCGCTGACCGCCGAAGAGAAGGGCCTGCTGGGCGCCAGCTACTACGCCGCGCACCCGCTGGCGCCGCTGGACAAGACCGCCGCGGTGCTGAACATCGAAATGTTCAGCCCGGATGGCCCGACCCGGGACATCGCGTCGTGGGGCAAGGGCCGGGTCTCGCTGGAAGGCGACCTGGAACGCGTGGCCAAGGCCCGTGGCCGCAGCTACAGCCCGGACCCGAACCTGGAAGCGGGCTTCTTCTACCGCGCTGACCACTTCGCCTTCGCCCGCCTGGGCGTGCCGGCAATCACCATCGGCCCGGGCCTGGACAAGCTGGACGGTGGGGTTGAAGCCGGCCGCGCGCTGCGCGAGAAGTACTTCGCCGATTGCTACCACCAGGCCTGCGATGCCTGGACGCCGCGCTGGGACCCGAGCGGCCACGCTGCCGATACCCTGCTGGTGTACGACCTGGGCGCGGAGCTGGCCAACAGCCGCCGCTGGCCGACGTGGGAAAAGGAATCGGAGTTCCGCGGCGCGCGCGACAAGAGCGAAGCGGCCCGCCGCTGAGGTAGCGCCGGCCGCTGGCCGGCAACTCCCTGCTCTTTCCGGAGGTTCATGAGGTTGCCGGCCAGCGGCCGGCACTACCAAAGGAATGTTGAGTTGCCGGCCAGCGGCCGGCACGACCGAAAGAATGTGGAGGTGTCGGCCAGCGGGCGGCACGACCGGGTGTTCGTCAGCGCCGGCGCAGCAGCTTCCAGGCGCCCCAGCCGCTGGCGGCGAGCGCTGCCAGATAGCACGCCACCATCGTGCGCAGGCCGACCAGCGATCCGCCGTTGACGCCGCGATGCAGGCGCAGTTGCAGCGAGCTGTGGCCGCTGCCCAGGTCCACTGCCAGCTGCAGCGCCAGTGCGGCGCAGAACAGCAGCAGGGCGATCCCGAAGCCGATGCGTGGCCATGCGGCCTGTGCGCTGGGGCGGCGCAGCAGCCAGGCCAGTGCCGTGGCTGCGGCCAGCGTCACCGCGATCCACATCAGTGGAGGAGCGGGAGACGCAGCGGCCACCGGCATTGCACCGGTGGCCGCGATCAGGGCAACGCGCTTACTTGCGGGTGCCGTCGAGCCAGTTCGGGCCCTTGTTGGTGAGGAAGAACACATAGACCACCAACGATACCGCGATCGTGGCAGTCACGTAGAGGGCGAACCAATCGACGTGGCCGGTCTTCAGCGCGCCCTGGTACAGCAGCGGGGCGGTGCCGCCGAACAGCGAGTTGGCCAGCGCATAGCCCAGGCCCACGCCCAGTGCACGCACGTGGGTGGGGAACAGTTCGGCCTTCACCACCGCGTTGATGGAGGTGTAGCCGGTGAGGATGACGAACGCCAGCGCCAGGGTCAGGAAGGCAAGGGTGGCGTCATGCTGGTGCGGCAGCTGGGTGATCAGGTACCAGCTGTACAGCACGCCGCCGACGCCGAAGAACACCAGCAGGGTCTTGCGGCCGATGATGTCCGACAGCCAGCCACCGACCGGCTGCAGCACCATCAGGAAGGCCAGCACGCCCAGGTTGATCAGGGTGCCGGTCATCGGATCGTTGCCGGCGAAGGCGCTCTGGATCATCTTCGGGCCGTTCACCGAGTAGGTGTAGAAGGCCACGGTGCCGCCGGCGGTGATCAGGAAGCACAGCAGCAGCGGTCGCCACTGGTGCACGAACAGCTCGTACATCGAGCCGGACTTCTGCGCCTTGCCCTCGCGCGCGGCCTCGATGGACGACTCCGACAGCGACTCGTCCATGCCACGGCGCAGCCAGAACACCACCACCGCGGCGATGCCGCCGATGCCGAAGGCGATGCGCCAGCCCCACTCGGAGATTTCCGGCTTGCCCCAGAAGGTCAGCATCAGCAGCAGGGTCAGCTGGGCCAGCACGTGGCCGCCAACCAGGGTGACGTAGTGGAAGGACGACAGGAAGCCGCGGCGGCCGGGAATGGCGGCTTCGGACATGTAGGTGGCGCTGGCGCCGTACTCGCCACCGGTGGCGAAGCCCTGCAGCAGCCGTGCGAACAGCAGGATGACCGCGGCCCAGATGCCGATGCTGGCGGCGGTGGGGGTGATGGCGATCAGGAACGAGCACAGTGCCATCAGCGTGACCGAGACGGTCAGCGCCAGGCGGCGGCCATGGCGGTCGGCGAAGCGGCCGAAGAACCAGGCGCCGATCGGGCGCATCAGGAAGGTCGCGGCGAAGATCGCCCACACGTACATCGTGGAGTTCTTGTCGTCGGGCGAGAAGAACTGCGATTCGAAGTACACGGCGAACACCGAGTACACGTAGACGTCGTACCACTCCACCAGGTTGCCGGCGGAGCCTTTGAGGGTGTTGGAGATCGACCGCCGCAGGGCGGCGCGGTCGTTCGCGGGGACAGCAGGTTGGGGCGTGGTGCTCATCTGGGTGGGAATCCTCGATGCGGCGCGTCCGTGCGCAGGGAAAACGGCGCCCGGCCTTGGGGCGGCGCGGCCGGGCAGCCCTCTTGGTACTGCATCGACCGTCAACACGGGGTAGCAGACCAGAGCAGGGTGCATGGATGGATGACAGCGTGCCACCGTATGGGGTCCCGGACCATACTCAAAACGTCCTAGAATCCGCCTTCCCCCGGCTCCCTGGTGTGTCATGTCGGCTCCCCCCTCTTCGTCTGCGGCTGCCCCCCGGGGTGGCCTTGTCGCGCTGGCACTGCTGCTGGTCTACGTGGTCTGGGGCTCGACCTACCTGGGCATCGCCAAGGCCCTGCACGGCGGCGCACTGCCGCTGACGATGGTCTCCGGCAGCCGCTTCATCATTGCCGGCGGCCTGATGTTCCTGGCCTTGCGTCTGTTCTGGAAGCTGCCGAACCCGACCCTGCGGCAGTGGCGCAACCTGGTGGTGATGGGCGTGACCATGCTGGTGCTGGGCAACGGCATGGTGGTGCTGGCCGAGCGTGAGGTGTCCTCGGGCCTGGCCGCCACCGCGGTGGCCTCGGTGCCGCTGTGGATGGCGCTGTTCTCGGCGCTGCGCGGGCAGCATGCCAGCCGCGGTGAGTGGCTGGGCATCGCCATCGGCTTCCTCGGTGTGGTCTGGCTCAATGCCGGCAGCAGCCTGACCGCCTCGCCGACCGGGCTGGTGCTGCTGCTGATCGCGCCGATCGGCTGGGCCTTCGGTTCGGTGTGGGCACGCGGGCTGGACCTGCCGGGCCCGTTCATGACCGCGGCCGGGCAGATGATCTGCGGTGGCGTGCTGCTGGTGCTGATCGGCCTGGCGGTCGGCGAGCGCCCGAGCACGCTGCCCGATACCGGTGGCCTGCTGGCGATGGCGTACCTGTGCGTGTTCGGCTCCATCGTCGCGTTCACTGCCTACGTGTGGCTGCTGCAGAACGTGCGTCCGGCGCTGGCCGGCAGCTATGCGTACGTCAACCCGGTGATCGCGGTGCTGCTCGGCGCGCTGCTCAACGGTGAACGCTTCGGCTGGCGCGACCTGCTGGCGATGGCGGTGATTCTCCTGGGTGTGGTGGTACTGACGATGGCAAGGACGCGAAAGAGATGAGCATGGACGAGAAAGAACAACGCCGGGGCCTGCTGGTCACCGCGTCCACCTTCGTGATCTGGGGCCTGGTGCCGGTGTACTGGCACCTGCTCAACGAGGTGCCTTCGTTCCAGATCATCGCCCACCGCATCATCTGGAGCACCGTGCTGGTGCTGGGCTGGCTGCTGATCAGCTCGCGCCTGGGCTGGTGGCAGAAGATCGCCGCGCAGCCGCGCGCGCTGCCGATCCTGCTGGTGTCGAGCCTGACCATCGCCTTCAACTGGGGCCTGTACATCTGGGCGGTCAACGCCGGTCATGTCATCGAGACCAGCCTGGGCTACTTCATCAACCCGCTGGTGAACGTGCTGCTGGGCGTGCTGGTGCTGAAGGAACGCCTGCGCCGCCTGCAATGGGTGGCGGTGGCGATGGCGGCGGTGGGCGTGGCCTGGCTGACCATCGACGCCGGCACACCGCCGTGGATCGCGCTCGGCCTGGCTTGTTCGTTCGGCCTGTATGGGCTGTTGCGCAAGCTGGTCTCGGTCGACCCGGTGGCCGGCCTGGGCGTGGAAAGCATGTACCTGTTCCTGCCGGCGCTGGCCTTCGCGATCTGGGCGGAAAACGGCCATGGCGGTGCGTTCTTCCATGGCTGGGGCTGGCGCAACGACCTGCTGCTGATCTTCGGTGGCGCAGTCACCGCCGTACCGCTGATCGGCTTTGCCTACGGCGTGAAGCGCATTCCGCTGTCGCTGGTCGGCATCCTGCAGTACATCGCACCGAGCCTGCAGCTGCTGCTGGGCGTGTTCTTCTTCCACGAAGCGTTCGATACCGCCAAGGCGATCGGTTTTGCCGCGATCTGGGCCGGCCTGATCCTGTTCGTCGGCGACAACATCCGCACGATGCGCGCCAAGCGCTAGCGCCGGCGGGGCTGCGGGGTCGGATCCCTCCGCAACGCGGAGGGCTCTGACCCTGTTCTATCCGTCGCGTGGGGTCAGAGCCCTTCGCAGGGCGAAGGGATCCGACCCGCTTCCACCCAAAAAAGAACGGCGCCCCGAGGGGCGCCGTTCTGCTTCCATCCACGGCCAGGAGAGAGGGATGGCCGTGGCGGGAACGCGGTTGCAGGCTTAGAAGCGCTGCTGGTACTTCATGTACATGAAGCGGCCGATGTCGAAGCCACCGTAGTAGGTGAAGCTGCTGTTCGGCTGGCTGTACATGATCGGACCCTGGTGGTTGAACACGTTGTTCACGCCCAGCGACACGGTGCCATCCCACGGCAGGCTGTAACGCACCTGCAGGTCGTGGAAGGTGTTGGAGCCCACCTTGTTGGTCGGCGACGCGCTGGTGTACGACGAGTTGAAGCCCGGCATGTTGCACTCATCCATGTACGAGCACTTCTCCTTCATGCTGGAGTAGTAGCGCGCGGTCCAGCCGATGCCGAGGTCGCCGTACTGCCAATCCAGGTTGAAGGTGGAGCGCACGCGGAAGTCGCCGGCCCAACCGGTACGCTGTTCCACCGGGGTGGTGGCGGCGCTGTCGTTGCGCTGCTCCAGGTAGTCGGTGTAGGTGGTGTTCCAGTTGACGGCGAACTTGCCGAACGCGGTTTCCGGCAGGCGGTAGCGCACGTTGATGTCATAGCCGGCGGTTTCGCGGTAGCCCGCGTTGACCAGCGAGCGGTCCAGCGAGTTGACCTGGCCGTTGCTGCCACGGGTGAAGCGGCCGCAGGCGGCATCCGAACCCTGCACGTAGCACTGTTCCAGGATGTTGGTCGCCGACTCACCGACGATGGCGTTGTCGATGCGGATCTTCCACCAGTCCAGGCTGACGTCCAGGCCCTGCACGAAGTCCGGGCTGTAGACCAGGCCGACGGTCCAGGTCTTGGCGGTTTCCGGCTTCAGGCCCGGGTTGGAACCCGAGCTGAAATCGGTGGTGGCCTGCTGGCCGGGCTTGGTGGCCACGCTGCCATCGCTGTTGAGCTGGCGGAAGTTGGCCGGCACCTTCAGCGCCTGGCAGCGGGCAGCGACGGTCGGGCTGGTGGCGGCGGTACCGAAGGAGGTATCGCACGGATCGGTGAACGAGTCGCGGCTGCTGACGGTGCCGCCGTACAGGTCATCCACGGTCGGCGCACGGAAGCCGGTGCCGTAGGTGGCGCGCACCAGCAGGCTGTCGATCGGCTTCCACTTCAGGCCGAACTTGCTGTTGGTGGTCGAACCGAAGTTGTTGTAGTCCGAGTAGCGGCCGGCCATGTCCAGCGACAGTTCGCGGGCGAACGGCAGGTCGGCCAGCAGCGGCACCTGCAGCTCCAGGTAGACCTCGTTGAGCGAGTAGTTGCCGCGGGTCGGCTGGCCGCTGGTGCCGGCGATCTCGCCCTTCTGCACCATCGTGTCCGGAGTGTAGCTGGCTTCCTCGCTGCGGTGCTCGAAGCCCATCGCGGCCAGGATGTCGCCGGCCGGCAGGGTGAACAGCGAGCCGGAGATGTTGCCGCTGGCGACCTTGGTGGTGCTCTGCATCTTGTCGACGAAGCGGGTGAACAGGTAGTCCTGCACGTCCTGGTTGCTCAGCGAGCCGGGTCCGGTGTAACCCATCGGGGCGGCCGGGTTCCACGGCACGCAGCCGGCGATCACCGCGCCCGGCGCACCGCAGCGGGCCATGTTGCCGTCCATGAAGGACGGGCCGACGGCCAGGTTGACGTGCGGCTGGTACATGCTGCCGGTACCGATGCGCTCGCCTTCGTTGCGGTTGTACATGTAGTTGACGTTCCAGTCCCAGTACCGCGAACCGGTTTCGAAGCTGCCTTCCAGACCAATGCTGGCGCGCTTGGTTTCCAGGTTGTTCTCGGTGCCGCGCGGCAGTTCCTCGGTACGGTGCGCGAACAGCGCATCCTGGCCCCACAGGTTGAACGCGCTGTCCTTGGACAGGGCGGCACGGCTGCCATTGCGGGCCTGCGCGGCGCTGACCGAGTACGGGTAACCGGCCAGGTGCTTGGTCGACTCGCGCTTGCTGTACAACGCGTCGGCGACGATGCGCAGGTTGTCGGTGATCGAGAAGCCACCGTTGGCGAACACCGAGGTGCGTTCCAGACCGGTCAGCAGGCTCATGTTCGACTTGGTGTTTGCACCATCAGCCGGGTCCGGCGCATGGAAGTTGCCGGCCTTGCCCGGGTCGCCGCCCGGGCCCACCGTCAGGTTCTTGCCACCGACGGTGACGTAGCCCCACGGGGTGTTGCCATTGAGGCCATCGTTGGGGTGGCGCGGGCCGTTGGTGTAACGGCTGAACTCGCGGTCCTTGCCCAGCACCTCATCTTCCTTGGTGCGCTCGGCGCCCACGCTGAACCAGCCGCGCTCGAAGGTCTTGCCGAAGGTCGCGCTGTAGGCGCGCTTCTGGCCGTCACCCTGGCCGTACTGGCCGACATAGACGCTGGCTTCGCCACCATCGAAATTCTTGCGGGTGATGATGTTGACCACGCCGGCGATGGCATCAGAGCCGTACAGCGCGGAGGCGCCGTCGGTCAGCACTTCCACGCGCTCGACGATGGACGACGGGATCGAGGCCAGGTCGGAGTAACCGCCGGCGCTGACGCCCATGCGGCGGCCGTCGATGAGCACCAGGCTGCGTTCCGGGCCCAGGTTGCGCAGGCTGACGTACATGCCGCCGAAGTCGCGCGAGGAGGTCAGCGACGAGGCGCGGCTCATGCTCGGCGCACCGGCGGCAGGAATGTCCTGCAGGATGTCAGCGACGTTGACGTAGCCCTTCTTCTCGATCTCGGCGCGGTTGAGCGCGACCACCGGCTGTGCGGTTTCGACACTGGCCTGGCGGATGCGCGAGCCGGTGATTTCGATGCGGTCGAGGTTGGTCGGGGTATCGCCGGCGCTCTGTGCGAAGGCGGGGGTGGTGCAGCTGGCGGCCAGCGCGATGACGATCGCGTTGCGCAGCGGATTGGTTTTCAGGGACATCCGTGAAATCTCGTGTTTCAGTAAAAACAAGCGCCCGTTCTATGGGCGCGTGGGGTGCTGCAAACCAACGTGGGGGGCGCGATTCTAGAATGTTTCCATTCGTAACTGTTTGTCTCGGCGCCGCTGGAAGTGCGCGAAAATGAATCGCAACCAACAATCCACAGATGCGCTGTGCGCAGCGTCACGCGCGCTGCGTTTGCGATGGGCAGAGGCATCGATAGCGGCACGAAGCTGGCACGCTTGAGTGGTTGCGACAACGCGTCGCAGTACGCGCTTGTATGCAGGCGCGCAGGCGTTGTGATGCACCTGCCCGCATGAAATGCTCTTCGCCTTGTCATCGAAGGCAGGAGACGAAGGAATGATCCAGCTTGAAGAAGCACGCCGTCGCGTGGAGGCTGCACTTGCCAGCGACGATGAGCCGGTTGCCATCACGCATGAGCACGAAGTGGTCGAAGGCTGGCTGTTCTGCTTCCAGTCGCTGCGCTACCTGCAATCCGGCGAAATCTCGGATGCATTGGCCGGCAATGGGCCGATCTTCGTCGACCGGCACACAGGCGAGCAGCACGCGCTGGGCACGGCGTATCCGCCCGAGGAGGTCCTTCGCCAGCATCTGGCCGCGCGCGGCCCCGCCGTCTGATGCTGCGGCGGCGGATTTCTGAGTTCGGCAACGTGAAAGGGACGGAGCCTTCGCTCCGTCCCCTTGCGTGATGCGCAGTCCACCGCTGCGCGATGCTCAGGTTTCGCGCAGCGCCGTGGTGATCGGCAAACGTGCCGCGCGCAGTGCCGGTAACAGGCCGCCGACCAGGCCGATGCCCAGTGCCCATTTCAGGCCGGTCCACAGCAGTTCCGGCGACACATGGAACTTGAACACCACTGCGCTGAAGTTGCTGCCGATGGTGGACACGCTGTAGCCGTTGAACAGCAGCCACGCCACCGCACAGCCGAGCAGGCCACCGAGCAGCGCCAGCAGCATCGTCTCCAGCATCACTGCCGTCACCACCGGCAGGCCGCGGAAGCCGATCGCACGCATGGTGGCGATTTCGCGGGCGCGCGTGGCGACGGCCGCATACATGGTGTTGAGCGCGCCAAACACCGCACCGACCGCCATGATCGTGCCGATCACCTTGCCAAGGATGTCGATCAACTTGGTCAGCCCGCCGCCCTGCTTGCTGTAGTACACGCGGGTGGTTTCCACGTCCAGTTTCAGGCGCGGGTCGGCGGCGACGGCGGCCTTGAACTGATCGAAGCCTGCCTTGCCCTCGGTGCGCACGCTGATCGACTGCCAGGCGCTGCGCTGGTAGGTGGTGGCCAGCGTATCGGCGTCGGTCCACAGTTCCGAATCATGCGCATCGCCGGTGGCGAACACACCCACTACGGTCCAGGTCTGGTTGCCCAGGGTCAGTGTCCTGCCCACCTCCATGTCGCGGAACTGGCCCTTGGCGCCCTGGCCGACCACGATCTCGCGCAGGCCAGTGGCGAACTTGCGCCCCTCGACGATCCTGACCTTGTCATGCACCGCCCATGCCTGCGGGCCCACGCCGCGGAACTGCGCGTTGACGTCGGTGCCATCGGACTTCGACACCAGGTTGACCACCTGCGACAGCTCCGGCGACAGCAGCGGCCGGCCCTGCGCATCGCGGCTGATGCCGGGCAGGGTGGACAGCATCGGCACCTGCTCGCGGGTGATCACCGAGTTGGTCTCGGCCTGCGAGCCACCGCGCAGCACGATGGCAGTGGTGTCATCGCCGGTGTTGTTGAGCGTGGCCTGGAAGCCTTCGCCCATCGCCAGCATTGCCACCAGCACGCCGACCACGCCGGCGATGCCGACCACGATCACCGAGGACGCGCCCCAGCGCTGCGGCAGGCTGGCCACGCCGATACGGGTGGCGGCCAGCGCCAGTCGCCCCCCGCGGGTCAGCAGAAGCCACAGGGCCACCAGCACGGTCACGGCCAGCACGCCGGTCCACGGCAGGCTGATCCACAGCACCAGGCCGACCGCCAGCAGCAGCACCGTCACGCCGTTGCCCAGCCACTTCTTGAGTTTGCTCTTGAACATGTCTGTGTTCTCCTCAGCGACCGGCCAGTGCGTCGACGATCTTCAGGCGCTTGGCACGCAGCGCCGGCAACAGGCCGACGATGATGCCGATCACCACGATCAGGCCCAGCCCCATCAGCCAGGTTGGCGTCGGCACGTGCGGCGGCAGCATGCCCATGCTCTTCGGGCCGATGGCCGGCAGGATCAGCGCGGCCAGGCCCATGCCGATCAGGCCGCCCAGGCCGATCAGCAGCACCGATTCCACCATCACCAGGGTCAGCACGGTGCTGTCCTTGAAGCCCAGCGTCTTCAGCGTGGCCAGCTCCGGCACGCGCTCGCGCACGGCCTGCGCCATGGTGTTGCCGGTCAACAGCAGCAGGGTGAAGAACACCGCGCCCATGATCGAGGTGACGATCATGCCGATATCCGCGAACTGCTTGACGAAGGCCTGCTGGAACGCCGATTCGGTCTGGGTCTTGGTCTCGTGGTCGGAGTTGGCCGAGATCGCGTCGATCGCCTGCGCCACCCGCGAAGAGTGGTCCGGGTTGTCCAGCGTTACCGTGTACCAGCTCACCTGGTTCTTGATGTAGTCGTTGGATTCATCGAAGTACTTCCAGTTCATCATCAACTGGCGTTCTTCGTTGGCGGCCAGCGCACGGTCCTTGGAACGGTAGATGCCCTTGAGCACCAGCGGCCAGTCGTTGCTGCCGCCACGCGGGAAGATCGTGGCCTGCAGCGGGATGGTGTCGCCGATCTTCCAGCCGAACTGCTTGGCCAGGGTTTCGCCGACGATGGCGCCGGTACGGGTCTGCTTCCAGTCTTCCAGCTGTGCCGGGTCGATCTGCAGCTCGCGGTAGACATCGAAGTAGTTGGGGGACACCGAGAAGTTCGGGAAGAAGTTCTTCGGGTCCTGGTAGATGCCGCCGAACCACATGCCATAGGCCACGTCGCGCACGCCGGCCACCTGCCGCACCTGGGCCTCCAGGCGGATCGGCAGCGACTGGGTGATCGACAGCCGCGATGCGACCACCAGGCGGTTGGCGCCTTCCACGCTGCCGCCGGAGGTGAATGCCACGCGCACCGAATCGAGCATGCCGAACAGCAGGAACGCGGCCACCACGGAGAGCAGGGTCAGCAACGTGCGGGTACGGCTGCGGAACAGCTGCGCCCACACCAACGAGAAGTATTTCATCGCCGTGGCCTCCGTCAGTGGGCCAGCGGCGCGTCGGCCAGCTCGCCCTTGTCCAGGTGCACCGTGTGCGTGGCGTACTCGGCGGCCTTCGGGTCATGGGTGACCATGATGATGGTCTTGCCATGCTCCCGGTTGAGCTGCTGCAGCAGGCCGAGGATCTCCTCGGCGGACTGGCGGTCGAGGTCGCCGGTCGGTTCGTCGCAGATCAGGAAGGTCGGGTCGGAGACGATCGCCCGGGCGATTGCCACGCGCTGCTGCTGGCCGCCGGACAGTTCATTCGGGCGGTGGCTGCGGCGGTCGGCCAGGCCGACCAGGGTCAGCGCGATCTCGGCGTTGCGGCGGCGCTGCGCCGCATTGAGGTGGGTCAGCAGCAGCGGCAGTTCCACGTTCTTCTGCGCGGTCAGCATCGGCATCAGGTTGTAGAACTGGAACACGAAGCCGACGTGGTGGCTGCGCCAGGTCGACAGCTGGCCGCCGCTCATCTGGTCGATGCGCTCGCCCTCGATGCTGATCTCGCCGCCGCTGGGGTTGTCCAGGCCGCCGATCAGGTTGAGCAGGGTGGTCTTGCCCGAGCCGGACGGGCCCATCAGCGCGACGAAGTCGCCGCTGGCGATGTCCAGGTCGATGCCGTGCAGCACCTGCACTTTCTCGGGGCCACGCTGGTAGGTCTTGGTGATGTTGCGCAGTGAAACCAGGGTCGACATGGGTGGTTCTCCACGGAAGGCGGGAAACGGGGAAGCGCCACGGCAGGGGCCGCAGGCGTGCGTCGAGCGGTGCTGCCGGCGGCGCCGGTGGGCGCCAGGCCGCTACTGCGCTTGTTTCTGTTGCACCTTGGCGCCATCGCGCAGGCTGTCCGGCGGGTTCAGCACCACCGATTCACCTGCGCTCACGCCCTTGAGGATCTGGCGGTCCTTGCCCATCGCCTGGCCGGCCTCGACCGTGCGCTGCTGCACGCGGCTTTCGTCACCCAGCACGAAGGCAACCGAGGCGCCCTCGCGCTGGACCACGGCGCCCGCCGGCACGCGCACGCCCTGCGGTTTGGCGGCCGCCTGCGGCTGCGCCTGCTCCAGGAAGCTGACGCGCACGCCCATCTCCGGCACGATGCGCGGGTCCTTCACCTTCAGCGCCACGCGCACCTTCACCGTGGCCTTGCCGCGGTCGGCGGTGGGGATGATGGCGATCACCTCGCCCGGAATCTTCCACTCCGGATAGGCGTTGAGCGTGGCTTCGACCGGCATCTTCGGCTGCACGCGGCCGATGAAGGCCTCGCCGACCTCGACTTCGATCTCCAGCGAGTCCATGTCGACGATGGTGCCGATGCCGGTACGGGTGAACCCACCGCCCGCCGACAGCGGCGAGACGATTTCGCCGGGCTGCGCGGCCTTGGCAGTGACCACGCCGGAGAACGGCGCGCGCACGATGTTGTTGTCCACGCCCAGCTCGGCGATGGCCAGCTGGTCGTTGGCCACCTTGACGTTGCGCTGTGCGGTGTCCAGCTGTGCACGCAGGCTGTCACGCTGGGCCACCGCCTGGTCGTACTGCGAGCGCGACACCAGCTGCTGGCCGACCAGTGCCTGCAGGCGGCTGGCTTCAGCGGCCGCCTGCCTCTGCTGCGCTTCCAGCCCGGCCACCTGGCTGCGTGCGGCCTGCAGCTGCGAGGCATACAGGCTGCGCTGCGCGTCGGCATCGATCGGGTCCAGGGTGGCCATGATCTGGCCCTGTTCCACGCGCATGCCTTCCTCGATCATCACCTCGCGCACCTTGCCGGTGATCTTGGCCGATACCGTGGCCATGCGCCGGGCGACCACGTAGCCACTGGCATCGAGCACCGAACTGCTGGCGCTGCCCTGCTGGATGGCCACGGCGGGGGCGGTTTCCACGTCCACTGCCGGCGTACGCCCGAACAGGGCGAAGCCGACAGCGGCCAGCAACAACACGACCACGATGATCGCGATCCACAGCCAGCGGCGGCCACCGCCACTGCCGCCGGAGGCGGGCGGCGGCGATTTGCGGTCGATACGGAGTTCCTTCAACAGCTCGGCAGAAGCGTTCATTCGTTCCATCACAGGCGTTTGGGCGGGTGTGGCCGGAAGGGCGGACGGCGGCGGTTCCGGCGGTGGAGCGTGCGGCACAGCATGCAGGCAGGCACAGCGATGACGGCAGTGACAGCTGTCACCCGATGACACTGACGGCGGCAACTGCGAAACGTGACCACGGCGGCACAGGATGGCAACGTCCCCGCTACCGGTACCGCCCATGGATCCGATCACCCCGTCGCTGGCCCGCCACAGCCGCGCCGCCAAGCGTACCGTGATCCGCGCTCGGTTGCGCCGGTGCCGCCCGGCCGGTGGTGGCGCCTGCGCGCAGGCGGCTGAACTGGCATGATCGGCGGCGATCGTCCCCGCCTGGAACCGCCCGTGCCGTCGACATGGCTTGCCTCGCTGCTGCGCCCCGCGCCGGACTCGGCGGTGGCCGATACGCTGCGCCGGGGAAAATCGCCCTGGAGCGAGGCAGTCCACCTGCTGTGGTCGGTGTGGATCTTCCTGACGCCCTTGCTTGGCCACGGCTTCACCCTGCGCTGGCTGCTGCTGACGCTGGCCAGCTATCCGGTGTTCCTGCTGCTGTACGCCAAGGTGATGGTGGCGCCGCGCCATCACGCTCCGCGCTATGCGCTGGGCCTGATCGCGATGTCGCTGGTGCTGCTGCCCTGGTATCCGTCCGGGCTGACCTACTTCGTGTTCGGCTGCGTGCTGCTGCGGGTGAGCGGACGCGGTGGCTGGTGGCAGTATCTGCTGCAGCTCACTGGCCTGAACCTTCTGTTCTGCAGCCTCGCGCTGCTGTTCCAGTACCCGTGGCAGAGCCTGGTCTGGATCCCGGCCGTGTCCTACATCGTGGGGCTGGTCGTGAACGTGGAAGCGCTCAACCAGCAGAAGGATGCGGCACTGCAGCTGTCGCAGGACGAGGTGCGGCGGCTGGCGGCCACTGCCGAGCGCGAACGCATCGGCCGCGACCTGCATGATCTGCTCGGCCACACCCTGTCGCTGATCACATTGAAGCTGGAGCTGGCGCGCAAGCTGCACGACCGCGGCGACGCGCGCGCGCGGCTGGAGATCGGCGAGGCCGAGGCCATCGCCCGCGAAGCGCTGGCACAGGTGCGCAGCGCGGTTACCGGCATCCGCGCCAGCGACCTGGCCGGTGAGCTGGCATCGGCGCGGCTGCTGCTGGAATGCCAGCAGGTCCACCTTCAATACGCACCACCACCGGCGATGCCGGTGGATGTCGAACGCGGGCTGGCGCTGGTGCTGCGCGAGGCCGCAACCAATATCGTGCGCCATGCACAGGCGACACAGGCACGGGTGGAGTTCATGCTGGAGGGACGCATGCTGGCGATGCAGATCCGCGACGATGGCCGTGGCGGCGTGCAGGCCGAGGGCAACGGGCTGAGCGGCATGCGCGAACGCGTGGCCGCCCTGGGGGGCAGCCTGCAGGTACAGTCCGCAAAGGGCGAGGGCACGCGACTGACCGTGCGCGTGCCACTGGCTGCCGCGACCACACCGTTGCCGCCGGGAGCGCCGCCGTCGCTGGCACAGGACGGTGCCGCATGATCCGCATCCTGCTGGCCGAGGATCAGGCGATGGTGCGCGGTGCACTGTCGGCGTTGCTGGGCCTGGAGCCGGATATCGAGGTGCTGGGCAGCGCCGCCGATGGCGAAACCGCGTGGCGGATGCTGCAGCAGCTGCAACCGGACATCCTGGTCACCGACATCGAGATGCCCGGCCTGTCCGGGCTCGAGCTTGCCCAGCGCATCGCGCGCCACGAGCTGCCGATCAAGGTGGTGATCGTGACCACCTTCGCCCGCGCCGGCTTCCTGCGCCGCGCGCTGGAAGCCGGCGTGCTGGGCTACCTGCTGAAGGATGCACCGGCCGAGAACCTGGCCGATGCCCTGCGCAAGGTGAAACAGGGCATCCGTGCGATCGACCCGCAGCTGGCACTGGATGCGTGGTCGCAGGCCGATCCGCTGACCGACCGCGAGCGCCGCGTACTGCGGCTGGCGGGCGAGGGCCGCACCGCCAGCGAGATCGCCGAGCAGCTGGGGTTGTCGCACGGTACGGTGCGCAATTACCTGTCCGAGTGCATCGGCAAGCTGGGCGTGGCCAACCGGATCGAGGCGTACCGGCTGGCGCGGCAGAAGGGGTGGTTGTAGCGGATCATTTCCGCGCCTGCGGAGAGGTGTCACTTTCTTTGCTCGTGCAAAGAAAGTAACCAAAGAAACACGCCGCCAGAGCGCGAGCCGTCGCTACGCGACGGTTCCCTGCGCTTCTCGGCGAATCAGGGGACGGCGCCGAACTCGCTGCGCTCAGACACCGGCGCCTCTGCGCCCCTGATTCCCCTGCGATGCTCGGCTCGCTCAAGGCGGACCCAAGGTCAAGAACCACAGCTGCACGACGATATTTGGTAGCGCCGGGCCGTGTCCGACGAGTGAAGCGGCCGCTTTCGCCTTTGATCTTGAGTCCGCCTTCAAGCGAGCCGAGCACCGGAGGTCCGGCGAGGGCGAAGAGGTGCGGGTGTCTGAGCGCAGCGAGTTCCCGCGCCGTCCCTCGACGGACCGAGGAGCGCAGGGCACCGGCGTGCGAAGCACGCCGGCTCGCGGCCGGCGGAGCGTTTCTTTGGTTACTTTCTTTGCGCGCAAAGAAAGTGACACCCCCCGCGGTCGCGGAAACAATCCGCCGGGAACGCCCGGCGAATCCTTTCAATCCTTCCCGCGCGCCATCGCCTGGAACACCCCGTCACGCCGCACCCACAGGTGGAACAGCGCCGCACCCACATGCATCAGCACCGTGGCAAACAACACATAGGCCAGCAGGCTGTGCGCATTGCGCAACGCGGCATACAGCGCCGGGGTATGCGGCACGATCGGCGGCAGGTGCAGGCCACCCCACAGCACGATCGGGTAACCGCCGGCCGACAGCATCGCCCAGCCGATCAGCGGCATCGCCAGCATCAGTGCGTACAGCATCCAGTGCGAGGCCTTGGCCGCCATCACCTGCCACACAGGAAGATCCGCCGGCAGCGGCGGTGGGCGATGACGCAGCCGGTTGTACAGGCGCAGCAACACCAGTACGCCGATAGTGATGCCCAATGGGCGGTGCAGGTCGATCAGCATCGGCCGCAGGTGCAGCGAGGCGACCATGGTCACGCCAATGAACAGCATGGCGATGATCATCAGCGCCATGGACCAGTGCAGCACCCGCGCCAGCAGGTTGAAGTGGCCGTTGCCGGTGCTCATCGTACGGCCTCCTTCCGTTGCTCGACGTTGCCGGTGGCGCGCTCGCGTTCGCGGCGGTTGAAGGACTGCGAATACACGGCCGAGCGGGCCGCCAGGATCGGATCGTCACTGCCACGCACGCCGCTGGGCAGGATCAGCGGATCGAAATTGATCTGCCCGCAGGCGCCCTGTTCCTGCGACTGCATGCGGTCCAGGCTGAGTACGCCGGCCACTACCTGGTCACGCGATTCGGGCCACGGTACCGACGGATCATCGATGGCATCGCCCGGCTCGGCGGTGGTCACGACCAGGTTCCAGCGCACCGGGCCGCTGGCCAGGCGCTGCTGCAGTTCCTGGCTGAGGAAATCGACGCTGGCCTGCTTGCGGGTTTCCGCATCCATCTCCACCACCGGCGCCTGCGGCTGCCAGCGCCAGCGCACCGCGCGCTTCTGGCCCTGCGCATTGGTGAACCAGAAGCTGTTGACGCTGTTGAAGGTGGTGTCGGCCCAGCTGCTGGTCCACGGCGCGGTCTTGGCCCACTGCTGGAAAGCCTGCGCACTGGGGTATTTGGCCAGCACCGCGGCCATCTTCTGCGGATCGGGCTTGCCGGTGGCCGGGTCGGGAATGGAGGCGCGGGTCTGCTCGTAGAACGCCTCTGCGCTGGGCACGGCGAAGAACGGGAAGCTGTTCATCGCCATGCGCCATTCCTGGCCATCATCGCTGACCATCTGCACCGCGAGGCTGCGCACGCGTGCGGTGTTGTCGGCGCCGTAGGGGTCGCCGCCGCCGATCGACAGGCGGCCCATCACTGGCACGCGGCGTTGCGAGAACACCCGTGCGCTGGACAGGGTGGGGGCCTGCGCGCTGGGTTCGAACCAGCCGCTCACGCAGATGCCCTTGCTGTGCGCGCGGCGGAAGCCCGGGTGGGCCGGGCCGGTGGCCTCGATGGTGTCGGTGAAGCGCTGCGCGGTCAGGCGGTTTCCAATCCAGCCGGCCAGCCAGGCGAAGGCCAGCGCGACCGCACCCAGAATGAGTGCGATCAGTGCGATCCAGAGCAGGGGTGAATGCTTGCGTGGCGCGCCCGGCGTCTGGCCAGCGCGGGTGTAGCGGAAGAGCGACATGGTCGGAGTCCTGCCTTCACGGAGCGTGTGGGTGGTCGACCCACACATCCTCGCAGAACCCGGCCGGGGCCGAAATTCAATTTTTCGTCAGATTTTCCGGGGACGGGGTGCCGACCAACGGTCGGCACCCACCCGATCAGCTGTAGCGCTGCTTCAGCATCGCCCACGCCGAGCGCAGCGCCAGCGCTTCGCCACCGGCCGGACGGCCCGGGCGCTCGCCGTCGTTCCAGGCATACACATCCAGGTGCGCCCAGCGCTGGCCGTCTTCCAGGAAGCGTTCCAGGTACAGCGCGGCGGTCACCGAGCCGGCCATGCGCGAACCGGCGTTGGCCAGGTCGGCGATGCCGCTGCTCAGGTAGCGCAGGTAGGGGCGCCACAGTGGCATGCGCCAGACCGGGTCGCGGGTCGCGTCACCGGCCTGCAGCCACTGCTGGGCCACCGTGTCGTCGTTGCTGAACAGTGCCGGCAGGTCCGGGCCCAGTGCGATGCGCGCGGCACCGGTGAGGGTGGCGAAGTCCAGCACCAGGTCCGGCTTCTGCTCACCGGCGAAGGTCAGCGCATCGCACAGGATCACGCGGCCTTCGGCATCGGTGTTGTCGATCTCCACGCTCAGGCCCTTGCGGGTGGCGATCACTTCGCCCGGGCGGAAGGCATCGGGACCGATCGCGTTTTCCACCGCCGGCACCAGCAGGGTCAGCCGCACCGGCAGCCCACGTGCCATCACCAGGCCGGCAAGGGCCAGTGCATGCGCGGCGCCACCCATGTCCTTCTTCATGTTGCGCATGCCGTCGGCCGGCTTGATGTCCAGCCCGCCGGTATCGAAGCACACGCCCTTGCCCACCAGCACCAGCGCCGGGTCGGTTTCCCTGCCCCAGCGCAGCACGACCAGACGCGGCGCACGATGCGAAGCGCGGCCCACGGCGTGGATGGCCGGGAAATTCTGCTTCAGCAGTTCGTCGCCGGTAATCGCCTCGACCTGCGCACCATGTGCATCGGCCAGCGCGCGCGCGGCGTCTTCCAGCTGCTGCGGGCCCATGTCTTCGGTCGGGGTGTTGACCCAGTCGCGCACGCGCAGGCTGGCGGCGATCAGGTCGGCCACCTCGCCGGATGGCGCCGCTACCAGCTGGGCCGGCGCGCGGTTGCGCTTGCGGTAGCGGTCGAAGCGGTAGCTGCCCAGGCCCCAGCCCAGCTGCAGCAGCGCCCGTTCGGCGGCCGGCAGTTCGCTGGCCAGCTGCCACACGCTGCCTTCCGGCAGCGCGTGCGGCGCATGCGCATAGCTGTAGGCATCGGCACGATCACCCACGCCCATCACGGCACCGGCCAGGCCATCGGCGCCCGGCAGCAGTGCCACGCTGTGGGCGCCGGCGTTGAAGCCCTGCGATGCCAGCCACGCCTGCGTGGCAGCCGGCTGGCTGTCCTTCCAGGCGGCGAACTGCTCGCGGTCCAGCACGTACAACGGCAGCGCCGCAGCGGTGTCGGCGGTGAAACCAGTGATCTCGCTCATGCGTCAGGTACTCCGGGGTGCGGCGGCGTCGAGGTTGGCATCCAACCAGTCGGCCAGGCCGGTAAGGGTGTCGAACTGCAGGTCCGGCTGCAGCTGCGGATGGGTCCAGGTGGCTGCGTCGCGGTTGATCCAGCAGCCGCGCAGGCCGGCGGCAATCGCCCCGGCCACGTCCATGTCGGCATGGTCGCCGACGTGCAGCACCTGTGCCGGTGCCACACCCAGGCGGGTGCACGCGGCATGGAAGATGCTGGCTTCGGGCTTGGCCGCGCCGTGTTCGCGCGAACCCAGCTGGAAGGCGAAATGATGGGCCAGGCCGATCCGCTCCAGGTCGGCGTTGCCGTTGCTCAGCGCCGCCACCGGCACCCGTGCGGCAATGCGCGCCAGCGCGTCGATCGCATCGGGATAGCACTCCACCTGGTTGCGCGCGGCGTAGAACACTTCATACGCAGGCTCCAGCAGATCGAGGCTGGCACCGCTGGTGTGCAGTGCTTCGTGCAGGGTCAGCCGGCGCAGCGCACTCAGGTCGTGGTGGAGGTACGGATGGGCGTGGTACAGCCGCTCGCGCAGTTCGCGCATGGCCTCCACCGGATACATCGCGGCGGTAGCGGGGCTGTGTTCGCACATCCAGGCGTGCAGGACCTGTTCGATGCGGGCGCCGATCGGAGCGAACGGCCACAGCGTGTCGTCAAGGTCGAGGGTGATGGCTTGGACGGGGAAATTCACCTCACCATTCTACCCCTGCCCGCGCGGGCTTTCATGCGACGCGGCGGGCGGGTGGGCACTGTGGCTGGGCCGGGTCAGCGCAGGTTGTACGAGCAGGCGATGGTGGTCTGGCCGTCGAACTGCTGCACGTCCAGGTTGTGCCGCCCAACTTCCTTCGTGTAGGTGCCTGCTACCGGGTCGGACATCTTCGCCAGTGCCGCGACCTGTTCCACACTGGCCGAGCTGAAGTACGCGGTGAAACTGTCGATGCCATCCTCGCCGCTGTCGCCGTCATAGGACTGCAGCCGGTTCACGGGCTGGCCCAGCACCATCAAGGGCGTGGTCAGCCGGAACTCGCCGCTGGATTCGCCGTCCTGCGCCCTTGCCGGGGCCGGTGCCAGCATCCGGGCCATGGCGTCGAACTGCATGGGCGTGAGGTGCCGCTTGCAGGTAACCGCCTCAGCAAGCTGGGTGCGCGCCTGATCGGCAGTCGGCGGCGTCGCGGCGAACGCGGGAGCGGCAATGCAGGCCAAGGCAAGGCAACGCGTGGCGAGAGAGTTCATACGAGCGGATCCATCCGGGTAGGGCGCCATAGTCTGCCACTTCGTCCCTGTTTCTGGTTCCGCCACCTGCGTCCATCCGTTGTTGATGCCGTCACTCCAGCAGGCGTGCCCAGCCCTGCATGCCATCCAGGCGTGCCAGCACCAGCTTGATGCACACCAGCAGCGGCACTGCCAGCAGCAGCCCGATCATGCCCCAGGCCCAGCCGAACACCATCAGCGCCAGGATCAGCACCAGCGGCGACAGCTTCATGCGCCGGCCCAGCACGATCGGGGTCACCATCTGCCCTTCCAGGGTGTGCAGGCCCAGGTAGGCGGCGGCCGGCAGCAGGGCCTGCAGCGGGTCGCGGAACTCGACGAAGCCCATCAACAGCATCAATGCCACGCCGATCAGCGGGCCCACGTACGGGGCGAAGTTCAGTAGTGCAGCCACCGTGCCCCACAGCAGTGCTTCCTGCAGGCCGATGCCGAGCAGCATCAGCACGCCGGCGAACACCAGCCCGACCAGGGTGTTGATGACGCTGATGGTCAGCACGTAACGCGAGACCTCCCGTTCGATCGAACGCAGGATGTCGGTGGTGAACCGCTGCTGCTGGCGGTTCGGGAACAGGGCGATCGCTGCGCGCTGCAGGCTTTGCCCGTAGATCATGAAGAACAGGGTCAGCAGCACCACCGCCAGCACCGACGCGGCCAGGCGCGGTGCACGGGTCAGCATGCGATATGGATCGTCCAGCTGGGTGCGGATCACCTGCACCTTGTGGTTGCTGTCACCGCCGGCCACGCGGGCGAAGTTTTCCGCCGCCTGGTTGGCCTGCTGCACCGGCTTGGTCAGGTCCTGCACCTGCCGGGCCACCTTGCGCAGCTGCTGCGGTGCTTCCTGCGCCCATTCCATCGCCGGACCGATCAACTGCACCGCCAGCGAACCGGTCACGCCCAGCCCGGCGCCGAGGATCAGCAGTGCGCCCAGCGCGCGCGGAATCCACAGCTTCTGCAGCAGGCGCAGGATCGGGTTGCCGACCAGTGCGAAGAACACCGCCAGCAGCACCGGCAGGATGATGTCCTGCGCGGCCCACAGCGTGTAGCCCACCGCCAGGGTGGCCAGGACCACCAGCGACATCGGCCCGCGTGGACGCGACGGGGGCGGCAGCGGTGCCTCCGCACCCTGCGGATCGGCTGGTGACGGGGACAGGAGGGACTCGCTCATCGACGCACCAACCGGGAAGGGGAGCGCATTATCCGCCGGCCGCGATCGGCGCGGCGGAGTGCATGGATCAACGTTCGGACAGCTCGGTGGCGGCTTCGGCCGGGCGCGGTTCGCGCGGTTCCGGTTCGGGTTCCGGGCGGGGGGCAGGTGCCGGCCGTGCGTTGGCGGCGGAGGCCGCCGCCTGTGCCTGTTCGCTGGCATCGTCGGCTTCTTCGGCCGCGTCGTCGGCGGTCGCTGCAGCCTGTGCCGCCATCGCCGTGGCAAACGCCGCCTGGGCACTGGCGAACAGGTTCGAGACCGAACCGACCATCTGCAGCCAGCGCGCACCGTTGACCTTGCCGGGCACTTCCAGCTTGCCGGCGATGAAGCCACCGGCCAGGCCGACCACCACGATGCGCAACGGCGACCAGCCCTTTCGCCAGACGTCGCTGAGCGTGGACCAGTGGTCCTGGGTCTCGCCCAGGCGCACGGTCACCACCTGTTCGCAGCGTTTCACCCGCCGCTGCAGCGCGCCGAACTTCATGGCTTGCCCTCGGGCAGCTGCACGCCGGCATCGGGGTCGTCTTCGCTGGGCTCGTCGAACAGGCCCAGGCGTGACAGCTGGCGCCGGGTGGCATGCATGCCGGTGTGGTGGAAGAAGTAGGACACCCGCCAGATCGCGTAGCCGGTGACGGCCAGGCTCAGCAGCGAGGTGATCAGCAGCGCCTGCAGCCAGCTAAGGCCCCAGCTCTGCAGCAGGGCGATGAGGGTGGCCGCCATCAGCAGCCAGGCCGAGGCACCAAATACGATCGCCACGCCGGCCCAGGCCAGCGCACGGCCGAAGGCACTGCGGGCCAAGGCGAAGTCGGCCGAGGCCAGCCGGCGCAGCGAGCGCACGGTGTGCTTGGCCGAATCGGCAGCGGCACGACCGGCCGCGCCGACCTGGCGGATGCTCTCATCCAGCGGCGGGGTGGCCGCCGGATCAGGGGCTTGCGCGTTGTCTTCGCTCACGCCGCGGCTTACTTGTCGCTGCTGCCGCGGGCCAGCTTGGCGATGATCCAGCCGGCAGCGAAGGCGACGCCGAACGATGCCAGCGGACGCTCACGGATCAACTCGGCGGCGCTGTCGATCAGGTCCTTGCCCTTGTCCATCAACGCGTCAACCTGTTCCTTGGCAGCGGCACCACCGAATTCGGCGGCGGCCAGGCCAGACAGTGCGCTGTCGGACAGTTCGGCCTTGACGTTGGCCTTGCCGATGCGCAGCTCGTCGGTCGCGGCACCGGTTGCGCCCTTGATCGCACCGCCGGCGGCCGTGGCGGCCTGCTTCAGGTGGGAACCGGCTTCACCCAGGTGTTCCTTCAGGTTCTCGGTATTGGTGGGGCTCATCGAATCACTCCTGTTGCGATGGGGGAACGGGTGTCGGCGGTGCCGACCTGGACTGACAGCAATAGCATTGCCGGGGTATAGGGGGTGTTACGGCGGGGCGATCAGCGCATCACGAGCTGGCCCTGCTGCTGGCCATTGTTGCGCAGCACGCGCACCACCAGGGTCGGCGGGCGCTGCTGGAAGTTGGCACGCCAGCTGGCCAGGTCGGCGAATTCACCCACGGTGGCGTCGGTGATGATGTCGCCCTGCTGCAGGCCGTTGCTGGCCGCGCGGCTGCCACGCTTGACCTCGCTGACCAGCACGCCGCCAACACCCGACTGTCGCAGCGACTCGGGCAGGTCGACGAAGGTGGCACCGGTCAACCGCGGGTCCAGGCTCTCGCCGGTGACCGCACGCGCCTGTTCCTTCAGCGTGGCCTTGATCTGCACGGGCTTGCCTTCGCGGCGTACGTCCAGCGTCATCGGGCTGCCGACCGCAGCCAGGCCTTCCACGTTGTGCAGGGCTTCGGCGCTGTCCACGCGTTGGCCGTTGGCCGAGACCACCACGTCGCCCGGCTTCAACCCGGCCGCGGCGGCCGCCGAACCGGCCAGCACGCGGGTGATCAGCGCACCGCGCGTTTCGCCCAGGCCCAGCCCCTGCGCGATCTGCGCGGTCAGGTTCTGGCTCTCCACGCCCAGCGTGCCGCGTACCACCACGCCGTGCTTGACCAGCTGGTCGACCACGCTGCGCGCCAGGTTGGACGGAATCGCCAGGCCCAGGCCGATGTTGCCGGCCATGCTGCCCTGCGGGTTGAAGCTGGCGGTATTGATGCCGACCAGCTGGCCCTGCAGGTCGACCAGGGCGCCACCGGAATTGCCGGGGTTGATCGACGCATCGGTCTGGATGAAGTTCTGGTAGCCCAGGCCACGGATGCCGCTGCGGCCCACCGCCGAGACGATGCCCGAGGTGACCGTCTGGCTGAAGCCGAACGGGTTGCCGATGGCCACCACGAAGTCACCGACCCGCAGCTGGTCGCTGTTGCCGAGCTTGATGTCGGTCAGGTTCTGCGCCGGGATGCGGATCAGCGCGATGTCGGTATCGCGGTCCGAACCGAGGAACTCGGCCTTCACCGTGCGCCCGTCGGCCAGTGTCACCTGCACGTCATCGGCGTTGTCGATGACATGGTGGTTGGTCAGCACCAGGCCTTCCTTGGCGTCGATGATCACGCCCGAGCCCAGCGATTCGTTGATGCGCTCCTGCGGGATATCCGGGAACAGGCGGCGGAAGAACGGGTCGTTGAAGAACGGGTTGCGCACGCGCACCACCTGCTTGGTGTTGACGCTGACCACGGCCGGCATCGCCTTTTCCAGCATCGGCGCCAGCGAAGGCACCGCCTGTCCGGCCACCGCGGCCGGCAACGCGGCGGTGGTCGGCAGCACCGCTGGCAGCGGTGCTGCATCGGCACGGTTGTCCAGGTGGGCATTGATGCCGGTGGCAACGAAGCCACCGAAGGCGGCGGCGATTGCGAGCGTAAGCAGGGTGGGAAGCGGTCGCATGGTTGTCGGTTCGCTGGCGTGGGTGGGGGCGGTTCGGCCCTACGGTAAAACAAGCTGAATGAGTGTGTCGCGATCTGGATAAATGCGCCATGAAAACCGCAGGCCGCGAAAGGCGAGTGAGGAGGCTGACAGCATGGCTGTGGCGACACCGCACAGGCGACGCCTGCACCACCGAAGACGATCGCCGGGGGCGCCGACACAGACCGATACCTGCGCAGTTCCGCGCAACCGGGTGCCGCAATGCGCCACAGCACGCATCGGATGCCGCGTCCGTGCAACGGCACGCAACGGCCATCTTCGACCACGCGCTTGCTGTGGCGTAGTCCTTAAAAAAAGGGGTTTCCTGTGAACCCGCCGCTTCCGCGGCAGTGGTGGGCTACACCATGGCCGTCGCATCAGATGCGATTGCGGGCGCGTGCCCCGTTCCACGATCGTCAATGTCGGTATAGCATCGCCCCGTTTTGATACTTAAGGCCCCCAGGAGGGCAACATGAGCAACGGTAATGGTGTGTCGGTCGTGACCGACGCTGTCGAGAACGTCAAAGAAGCCGCCACCAACGTTGGCGAGACCATCGCCCACGCCGCCGAAGACGCCGTGAAGTCGGTCAAGAAGACCGTCAAGCGCGCCACCAAGGCGGCCGGTACCCGCGTTGCCAAGGCCAAGAAGGCCGTGGCCAAGGTCGAGAAGACCGTTGCCAAGAAGGCCGACAAGGCCGCCAAGTCGGTCGGCAAGACCGTTGCCAATGCCAAGAAGAAGCTGGAAGCGGCCAAGAAGAACGCCAAGGCCGAAGCCGCTGCCCTGAAGAAGGAAGTGGCCAAGAAGAAGGCCGCTGCAGGCAAGGCTGTGACCAAGAAGACCGCTGCCGCCAAGAAGGCCACCAAGGCTGCCGGCAAGAAGGTCGCCACCGTGAAGAAGGCCGCCACCAAGAAGGCCGCCGTCGCGAAGAAGACCGTTGCCAAGAAGACCGCGGCCGCCAAGAAGGTGGTCGGCAAGAAGGTCGCCACCGCCAAGAAGGCTGTGGCCAAGAAGACCGTCGCCGCCAAGAAGGTCGCCGGCAAGAAGGCCGTGGCTGCGAAGAAGGTTGTCGGCAAGAAGGTTGCCGCCACCAAGAAGGTCGCCACCAAGAAGACCGCGGCCGCCAAGAAGGTTGTCGGCAAGAAGGCTGCCGTCGCCAAGAAGGCTGTTGGCAGGAAGGCCGCCGTCGCCAAGAAGGCTGTCGGCAAGAAGACCGCCGTCGCCAAGAAGGCGGTGGGCAAGAAGGTTGCCGCCACCCGCAAGACGGTCGCCAGGAAGGCTGCGCCGCTGAAGAAGGTCGCCGCCAAGAAGGCTCCGGCCAAGAAGGCCGTGCGCAAGGTCGCCAAGCGCAAGTAATCGCGCCGTGACCGAAGGCCCTGCCACCCACCGGGTGGTAGGGCCTTTCGCGTTTCTGGGGCGCTACCTGGGGCAAGATGCAGGTTCTTCCCGCCGGAGCCCCGACCATGCGCGGTATCGACTTCAGTTCCTGGCAGGGCGTGCTGTCCACGTTGGCCGGCCTGGTCCTGATCACCCTGCTCGGCGTCGGCATCCGCCTGCTGGTGATGCAGACCCTGCAGCAGCGCCGCGAGCGCGAGAACCGGCAGATCAACGAACGGCTGCGCACGCTGATGGCCGCCTACAAGACCCTGGGCGGTTCGTTCACCGGCGAGCTGGGCGTGGATCCCAGCCATCGTCGCGACCTGCGCCAGCGCGAAGATGCCGACGGCATCGCCGAGCCGCGCTCGGACCGTGCGCGGCGCATCCGCGATGCGGTCGAGGCCGCGCTGTCGGACATCCTGCTGCTGGGCACCGACGAACAGGTGCGGCTGGCCACGCGTGCCGCCAACGAACTGGCACAGGGGCGCCCGGTGCATACCCACGAACTGGTGGTCTCGCTGCGCGACTTCGTGCGCGAAGCGCTGGATCTGGCCCCGATTCCGGCCGATCTGCAGATTCCACCGCAGGGGCCGACCCGGCCCGTTGCCAGTGGTGGCGGCAAGGGCCGTAACGACGGCGATGCCAAGGGCGGCCGTGCAGGCGGTGGCGGTGGTGGTGGAATGGGCGCCGGCATGGGCGGCATGGGCCTCGGTGCCGGCGCCGCACTGGGCGCCGGCCATGCTGCTGCCAGCGATGAAACGGACGCGCGCTGAGCACGTCCGCCGGGTTCAGCGCGTCAGCTCGTAGAGCGGCACGAAGCCGCCGTAGATCATCCGCGCGCCGTCGAACGGCATCGGATTCTTCGTTGGATCAAACCGCGGGTCCTCCATCATCTTCTTCATGCCGGCGTCGCGGGTCGGCTTGTCCGGCCATTCGATCCAGGAAAACACCACCGTCTCATCCGGCGTGGCTTTCACCGCGCCGAAGAAGTCGGTGGTCTTGCCGTGCGGCACGTCATCGCCCCAGCACTCGACCACGCGCAGCGCGCCGTACTCGATGAAAACGGGATCCCCTGTGCGTGCATGGGCGAGGAACTTCTCCTTGTTGGCGGTGGGCACCGCCAGGACGAAACCGTCGATGTAGCTCATTGCCTGCCTCCGGATGGACCGTGCCACATGCACGGCCTTCAGGTACACGACGAACCAGCGCGTAGGGAATCGACATCCCGCGTGCGCCTGTTCAGCCCGGGCCACCCGGGAGCGGGGCCAGCACCGTATCCGGTGGCTGCTGGCCGGCCAGGTGGCGCACGAAGTAGTCCCACATGCGGTGCGTGTAGGTGGCGTCGTTGCGGAACAGTTCGTGGTCCTGCCGGGCCAGGTACAGCAGGTCGTAACTACGCTGGGCCTTGTTCAGGGCCGCGGCCAGCTGCAGGGTCAGCGCCGGTGGCGCGTTCTCGTCCAGTTCGCCATAGACCAGCAGCAGATGCCCGCGCAGGTTGCCGGCCAGTGCCGCATTGTCGAGCCCGGCAAGGGGGGCCGGCACGCCACCGGCCATGGCTGTAGCTGGCACCACGCCACCGAACAGCCGGTCCATGCCGTGCAGGGCGCCGCCGTACATGCCCTGGAAATTGTGGCTGCCGGCCGAGGCCACAGCCACCTTGTAGAACGCCGGGTGGCGCAGCAGTGCACGCGCCGCGCTGTAACCACCGAACGAATGCCCGTAGATGCCGACCCGCTGCAGGTCGATGCCCCGGTAGCGTTCGCCCAGCTGGCGCAGCGCGGCCACATGGTCATCGAGCTGCACATCGGCGCCGTGCAGGAAGCTGCTGTCATGGAATGCCTTGTCGCGGCCGCCGGTGCCGCGGGCATCGATGCTGACCACCACGAAGCCGAGCTCGGCCAGGCTGGCGCGCGATACCGGGTTCTGCGCCGAAACCGCTTCGGCATAGGTCACCGGCGCATTGCTGATGAAGGCGCCGCCGTACATCGCGTCGATCACCGGGAAGCTGCCGTCATCGCGATAGTCGCGGGGCAGGTAGACGGTGGCGAAGATCGGCGTGCGCCCGTCGGCGGCCAGCAGCCGTTCGCGCCGCGGCGGCCGCCAGCCAGCAGCGATGATCGCCTGCGCATCCGCAGCCTCCAGCACCATCACTTCGCTGCCATCGTCGCTGGCGCGCAGCACCGTGCGCGGCGGCTGCGCGAGGCTGGACACGGTATCCACCAGATAGCTGCCGCCCGGCGACAGCGCCTGCGGCGCGCGTCCGCCGAACAGCATGCCGGTGCCCGCATCGGCCAGGTGGTCGCTGCCATCGGCGGCCAGGCGCTGCACCGGCCCACCGTGCAGTGCTACCCGGTACAGGCCACGTACGTAGGGATCGCCGCCCTCGACACCGCCAGCACTGAAGTATGCCCAAGCGCCTGCGCTGTCCACCCCGAGAAGGTCACGCACCGCCCACCGGCCGCGGGTGAGCTGGCGCATCACCTTGCCGTCGGACAGGCGCACCCGGTACAGATGGCCCCAGCCATCACGCTGCGAGAACCACACGGCGGTGTCCTGGCCGGGCAGGATCGCAACCGAGGCACGGTTGTAGGAATACAGGCTGAGCTGCAGGCGCGCGTCGCCGGCTTCTTCCAGCACGGTGCGCAGCGCACCGCTGCCGGCATCGATCTCCACCAGGCGCAGTCGTCGCGGCGCGCCGAAGTGCGCGATCGCGGCATACAGCCGGTGGCCGTCCCAGCCCAGCACGCCGGCCTCGCTGAGGGTGTTCCAGCCCTCGGGCAGGGTGATGTCCTGCTGCCGGCCGCTGCGCACATCGACGATGTACAGGCTGTCACGCACCTGCTGTGCATCGCCCAGCAATCCCAGTTTCACCGTGTGCACGCGGGGCCGCGCGCCGCCGGCCGGGGTGCTTTCCAGATAGGGGTAGTCCCGCAGCGCACGTTCGTCGTAGCGGACGCCGGCAACATAGCGTCCATCGGGCGACCAGCCGACGGCGAATGGCCGCGCCGGCATCCGGCCCTGGCTGCGTGGAATACCGCGCAGGGTGAAATCGGGCAATACACCATAGCCATGGCCGGCGACACCGCCGGTGGTCAGCGCCCGCGGTGCCTGTCGGCGTTGCTGCAGCCATAGATTGTGGTCGCGCACCTGCAGCCAGGCCTCGCCGTCGGGTGCGGGCAGTGCATCGGCAGCAGGCATGGCGCCCTGCGTCCGCAGGCACTGCCAACGTGGCCACTGGCAGTCGATGCCGGCTTCACCGCTGAAGCGCAGGCGCAGGCCATCGGCCAGCACCTGCACATTGACCAACCGCAACCGTTGCCCGTTCACCCCCAGGGCCCCCGCAGCGCTGTCCAGCGCAGCGCGATCGAAAAGGATCTGCCGGGAGGCCTGCGCCGGATCGACCAGCACGCCCTCGCGCCGGCCCTGGCCGTCTTCGCGTTCGTACCAGAAGCGGCCATCGGCCAGCCAGTTCGGCAGGAGCGAGGCATTGCGCAGCGCACCGCGCAGGTGGCTGTCGTGCACGCGCTCGGCGCGCTGGTAATCGGAGGGCTGCAACGGCCGAGCCGATGCTGTGGAAAGCACGCCGATGAAGGCGAGGACGGCGGCGCAGAACCGGAACCGCAGCGGGGCAGGTACGTGCAAGGCAACCTCCTGTTGCAAGGGTCAGCGGAATTCGAATGCACGCGCGCCGCGCGCGTATGCCAGACGCAGCCTGAATCAAGCCAAAAAATTCAGCAATGCGAAGACCGCTGTTTTCAGGGAGCGTTGTGGCGAATAACGGAGAATTTACATTCCCGATGCGATGGCGCCCTGGCGCTGCTGCACACCATAAGAAAGTAAAGGTGTACCCCCATGAAGAATTCGCTGATTGCTCTGGCCCTGGCCGCTGCCCTGCCGTTCACCGCTTCGGCTGCTGAGAACCTGTCCTACAACTACGCCGAAGCCGACTACGCCAAGACCGACGTTGAAGGCATCAAGGCCGACGGCTGGGGCGTGAAGGGTTCCTACGGCTTCCTGCCGAACTTCCACGCCTTCGGCGAATACAGCCGCCAGGAAATCGACCACACCAACCTGAAGGTTGACCAGTGGAAGGTCGGTGCCGGCTACAACGTTGAAATCGCTCCGAGCACCGACTTCGTTGCCCGCGTTGCCTACCAGAAGTTCGACCGCAAGCACGGTCTGGACTTCAACGGCTACAGCGCTGAAGCCGGTATCCGCACTGCCTTCGGCGCCCACGCCGAGGTCTACGGCATGGTCGGTTACGAAGACTACGCCAAGAAGCACGGCGTCAATCCGGATGGCCAGTGGTACGGCCGCCTGGGTGGTCAGGTCAAGCTGAACCAGAACTGGGGCCTGAACGGCGAACTGAAGATGAACCGCCACGGCGACAAGGAATACACCGTCGGCCCGCGCTTCAGCTGGTAATTGCTGCCTCGGCGCGATTGCGCGCTGGAGACGCCCCAACAGGCCCGGCATTTGCCGGGCCTGTTGCGTTTGCGCCGTGGCAAACCGGAATGCTGTCTGACTGGCGGAATGCGCGGGCCAGCCATTGCAAGGAATTGGATTCCGCCGCTGCGGGCACCGACCTACGTTGGATGTCCCATGTTGCCTGGACATGCCGCAATGCCGCTGACCCTCCCGCCTCTGCTGCCTGATCGGCCACGACGCCTGGCGCTGCTGGACCCGCACCCGGTACTGCGGTTGGGCGTGGAAGTGCTGCTGCGCCAGCACGCGGGTGTGCAGGTACGGGTGAGCCTGTCCAGCGAGGCGCACCTGCTGCACCTGCTGGAGCGCAGCCCGACGTGTGTCGACCTGCTGCTGATCGATGCGTTGCCCATGGGCGACCTGGGCGATGGGTTGGCCCTGTTGCACGTGCTGTCGCAGCGCTGGCCGGCACTGCCGGTGCTGGTGCTCTCGGCACACTGCAATGCCAGCACGGTGGCCACCGCGATGCGTGCCGGTGCGCGCGGCTTCCTGTCCAAGTCGACGCCACCGGACGTGCTGCTGCGTGCCATTGATGTGGTCGCCCGGGGAGGGCGCTTCGTGCCACCAGAGCTGCGCGCGGAACTGAACCTGCCGGGCACGCGTGCACGCAGAATGCCGGCCCCGGCACTGGTGCCGTTGAGCCAGCGCGAACGGGAAGTGCTCGGGCTGGTGCTGAAAGGGGTCAGCACCAGCGAAATGGCCCTGCGATCGGGGCGTTCAGCCAGCACGATCAGCTCGCAGAAAACCTCGGCCTACCGCAAGCTCGGCATCCGCGGGGACGGTGACCTGTTCCGCTTCCGCCACCTGCTGGAATGCGGATGAGCGGCGTTACTCGCCCTGATACTGCTTCTCTTCCACCAGTGCAGAACCGGCCAAGCGGTTGATCTCGTTCTTCACCTGCACGCGCTCGCCATTGGTGCCATAGACACCGCGTGCCAGCTGGATGAATGCATCATCGAACACCTGGGCCGCTTCCTTGTCGCGCAGCTGGTCCTGGATGTCCCACATACGCTCGTTGATCGCCTTCAACTGCTGCTGCAGCGCGGCCAGGGCCGGCTGTGCCTGCAGCTGCTGCTGCAACAGGGGCAGCAGGCCGTCCAGCTCGGTGCGCACGTTGGCCAGCTTGGCGGCATCGTCGATGCGCTCGGCCTTGATCTGGAGAATGGTGATCTTGTCGATCAGCTCGCCGATCGATACCGGGGTCAGGATGGCGTCCACGCGGTTGGTTCCTGGAAACAGGGCGCCATGATACCGCGCCGCTGGCGCATGGCCCCGATCCACGGGATTTACGCCGAATTTGCGCCGCAGGCCGGGCCGCACCCTCGATCCGTTACGGCCACGCGCTGGACACTGCCGTCCCGGCGGCGTGACCGCCTTCGACGAGGAACACAGTGCAGTGAACAGCAAGGGGATGATGGCGGCGGTGGTGGCCGCCCTGGCAGGGCTGCTTGGCATGGGCAGCGCGCAGGCACAGGTGCAGGTCAGTGGCAGTGCGGCCTTGACCAGTGACTACGTGTGGCGCGGCAGCTCGCAGAGCGATGGTGACCCGGCGGTGCAAGCCGGCGCGAAGATCTCGATCCCATCGGGCTGGTACGCCAGCGTGTGGGGGTCCAACGTCTCGTTCAAGCCGGACAATGGCGCGCGCAGCGAGTTCGACCTGGTGGCGGGCTGGTCCGGCGCGCTGGCACCGGACTGGACGCTGGATGCGAACCTCACCCGCTATGTGTATCCGGGTACCGGTCGTGCGCTGGACTGGACCGAACTCAACACCACCGTGACCTGGAAGCAGCGCGCCTGGCTGCAGGTCGCGCATTCCAACGATGCGTTGGCCGGTGGCCATCGCGGAACCTATGCCCAGCTGGGCGTGCGTGCGCCGCTGCACGAACGCGTCCGCCTGGAAGCAGCGGTGGGCCAGTACTGGCTGGCCACCGCGCAGGGCCCGGATTACCTGCATGGCCAGCTCAGTGCCATTGCCACGCTGACTCCGGCATGGGAGCTGCGCGCCACCGTGCATGACACCGACAGCGCGGCCAAGCGACTGTTCCCGGGCAATGCCGGGGGACGCTGGGAGCTGGCGCTGCAGGGCAGCTTCTAGTTCGACGATGCCGCCTGGCGCGCGCGCAGCGCGCCGGGCAGCCACAGCAGCAGGGCCAGCACGGCCACGGCGGCACCGGCCACGCAGACGCCGGTCCAACCGTAGCGCTGGTAGACCTGCGCCGACAGCAGCGAACCCAGCGAGCCGCCGATGAAGTACCCGGTCATGTAGCCGGCATTGAGGCGGTTGCGCGCCGCGGGCTGCAGCGCATAGATCAGGTTCTGGTTGCTGACGTGCAACAGCTGTGCGGCCAGGTCCAGCACCACCACGCCGATCAGCAGCGCCAGCAGCGAGTGGGCCGACAGCCCCAGTGGCAGCCACGACAGCAGCAACAGCACCAGCGCGATGGCAGTGGCGCGTCCGGTCTGGCCGCGGTCGGACATGCGCCCGGCCAGGCCGGCCGCCAGCGTGCCGGCTGCACCGACCAGCCCGAACAGGCCGATGGTGGCATCGCTGTAGGCGTAAGGTGGCTGCGCCAGCAGGAACGCGAGCGGGGTCCAGAAAATCGCGAACATGGCAAAGCTGCAGGCACCCAGCAGGGTGCGCTGGCGCAGCACCGGCTCCTGCACGAACAGCACGCCGATCGAGCGCAGCAAGGCGAAATAGCCCAGGCCGGCGCTGTGGTGGAATCGCGGCAGGCCGCGCTGCAATGCCAGTGCGGTCAGCACCAGGGTGCCGGCAGCGATGGCATACACCAGGCGCCAGTCACCCAGGCTGGACAGCAGGCCTGCCACGGTACGCGCCAGCAGGATGCCCAGCAGCAGGCCACTCATCAGCGTGCCGACCACGCGGCCACGATGTTCCGGCGCGGCCAGCGTGGCCGCGAACGGCACCAGCACCTGTGCCACCACCGAAAACAGACCGGTGATCGCGGTCCCGACCAGCAGCCAGGCCAGCGACGGCGCGCAGGCACTGATCACCAGGCCACCGGCCGACAGCAGGCTCATCACCACGATCAAGCGGCGGCGCTCGAACAGGTCACCCAGTGGCACCAGCAGGATCAGTCCGGCGGCATAGCTCAGCTGTGCTGCGGTAACCACCATGCCGACCTGGCCGAACGGCACGCCGAAGGCATCTGCGATGGTGTGCAGCAGCGGTTGCGCATAGTAGTTGCTGGCCACGGCCACGCCGGTGGCGACCGACATCAGCAGCACCTGCCAGCGGTGCAGAGGGGGAAGGGACGGGCTCACGCGGTGTTCCAGGAAGCGGGGTGCACAGTGTCCGCCTGCTGCGGTCATGATGGAAATGAATCATCATCATCCTTGTCATCTGAAAACAAGATAGCTGGATGAACCTCAAGCAGCTCGAGTTTGCCGTCGCCCTGGCCGAGGAGGGCAATTTCACCCGTGCCGCCGAGCGCTGCCACGTGGTGCAGTCCGCGCTCAGCCACCAGATCGCCCACCTGGAACAGGAACTGGGTGCCACGCTGTTCGAGCGCCTGCCACGCCAGGTGCGGGCTACCGCCGCCGGCGAGGCGTTGCTGGTGCACGCACGCCAGGTGCTGGCCAGCCTGCGCCACCTGCGCGCCGACGTGGCTGCCGTCAGTGGCGAAGTGCGTGGCCTGCTGGCCATCGGGCAGATTTCTTCGCTGACCGACATCGACGTCGTGGCGATGCTGGCGGCCTTCCAGCGGGTGCACCCACAGGTGGAGTTCCAGCTGCGCGTGGACAAGAGCGAAGACCTGATCGCACAGGTGCAGTCGCGCGCGCTGGATGTGGCACTGGTCGGCCTGGCGCCGTCGGCAGCGCTGGACGGCGTCTGCCACCAGGTGCTGCAGGAGGAGGATCTGGTAGCGGTACTGGCGCCCTCGCACCGGCTCGCCGGGCGCACGCGGCTGCCATTGACCGCACTGCAGGATGAAGCGCTGGTCGACTTCCCGCGCGGTACCGGTGCGCGCCGACAGACCGACGATGCCTTCGCCGCCGCTGGCCTGCCGCACACGGTGCGTTTCGAGGTCAACCTGATGGAACTGGTCGAGCGCTTCGTCCGCCATGGATTGGCGGTCGGCATCGTGCCGGCGTTGATCGCCGAAGGTTTCCAGGGCGTGGTTCAGATTCCACTGCAGCCGACCCCCACCCGGCGCGTACACCTGGTCTGGCAGCGGCTGCCGACGCCGGCCGCGCGCGCCTTCGTCGAGGCCGTGCTCAGCCGCGCAGGCGCAGGCTCAGGCCCTTGAGGAAGTTGCGCAGCATCTGGTCCAGACAGCGCCGGTAGTTGGTGTGCCCGGGCTGGCGGAACAACGCACCGACTTCCGACTTGGACACGTTGAAGCCGGCGCTGGCGAAGATCTCCATCAGGTCCACGTCGCGCAGCTGGAAGGCCACGCGCAGCTTCTTCAGCACCAGGTTGTTGTCGATGCGGGTTTCCACCGCACGCTGCGGCTGGCTCTCGTCGCGACCGCGCAGGTGCACGATCAGGCCATCGAGGAAGTGCGCCAGTGCGCTGTCGTTCATCGCCTCGAAACCGGCTTCGTCCTCGCGGCGCAGCCAAGCCTTCACCTGCTCGGTATCCACGGCGAAGGCCGGGTCGGCCATCTGGCACAGGGTGACCACGTGCTGGTCACCCAGGTCCAGGGAGTAGCGCACGCTGCGCAGGACATCATTGTTGATCATGGCGCAATTGTACCGGTCACCCCGACAAGTGGGGTCGCCGCCGGGGTCAGACCCCTTTGCTCCGCAAAGGGATCTGACCCCGGATCCGGCCGATCCGGCAACACGGCTGCTGCCGGACGGTGCCAGAATGGGGATCTGGTTTTCCCCCTGGAGTTGCCTGATGACCCGCACTGTCCTGATTACCGGCGCCACGTCCGGCTTCGGCGCCGCCGCCGTCCACCGCTTCGCCCAGGCCGGCTGGAAAGTGATCGCCACCGGCCGCCGCGGCGAACGCCTGCAACCGCTGGTCGAGCGCTATGGCAAGGACGTGGTGCACGCCGCCGCCTTCGACATCCGCGATCCGGTGGCGATGGAGGCGGCCCTGCTGGCGCTGCCGCCGGCCTTCGGCGAGATCGACCTGCTGGTCAACAACGCCGGTCTGGCGCAGGGCACCGCACCGGCACAGAGCGCCAGGCTGTCGGACTGGACCACGATGATCGACACCAACATCACCGCGCTGGTGACCCTGACCCACCGCCTGTTGCCGCAGCTGGTGGAGCGCAAGGGTGCGATCATCAACATCTCGTCGGTGGCCGGCGTCTACCCGTACCCGGGTGGCAACGCCTACGGTGGCACCAAGGCCTTCGTCAGCCAGTTCTCGCTGGGCCTGCGTTCGGACCTGCACGGCACCGGCGTGCGCGTGACCACGATCGAGCCGGGCATGGCCGAGACCGAGTTCACCGTGGTCCGCACCCATGGCGACCAGAATGCGTCGGACAAGCTGTACAGCGGTGCCAATCCGATGACCGCCGAAGACATCGCCGAACAGATCTTCTGGGTGGCCACGCTGCCACCGCACCTGAACATCAATCGCCTGGAGCTGATGCCGGTCAGCCAGTCCTTCGCCGGGTTCCAGGTCGCCCGCGAGGGCTGACGCCGTGTGTGGAGTCGAGCCATGCTCGACTCGGCAGAAACAAAAAAAGCCGGGCAATGCCCGGCCTTCTTCATGCAGTCCCGCAGAACGTCACTGCGCCTTGATGGCCATCGCCTGCAGGCCGGTGCCATCCAGCTTCTGCTTCGCTTCAGACAGTTCGCCGGCGCTGCCGTACGGCCCCATGCGCACGCGATACACGGTCTTGCCGTTGATCTGCGCCGACTCCACGCGTGCCGCCAGGCCCATCATGGCCAGCTTGGCCTTGGTGGCTTCGGCGTCGCCGGACGCACCGAAGGCACCTGCCTGCAGGATGTAGCGGGCGTTGTCGGCGGGCGCCGGTGCGGCAGTGGTCGCCGGCGCGGTGGGCGCGGCTTCCGCGCGCGGCGCGGGGGTGGCGGCCGTGCTGGTCGACGCCGGTGCGGTGCTGGCCGGCGGGGTTGCCGCGGCCGGGCGCTCGCTCAGCGGTGCCGGCAGCGGACGGTTGCTCGCGGTCACCGGTGCGGTGCTGGCGACGCTGGCCGTTGCGGTCGGTGCCGGCGTGGCCGTGCTCGCCGGCGGCACCGGCTTGCCCTCCAGCGCGGCCTGCGCGCGCGACGCTTCGGCCTTGGCCCGGCGCTGGTCCTCGGCACGCGCGCTGGCGGCCAGTTCGGCGTCGGACATTTCCACTTCCTTGCCCGGCAGCAGGGTGTAGAAGTCGTACTGCGTCGCCGCGGGCTTCTCCGGTTCGGCCGGCTTCGGCGTGGCCGGCTGCGCGGCTGGCTGGCTGCCGACATCGCTGTCTGCATCAGCAACCGGGGCCGGCTGCGCGTTCGGGTTCGGCTGCGGACCGGCGCGCAGGAAGCCGTCGCCTTCGCCCTTGAACAGGTTCGGCGCCGCCAGGAACACCACGGCGGCGATCGCCACACCGGCCACCAGCCACACCCATCCGGGTGTGCCCTGGCTGCTGCTGTTGCGTCGTGCCTGGGTTTTGCCGCGTCGTGCTGCCATGTGTACTGCGTCTCCTGATGCTTACATTTTTTCCGGGGCGCTCACGCCCAGGAGTTCGAGGCCGTTGGCCAGCACCTGGCGCGCCGCGCAGGCCAGGGTCAGCTTGGCGTTGCGATCGGCGGCGTCTTCCACCAGCACCGGCGTCCCGTGATACCACGTGTGGAAGGCATGCGCCAATTCACGCAGGTACTGCGCCACCAGGTGCGGCTCCAGCGCCACGCCGGCCGCTTCCACCACTTCCGGATAGCGCGAGATCTCGTTCATCAACAGCAGCGAGGCATCGTCGGCCAGGTGGCCAAGGTTGGCCAGGCCATTGCCCTGCTCGTACACCAGGCCCTTTTCCTGCGCCTGGCGCAGCAGGCTGCAGACACGGGCGTGCGCGTACTGCACGTAGAACACCGGATTGTCGTTGCTCTGCTGGCGCGCCAGGTCGATGTCGAAGGTCAGCTGCGAATCGGGCTTGCGCGCGATCAGGAACCAGCGGGTCGCATCGCGGCCGGCTTCTTCGATCAGGTCGCGCAGGGTGAAGTAGCTGCCGGCACGCTTGGACAGCTTCACTTCCTCGCCGCCGCGCATGACCGTGACCATCTGGTGCAGCACGTATTCCGGCCAGCCCTGCGGGATGCCCACTTCCATCGCCTGCAGGCCGGCGCGCACGCGCGCCAGCGAGCCGTGATGGTCGGCGCCCAGTTCGGTGATCGCGCGCTCGTAGCCGCGCTGCCACTTGGACAGGTGGTAGGCCACGTCCGGCACGAAGTAGGTGAAGGTGCCGTCGGACTTGCGCATCACGCGGTCCTTGTCGTCACCGAAGTCGGTGCTGCGCAGCCACAGCGCGCCGCCTTCCTCATAGGTGTGGCCGGACGCCTGCAGCTTGGCCACCGCTTCGGCAACCTTGCCGTCGGCGTACAGCGAGCTTTCCAGGAAGTAGATGTCGAAGTCGACACCGAACGCGGCCAGGTCCAGGTTCTGCTCGTTGCGCAGGTAGGCCACGGCGAAGCGGCGGATTGCCTGCATGTCGTCCGGGTCCTTGGCGCCGACCACGGTGCTGCCTTCCAGGTCGACGCTGGCACCGGCCATGTAGGCGCGGGCGACATCGGCGATGTACTCACCGCGGTAGCCGCCTTCCGGCCAGCCGTCCTGATCGGGTGCGATGCCCTTGATCCGCGCCTGGGTGGACAGCGCCAGGTTCTCGATCTGCACGCCAGCGTCGTTGTAGTAGAACTCGCGCTTGGCGTTCCAGCCGTTGGCATCGAGCACGCGGGCCACGCAGTCGCCGATCGCCGCTGCGCGGCCATGGCCGACATGCAGCGGGCCGGTCGGGTTGGCCGACACGTACTCCACGCCCACCGTGCGGCCATTGCCGGACAGGTTGCGGCCGTAGTCGTGGGCTTCCTTGATGACCGAGGCGGTTTCGCGCTGGTACGCGGCCGGGGCCAGATGGAAGTTGATGAAGCCGGGGCCGGCGATCTCGACCTTGCTGACGTCCTCGCTGCGCGGCAGCGCCTCGACCAGCGCCTGTGCCAGTGCGCGCGGATTGCTGCGCGCGGCCTTGGCCAGCAGCATCGCGGCGTTGGTGGCGAAGTCGCCGTGGTCACGGGTCTTCGGGCGCTCGACCACGAAGTCCGGCGGCAGGGAGTCGGCGGGCAGGGTGCCATTGGCGCGCAAGGCTTCGATGCCTTGGCTGATCAGGGCGCGGAGGAGATTTTTCACGAGGCCTGCTGTGAGAATGAGCGGCGGAATCGCCCATTTTAGCGCAGATGCCCGCGCCCACGCTGACCAGGACATGCCTGCGGGGCGCCCGCCCGGCCCTGACCAGGGCCGTTCAGCCGAACAGGCGCGGCTGGGGCGGGGACAGCAGGCCCCGTTCAGCAAATGAAACGGGGCGGCCCTCGCCGACCACGAAGTGGTCGAGCAGGCGCACGTCCACCAGTGCCAGCGCCTGCTGCAGTTCATCGGTGATGCGGGTGTCGGCGCCGGAGGGCTCGGGGTCGCCGGAAGGATGATTGTGGCTGAGGATCACCGCTGCCGCATTGTGCAGCAGGGCTCGACGCACCACCTCGCGGGGATAGACCGGGGCGGCATTGATGGTGCCGGCGCACACATTACAAGGTCGGGTGTGGGCGGACTTTAAGTTCATGATTTATAAGCATTAAGCTGAAGTCATGGGGTGTCCATACCCGTACAAGGACCTGTGCCTTGTGGCATCAGCTACTGAACTCTCGCATATAAGTTGCGCAAATTCAGGTCGACCTCGTGATAGCACCACTATCGATCTGCTTCGATAAAGAGGTCTGACAGAGCCGCATCGAGCCCATGTGCGAGCCGCTCCAGAGTGGTCAGCGTGATGTTCTTCTCGCCTCTCTCTATCGCGCTGTAGTAAGCCCGGTGCATACCGATCTGGTCGGCGAAGCTCTCCTGACTCTTGCCAAGCTGAATTCGCCTGAGCCGGATTGCGGACCCCAGAGCTTTGAGAAGTGCGGCCTCGTGCATGAGGCAACGCTAGGGAGGGGATACTTTTAACGCTACGCCCTTAGATGTAGTCTACTTAAAAGTATCGGCCGACCCACGTGATGTCCTTCTACTTCGTTTGTCCCGAGCTCGATTTCACAATCGAGATCCCTCTGTCTCCGCTAGGGCACGAGCAGGTCCTGAGGCAAGTACTGCGCGCCCAGGCGGATGGCGACTGCACGAAATTCCGAAGCCGACTCGCTGAGGAGTTGGGAAGAATTCTTCCCAACGTGACCGACTGGGACATTAGGCCACCAACAGGCGCTCAGCTTGCATACGCAAAATCTTTGTGCAATCAGCTCGGCTGCGTGCTGCCGCGCGCGGTACTGGTCTCCCGGTACTCCATGCAAGCTTTCATCTCAGAGCAGGCACTGCTACTGAAGGCGAAAAAGTAGCTCTATTGACCGTCCAAGTAACGCAGAAGTCCGACGCATCCAGATGGAGAAATCATGCGACCAAGCACACTAGCATTGGATGTTGAAGGGACGCTCATCTCGAATGCGATTAGCCAGATCCCTAGGCCAGGACTACTTAGATTTCTAAGCTATGTTGAGAAGAGGTTTGAGCGCTTGGTAGTCTTCAGCTCAGTCCCAGAACCGCTATTTAGGGAAATCGCAGATCTTCTAGTAGCTGAGGGGCATGCGCCACCGTGGTTCCGATCGGTTCAGTATGTCAACTGGCATGGAAGGACTAAAGACCTCCGATTCGTGTCTGACGACGTGGGGGATGCCCTTTTGCTTGATGACTATGGGGCATACGTCCATCCTGGCCAAGAGCACCTTTGGATCAAAATCCCGCAGTTCTGTGCTCCATATGAGGAGAGCGACATCGGACTGGTGGCTGCGCTAGAGAGCATCTCTCAACACCTCAGCATCAATGGGTCCACTTGAGGGCAGTCCTGCTGATATTGCCGGCTGCAAGAAAATGTCTGAGACGTCAATCTCCTCACTTGGAGGAGTGCACCTCTCAAACGTGGATTCAATAACCTAGGTCGGATAGCCGCTTTCCCGAGCAATTTGTGGCTTGCATCTTCAATGATCAGCTACGTCCGAGCGCGTTAGGCTCGATCGGGAGGGAATGAGCTCGCCGCTCCCGCGACCTTGGTCGGCTAGAAATGCTAGTTGTGATTGGCTAGTCTTCCCGCGGGCGCATGGAGCGCACCATGCTTGACGCTAATCCTGGGCCGAGCATGCAATTACCTGAATGCTCTAGGGGGAGAGATGTCTGAGACTTCGAATATAGCCACGATGGCGGCAAGGGTGTCAGAAGACATCTTTGAGGTGTTTGGCTGGGAGAGAATTCTGCCTAGCGATCAGGACTGGGGTTGCGTTACAGCGGATCATGCGAAGAAGACACATCCGAGTGATGTGGTTTTTAGATACAAGCATCCCTACTCGGACTCAACGATCTACTTTACGACCGATCTTAAAAGCTTCGCTAAGGGATCGATCACAAAGCAGCAGCTAAAGAAGGCGATTGCATCTCTAGGAATGTCTGCGGCCTGTGCAGGGATCAGCGAATCTTGGCAAAACCTCTACTTGACGCCGGACACTAAAAGCGACGTTCGAGGCCTGCTCTTCATCTACAACCACGACGACGAGTACGAGGGTGATTTCAATCAGCTGCTAGCTGAATCAAGCCCGGCAAAAGCTGGGCTTGAAGAATCGACGATGCTGCACGTGATTGGGCCACATGTAGTGTCGTACTTGGCTACAGTTGCTAACGACATTCATGTGCTCAGAGGGAAGAAGAAGCTGCCTTCGGATGAGTCGAAGTTCTGGTTCTTCTATCCGGATCTGATCGGGGAGCCATCACGACAGCCTCGCGCGCGATCAGCAACAGTCGAGGCGTTGTGTGGTCCCCTAATTGTCTGCGAGTACATTGCTGATAGCAAAACGGGAAGTGCGACGACTGGCGCCTTGATCTACTACTCGCGGAGTGGAGAGACAGTGGACGAGTTCAAGTATCTCTTGGACTACCTGTTTAGGTATCAGCTTCTGAGCAACTGCGAGGAGATCAAAATTCGTATGGCTAATGCGGTTGAAAAAGCGCCTGCCATCTTCCAAAGAGCAGTCGATGCCTATGTGGCCGATGTGAATGGCCTCAAGGAAATCCGCGACCGACTTGCACAGGTGAGCTTGGAGCCAATTACGGAAGTGATCAAGGTGTTTAGCAAGGTGGACCTGGGAATGGAAGAGCGCAAATGACTATGTACTTTGCCGACAACAAGGACATACGCGATTTGCTAGACAGCTCTCGCCAGCGCCTGACGCTAGACGTTCTGAGGGAGTTCTTGCTTCGCCGTGGAATCATCGTTTCTGACGATGCAACTAAGGAACACCTGTTCGATCAGATCTCAATGTGGACACTTGATCTAGAGGATCTGAACTGGCTCCTGGACAAAACTGCGCGAGCTGATCGAACCGAGCGATACACTTCGGCGACCGTCTCAGGACAGTTCTCGGACGCAGAGGTTCGCAAGGCAATTGAGTCGTTGAACAAGAACACGGTCGGGCCTCAATTGGACTCTCTCACTTTCTCAAAGAGCGCTGATGGGCCCTTTCACCTTGCCGCCACTTACTCAGAGCTGGATCCTGCGAAGACTCGCCTCCGGCAGAAGCGCACGCGCGACGGATCGATTAGGCTCGAAATGGGCTCTCATGGACTCAGCATGAGGCATGAGGCCAACGAACGGATGTCTGCAGTAGCAGATGAGCTGATGAAGGCGCTGGCGGCTTGCAAGAAGGAACCTGTGGAGGCGCGCAAAATTGATCTCTCGCATCTGACAAGCGGCGAGAGTCGAACGGCATTCTTCCTTAGCCTCATTCGGGGTGTGGGCGGGATGAAACTATCCGACGTCAGCAAGGTCCAAGTGGAACGCTCCATGCTTGACGCGGGCATGGGCAAGGACTCCCCTGCTATAGCCTCTAACTCATTTGAAAGCGAGGGTGCCGACATTGAGGTCGAGGATGCTGATGGGGAGCACTCTGCCGCTGATCTAGAGGAAAAGGTTGACCTTGAGTTCGTCGGAAATGAGGTGAGAGGTGCCATCCTCCGAGGAGCCTCACTTCTGACCAGCCCCGAATTTCAGATGCTGAAGAAGCACTTCTTTCTCTATGGGATGGAGTGGACTAGCGAGGAAGACTCCGAGAAGGGGAAGATCGTCCAGTTTGAGGCCGCGTTTGAGAATTCGCAGGAGTGCAGTGGATTCCGCTACAAGGTTAAGGGCGTAGTCGACAGGAAGAAGAGTGGTGACGGCTTGGAGTTCGTGAAGACGCCCAGAGCCTGCACCGAAATTGAGAACTCCCATTACATGAAGCTTCTGGAACAAGCTTCGAGAGCAGCGCTCGTAGCTGTGGAGCCCAAGGCCACAGAAGAAGCGGTCGACGACAGTGGTGAAGGCGACGATTTTGGAGTTGGGTGCGCTAGTACGACTCCAGACCTCGAAATTTTAGAGGCAGGCGCGCCTGAGCTGAGTGAAGTGGACACAACATCAGATGAGGTCAGCGAGGATGACTAGTCGATATCGTTTCTATCAGTGGTCCGCTTCTCCGAAACAGTTCCAACTGCTAAGAAAGCGGATGGAATCAGAAAGTTTCAGCGAAGAAACTGGCCGCGGCGTCCGATTGACAAAGGCCACCAGCAGCCTTGTTGAGGGGCGCTACATACAGAGGTTCGCATACGAGGAGCAGGAGTTCTCCGCGAACGGCGGATCGTCCACCGTCGAGCGAATGGGATTCGCTATCACTAGCTTCAGACTACGACCGACATCTTGCGGTATTGCCATCGTCGATCCACCAAGATCTATCAGTGACTTCGTCATGTTTGTAGCAATGCTGCTTAACGACGACGTCTCTGTGCAGGTTCCCCGCTTGAATCTCATCAGCTTTAAGCGCCTGGTGGAGTCAGAGGTTGGTCGTTGCCATGTCAGGGCGGTGAAGATCGCTGGCGCTCAACTGGCTGAGAACGTGATCGCAGACATAGCTGTTTCAGATCAACTCGACGCGCTTGCACGTGCGCTGAGGCTTTACCCTCAGCATAGGGCATGTATAGGCAAGATCGACATGGTACTCCCCGATCTGCCTGGCACAAGATCCCGCCTTACCGTCAGCAGAACTGGCTCGGTCAACACCACCATGCCTCTGAGGAATGTCGAGACAATTTGGGAGGCGGTGGAGGGTGCGTGCGAAGAAGGTTGAACTCGGAACACGCCATGGCGTAGCTTCAATCAGTTGCAGCCAGCGCGGACCACTGCTGGTTGTTTCACTGGCTGACGTTGACCTCAGCGGGATAGCGGAAGAACACAGTCCTTGCTGTCCAAGCTGCCGATCAGTGCGTTCGCATCATTCAGCACGGGAGGCGTCGGTAGCCAAGGTTCTTTAGCCAGAATTTCCAGCTCGGCTCGGTGCTATCCAATGCCGCAAGTATGCGCTAGACACAGCGGGCAATGCCATGAACGTTCGTAGGCACCCGGTTCGTAGTGCCAGCCTGAATGCCCACGTGGTCTTTGGCTGACGAGCTTTCTCATTCGCCTGCACCGATTCCCAATGCTGGCCATCATTCAATAGTCGATAATGGCTTGCTTACCATAAAAATACAAAGACCTCGAAGGAGAGGTAGATGTCCAAACGGCCAAGGGATTGCATCATTTGCGGGAAGCCGACGGAGACCGGTGAGCACGTTTTTCCATCTGCTCTGGGCGGACGCCGTAAGGACAAAGGTATTTATTGTAAGAAGCACAACCACGGGTTGGGATCTCACGTAGACGTTCTTCAGAGGCAGCTTGCCATCTTCAATGGGTTGCTCAAGGTCAAACCCGATCGGGGCGATTTCAAGCCTGCTGTGATCCTGGGTAGCGACGAGGAGACCTACTCAATAGAAGGCGCTGAGATTGGTCACTTACCAGACATAGCCGCAATCCTCAACGAAATGAAGATCGGCGAACTCTCGAATCTGGAGATTGATCCAGTGCATATCCCGGCATTGAAAAAATATGCCAAGCAAATGGGCCTTGAGCTCACAGTCATCAAGACCACGGAGCCAGTGCAAAGGTATGTCACTGAGCCTTATGGCTTTCAACTCGTGCTTGGGGGCGAAGATGGTATGCGCTCAATCGCTTACCTTGCACTGACATTCGTAGCGCATTACTGGCGAGACGTGGCACGCCTGCCATCCTTGGCTTCCATCAAAGAGATGCTACGAAGCGGTGCCCAATACCAAGAAGATGATCGAGTTCACCCTCCAGTGCCTGCCCGTGAATTCGTGTACTGGTCTCGCGTTATCGAATCGCCACCTGAGGTCATTCATCCGACCAAGCTAGGCCATACGATCATCATCTGTATCAGCCGTGGTCGGCTTCTGGCCTACATATCGCTGCTTGACGCGCTGACCTTCATCGTGTCATTGGGACATGTGGGTCAGCATAGTGCTGATCGTACGGTTATCGTACATGTGGATCCGTTGGAGAACCATTTTGGCAATGACTGGAAGGTCTTGGAATTTGATTACGCCCTGATCAGTGATTTTGACAGGGACTTTTTCACTGGAGACATCTTCGCAAGCGGTTATATGCACGACCGTATGCACACTGTGATGGCCCGAGTGATGAGGCACCGCGACAAGGCCTTTGCCAAGGACGCGCTGGAAGAATTTAGATCCTTTGCCAATCTTGGCGAAGGCCGCGCAGAGAAAATTCGTGTCTTCTTGAAGAAGCGGAGTCAGCGCCTAGTCAACCATATCGTTCGCTTCTCCCAGGCCGACAGTCGATCCAATCCTATAGGGGTGCTGGTCAGACAATCTGCGAAGCGATGCCTGGATGGAACACCGCTCAGGGACGACGGGTTGACCGAATTTGGAGCGAAAGTGTTGGCCGAAACTATTAGTACATTGCACGATCAGTTGATGAGCCTTCCCGATGACTTCACTTTCCGCGATACATGGTTCATTGACTTCTTTGACGGAGATTTAGCTATGGCTTCTGTCGCTAGACATCTAGTAATGGCACGCTCAAATCTAATCGCCAGAAGATAAGAACATAGATGCCGGGGGCCGTTGCTGTCAGTCTTGGGCAGGCCTTTAAATTCCGCGGATGTTTGGGCCTATATTTTCTACCAGGCTGCTTAATACGTTTCAATTGGCCTACAGTCCGGTACAGATTGGTCTCACCAATGGCCCGACGCCCCCGCCGCCATTAGCGGAAGGGGGCTTCTATCGCCGCGCAGGATGATTGGGTGGAGCATTGGGGTTGCAGGCTAAATTCTAAATCAGGCTGTGTGCCGGAATTTTCGATTGGCATTTCAACCAATTATCCTGCGGACCTCTCTCAGAATTTCGACGATAACCTTGAGGTTATCCGTTGGGGCATTGGCGATAATTGCTATGATGATAATAATTGTATAATTTATGTCCATTTAAAGTATTCCTTGAAGTTATGGAGGCACGTTCATTTCCTTTATTGAGTAATGGGTGCTGACTATATTGTAATATTCCTGTTATAATTAACAATAGGAAGTGCTCACTATTGAAGGGGGTGGTATGACTCAGCACAAAACGTCTTACGCTGTTGTTGACATTTATCACATCACCAGCCCTGCGGTTGCGCTGGAGATGGTTGTCTCTCAGACTTTTCGCAGCCACTACAATTTTCGAAGCTACGACGGCGGAATGAATTTTTGCGGTGTGCTTGGGCAAGTTTCCAATACCCAGCCCGTGGGGAGGGGGGCTCGTCTACATTGCAAGTGGGACGGCCTTGTCTCTGATCCTCTATCTCCTGAATCTTACGACTACCATACTCCGAACGTGCTATTTGATTTTAATGGCTCAGGCGAATATCACAGAAACAATGATCCGCGCTATTTCTTGCCCTATGGGTCGATGATTCAAGTGTCGGGAGTGGAGTGCGATCCTTCGGCGCTTCATGATTACTATCTGTCGCGAAGTCCGCTTTTGAGAAAATGCATGTACCGGTTTAGATCGAAAGAGTATCAGTGTGCTGAGCTTCAATCGTTGTTGGACTATTACAATGAGCAGTGCGCCGCTGGGATGGTAAAACTAGAGATCCAGCAAGGTCCTCCCACTTTTACGCGGGGTGGTGGGTTCTTTGGGTGAATATTATTAATGAAAGTTGACTCGTGGAAATGATGTGGGTGAAAACAAAGGGTGGATCTCATACTTTTGATAATCATTAATTTCTTTAGTGGTTAATCATATTTCATTAGGTTAGGTCTGGTTTTGCGGCTTCTCCATAGGTCGCAAGCGGCGACTTGACTACCAACGCGCTGGCAGAAAAGTCGCTTCGGAGCGAATAGAAAGTCATCGTTCAGATTGGGCGGATTTCATTTCTACATCGCCTATGTCCCGCTTGGGTAGGAGCCCTTGGCGTGGATTAACTGAAGGTCTAGCCGGGCGTCCCTGATTAGGAGCGCTTCAATGTTCAAGACAAGTCTTACTGATCCATTGAATGTATGTGCCATTCCAGTCGGAAGCCGCGGCGGGGAGATTGGGCTTACCTTCGCGCCTGGCAAGTATCAAGAAGTCGCAATGACCGGCGCTTGGGCGAGAAACCTTGACCTAGACCTAGGCGTGATCAGACGTTGGGGGGCGCGACATCTAGTCACTTTGATCGAGCCGTGGGAGTTTGAGGAACTTCGGATTTCATCCCTGCCCCAGCGTGCTGCGGAGCTAGGGCTAGTCTGGCACGGCCTTCCTATCACCGACGGAGCTGCGCCGGATGGGCGTCTGTTGGAGCGCTGGAGGACACTGGGACCGATGTTCTCTGCCGAACTCCTAGATGGTGCGAAGATTGTTGTTCATTGCAAGGGCGGCCTCGGTCGAGCAGGCACGGTGGCATCTATGCTTCTCTTGGAGAGCCGTGCGGCCAGTAATGGTGACGACGCGATGGCCAAAGTAAGAGAAGTGCGCCCCGGTGCTATTGAAACCCAGGAGCAGGAGTCGTTCATACGAGCTTGGGCGGATCATGTGAAAGGATAGCGAGTGGAATCCCTTCAGGGCACGGCGCAAGGCTTCGCCCAGTGATGCAGGAAATGGCTGTGAGCGGCTCGTGTTCACTGACTCCTATCTCGATCGCAACGGGCTGCAAGAGCTTGAATGCGCCCATCTAGGGCCCGGCCGGATTGCCTGTCTGATCATCTCAGGGGAATCGGCGGGTTCAATCAGCCGATCCAGACATGATATGCGGTGCTTCTTGGACGGTTCCGCAGGACGATTGAGAGGCCAACTTTCGCCAAGGGCAGGGACGAAAAGCCAACTTGCCATGTTGAGCGGAAATTGGGCTATTCAATTGCAACGTAGAAGGGCTGGCTGAATCCAACAATCTGGCCATCTGCATTTAAGATGAAGGCCTCGATCTGGTGGACTCCGCGATAGCTGAGTGTTTCGCGCCGGCTGTGGGGCTGATCAGAATGGTCGAAACCGCCACGAAGGTTGCGAACTCGTCTAGCGGCTTCGCCTGTGTTAGTCACTCGCCACATGGTCCTATAGGTGTCATTGGGCTGTACCCCCCCTAGCTTTGCCTCAAAGCGGATGTCTTGATTTGGGGCCATTGGCTCACCGCTTCTTACCGTCCGCAAGCGGATGCCAGCGGCATCGACCAGATAGCCCGAGACACTCGCTGGCAAACGAAAGTTGGCTAGAGGCCACGGCGGTTGTTGGCGATGACCTGGCTCGAGAACCTCCACTGGCACCATCTGTAGCCCGCCGATCCTAAGCGCTTCGACATCATCCAGTTGGGCATCAGCATCAACCAAGCCGGCCTCCATGGCGATCACCGGTTGGCGAACCAGGGCGAATGAGTCACCGAAGATTCGCCGCCAAAGCTCAATGCTTTGATCCGAGTCCTGTTCATCGAACGCTGCATCAATCCACTGTCTATACCGATGGATCGCATTGCGGAAGTTTCGATACTGTTCCTCGCTCCACTCGGAGGCCTGATCTTCTGCGGGAAGTACGGGGTTTGGCACATGGGGCGGGTAGTAGTTCTCCTGAAGCCAGTCATCCAGGCGGCGAAAGAGAGTTCTCAGGGAGGTTGGAACATCGCTGAAGTCATTCCCGTACCGATCGACCTCGTGAATGCGCTCACCGAGTAGGGTGGTGAAAAGGAAGGACGGACAGGTAAAGGTTCCCTTGTAGTCTCGAAGATACTTGGCGAGCCGAGTGACCTTGCGAAATGAGTTGTTGCCGCTGATTGAGTTCTTGTCGCGCAACCAAGACGTGTACTCTTCCGGCATTGATGCTTGGAAGGCGTTGTCGCGCCGGTTGCACACCTCTTTGGAATCGGGATACAGGCGATCGATAACGCAGGGGGCAATGTCCATTTTTCGATCGCCAGCGTACTCAAGGGTCACGCAGTAGGGATAGCGCCTAACTTTGTCCGCGTAACGAGGACTTGATTCGAATGTGCGAGCCAGCTGGTCTACATAGTCTGCCGCAGTCCATCCCTCTACAGGTCTGACAAAAAGAATGACGTCGGCATCAAATGGTCGACCATCGAGAGGGCGAATGATGGTCTGGTGGGCCCATGACCCGTGCTTGTAGAGTCGGACGATCCTTGGTACGTAGTTCGAATTTCTGAGGAAGACTTCGATTGCTGCAAAGGAGTTTTCCAGCTGATCCAGCCGAGTACTATTGAGATTGACGACGTTCGCAAGAAATGAGTTGAAATGGTTGAGATTCTTCATTTCAAACTGTTCCCTGCATTGAGCCTCTTAATGAAGTCCTTTGCACCGGCCTGCATCTCCTGCTCGAGCTTCTCACGCCTGAAGAAGTAGACGAGGTCACTTACTAGAGGGCTAGATGCACGATGAGAGAAAATGGCGTCCTGCAGCTGCCGCGCTCTTGCTTCAAGTTTGACAGCGTCATCATTCGGCTGAAACTTATCTAGTGAGCCGTCAACCTCTCCTTTCAGGCGCGCGACCAAGGCAATGGTGTCACCTTGGCGCTGCGACTCTCTGATGATCCAGAGAGCGAAGGGCCCGAAGGGAACGAGCATTGTCAGGATCACATCAACCAACGGCTTCTGGAGTGAGATCACGATCAGCACTGCTAGGTAGAGCCAGCCGAGTGCCTTCAGGCAGCGCTGGTAGTCGTCTCGTAGGTTCGAGTCGTACCAGAGGTTCGTGCGCTGACAAACTAGACGGGCACTACTCATCGGCAGCGGATCCACTGATTGCGGATACCAGTCCCGCAGTTCCGACTCCCGTGCAGCCATGAGCGGTTTGCTGCCATAGCGCTCTACTTCCTCGGCATCAACCCTGTGACCGGCGACGAATGCGTTCCACGGAAGGTCAAGTACTGTCGTGTCGAACTGCTCTTGCAGTCTGGCCGACAGCTTAATCCGGCCTCGGCGCCATCGATCTATCCACAAAGCATCCGATGCACCCACCATGAGCGCCACTAAGCTAACCCACTTTGTGCCGCCCGACAGGCAGGGTGTAGATGTGGTGACAATAGAGACTACTGGGAGGAGGAAAACGAATATAAAGTAGTAGCGCTGAGCTCGTTTAACACCAGCGTGGATGCGCGCTCTCGCTCGTAGGAGTCGAAGCGCATCCTCGGAATTCTGTCTCTCCCGAACACAATTTGGCATAGTTTCCGTCCCTAGCCTCGTCCTCCCTTGTGGCCGACTATAGTCACCGGAAGGGTTGTGACGCAAGTCACGCTTGCGCCCCCGGTGTGGCAGTACCTCCTCGCCTTGTGGCTGCGATAGCTAACAGGGGGGCGCACGCCAAGCATGGCTGAGGATTCTCCGGGGGCCTGAGCTAGATCCACGCACAAAACTACCGCATGTTGAGGAACGCACAAGGTTCAGAGCTCACCGCCTGTTATCAACGGCGAGCTAGCTCGGCCAACTTCATTTCTGCGCTAAGCAGAAGCGAGCGTAGATGGTCGCGTTCCGATTCCAGCTCGTTGATTCGCGCGACCGCATCTGCCAGCTTTAGCACGAGCGAGTTGGTCTTGGCTCGCTCACTGAGTAGTACTCCGTCTCTCTGGGCAACATGGGCTTGGACCTCGGCAATCAGGGGTCCAAAGCGAGACTTCTTAAAATGAGCAGGGGGTACGCCCGCTTCTCTAGCGACGTTGTTCTGACTAACGAGTGCTCCAGGTGGCAATACCACTGGCCGACCCGATTTCAGTCTATCGAATGCGGCTTTCAATCTTTCAAGCAGGGGAGGCTCATTACTCATTGGATCTCACTCTGATGATGAAGTCTCTAAGCGCGGAAACTTGGCCCTCAAGCGCCCGCATCCTTGGGCTATCGCCGGAAGGGCGTAGTGCCACCAGTAGAGGCTCGCTGTGAGCAATCAACCTCTCTGCACGTACTACATGCTCCTTGTTCAGTAGTGCTTCGGGGCATGTCACGCAATGGGAAAGTGTGTCATAACCGCCATACTCGCAGTTGCCCCTCTTCAGGCAGACACCTAGCAAAGTGGGCCTCACGGAAAGCGCGCCCTGGTTAGCGAGCTTCGCAAGCCCCTTTAGGTCTGAGGTGCTGATCAACTCTAGAAGGTGATCCTTGTGGGCTGATCCATGGGAAGAAAAGTGCTTCGAGTCAGCAAGTTCCTTCGCGACTCGGGCCGCCTCATTAGCCAGCTCCTCCGCAAGCTCAGTGCGCATCGATTCGTTGAGCGAGAGGCTGTGGTATCCGCGCACGTAGTACTCGGTCATTCCAAGGTGTAGATGCTTCAACTGAAGCTGGATGGAGCCGAGCGCGACTGTCCCTGAGCGTACGGCATTCACTACCAATGTCCGTCTCAGCTGATGGAAGGAGAACGGCCACACCTTCCCAAGTACAACACGCCCTCCAGAGCTTCCGTTGATGAGTTCGGATACTCTAAGGTCGTCTTCAGTGACCTTCAGGGTCTCAGGATCAAAAAGCCACGGATAGTTGATCCTTTCGATCATTGAAACCCGCGGTGGGTCGATACTGTATCGCTTCTTCTTCCAGCCCAGGACGGACGTAAAGAGCCAGTTGCTGAAGCTTCCTGAGACCAGTTTGGTGTCGCGCATTTCATGATGAACCAAGGAAATGGCTTCAAGTACTTGGATTGCCTTTGCAGCCAAGTCGCTACATATCCAAGTGGATTCCGTCATAGGATGTATCTTTGCGGGTACTCCGACTATCAAATTTGCCGGTCCGATGGCGGCGTCCTGATGCTGGCGGAGGCACCCGCGCTTGAGTTCGCGAGCCTCTGAGATGCGCATGCCGCTATGCGCGCACAGCAAGATCAGGGCGGCATCCCGTATCGCTGTGATGTAGGTCAGGAATGGATGTCGGTGCTCCAGCGTGCCGTATACGGTGTCGAAGATACCCACTAGTCTCGCAGGTAACGCGGAAAGATCTTCCGTAGCAAGTTGGGTGCCTGGTGCCGGGGCAAGGTTGAACGCCTCGTGTAGTTGGCTACGTATTGCATTTTTAAGTAGGTCGATATGACTGATTGCGAGCGACACAATCGCATCGCATTGATTCAAGACGTAAGAATGAATCCGATTAGGGATGTAGAGTGTTTGATTGGCTGAATATCCTGTTGGGTAGAAGCTTGGGATGAGCGCCGGCGGGCAAAGCGTAAAGCCTATTTCTTCACTTAGAAGGGCCAGTTCATGCATAAGCAGTGGCGTGGATCCAAGTGAGCTGGGGCGGATTCGCTTTCGAAGGTCCGCCTGGCATTTATTTGAATTTCCAAACTCCGAGATCAGAGTTCGTGTGGAGTTGCAAGCCTTGAGGATCTCCCTTAGGCGGCTGCATTTGGTTTGGAGGCTGCCGGCCCCGAGGGGGTGGTGGCCAACATAGAGTAGTGCCAGTACTACGACTTTCGCCGCAGCTGCGTTGCTTTGCTCTAGATCATCCGTGTTCCCATCATTGGCGAACCGTATGGAGATCGATGACGTGTGATATGCGGAGAATATCCAACAGTTGTCTCCGTATCGACTGCAAGGTGAGCCATCTGATTTGTAGGAGACGACGAAATCGGGTGGCACGTCGTGGATGCTGGCAAGGCCGCCAGGCAGAGGAACATCACGGTGTTTCGATATCAGTCGGGAAGTGAGCATTAAGCATCTCCCTGCGCGAATCTAATTAGAAGATCCCAGGATGGATGGAACTTTCCGTCAGTCACCTTGCGATCTGCGATCTGTGCCCATGCCTCGTGTTGCTTGTTCTTCTGCGAGAAGGCACGGACGATTGATCGGATGCGGCGCATGGTCTCAAGTATCGGCCGCGAATGCTCTCTGTTTGGATAGAGATGACTTTTGAGTTCGAGTCGCTTCAGCTGGAGGTAGCTCTTCAATCTCCATATGTAGTCCAGACTCGACACTCCCTTGTAGTTTTCACAGAAGAGGCATCCTGCCATGGTGTCGCAGTTGGGAGTGGGGGCATCGGGCGAAGCTATCGTCAATGGCTTGGGGTTGTCCTTCTGTGTGCATGGCGCACCGTCAACCGCACGCGACACTCGAAGCGCGGCCACTTCTGACTTGAAGAACGCAGTGAATTCACTCGCCGCTCGTTGCGGGCTTCTACGCACATAGTTCTTGGCGAACGTTTCACGGCTGTGTTGGAGGATCAGCGACTCCGTGTCCGGATCTCCGCTTACCTCCATGATGCTATTGGACTTGATCTTTCTGAGTTCGACGGTCGTAATGAACGGAACGCCAAGTTCATTGAAGATGGTTCTTAGGTTGCCACTGTGGAATTTTCGACTTGCCGGGCCGCCTCGTTGATAGATTGGGAAGAGCAGGTCTGACTTGAATTCGGCCAAATGGGCTGAGCGAAATTTCAGATAGGCAGAAAAGATGGGCAGGTATGGCTTGGGGATGGTGAACAATACGTCATGCCCGGCGCGAGCCTTGAACTCCCTGAATTCGTAGTGATCTCCAGTGGACCGTCTGCTGTACTGCTCCACCTTCATCTTTTGAACTTCAGCAAGATTCATTCCGGTCATTGCTATGAATAGGAATGCCTCTGCAGTGACCCTAAGGTTAAGTAGAGGGAACCTGCGATGTAGGCTCGTGCCCTCTAGGGTCCTTTGTCGTCTTGCGACATCGTAGCTGTACTTGGTCGACGTCGACCTCCACGTCCCAGAGTAGTGGTAGTAGATCGGGCCACTCTTCCTGACTTGGATTGGCAATGGCAGGGGCGCGTAGAGCTTATCTGGTTGGAGGCAGTCGATAAGCGAGATGAGGTCTGCGACGTATTGCTGAACGACTTCGCTTCTCGCATCGTTAGTCTTCAACGCCAAGGCTGCTCCGCGCTTGGAGACCCCAAATGACTTCAACAGCAGTGTTGAGTCTTGCCCGGTTACGCCGGCTAGAATTCTAACGACGTACTGCTGCTGCGCGAGATCGTGCCGGGAAGCTGTTTTGAACGATCTGGTCCAACGTTGGACAGCGATGAAGAATGTTTTTGGAGAGACTTGGACTGACTCTCGGTCGCAGTAGCTAAAGAACGTCCTGAGCGTGTTAAAGATTGTTTCGCGCGTGGAGTCAGCCAGTTCGCCAAGGGCATGCCTCTCTACTATGTGTTTGTGAATGGATTTAAGAAGTTCGTATCGCAGGACATCGTATTTCCCAAACTTCCCCGAGCGTATCTCTGTATCAACCGTCATGGTCGGGCGCTTGGCGGCACCGATGAAGGCCAGCCTGGAGAGATCCCATGGCAAAGATCTGCCAGCCTTGGGGCGAGGAATAATGAGAGGCTCAGGGAGTCTCATGCTGAGTAAGCTCAAGTAGCCATTGCCCATAGAGGTCGTTGTACTTGCCGACAATTCGCCTCTTCTGCGCGTGCTGGACATAGCGAAGAGCGGTCCGCTCATCTGATTGGCCCAGGAACTCCGTAATAGTTGAAAGCGCGGATGTCACAGGGATCCCTATTGCCATCGCGGCATCTAGCAAGTTGCATGCGAACGTCGCTCGGGAGTCGTGAAATCGAAAGTCTTCGATCGGGACGTCGCTGGCTTGTGCGATCGCCCTTATCCTGTGAATTGCTACACCAATGGCGCTGCTCGGAATGCCGTCGTCATCATGATAGGGGCGTCCCTGCGGGGTTAGGAAGAGGTACTGAGAGTACCGACCTCCATGCTTGATGGCGCGTTTTAGGCGTCGGACCGAAGTTATGTAGCTAGGGAAGGTCTGAACAACTCCGCTGCTGCAGGCGACAATAGCGCACCAGATTGGGGTGACGATCGATGCAGCTGACGTTCGGTGATGCCGAGACCCTGGGCCAGCGCAAGCGCACGCGGCGGGAGATCTTCCTGGCCGAGATGGAGCAGGTGGTGCCGTGGCAGGCGCTGCTGGCGCTGATCGAGCCGCACTACCCGAAGCTGGGCCGTCCCGGCCGCCAGCCGTACCCGCTGGCGACGATGCTGCGCATCCATTTCCTGCAGCAGTGGTACGCGCTCAGCGACCCGGCGATGGAAGAGGCCTTGTACGACACGCCGGTGATGCGCCGGTTCGCGCGGTTGGGCGGCGTGGACGCGATTCCCGACGAGACCACGATCCTCCACTTCCGCCGGTTGCTGGAAACCCACGGCCTGGCCGGGCGGATCTTCGAGCGGGTGAATGCGCATCTGGCGCGCAAGGGCCTGAGCCTGCACGCGGGCACGATCGTGGACGCGACGATCATCGCCGCGCCGAGCTCGACGAAGAACGCCGAAGGCAAGCGCGATCCGGAAATGTGCCAGACGAAGAAGGGCAACCAGTGGCACTTCGGCATGAAGGCGCACATCGGCGTCGATGATGAATCCGGCCTGGTGCACCACGTCGAGTGCACGGCGGCGAACGTGGCCGACGTGACCCGGGTACACAGGCTGCTGCACGGCCGGGAAGACACGATCTGTGGCGACAGCGGCTATACCGGTGCCGACAAGCGTGAAGAGTTGAAGGATGTGGAGGCCGGCTTCCTGATCGCGGAGAAGCCGTCGAAGTTGCGGGCGATGAAGAACCCGCGCGAGCGGCGTTACACCGAGCGCTGGGAGCGGTACAAGGCGAGCCTGCGCGCGAAGGTCGAGCATCCGTTCCGGGTGATCAAGCGCCAGTTCGGCTACACGAAGGTGCGCTACCGCGGCCTGGCGAAGAACGCGGCGCAGGTGCTGACGCTGTTCGCGCTGTCGAACCTGTGGATGGCGCGCCGGCGCCTGTTGCCGGCGATGGGGGTGGTGCGCCTGTAAGGCGGGAAAACCCGCCAGAAACCGCCTGAAAGGGCGGGAAATTGATCAAATCGACGCTGGTCCGGCGCTCTGACGCTGAAATCCAAGTGTCAGAGTGCGTTGTTCAGACCCTCCCTAGTAAGGCGTTGGATGAGCGCGTCTGGTACGACGGGGGAGTAGTTCGTTGAGAACTTCGTCATCACCCCGTGCGCGGGACCGATCTTGATGGACTTGTGGCCTTTCAGGTTCGTGGACGCGGCCTTTTCGATAGTTTCGCATTTGAGGTCTGTGATGCTGCCCAAGCGAATTCCAGAAGAAAAGCCAATGGCGAGCATCAATGTCACTTCTGTGCCCGCATGTGCCTCGGATAGCGTCAGGATTCGCTTCTGAAGTTCCGCCGGAACTGGCTTCAGGCCACCTTCCAAGGTCGATCTGGGCGCGGTCCTACGTCGTTTCAGGGGCATGTTCGAGACTGTTTTCTCGACTGTCTTTGATCCGAACTTTGTAGAGACTTGGACCTGGGTCGTTCGAGTCAAGAACGGTTTGCAGCCGTCTGAAAGTTGCCCGGTGGATGTGCACCAGATGTAGAAGTTGGCGACTGCTCGCAATTCTGTTTGAGCGGTCGAGTATGCACCCGTACCCTCTTTTACATTGAGGTTCCTGTGCGACTTGTACAGGTAGGTCGGCTTTTCTGAATCCGGCTTATGCAAGTCGTTCCACACCAATCCATTGGCTTCCAGAAAGTTGGCGTAGCTGACTAGGCTGCGGGCGTCTCTAATGATCGTCTTTGCGCTTAGATCGTCGGCAGGATCGCAAGCGCGACTCGCGAGCCAAGTATTCGCTTCTGTCCAAGGTAGGCCGGAAGCTAGGCGAATGTAAGGCAACTGCCGCTTGGGTTCAGGAACATCGTTGATGGACATGGAGACTGACCAAAGATGCCGGCCGTCAGCCTCTCGATGGTCGAATCGCTGAAACTGAAACAGCTCGAGCGTTGCCATTGGTCGGTCCCGAATTTTGCCTGTACTGCCTCACCCCCCCGACACTACCGCATCGGACTTAAGGCGTCCATTGCATAGAAGTAAGATGTACCCTGGAACAGTTCTTCGCAGGCGATCAGGCGGTGGCGGTTGTCCAGGAACAGCGCCATGAAGATCTCGCGGGCCTGGCCGCGCAGGCGGTGCTGCAGATAGCGGCCGACCGCAGCCGGGTTGTTGCCGACGGCCTCGCCCTGCTGAAGTTCGGCCGCCAGATAGCGGTGGGCCAGTTCCAGCCCGGCGGCCAGTGCACAGCTTCGAGCAGGGCCCAGCCCCGGCAACCGGGCCAGCTCGCGGGCCGGGCGGTCCAGCAGCACACGCAGGGGACCGTGCGCCTGCAGCAGGTCGCGCGCGGTCTGCACCGCATCGCGTCCACCGAAGCCGGAGCCGAGGAACAGTGCCAGCAGTTCTGCGTCGGACAGCGTGGCGGGGCCGCGTGCGATCAGCTTCTCGCGGGGACGTTCCTGTTCGGGCCAGTCGTGGATGGGCATGCCTGCATCATCGCCAGTGGGGGCGATGCGGCCCATCAGGGCAGGACGCATGCCCGGGTCGGCCGTTGCCTCAGTCGCGTCGCGACTGCAGGTAGGCGAACAGCTCCTGGTTGTTCTGCAGCCCCAGCTTGCGCTTGGCCTCGGCCTTCTGCCGGCTGATCGTCTTGGGGCTGCGGCCGCAGTGGACGGCGATGGCGTTCACTTTCAGCCCGGCGGCCAACAGGTCCAGCACTTCCTGTTCGCGGGCGGACAGCGCCGCCGGTTCGCGCGCGAACATCAGGTCGCGCGCCTGCAGGTGGTGGCGCAGCTGCTGCGAGACGAACACCTGCCCTGCCATGGCCGCGTTCAAGGCCTGCGGCAACTCGCCGAAATCGGCGCACTTGTCGACCAGGCCGCTGACACCCTCACGCAGCAGGCCATCGAGCAGGCCGGGGTGGCGGGCGCCGGTAAGCACCACCACGGGCATGTGCGGGTGGCGTGCGCGCAGTTCAGCGATCAGTTCCGGGCCATCCGGGCCGGTGCCCGGCATGGAGAGGTCGGTCAGCACCGCGTCGCAGCCGTGGTGCTCGACCAGCTGCAGCAGCTCGGCGCCGTCACGCGCGCTGCCGACGACCTCCATCAGGTGGGTCTGCAGCACGATGCGGATGCCGTGCAGGACGACGGGATGGTCGTCGGCGATGATGATGCGCGGGTGCACGCGGAATCCTCGAAAAGCGAAGCGGCACACCTGCGGCGGCCACTGACGATTCTGCAAACGTGGCCGGCCTACAGGTATAGGAAAGTTCCGAATCGCAGTGTCTTGAACCCCGGAAGCGCTGTGGTGCAAGTCCCATCTGCTGATAGCTGCCCGCTATGTGCGCTGTGCACCGGGACATTACCGACCATCGGGTAAGCTAATGCCCTCGTTTGCACAGGAATTCCAGGTGGCTGACTCCCCCAACGCTTCCCCCGCGCCCGGCCGCGCGCTGGAAGGCCAGAAACTGCTGTTGTGCGTCGGAGGCGGGATCGCGGCCTACAAGGCCCTGGAACTGGTGCGACGCCTGCGTGATGCGGGCGCCCAGGTGCAGGTGGCGATGACCGCCGGCGCCCAGCAGTTCGTCACCCCCCTCAGTTTCCAGGCCCTGTCCGGGCAGCCGACCCGCACCACGCTGTGGGACAGCGCCGCCGAACAGGCCATGGGCCACATCGAGCTGGCCCGCTGGGCGGACCGCATCGTGGTCGCGCCGGGAACCGCCGATCTGCTGGCCCGGCTGGCCCAGGGCCATGCCGATGACCTGGTCAGCACCCTGTGCCTGGCCAGCACCGCACCGCTGACGATCTGCCCGGCGATGAACCATCGCATGTGGCTGCATCCGGCCACCCAGGCCAACATCGCCCTGCTGCGCCAGCGTGGTGCGCAGGTGATCGGCCCGGTCGATGGCCCGCTGGCCGAAGGTGAATCCGGTCCCGGTCGGCTGGCCGAACCCGGCGACATCGTGGCCGCGCTGGCCGCCAATGGCGGCGCCGCTGCGACGGTTGCCGCGCCGGAAACCCGTGCCCTGCAGGGGCTGCGCCTGCTGATCAGTGCCGGCCCGACCTACGAAGACATCGATCCGGTGCGTTACGTCGGCAACCGCAGCAGCGGCAAGATGGGCTTTGCCCTGGCCGCCGCTGCTGCCGCGCTGGGCGCGCAGGTGGTGCTGGTCAGCGGTCCGGTACAGCTGCCGACGCCGCCGGGCGTGCAGCGCATCGACGTGCGCTCGGCCGCGCAGATGCGCGATGCCGTACTGAAGTCGCTGCCCGCCGACATCTATATCGGTGCCGCCGCGGTGTCCGACTACACGCCGCGCCAGGTCGCCGCGCAGAAGCTGAAGAAGACCGCCGACAGCCAGTCGCTGGTGATCGAACTGGTGCGCACGCCGGACATCCTCGCCGAAGTCGCTGCACAGACGCAGTCGCTGAAGCTGGTGGTCGGCTTCGCCGCCGAGACCCACGATGTGGAGAAATACGCGCGCGGCAAGCTGGTCGACAAGCGCCTGGACCTGGTGATCGCCAACCAGGTCGGCATCAGTGGCGGCGGTTTCGAGAGCGACAACAATGCCGCCACGGCCTTCTGGCAGGACGGCGAACAGGTATTCCCGGCCACTTCCAAGCGCGAGCTGGCCGAACAACTGCTGGCGCTGATCGCGCGGAGACTCCAGGCATGACCCAGGCATCCACTTCCCACCCGCTGCAGGTCAAGCTGCTCGATCCGCGCTTCGGCGACAGCTGGCCGCTGCCGGCCTATGCCACCGAGGCCAGTGCCGGCATGGACCTGCGCGCGGCGCTGGATACCGCGCTGACCCTGCAGCCGGGCGACACCGCGCTGGTGCCCAGCGGCCTGGCCATCCATATTGCCGACCCGAACCTGTGCGCGGTGATCCTGCCGCGTTCCGGGCTGGGCCATCGGCATGGCATCGTGCTGGGCAACGGCACCGGCCTGATCGATGCCGACTACCAGGGGCCGCTGCTGATCAGCGTCTGGAACCGTGGCCGCGAGGCCTTCACCATCGAGCCGGGCGATCGCATCGCGCAGCTGGTGGTGGTTCCGATCGCCCGCGTCAGCCTGCAGGTAGTGGATACTTTCACCGACAGCGTGCGGGGCGCGGGTGGATTCGGCCATACCGGGGTGCGTTGACAGGGGACATCGATGAGCGGCATCGGGGAAGGACAGCGGGGACGGTCGTTGGGTCGCAGTGCACCTCTACTGGGGGTGCTGTTGATCCTGTTGGCCGGCTGGTTCGGATGGAGCGCGGTGCAGCAATGGCGGCAGGAGGCCAACGGGCAGGCGCTGGAAGAGGCGCGTGACCAGGCCGTGCAGGGCCTGCAGCAGGCTGCTGCGGGCCAGTTGCAGCAGCTGCAGCAGCAGTTGAAGAACGATCGCGTGCAGCAGGCGCTGCAGGCCGGCGACGCCGCTGCGGCGGCGCTGGCCGTTCGCGAGAGCTGGACCGGAGTCGAGCAGGTCGAGGTGCTGGCGGCCGATCTGGCCAACGCCTATGCCGATCCGGCCACCTTCGGGTATTCCCGCCTGGCGCTGCTGGAAGCGGCGCTGGCCGAGGCCAGGCCAAGCCTGCGCGTGGTCCGCGACGGCGGCGGCAACCGCCTGGGCCTGGCCGCGCCGGTGCAGCTGGGCAGCCTGGGGCCGGCCGTCATCTATGTCCGCCAACCGCTGCTGCGGCTGACGTCGCCGCTCGACCAGGTCAGCGCGCCGTCCGCCGGCTTCCTCGGCCTGCGCCAGGGAGCATTCGATCTGGTCACCCAGGGCGACCCGAGCCTGGCCGAAAGCGCGGAAGCGCTGGCGCGCCCGGTTGCAGGCACGCCGTTGCGGCTGGTCGCGTCGGTGCCGAATGTCGAGGCCGGTCCGCTCGGCCTGGGCGCGCTGGCCAGCGCCATTGTGGCGTTGCTGCTGGCGTTCATTGCCGTGTTGCTGGTGGTGGGGCGCGACCGGCTGCCGAAGTCGCTGCCGTTGCCGCGCCGCGCCGCCGCGTCCGAGGCCGACCATGGCCCGACCCTGAGCGAGAGCCTGCAGCAGGCGCCGCCACCGGTGGCCGCCGTGACCGGCAGTGGCGATGCCACGCCACCGCCGCCACCGCCGGTGCCTGCCGAAGAGCTGGCCGCCGGCATCTTCCGCGCCTATGACATCCGCGGCATGGTGGGCAGCGAACTGACACCGAAGACCGCGGCGCTGATCGGCCAGGCCATCGGCACCGTGGCACTGGAGCAGGGCCTGCGCGAGGTGGTGATCGGGCGCGATGGCCGCCTGTCCGGACCCGAGCTGACGGCCGGGCTGGCCGAGGGCCTGCGCCGTGCCGGCTGCGCGGTGATCGACATCGGCCTGGCGCCGACCCCGCTCGTGTACTACGCCGCCTTCCATCTGCGTACCGGCACCTGCGTGGCGGTCACCGGCAGCCACAACCCGCCCGAGTACAACGGCTTCAAGGTGGTGATCGGCGGCGAGACGCTGTCCGGCGACGCGATCACCGACCTCTACCAGCGCATCGTCGAGGGCCGCCTGGTGCAGTCCGCCGAACCGGGTGACTACCAGCAGCGCGATGTCAGTGCCGACTACATCCAGCGCATCGCCGATGACGTGCAGCTGGACCGTCCGCTGAAGGTCGTGGCCGATGCCGGCAATGGCGTGGCCGGCGCACTGGCCCCGCAGCTGCTGGAAGCAATCGGCGCCGACGTCATTCCGCTGTACTGCGATGTCGATGGCACCTTCCCCAACCATCATCCCGACCCGAGCGAGCCGGCCAACCTGGAAGACCTGGTGCAGACAGTCAAGCGCTTCGGCGCCGACCTCGGCGTAGCCTTCGATGGCGACGGCGACCGGTTGGGCGTGGTCACCGGCGAAGGCAGGATCATCTATGCCGACCGCCTGCTGATGCTGTTCGCTGCCGACGTGCTGATGCGCAATCCGGGCGCGATGGTGATCTACGACGTCAAGTGCACCGGCAAGCTGTCCGACCATGTGCTGCGCAACGGTGGCAGCCCGCTGATGTGGAAGACCGGGCATTCGCTGATGAAGGCGAAGATGCGCGAGACCGATGCCGAGCTGGCTGGTGAGATGAGCGGCCACTTCTTCTTCAAGGAACGCTGGTTCGGTTTCGACGACGGCCTGTACGCCGCTGCGCGCCTGCTGGAGATCCTGGCCCAGCGCGAGGAGACCCCGGACGAAGTGCTGGGCGAACTGCCGGAAATGGTCGCCACGCCGGAGCTGAAGGTAGCGGTGGCCGACGGGACGCCGCATGCGCTGGTGGCGATGCTGGTGGCGGCGGCGCAGTCGCCGGACAACCCGTATGTGGGGGGCCGCCTGTCGACCATCGATGGCCTGCGCGTGGACTTCGCCGATGGCTGGGGCCTGGTGCGCGCCTCCAACACCACGCCGGTGCTGGTGCTGCGCTTCGAAGGCAACGACGATGCCGCACTCGAGCGCATCAAGGCCTTGTTCCGCAGCCAGCTGCAGCCGGTGCTGGGCGACACGCCGCTGGGGTTCTGAGGTGGGGCCGGGCGGCGCCCGGCACCCGCCGAATCAACGTCAACGTCAAAGGCCGGCTATCCGTAGGATGCGGGGTGGGTCCGGTTACGGAGGACGCTGCAAGTCCCCCTCCGGGGCCCGGCCCAGCCGCTGGCGGCTGGGCGTTCGGGCGCTTGCGAAGCAGTGCTTCGCAAGCAAAGCGCCCTCACCCATGTAAGCTCGGTCGCCGCATCCATGCGGCTCACGCCCCCGCAACCGGACCCACCCCGCCTTCGACAGATTTCCGCGATCTGTCCGAACCGCATGAACTGCTCTTGGTAGGTGTCGACCTTGGTCGACACAGCAGAGATCCACGCCATGCGTGGATGCTCTTCCGAATTTGCTTTGGTGGGTGCCGACCGTTGTTCGGCACACCCTCACCCCTTGAATCGCAAGCCCACGCCCGGTTCGGTGAACAGATAGCGTGAATCCAGCGCCGAATCGCCCAGCTTGTGCCGCAGCTTGCCGACCAGGATGCGCAGGTAATGGGTATCGTGCTGGTGGGTCGGCCCCCAGATCTCCTGCAGGATCTGCGGCTGCGTCACTACCCGCCCTGCATTGCGCAGCAGCAGCGACAGCAACGCGTACTCCTTGCGGGTCAACGCCACCGGTTCACCCTGCAGGGCGACTTCGCGGCGCACCAGGTCCACGCGCAGGTGGCCGTCGTCGAACACCGGCGGCGTGCCATCACTGGGTACGCTGCGGGTGCGCAGCAGCGCCCGCACCCGCGCCATCAGTTCCTGCGTGCCGAACGGCTTGGTCACGTAGTCGTTGGCGCCGGTATCCAGTGCGCGCACCTTCTCGGCTTCGCCGGCGCGCACGGTCAGCATGATCACCGGCACCTGGCTCCACTGCCGCAGCTGTTCAAGTACCTCGTGGCCTTCCATGTCCGGCAGGCCGATATCCAGGATCACCAGGTCCATGTCCTCGCTGGCGGCCAGCTGCAGGCCTTCCTGGCCGGTGGCGGCCTGTCGCACCTGGTAGCCCTGCGCGCGCAGGCTGATGTCCAGGAACCGGCGGATCTGGGTTTCATCATCGATCACCAGCACGCGCGCGGCCGGCACGCTGGCATCAATCGGGGTCGGGCTCATCGTGGGAGGCTGGCTTGAGCAGGGGCAGGGTGATGCGGATCAGGGTACCGCGACCGTCGCGTCCGGGCAGCGCCTGCACGCTGCCGCCATGTGCGCCGATCATGCCCTGGCAGATGGTCAGGCCCAGGCCGGTGCCGTGGCGGCCGCGGTCGCCGCGCTCGACGCTGTAGAACATGTCGAAGATGCGCGCGCGCTCGTCGTCGGGAATGCCGGGGCCGGCATCGATCACGTCGATGCGCAGCTGGCCGTCCAGTTCGCGCGCCTGCACCTGCACGGCGGCGTCGGGCGGCGAGAACTTGGCCGCGTTCTCCATCACGTTGAACACGGCCTGTTCGACCAGTGCCGGGTGTACCCAGATCGGCGCCAGCGTGGACGGAATGTCCAGCTCCAGCCGCACCTTGGGCTGGTAGCGCTGCAGGCGCCGTGCGGCCGAGCCGATCAGTTCGTCCACGCCGATCCAGTCACGGTTGATCTTCAGACCTTCGTGGCCAAGGCGGGTCATGTCCAGCAGGTTCTGGATGTAGCGGTCCAGCCGCTCGCCTTCGACCAGGATGGTGTCCAGCAGGGCACGGCGATCGGCCGTGTCCATCGCCGCGCCGTAACTGGCCAGGCTGTCGGCCGAACCGATCATCGCCGCCAGTGGAGAGCGCAGGTCGTGCGACACCGAAGAGAGCAGGGCCGAGCGCAACCGCTCGGTCTCGTTGCTGACATGCGCCTGTTCCAGTTCGGCCACCAGCCGGGTACGCAGTGCGGCCTGCGCGATGTCATCGACCATCGCCTCGGCAAGCTGCCGCTGTTCGGGCAGCAGGCGTGCCTGTGCGCCGGGCAGGTACAGGCCGGCCACGCCGATCGCGCGATCTTCGCCATCCAGCAATGGCAGGAACCACCACTGCGCACCGGCCAGGGTGTCGGTGAAGCGGCCGCTGGGCTGGCCGTGGCGCAGCGCCCAGTCGGCGGCAGCCAGGTCGGTATCGCCGGGTTGGCTGCGGCCACCGGCGGCAGTGTCCGCGCCGATCCGCAGCCACGCCGGCACATCCATCGCCTGCTCCAAGGCATGCCGACCTGCCTGTGCCACCTCGCCGTTGCCAGCGGCGCTGGCCAGCTGACGGCCCAGCTGCTGGCGTGCACGTGCATGGCGGTTGGCCGCACGCAGCGCAATGACCTGCATGCGCAGGCGCGAGGCCAGCCGTCCGGCCACCAAGGCGGCGGCCAGGAACAGGAACACGGTGATCACGCCCTGGCGCGCACCGATGGCGAAGGTGAAGCGGGGCGCGATGAACAGGAAGTTGTAGGCCAGGAAGCACAGGATCGCCGCCATCACCGCCACGCTGGCACGCGTGCGCGCCGCCACCAGCACCACTGCCACGATGAACACCATCGACAGGTCGGCCATGCCGACCCAGCGTTCGGCCAGCCAAGCCACCGCACAGGCCAGCGCGGTGGCGATCAGTGCCTGTACCGGCTCGTAGCTGATGCCGCGCATCGGTGGCAGCAGACCTTCGCGGCGCGAGCGCGCCCGGGCCTGCGGCGTGCTGATGATGGTGATCTCGTAGTGCGCGCCGCGCTGGATCAGCTGCTGGGTCAGGGTTCGGTTGAACATCCGCGCCAGCGGGCGCTCACGGGTGCGCCCCAGCACCAGGGTCGATACGCCGTTGTGCGCTGCATGGTCGAGCAGGGCATCGGCGATGCTCGATCCGTGCAGCAGTTCGGCGTCGCCGCCCAGCCGCCGTGCCAGGGCGAAGGCCGCATCGATCTCGCGCCGCGTGGCCTCGTCCTGGCGCCGGCCCTGCACGGTCACCACCGTCCACGGTGCGTCGCGGCGCTCGGCGATGCGGCGCGCCACCCGCACCAGGTACTCGCTCTGGCCGCCGCCATCGATGGCCACCAGCACGCCGCGCCGCAGCGGCAGGTTGCCTTCGCCCCGTGCGGCGCGGGTTTCACGCAGGCTGCTGTCGACGCGGTCGGCGGCTTCCTGCATCGCCAGTTCACGCAGGGCGGTCAGGTTGGCCGGCGAGAAGAACGCCTGCAGCGCCTGCGCGGCCTGTTCGGGCACATAGACCTTGCCCTGCTGCAGGCGCGCGATCAGTTCGCGTGGCGGCAGATCGACCAGCACGATGTCGTGCAGGCGATCGAGCACGCCATCGGGCACGGTCTCGCTGACCCGCACGCCGGTGATGCGCATCACCACGTCGTTGAGGCTTTCCAGATGCTGGATGTTGACCGTGGTCCAGACGTCGATGCCGGCGTCCAGCAGCTCCATCACATCCTGCCAGCGCCGCTCATGGCGGCTGCCGGGCGCATTGCGATGGGCCAGTTCGTCCACCAGCACCAGCGCTGGATGCCGTGCCAGCACGGCATCCAGGTCCATCTCCTGCAGGGCGTGGCCGTGATAGGCCACGTCCTTCAACGGCAGCTGCGGCAGACCTTCCAGCAGGGCCTGGGTTTCGGCGCGGCCATGGGTTTCCACCAGCCCGACCACCAGGTCCACGCCGCGGCGCAGCTGCTCCTGGGCACGGGTCAGCATGGTGTAGGTCTTGCCCACACCCGGCGCGGCGCCGAGGAACACGGTCAGCTTGCCACCGGCTTCGCGTTGCAGGCCTTCCACCAGGGCATCGGCCTGGCGGGTACGCGCATCAGTCATGGGGGCCGCTGTCATGGCCGCCATTGTGCGCGCAGCCGATGCAGGCCGGCATCACGGCGCCTTGGCCGCATGGTCCAGCGCGAAGTTCAGCGTCACCACGTTCACCCGCGGCTGGCCGAACACGCCCCACTGGCGCCCTTCAGTATGTGCCTGCACCAAGGCCTGCACGCGCTCCACCGGCAGGCCGCGGGCACGTGCCACGCGTGCCACCTGCAGCTGCGCCGCCGCCGGCGACAGCTGCGGATCCAGCCCGCCGCCGGACTGGGTGACCAGGTCGGCCGGCACCTGCGCCGGGGCGACACCTTCGCGCGCGGCCACCGCCGCCGTGCTGGCGGCAACACGCTCGGCCAGCGCCGGGTTGCTGCGCGCCAGGTTGGAACCGGCCGCGGCCATCGGGTCGTAGTTGGCCGCCGACGGCCGTGCCTGGAAGTAGCCATCGCCGGTGAACGGCTGCGACAACCATGCCGAGCCGCGCACCTGGCCGCTGCCATCGCGCAGCAGGCTGCCCTCGGCCTGGGTGGGGTAGGCCAGGCCGGCGAAACCGGTGGCGATGCCGGCGTAGACCGCGCCGGCCAGCAGCAGGGTGGCCAGGCCCAGGCCGATCGCCGGGCGCCAGCCGGCGCCGTCCTGCAGGCTGGCCACGCGGGCTTCGGCCTTCGGTTCGCGGGGCAGGGAGGTGGAGGTGGAAGCAGAACGGTTCATGCGCCGAATACCAGGACAAGGAAGAGGTCGATCAGCTTGATCGCCGCGAACGGCAACAGCACGCCGCCGAGGCCGTACACCAGCATGTTCCGGCGCAGCAGCGCGGTGGCCGTGGCCGGACGGAAGCGCACGCCACGCAGGGCGAGCGGGATCAGCGCGGGAATCACCAGCGCGTTGAAGATCAGCGCCGCCAGCACCGCGTTGCGTGGGCTCGACAGCTGCATCACGTTCAGTGCGGCCATGGCCGGAACCGCAGCGGCAAACAGCGCCGGCAGGATCGCGAAGTACTTGGACACGTCGTTGGCCAGCGAGAAGGTGGTCAGCGCACCGCGGGTGATCAGCTGCTGCTTGCCCACTTCCACGACTGCCAGCAGCTTGGCCGGGTCTGAATCGAGGTCGACCATGTTGCCGGCCTCCTTCGCCGCCTGCGTGCCGGAGTTCATCGCCAGGCCGATGTCGGCCTGGGCCAGCGCGGGAGCATCGTTGGTGCCATCGCCCACCATCGCCACCAGGCGTCCACCGGCCTGTTCCTGGCGGATGCGTGCCAGCTTGTCTTCCGGACGGGCCTCGGCGATGTAGTCATCAACGCCCGCTTCGGCGGCGATGGCGGCAGCGGTCAGCGGGTTGTCGCCGGTGATCATCACCGTGCGGATGCCCATCGCCCGCAGCTGTGCGAACTTCTCGCGCATGCCGTGCTTGACCACGTCCGACAGCTCGATCACGCCCAGCACGTGGCGGCCCTCGGCCACCACCAGCGGGGTGGCGCCATTGCGCGCGACCTGCTCGACGCGGCCGGCCAGTTCAGCCGGCACGTTGCCGCCCAGTGCCTGCACGTGGGCGCCGATCGCATCGGCAGCGCCCTTGCGGATCTGCCGCCCGTGTTCCAGATCGACGCCGGACATCCGGGTCTGGGCACTGAACGCCAGGTAGTCGGCACGGTCCGGCTCGGCGGTGGCGCAGCCCTGTTCGCGCGCCAGGCGCACGATCGACTTGCCTTCCGGGGTCGGGTCGGCCAGCGAGGACAGCAGTGCGGCCTCGCGCAGCTGGCTGGCGTCGATGCCGGCCAGCGGATGGAAGTGGCTGGCCTGGCGGTCGCCGTAGGTGATGGTGCCGGTCTTGTCCAGCAGCAGCACGTCGACGTCGCCGGCCACTTCCACCGCCTTGCCCGACTTGGCCAGCACGTTGGCAGCCAGCGCACGGTTCATGCCGGCGATGCCGATGGCCGGCAGCAGGCCGCCGATGGTAGTCGGGATCAGGCACACCAGCAGTGCGATCAGCAGCAGTGGATCGACCTGCACGCCCACGGCCGCGCCGATCGCCGGCAACGTGGCCACCACCACCAGGAAGGTCAGCGTCATCGCCGCCAGCAGCAGGGTCAGCGCGATCTCGTTGGGGGTCTTCTGGCGATTGGCACCTTCCACCAGCGCGATCATGCGGTCCAGGAAGCTGTGGCCCGGCTCGGCGGTCACCCGCACGATGATCTGGTCGGACAGCACCTTGGTGCCACCGATCACACCGGAACGGTCGGTACCGGCCTCGCGCAGCACCGGTGCCGATTCGCCGGTCACTGCCGCTTCGTTGATGGTGGCCAGGCCCTGCACGATCTCGCCATCGGCCGGCACCAGCTCACCGGCACTGACGATCACATGGTCGCCCGGGCGCAGCTCGGCTGCAGGCACCTGGGCTTCGGCTGCGCCCGGCTGCGGCGCCGCCAGCCGGCGCGCCACCAGGTCCTGGCGGGCACGGCGCAGCGAGGCGGCCTGGCCACGGCCACGCGCTTCGGCCACTGCCTCGGCGAAATTGCCGAACAGCACGGTCACCAGCAGGATGGCGGTCACTGCCAGGCCGAAGCCCAGCGGTGCATTGCCGGTCAGGGTGACGATCGCGGCGACGATCGTGCCGGCCATCACCACCGCCATCACCGGGCTGCGCACCAGATGCATCGGCGCCAGCTTGCGCACCGCTTCGACCAGCGCACGGCGCAGGCCGGCGCCATCAAGCAGGGCAGGGCGCAGTGCATGGGTACTACGGGTTGAACTTGCTTGGGTACTCATCAGGGTGTCCTCAGCGCAGTCCCAGGCTCAGGTGATCGGCGATCGGGCCGAGTACCAGCGCCGGCATGAACTGCAGCACGGTCAGGATGACGATCACCGAGACCAGGGTCAGGGCGAAGGTCGGGGTTTCGATCTGCAGGCTGCCGGCAGACTCCGGCGCCTGGCGCTTGGCGGCCAGCTGTGCGGCCACCACCAGCGGAATGATCAGCAGCGGGAAGCGGCCCAGCAGCAGTACCAGCGAGCAGCTCAGGTTCCACCACAGCGTGGCGTCACCCAGTCCTTCGAAGCCCGAACCGTTGTTGGCGTAGGCCGAGACATACTCGTAGAACACCTGGCTGATGCCATGGAAGCCGGGGTTGGAGGTGCCGGCCAGGCCGGGCACGGCCAGGGTGATCGCAGTGAACACCAGCAGGGTGATCGGCTGCAGCAGCACCAGCAGGGCCAGCAGGCGCACCTGGGGCGTCTCCAGCTTGCGGCCGAACAGTTCCGGCGTGCGCCCGGTCATCAACCCGGCCAGGAACACACCCAGCAGCAGATAGACGATGAACTGCTGCAGGCCACAGCCGATGCCGCCCCAGATCGCGCTGACCAGCATGTTGACCATCGCGATGCCACCGCTCAGCGGCGCCAGCGAATCGTGCATGCCGTTCACCGAGCCATTGGAGACCTGGGTAGTCACCGCCGCCCACAGCGCCGTGCCGTCGGCGCCGAAGCGCACCTCCTTGCCTTCCATCAGCAGCGGGGTGGCGGCGCTGGCGCTATGCCCTTCGCTCCACATCATCGCGCCGGTGGAAAGCAGCGACATGCCCAGCATGCAGCTGAACACCAGGGCGCCGAAGCGACGCCGGCCGGTGAACGCGCCGATCATGAAGATCACCGCCATCGGCACCAGCAGGATGCCGACGATCTCCAGCGCGTTCGACAGCGGGGTCGGGTTCTCCAGCGGGAAGCTGCTGTTCGGGCCGTACCAGCCGCCACCGTTGGCGCCAAGCTGCTTGGCCGCGACCATCGCCGCCACCGGGCCCAGCGGCAGCTTCTGTCCGGTCATGCCGGCGCTGGCATCGATCGGCGTGGCCTGCGGGCCACCGGCCATCGTCGACGGCACACCCTGGCTGGTCAGCAGCAGGGTCCACACCAGGCACAGCGGCAACAGGAAACGCACGCACAGGCGCACCACGTCCACGTAGTAGTTGCCTACCGCCACCTGGCGGTCATCGCCGGCACCGGTGGCCGCCGCAGCCTGCGGCGCACGCGAGAACAACGCGCGCAGCGTCGCCACCGCCAGCGCCAGGCCCATCATCGGCGTCACCACCTGCAGGCCGGTGATGCCGGTCATCTGCGAGAGGTAGGACAGCTGCGCCTGGCCCGAATAGTGCTGCTGGTTGGTGTTGGTCAGGAACGAGATCATCGTGTGCAGCGCGGTGTCCCAGCGCATGTTCGGGATCTGGTCCGGGTTCAGTGGCAACCAGGCCTGGGTCATGAACACCGCCTGGGTCAACACAGCGACCACCACGTTGCTCAGCACGAAGGCCAGCACGTAGCCGCGCCAGGACATCGCGCGCGAGGGATCGACGCCGAACACCTTGTACAACGGCTTTTCGATCCAGTTGAACAGCACGTCGACCTTCATCGGCGTGCCGCGCATCACGCGGGCCAGGTACAGGCCCAGCGGCCACGCCAGCAGCAGGCTGGCGGCAAGAATGACAAGCATCTCAGTCATGGCCGGCTCCGTTAGAACGATTCGGGCCGCAGCACGACATAGAGAAGATAGGCGGCGGCGATCAGCACCAGCACGCCACACAACAAAGACAGCCAGGGGGACATTTCAATAGCGACCTGGTGGAACCCCTCCACCTCAGGCCGTCATCGTCGTCCTGCCGCCCATAAACGCACTACGCGCCGGACCGGGCCGACGCGTAAAGAGTGCATAAATTCCGTGGGCCAACCCGTAACCAGGCGCCGCCTGCTGTAGAGCCGAGCCCATGCTCGGCTGCCCTTTCCCAAGGTCACGCGGCGCCGAGCGTGGGCCCGACGCTACAGGCAAATCACGGCGCCTGGCTCGCCTGCGCCACGCCCTTCAGCTCGCGATAGCGCTGCAGCGTGCTGTCGATCTCGGCCTTCAGCGCCTGCTGCTGCTGCAGGAACCCGGCCTGCAGGCGTTGCTGCGACTGCAGTTGTACATGCCGCTGGCGGATCGCCTCGGCCTGCTTGTCGGCCACCTTGCCACCGGCCAGTTCGCGGTCACCGGCGGCCGACAGCAGCGCCACCAGCGATTCGCGCAGGCTGGTGACGTTGTACTCGGCGGTCTTCAGGTTGTTGTCCAGCACTTCCTGGCGTTCGGCGAACACCCGGCGCAGGTCGTCCTCGCTGCCATAGGTGGACAGCATCGCCTGTTCGGTGCGCTGGCGGGTCTGCTCGGCCATCAGGTCCAGCTGCTGCTGCTGTGCCACGGTGCTGGCTGCGGCGCGCTCCTCGTCGGTCAACGCGCGCTGGACCTGCGCATTGCGCAGGCCGCTCTTCGCGTTGAACTCCTCGCGGGCGTGATTGACCGCATCGGCCGGCAGCGAATCACTGCAGATCCGCTCCTTGCCCTCGTTCCAGCAGTACAGCTTCTTTTCCACCTTGCCGCCGTCGCGCGACTGCGCCGGCACGGTGAACGGCACGGCCAGCAGCAGGCCGGCAAAGAGAACAGCAGGAACTCGGGACATGACCTTTCCCCTGGTCGGTCAGCGGATCGAACGGACGCCGTACTGGGCCCGGTAGGCTTCCAGCGGCTGCCGGTAACCGACAAGTTCCGGGTTGCCGGAGGCGAAATCAAGCAGATCGGCCAGCGATGCCACGGCGATCACCGGAATGCCGGCTTCTTCGGCCACCGACTGTGCCGCCGAGCGACGGTCGGCTTCCGAGGCGATCTCCTGGCGGTCCAGTGCCACCACGATGCCGGCCGGGGTGCCGCCGGCAGCGCGGATGATGCCCAGCGCTTCGCGGATCGCGGTACCGGCGGTGATCACGTCATCGACGATCAGCACGCGCTTGCCATTCAGGTCGGCGCCGATCAGCTGGCCGCCTTCACCATGGTCCTTGGCTTCCTTGCGGTTGAACGACAGCGGCAGGTCGCGGCCACGCTGGGCCAGCTCGCAGGCCATCGCGGTGGCCAGCGGAATGCCCTTGTAGGCCGGGCCGAACACCACGTCGTACTTGATCCCGGTGGCATCGATGGCATCGGCGTAGCAGGCGCCGAGCTGCGACAGCAGCGAACCGGAGTCGAAACGACCGGCGTTGAAGAAATAGGGGCTCAGCCGGCCGGACTTGAGGGTGAACTGGCCGAAGCGCAGGGCGTCGGCAGTCAGGGCCAGCTGCAGGAAACGGTGGCGGTGGTCGCTCATCAAAACTCGATTCATCTTCATTTGGAGCACAAATCCTAATCCAGCTGGGCGTTTCGCGCTCGTCCAGCGCCATGTGAAAGCCGTCCAGGCCCGGCCTGGCGGACTGCGCAGCCCTGCGGGCAACCGGTATGCTTGCCCGGTTTCCCGCCGCAGGTCCCCCGCATGCGCATCATCAGTTTCAACGCCAATGGCATCCGTTCCGCCGCGACCAAGGGCTTCCTCGACTGGTTCCGTGCCCAGGACGCCGACGTCCTGTGCATCCAGGAAACCAAGGCCCAGGAAGACCAGCTGACCGACCCGATGTTCCGTCCGGACGGCCACCACTGCTTCTATCGCGATGCCATCACCAAGAAGGGCTACAGCGGCGTGGCGATCTACAGCAAGCGCGAACCGGACCAGGTCATCACCTCGCTGGGCTGGGCGCCGTTCGACGACGAAGGCCGCTACATCGAGGCGCGCTACGGCAATCTCAGCGTGGTTTCCTTCTATATCCCATCGGGCAGCTCGGGCGACCTGCGCCAGGGCTTCAAGTTCGAAGTGATGGAATGGCTGCGGCCGATCCTCGAAGCGTGGGCGCGCAGCGGCCGCGACTACGTGCTGTGCGGTGACTGGAACATCGTGCGTTCGGCGCTGGACATCAAGAACTGGAAGTCCAACCAGAAGAACTCCGGCTGCCTGCCGGAGGAGCGCGACTGGCTCAACGCGCTGTGCGCCGACCACGGCCAGGCCACCGATGTCGCCGGCGGCCGTGGGTGGGCCGATGCCTACCGCCTGCTCAACCCCACCGGAGAGGACTACACCTGGTGGAGCAACCGCGGCGCCGCCCGTGCCAACAATGTCGGTTGGCGCATCGACTACCAGTTCATCACCCCGGGCCTGCGTGACCGACTGCGCAGCTGCTCGATCTACCGCGACGAGCGCTTCTCCGACCACGCCCCGTTCACCGTGGACTACGACCTGTGACCGAGGCCGCCACGCCGGTCAGCTACAAGGGCTGGGCCGGCATCAAGCGCGCCTTCGGTACCCCGTCGGCGCTGACCATGGCCATGCTCGGCTTCGGCAGTGGCCTGCCGTTCCTGCTGATCGCCTCGCAGACCCTGTCCACGCGCCTGCGCGACGTCGGGCTGGACCTGGGCAGCATCGGCCTGATCAGCCTGGCCAGCTTCTTCTACCTGCTCAAGTTCCTGTGGGCACCGCTGCTGGACCGCTACGCCTTCCCGCTGCTGGGGCGGCTCGGCCGCCGCCGCTCCTGGCTGCTGGTGTCGCAGGTGCTGGTGCTGGTCGGGCTGGTCGCGCTGGCCTTCGTGCGGCCCGAACAGGGCGTGTGGCCGTTGGTGATGTGGGTGCTGGTGGCGTCGTTCGCCGGCGCCACCCAGGATTCGGCCGTCGATGCCTACCGCATCGAGATCGCGCCGCAGACCGCCCAGGCGGCGCTGGCCGCCACCTATACGCTGGGCTACCGGATCGGCCTGATCCTGGCCGGTGCCGGCGCGCTGTACCTGGCCCAGTTCGAAGGCTGGATCGTCGCCTACCTGGCGATGGCCGCGCTGATGCTGCTGCCGATCGTCACCACCCTGCTGTGCGCCGAACCGCAGCGCCCGGCCACCGCCGTGCAGCGCCGCATCGATATTGCCGAAGCGTTCGTCCAGCCCATCTCCAGCTTCTTCAGCCGCAATGGCGTGGCACTGGCGCTGGTGCTGCTGGCCTTCGTCGGCCTGTTCAAGTTCCCCGACCAGGTGATCGGAGTGATGGCCGGGCCGTTCTATCTCGACTCGGGGTTCGACAAGGCCGACATCGCCACCGTCTCCAAGCTGTTCGGTGTGTGGATGGGCATCGGCGGCGCGTTCCTTGGCGGCATCGCGGTGGCTGCGTTCGGCTTCCGCCGCATGCTGCTGGTGGCCGCGCTGGGCGTGGCGCTGTCCAACCTGGCCTTCCTGCTGATGGCGCACAATCCGGGCAAGCTGTGGGCGTTCTACGCCGCGCTCAGTGCCGACAACCTGTTCCAGGGCTTTGCCGGCACCGTGCTGGTGGCCTTCATGTCGTCGCTGACCGACCGCAACTTCACCGCCACCCAGTACGCATTGCTGGTCTCGCTGGCCAACCTGCCGGGCAAGTTCGTCGGTGGCGTCTCCGGCTACATCGTCGAAGCGACGTCCTACAGCACGTTCTTCATCCTCAGCTCGATCACCGTGGTGCCAACCCTGCTGCTGCTGGCGTGGCTGTGGCCGCGGATCGCCGATCGCGGGCCGCCGCCGGTCGCCTGATTGCCTGCCCGCCCGGACTGCGGGATCATCGCCCCCGACGCGCCGAGGGGGCGGTGCCTTGCGAACGGGGAAGTGAGCATGGCCGACGTTGTGCTGCGGGACCTGGACCCGCTGCTGCTGGAACGCATCCGACGGGTCGCGGTCGCCCGCGGCTGGACCCACGAACAGACCTGCGCCGCCTTGCTGGAGCAGGGGCTGTTCAGCAGTGAACTGGAGGTCCGCTCCGGCTTCGGCGATCCCGAAGTGGACGCCCTCTCCGCCGCGATTGCCGCCCTGCAGGCCCTGCCGGCAGGGCAGGGCTTCGATTAGCGCCTTTGTAGAGCCGAGCCATGCTCGGCTGCTCTTGGCCCGGCCCACGCTAAGCCGAGCAGGGCTCGGCTCTACAACGGCGCCTCACCTGCGCGGACGGCCCACCTCACGCCAGGTGGATCGCCCCCAGGATCCGCGGGCCCGTTGCCCCGGTCACGCTCGGCAGGTTGCCCGCCAGCCCGTCCATCGTCCGCTGCGCCAGCCAGGCGAAACCCATCGCCTCCACGTACTCCGGGTCCAGCCCATGCACCGCGCTGGACTCAACCTGCACCTCCGGCAGCCGCGCCGCCAGCCGCTTCATCAGCTGCCGGTTGCGCACACCGCCGCCACAGACCAGCAGGCGCCGGGTCTGCGGCTGCTGCGCCAGCAACGCATCGGTCACTGTCGCCACGGTCAGCTCCAGCAGGGTGGCCTGCACATCGGCAGCGGCGTACTCGCCTTCCCCCATGTGGGCTTCGGCCCAGGACAGGTGAAACTGTTCGCGCCCGGTGCTCTTCGGCGGCGGCAGCGCGAACCACGGGTCCGAGCACCAGCCGGCCAGCAGGCCCTCGTCCAACGTGCCACTGGCAGCGTAAGCGCCATCGGCATCGAAGGTGCGGCCGGTATGGCGCTGGCACCAGGCGTCCATCAGCGCATTGGCCGGGCCGGTATCGAAGCCACGCACCGCGCCTTCGCGCGGGATCAGGGTCAGGTTGGCGATGCCGCCCAGGTTGAGCACCGCGCGGTCTTCGTCGGCGGTGCCCAGCATGCCCAGGTGGAAGGCCGGCATCAGCGGCGCACCGTGGCCCCCGGCCGCCACGTCGCGGCGGCGGAAGTCGGATACCGTCGTGATCCCGGTCAGTTCGGCAATGCGGTTGCCGTCGCCCAGCTGCACGGTGAACGCCGGGTCGGCCAGCGGGCGGTGGCGCACGGTCTGGCCGTGCGAGCCGATCGCGCGCACCTGGCTGCGGTCCACGCCGGCCTCGGCCAGCAGTTGATTGGCGGCCCCGGCGAAGTTGATCGCGATCCGCGCGTCCAGTTCGCCCAGTTCCTCCAGCGACTCCAGCGGGCCACCTTCGCCCAGCGCCACCAGCCGCGCGCGCAGCACCGGCTCCCAGCGGGCGGTCAGGCCGTGCACGAAGCGGCAGCCACCGCCGGCGGGGAACTGCACCAGCGCGGCATCGATGCCATCGGCGCTGGTGCCCGACATCAGGCCAAGGTACAGGGGGGCGTCAGCGTCGGCAGTCGTGTTCATGGCAGGCATAAAAAAAGGACGCGGCAAGCTTGGGCTGCCGCGTCCTTCTTCGTCAACGCAAGACGCTCAGCCGCGCTTGCGGCCGGTCGCCTGCTTGTCCTTGGCGCTGGCCACCTCGGGCGCAGCCTCGTCGCGGCTGGTCGGTGCCGGGCTGGCGTCGGCGTAGATCAGCTTCTCCATGCCCTGGATGCGCGCCATCGCCGGCGCGGTCTGCGCGCGGAAGGCGACCAGCTCGGCGCCCTTCAGCGGTTCCGGCGGCGGCATGGTCACGGTCAGCGGGTTGCGGTGCTCGCCGTTGACGCGGAATTCGTAGTGCAGGTGCGGCCCGGTCGCCAGGCCGGTCGAGCCGACATAGCCGATCACCGTGCCCTGGGCCACGCGCTGGCCGGTCCTGATGTTCGCAAAGCGCGACATGTGGCCGTACAGGGTGGTGTGGCCGCGGCCATGGTCGAGGATCACCACGTTGCCGTAGCCGCGCTGCACGCCGGCGAACTGCACGCGGGCATCGCCGGCGGCCATGATCGGAGTGCCGGTGCGCGCGGCGTAGTCCACGCCCTTGTGCATGCGCATCTTGCCCAGCACCGGGTGCTTGCGCGCGCCGAAGGTCGAACTCAGCCGCGCGAACGGGATCGGCATGCGGATGAAGCTCTTCTTCAGCGAACGGCCGTTGATGTCGTAGTACTCGGACTTGCCGTTGCGGTCGAAGCGGAAGCCGGAATAGGTCTTGCCACCGGTGGTGAAGGTCGCCGCCAGGATCTTGCTGGTGTCCACCTTCTCGCCTTCGCGCCAGGTTTCATCCATCACCACGCTGAAGCGGTCGCCCGGCTGCAGGTCCTTGGAGAAGTCGATGTCGTACTTGAAGATGTCGTCGGTCATCGTCGCGATCGCCGACGGCGACAGCCCGGCCCGTCGGGCCGCGGCATACAGCGAACTGGTGATCTCGCCGCTGGTGACCACGGTGCGCGTGGAGGACTCGCGCTTGGTCACTTTCTCCTTGATGTCATCGCCGGCCAGGCTCAGTTCCACGCGGTTGTCGGCATCGCGGTCGAAACGGATGCTGCGCAGGTCGCCGGACAGCGGCATGTCGAAGGCGATCTCGGCACCCGGGCGCAGCTTGGTCAACGCCTCACGCGCGCCGGGGTGGTCCAGCACCCGGTGCAGGGTGGTGGCCGGAATGCCAGCCTTGTCGAACAGGTCGCTCAGGGTCTGGCCACGCTGCACGCGCAGCACCTGCCAGCTGTCACCCGGCACCTGCTGCTGGCGGGCCATGGTCAGCGGCGGCAACGGCAGCGCCAGGCTGGTGTGGCTGTCGGCGTAAGGCGCATCGATGGTGTGCGAGAAACCGGGGACGATCGTCGCCACCAGGGCGCCGATGGTCGCAAACAGGCTGGCGTGCATCCAATGGCGGCGGGTCCAGCGCTCATTGAAGGCGGCGGGAAGATGTTGCCTGAGCTTCCGATGCAGGGTGTTGTCGTGCAGGACGTGGAGGCGTTCCTGGAAGCGCTGCTTGCGTGCGCGCCCTTGTTCGGAATTGTGCATCGGCGGTTTTTTCCTGGCGGCCTGGGAGTGCGGGCCTGATCGCCGGTTACCATAGACACCTGAGAAAACCGCGTCAAACCCTTGTGCCCATTGGCTTTTGTGAAGCCAATCGGGTTAACTTCGCTTTAACACCCCACACAAGAATCGGCGTTGCCGGGAGTAGTCACGTGTCCTCGATTGAAGAAGCCCTTGCCCTGATCGGCCGTGGTGCCGACGAGATCCTCAAGCTCGAGGATCTGCGTGCGCGCCTGCAGGAAGGCCGTCCGCTGCGGATCAAGGCCGGCTTCGACCCCACCGCGCCCGACCTGCACCTGGGCCATACGGTGCTGCTGAACAAGATGCGCCAGTTCCAGGACCTCGGCCACCAGGTCATTTTCCTGATCGGCGACTTCACCGGCATGATCGGCGACCCGTCCGGCAAGAGCCTGACCCGCAAGCCGCTCAGCCGCGATGACGTGCTGGCCAACGCCCGTACCTACGAGGAACAGGTGTTCAAGGTGCTCGACCGCAGCCGTACCGAAGTCCGCTTCAACTCGGAGTGGTTCGGCAAGATGGGCGCGGCCGACATGATCCGCCTGGCCGGCCAGCACACCGTGGCGCGCATGCTCGAGCGCGACGACTTCGCCAAGCGCTATGCCGCCCAGCAGTCCATCGCCATCCACGAGTTCCTGTACCCGCTGGTGCAGGGCTACGATTCGG
>NZ_JAGIOX010000001.1:0-2500 GCF_017876915.1 Stenotrophomonas sp. PvP093 | reverse complement strand
AAAAACACAGCACTCTGCAAACACGAAAGTGGACGTATAGGGTGTGACGCCTGCCCGGTGCTGGAAGGTTAATTGATGGGGTCAGCCGCAAGGCGAAGCTCTTGATCGAAGCCCCAGTAAACGGCGGCCGTAACTATAACGGTCCTAAGGTAGCGAAATTCCTTGTCGGGTAAGTTCCGACCTGCACGAATGGCGTAACGACAGCGGCGCTGTCTCCACCCGAGACTCAGTGAAATTGAAATCGCTGTGAAGATGCAGCGTTCCCGTGGCAAGACGGAAAGACCCCGTGAACCTTTACTATAGCTTTACACTGAACGTTGAGTTCGTCTGTGTAGGATAGGTGGGAGGCTATGAAACCATGGCGCTAGCTGTGGCGGAGCCATCCTTGAAATACCACCCTGTCGTGCTTGACGTTCTAACCTGGGCCCATTATCTGGGTCGGGGACCGTGTATGGTGGGTAGTTTGACTGGGGCGGTCTCCTCCTAAAGAGTAACGGAGGAGCTCGAAGGTACGCTCAGCGCGGTCGGACATCGCGCACTGTGTGCAAAGGCATAAGCGTGCTTGACTGCAAGATCGACGGATCAAGCAGGTAGGAAACTAGGACTTAGTGATCCGGTGGTTCTGTATGGAAGGGCCATCGCTCAACGGATAAAAGGTACTCCGGGGATAACAGGCTGATACCGCCCAAGAGTTCATATCGACGGCGGTGTTTGGCACCTCGATGTCGGCTCATCACATCCTGGGGCTGTAGTCGGTCCCAAGGGTATGGCTGTTCGCCATTTAAAGTGGTACGCGAGCTGGGTTCAGAACGTCGTGAGACAGTTCGGTCCCTATCTGCCATGGGCGTTGGAGATTTGAGAGGGGCTGCTCCTAGTACGAGAGGACCGGAGTGGACGAACCTCTGGTGTTCCGGTTGTCACGCCAGTGGCATTGCCGGGTAGCTATGTTCGGAAGCGATAACCGCTGAAAGCATCTAAGCGGGAAGCGCGCCTCAAGATGAGATCTCCCGGGGCACAAGCCCCCTGAAGGAACCATGTAGACTACGTGGTTGATAGGTCAGGTGTGTAAGTACAGCAATGTATTGAGCTAACTGATACTAATGATCCGTGCGGCTTGACCATATAACCTCAAGTTGCCTTGGCTTTACGACAGCGTCGTAAGAGCATCCAAGTGCACGCTACGTCACAAGAACTATGCGAGGCTGGCGCCTTGTCCCCCAGGACGAGTGCGACTCTCCAAAAGCCTCCCTGGTGAAATTAGCGCTGTGGAACCACCCGATCCCATCCCGAACTCGGAAGTGAAACGCAGCTGCGCCGATGGTAGTGTGGCTCAAGCCATGCGAGAGTAGGTCATCGCCAGGGTTTACACCCAAAACCCCGCTGCTTGCGCAGCGGGGTTTTCCTTTTTTTGCAGGCACCTGGTTTCGACCTGGACTTGCGGCAACAACTTCACGAAGAGCTTCAAGTTCCTCAAACAAGTTGTTGACAAAGCTGAAAGGCCTGCCATAATAGGCGGCTCGCAACGACGAAAGGCCCTCGGGTCCAACGACGAAGCAGCATCGGCAACAACGTCCACTCCGGTGAGACGACCTTGAAAAAAGGTGTTGACGAAGCGGAAAAGCCGGCTATAATGGGCGGCTCGCTACGAAGGAAACTTCGCAGCACACGGGAACGGCGCTGAGGCCACTTCCCCGGATCTTTGAAAGTATGCGCAGGTATCTTGTGAAGGCGCCTGCAGGAAGGATGATTGTCCATCTTGCAGACGTTTGATCAAGCAACTATTAATTGTTTTAAAGCAAGCGATACGTTGCCAGAATCAATCATCTGCAGCTTTAAATTTTGATCTTCGGATCATGTAGTTTTAAGTGAAGAGTTTGATCCTGGCTCAGAGTGAACGCTGGCGGTAGGCCTAACACATGCAAGTCGAACGGCAGCACAGGAGAGCTTGCTCTCTGGGTGGCGAGTGGCGGACGGGTGAGGAATACATCGGAATCTACTCTGTCGTGGGGGATAACGTAGGGAAACTTACGCTAATACCGCATACGACCTACGGGTGAAAGCAGGGGATCTTCGGACCTTGCGCGATTGAATGAGCCGATGTCGGATTAGCTAGTTGGCGGGGTAAAGGCCCACCAAGGCGACGATCCGTAGCTGGTCTGAGAGGATGATCAGCCACACTGGAACTGAGACACGGTCCAGACTCCTACGGGAGGCAGCAGTGGGGAATATTGGACAATGGGCGCAAGCCTGATCCAGCCATACCGCGTGGGTGAAGAAGGCCTTCGGGTTGTAAAGCCCTTTTGTTGGGAAAGAAATCCAGCTGGCTAATACCTGGTTGGGATGACGGTACCCAAAGAATAAGCACCGGCTAACTTCGTGCCAGCAGCCGCGGTAATACGAAGGGTGCAAGCGTTACTCGGAATTACTGGGCGTAAAGCGTGCGTAGGTGGTCGTTTAAGTCCGTTGTGAAAGCCCTGGGCTCAACCTGGGAACTGCAGTG